>JAEWFW010000013.1 GCA_023388635.1 Bacillota bacterium
TCTACTGAAAGTGGCAGGCATCCGCATCGCTACTTTTCTACAAAAACAGATGAGCAAAAAAGTTGGACGAAAAACAGTATGTTTTTCTGCCCAACTTTTTTATTTTAGGGACTTATTGGACAGCCCCTCTGCTTGTAAGCGATTCCGAATAAATCGGGAAAACTTGGTGATCGACAGTACTTGATGTTCTTTTTTGGCGGCGAAATAAAATTCTCGTTCAATGTTCAAACCATCCACAGGGATCGAACACACACGTTGGAGTTTGATGGCTCTTTCGGCAGCAAACTTAGAGACAAAGGATACTCCCAGGCCATTTTCTACGGCGGCAATGACGGCATCTGTGCTTCCGAATTCATCTAGAATATTAGACTGCTTGAATTGGATACCGAGTTTTTGGAATTCACTTTCCAATATTTTTCGCGTTCCCGATTGTTTTTCACGTAAAATTAACGTCGCATCTTGTAGTTCGTCTATGCTGACAGACGGCCGGTTGGTCCATGGGTGTGAGGCAGGGATGATCATTTGCAGTTGGTCATGGGCAATCGGGAAAATTTCGAACTCTGAATGATCGGCAGGATACGATCCGATGATTGCCACATCAACCTTATCGTCGACCAGCCATTGAATGACAGTTTCTGTACCGGCAACATGAACCTGGGTTTGAATGTTGGGATAATTATTGCGAAACGCCTTAATCATCGGTGAAATAAAAAATTGTGAAGGTATAGTACTTGCGCCGATGCGGATACTTCCGTTGAGCGAAACTTGCATATGCTCTAGTGTTGTATGGGTTGTTTTCCACAAAGCGATAATTTTCTTCCCTTGCTCGTAGAGATAGTTTCCGGCATGGGTAATGACGAGTTCCTCGCCTCGGCGCTCGAGCAGAAGACAATTAAGGTTTTTTTCTAAAGCATGAATACGCTGGCTAATGGCGGGCTGTGACACGGAAAGACGTTGGGCAGTTTGTGAAAAGCTCTTCGTCTCCACGAGATCGACAAATGCTTCAATTTGGCTATAGTTCATGATTATCACTCCGATTTGTATATATTATATTGATTATAACGTATTCTTAGCTCATATGTATAGTTTTCTAATGATTCTAGATTGTTAAAAATACTGAGGATGCATTTTTGCGAAGTTTTGTGATATGCTTACGTATGTATTTATAATGCCAGGGGGGAACACCGATATGAAAGAACTCGATTTCAGTCAACAATTATCGCAAGAGTTGCATTGGAAAAAAGAGCTTACAGAGCGGGCAATTGCATTGCTCGATGAAGGGAATACCATCCCATTTATCGCTAGATATCGTAAAGAAATGACAGGATCCATGGATGAAGAGATGCTGCGCACATTGCAGGAGCGTTTAGAATATTTGCGTTCATTACATAAGAGAAAGACAGAAATTCTAGCTGTGATTGCCGAACAGGGGAAATTGACAGAGGCATTGTCGGCGGCAATCAATCAGGCGACAAAGTTGCAGGAGTTGGAAGATCTTTATTTGCCGTTTCGACCGAAACGCAAGACACGCGCCAGTGCTGCCAAGGAAAAAGGACTGGAGCCGTTTGCCGATTGGATCGCATCGCAGCCTGCCCAGGGCGACGTAAACGAAGTAGCGATGCAATATCTCAATGAGCAGCTAGAGGTAAACACTGTCGAGCAAGCGATCCAAGGTGCCATGGATATTATTGCCGAACAAATCGCTGAGACGGCGGCTATTCGCCAGTGTGTTCGTGAATATTTTCAGAATCATGCCAAATTAAAAACGACGGCTGTCAACGATCAGGCGGATGATGTGTATCAGATGTATTTCGATTATGAAGAGCCGATTGCCAAAATCCCATCGCACCGAGTGCTTGCGATTAACAGAGGGGAACAAGAAAAGCAATTGCGTGTCAGCTTGCATGTCGAAGCGGAACCGCTTATCGAGCGGATCCAGCATCTGTGGGGAATGCGTATGGACAGCGTAGTCAGCGAAATAGTAGCACAGACATTCGCGGACAGCTATAAGCGCTTGATTGAACCGTCGATTGAACGTGAAGTTCGCAAAGAAAAAACTGAGTTTGCCGAAGAGAAAGCGATTGAAATCTTTAAAGCAAATTTGAAAAGTCTGTTGCTAATAGCACCGGTAAAAGACAAAGTCGTCATGGGGGTTGATCCGGCATATCGGACAGGCTGTAAAATAGCGGTCGTCGATTCGACAGGCAAATTACTCAAGGTGGATGTGACGTTCCCAATTCCTTTAAATAAGAATTCGGAAAGGGATATTGTTAACATAGAAAAAGCAAAAAAGACTTTCTATACATATATCAAGCAATTTCAGGTGGATATTATTACGATCGGAAACGGCACTGCGTCCAGAGAGACAGAGCAATTTGTCGCAGATTTGATCCGTGATGGGAAAGAAAACAAGCAGATTGATCGAGAGGTTGCGTATATTATTGTCGATGAAGCGGGAGCGAGTGTCTATTCGGCGTCGCCAGTAGCGAAGAAAGAGTTCCCGGATCTAGACGTGGCAGAGCGCAGCGCAGCGTCGATTGCCAGACGCTTGCAAGACCCGTTGGCGGAATTGGTAAAAATTGATCCGAAGTCGATCGGCGTCGGGCAGTATCAGCATGATGTCGGTCAGAAACGCTTAGCTGAGAGTTTACAGTTTATCGTTGAGACAGTTGTTAATGCTGTCGGTGTCGATATCAATACCGCTTCCGTATCGTTGTTGCGCTATATATCGGGAATCAACGAGACGATCGCCAACAATATTGTAGCCTATCGAGAAGAAAATGGCGTGTTTCGTGACCGCAAGCAAATCAAGAAAGTACCGCGACTGGGAGATAAGGCGTATGAACAATGCGCTGGTTTTTTGCGAATTCGTGATGGGAAAGATCCTTTAGACAGCACGCCGATTCATCCCGAATCGTATATTGCGGCATTGCAATTGCTGCAATATTTGGGTTTTGATGCCGATAGTATTCGCGGTGAACAGCAAGACAAGAAGCAACTGGACGAACGATTGCGCGCCATATCGGCGGCGGAAGTGGCAAAGCAACTGGGAATCGGTGTGCCGACATTATCGGATATTATCGAGGCATTGTTAAAGCCGGGCAGGGATCCGCGCGATGAGTTGCAAAAGCCGCTGCTTCGTTCCGATGTTTTGACAATGGAAGATTTACAAACCGGCACGGAATTGCAAGGGACAGTGCGGAATGTCGTCGATTTTGGTGCGTTTGTCGATATCGGGCTGAAAAATGACGGGCTTGTGCACATATCACAATTAAGCAATCAATATGTAAAACATCCTTTAGAGATCGTACAAGTAGGACAAATTGTGCAAGTAAAGGTAATTGATATCGATCATAAACGTCAGCGCATTGCTTTGAGTATGAAATAAGCATGCAATATATAGATATGGCTAAAAGCGTATTCAACAGAAGGAGAATGGGAAATGAAAGCGATTGTAAATGGTACGGTACTAACTGTATCTGGTGAAACTATAGAAAATGGAGTCGTCATCATCGAAAACGGAAAGATTGCCGCGGTGGGGAATGCAGGTATCGATATTCCCGAAGGGACGGAGATTTTCGATGCGACAGGTAAATACGTCACGCCTGGGCTGATTGAGGTTCACGGTCATATCGGTATCTGTGAGGAAGGCATCGGATGGGAAGGGGATGATGTCAACGAAATGACGGAGGCATCAACACCGTATGTGCGAGCACTTGATGCGATCAACCCATTCGAGCAGGGCTTTGCCGATGCTCGCAAAGGGGGAATCACCACTGTCCATACGATGCCCGGAAGCGCCAATGTGATCGGCGGCGAAACGATCGCCATTAAAACAGTGGGAACAATTATTGAAGATATGGTCGTATTGGCATCGGCAGGGCTGAAAGTTGCTTTCGGTGAGAATCCGAAACGTGTATATGGCGAGAAAAAGCAGCTTCCTTCGACACGGATGGGTACAGCGGCCGTTCTGCGACGCGAGCTGCTCAAGGGGCAGATGTACTTAAAGAAATGCCGGTTGGCAAAGGATGATCCGGAGAAAATGCCGGAAAAGGATTTGGGGATGGAAACGATCGTCAAAGTGCTTGAAAAGCAAATTCCCTTGCGAGCGCATGCCCACCGTGCCGATGATATCGTGACGGCAATCCGCATCGCCGATGAGTTTGATGTGGATATTACGATTGAGCATTGCACGGAAGGACATAAAATCGTCGATTTTCTCCGTGACAAAAACATTTCCGTTTCTGTAGGACCTGCGTTATCAGGACGCTCCAAAATTGAGTTACAGGAGATGGGATTTGTAACTGCCGCTATCTTAGCGGATGCAGGGTTAAATGTGTCGATTCTCACAGATCATCCGGTCGTTCCCATTCAGTATCTGCCGATATGTGCCGCATTGGCTCATAAGGAAGGATTATCGGAGACGGATGCTCTGAAAGCAATCACCATTAATCCAGCCAAGCATATCGGCATCAGTCATCGGGTCGGATCGATTGAGGAAGGCAAGGATGCCGATGTGGTTATTTGGTCGGCGCATCCGTTTGATTACAAAGCCAATGTCGAATACACATTTATCGACGGCAATATTGTCTATAAAAGGTAAGGCGGACATGCAACGGTCAGATCACGTGATGCATGTTCGCAGAAGTGTGTTTGGGTATTTATTCCCAAAATTTGTTTAAAAAAAAGCGATAATCTATTCCTCGTTAGACATAGATTGCCGTTTGTATTGTAAAAACTCCATAAATAATTGTATATCTCGTTTGTCCTGGTCGGTCATGGCGCGCAGCGTATGTTGCAAAGTAGTTTCTGTTTCCGCTGTCCTCGTTATTCCCGGAGTTTGTTGAGATTTGCCTGTTAGGAGCCAATCGGTAGAAACGTTGAAGAAATTTGCCAGAATTACAATAGAGTCAGAGGCAGGTTTAAAGCGGTTTTTCTCGTAATTGCTTAAATTACCGCGGCTGATATTTGTTTTTTCAGCGAGTTCCTCTTGTGTTATTTGCTTGATCGTTCTTAAATATTTAATTCTTTCACCAATGGTCTTCATATGCCTAGTGTTCTCCTTTTGCTTGAAAATATCATAACGTAGAAACTTGTCACAGCGGGTCACTGCCACACATTGTATCTTCGTTTGACAGCGCTTGAAATCAAGCATATAATGTAAATTGCAGAATAAATTACCACTTTCATAATAGCATATTTTGCATTACTTTATATATTATCAAAAGCGATGGTAGATGTATCTGCACTATTTAGAACAGGAGACAAATTTATGGCAAAACAAAGATTGACGTTATTTGGAATTGAAGTCAAAAAGAAACTCTTGGATATGAACGTAACGCAAGCGGAGTTTTGTAGAAAACACGGGATTCCTAATAATCGTTTTTCAGAAATTTTAACCGGCTCTAGGCAGAATTTTAAATACAGAGAGCAAATTAAAGAGATATTAGATATTAAGGGGCAGTAAACTAAATATGGATGATACTTATGCAATCTGATTTCCGTTGAGGTAATCAGATTTTTTGTTTATTTTGCCATAAAGTTGATGGATATTATCGTATGAAAGTAGTATAGTTATTTTGGAAATATAAGATTTGATAATCGTGCATATAATTAACACAAGCCCTAGAATGGGTCATTCGGCGAATAAAGATAAGTAAAAAGATAGGTACAGGAAGATAAGAGATATAAAGAGAGACATAGATACATAAAAATATAAAATATATAGAAAAGCTTTTCTAAGTGGTTAAAAGTAGCCAAGATTATGTAAAGGCAGGTAGGGGAGTCGATGGAAAGATATATAGAATGCGCTGAATCGTCTCGTGTATTAGTAGTCGATGATCGACGTGCAACGCGGATCGCAATTCGCAATGTCCTAGAAAAGGAAGGGTATCTGGTAGTGGAGGCGGAGAACGGAGAAACGGCAATCCGGCAATTTTTGCTGCATAAACCGGATGTCATTTTAATGGATGTTGTCATGCCTGTGATGGATGGATTAGAAGCTTGCAAGGAAATCAAGAAGTCACCAGAAGGGAAGCAAGCACAGATATTGATGTTCACTGATCGAGAGGATGAGCATTCGGTTGAAAAGGCGTTTCATGCGGGCGCTGCTGATTTTATTGCGAAACCTATCAATTGGGAGGAGTTGAAGCATCGAGTCTATCGTTTGTTTCACATGAGAAGAATGGAAGAGGCAATCCAGAGGCAGCACTATTACGATTCCCTGACGAATCTGCCCAACAGACTTTTGCTGACGGATCGTTTGGCTGTCGCTTTAAATCAAGCGGCGATCAAAAGCTGGGAAGCGGCGGTCCTCTCTATGAATTTACGGAATTTTTCGTTAATTAACGATGCGTTTGGCTATGATGCAGGAGATATGATTCTGCAAAGCGTAGCGACACGTCTGCGTACTGTAGTGGAAAAGGATGCAACGTTGTCACGCATGGGTGAAGATGATTTTGTGATCGTCTTGCCTAGGGTACTTCATGAGGGCAATGCTACGAGCCTTGCGGAGAAAATATTACTTTGTATCAAAGAGCCGTTCTTGGTTGCTGATCAGAAGGTGTTTGTTGGCATCAATATCGGGATTTCTCTTTATCCCAATGACGGAGGCGATGCCCATACGCTTATAAAAAATGCGGAAACGGCAGCGGAACGCTCCGCGAAGCAAAAACATAATACATATTGTTTCTATAATCCGGAGATGAATTCCCGGGCATTAGAGAGAATCTCCATGGAGAATTTACTGCGCTATGCGATTCAGAAAGGCGAATTTGTCGTATATTATCAACCGCATGTGAATTGCAATACAAGGGATGTGCGCGGTGTAGAAGCGCTCGTCCGCTGGAATCATCCGGAGAAAGGCATGATTTCGCCGATGGATTTTATCCCTTTAGCGGAAGAAACGGGTTTGATTCTTCCTTTGGGAGAATGGGTACTTGAGACGGCATGTACACAAGTAAAGCGTTGGCATGATGCGGGACTTGAAATGGATTTGTCGGTAAACATCTCAGCATTGCAGTTTCAGCAAGTAAACTTGGTCGAGACGGTATGGAAGATCGTGACGAAAACGGGTCTGGAGCCTCGCTGGTTGACACTGGAAATTACGGAAAGTGTGGCGATGGGGGATGTATCACACACGATGGAAACGCTGCTGGCTTTGAGGCAAATGGGGATTCGCATTTCGATTGATGATTTCGGTACGGGGTATTCATCGCTAAACTATTTAAAGCGATTGCCGATTAATGAATTAAAAATTGACCGTTCTTTTGTACGTGACGTCACTGTCGATCATGATGATGCGGCGATTGTGCGAATGGTCATTGCTCTGGGGAAGGTTTTACAATTGGAAATTGTGGCGGAAGGCGTTGAAACTTGGGAACAGCTAAATTTCTTGAAGGAACAACAATGTCAAAAGGTACAGGGATTTCTGTTTGGGAAACCCTTGCCTGCCGAAGAGTTTGAATGCCTTATGCGGGAAGCGCGGAGGTCTGTATGATGGATGAAAGCCAGGCGACAATTTTAGTCGTAGACGATAAAAAGGTGAATCGGATGATTCTCGAAAAACATTTACAAAATGCCGGATTTACGAATATTATTCAAGCTGATAATGGAGAGCAGGCATTGGAATTGGTCGATCAGTATTTTCCCGATGTGATCCTGCTTGATATTGTCATGCCGCGTTTAGATGGTTTTGAGGTATGCAAAATTATTAAACAGCGTGAACGAACGAAGATGATACCGGTTGTAATGGTCACTACACTGGAAGATAAACAGTCAAAGCTGCGTAGCATTGAAGCGGGAGCAGACGATATTTTGAATAAACCGGTGGATTCGTTAGAGCTGACGGCTAGAGTCCGTTCGCTGATTAACGTCAAACAATATTATGAGCAGATACAACATCTTAACTGGCAGCTTATGGAGAGTATTAAAAATGCCGAACGGATCCAGAGAGCGTTATTGCCGACGAAATTTCCGGAAGTTCCGGGAATAGCTTTTGATGCGTATTATCAACCTGCAGAATATGTAGGTGGCGATTATTATAATACATTTTTGTTACCTTCAGGAGATGTGTGTATGTACATCGCCGATGTCACTGGGCATCAATTCGATGCGGCGATGCTGACTGTCTTTTTGAAGGAAGTGATCTCCAATTATAGTATTCAGGTATCGGAGCGGGAGCAAGCCTTTGTGCCGGCAGAATGCCTGTCTGTTTTAGAACGGGCATTTAAACGTGAAGGGTTTCCTGACGAGATTTTCATTACGATTGGTGTCGCTGTGTATCATGCGGACAATCATCGGCTGTCCTATTCTTCGGCAGGCTTTGCCCAGGCGCCGATTGTGTACGGGGGTAAAGAAATACGCAGACTTTTTTGCCCAGGCAGATTGATTATGAGTTTCAGATTTGCAGGGGACGAGAATGATACTGGTTTGGAAGAACCGTTCCATACCATAGAAACTTACCTGGAAGAAGGGGAAGGAATATTTTTTTATACGGATGGCTTGACAGAACAATGTGATACACAGGGACAACAGCCGTTTGGCGTTGTACGGATAGAGGAGATTTTAGGTAAAGTGTCTAATAATAATCAGCAGGATGTTATTGCAGCAGTAGTCGGAGGACTACAGGCGTTTTCCGGTACGGATAAATTTCAAGATGATATTGCAATGTTTACAGTATTCCGCAGTTTTACAAAATAGGCAATGGGATCGATAGGGTAAGCGCCTTAATGCAGGATCAATCTTCTGGGAGAGGAAGGCAAGGGATGCAATTTTTTCTGAAACCAATGGTCGCTTTTATGGACAAGTTGACATATTTTAAAAAATTTCTTGTCATTGGGCTGGTTGCAGGTTTGAGTGTCATCTCAATTGCGGGGTATTTTCTGCTGGAAATGCATCGGGAAGTCGTCGCGACAGAGAATCGCCTAGTAGGTGCAGAATACATTGCCGAAGTTGAAAAATTGCTCCATTATTTTCAGCAATACCGAGGAATGGTTTATTACGGTTTTGATGATAAGGTGAAAGTGTTTGAGACAGACATTAGTGTGAATCAATATCTCATAGAACAAAAGATACAGCTATTAAAGAATATGGAACGGGACTATCGTAACCTATTAGATATGCAGTCGGCGCTTGGGGATGTGGAACACGCATGGACAGACCTCCGCAGCAGACAGATGGTGTATGACCGTGAACAGTTTTTGGCAGAGTCGACTGAGATCGTTTATAAAATTATCGATATCATCTGGCAAGCGGCAGATCATTCAGGACTGATACTCGATGTAGAACGCTATCGTTACTATCTGACGACGAGCATCATCAAAGAGATGCCGGAAATGATAGAAGAGCTTGCACAAATAGGAGCCCTTGGCGTACGGATTACAGAAAAGAAGTCAATGTCTGATTCAGACCGTCAGAGGTTGATTCTGCATGTGAATGTGATTGCAAGTATCTGGGAAAAGATCGACAGAAATTTTATCATTATGGGGAATGAGCATAATTACGAAATCAATCGTACGATAGAAGAATTCCGTTCGTCGGCACAGCGGCAGACAGAAGAATTGCTGATGACGATCCGGGAAGAATTACTGGCGGTCGGCAGCTATGATGTCTCACCTTTGCAATACTATGGTCAAGTGAACCAGGTGATGAGCGCTAATATGCTGCTATATGAAGCGATCACGATGGAATTTTCCGACGATTTGCTACAGAATGTACAGAATTTGCATAAAAATCAACGAATCATTATTGGCATGGTATTTGTCATCGGTCTGATCGGTCTGTATATGTTCCTCGGTTCCTACTATTCGGCACAGCGTTCCATTTATGCATTGCGTAAAGGAACGGGGGAAATGGCGCAAGGAAATTTGCATACACGTATTCACATGACAGCCCAAGATGAACTGGCACATGTAGGGAATGCAATTAACCAAATGGCAGCTTCTTTAGAAGCGTACATTGCTAATGAAGATACTGTGAAAAATGAGCTTGTCCGCGCGAAGACAACGGCGGAAGAAGCGTCTAAGGCGAAAAGTGAGTTTCTAGCAAATATGAGTCATGAAATACGAACACCGATGAATGTGATTATTGGCATGACAGAACTCGTTCTCAATACGGATATGCAGAAGGAACAGCGTGAATACATAACCATGGTGCGCGATTCCGCATTCTCATTGCTGGATATTATTAATGACATACTGGAATATTCGAAAATTGAAGCAGGCAAATTGAAGTTAGATAATATAGGTTTTGATTTGCGTGAATTGATCGAAAAAATAGCACGCTTTCAGTCTGTCAATGCTCATGGCAAGGGGCTGGAGCTTGTCACCTATATTCATAATAGTGTACCTGTCCAGGTAGTCGGTGACCCGTTGCGTTTGCAACAAATTTTCATCAATTTGGTCGGTAACGCGATTAAATTCACAGATACAGGCGAAGTGGAAATCACGGTAGAACAGATCGGTATGCTTTCGGACCAGACTGTTGAGTTGTGTTTCTCCATCCGTGATACAGGCATCGGAATACCTGATGATAAAATGGATAAGTTGTTTAAGAGTTTTAGCCAAGTAGACGGCTCTTTGTCACGCCAATATGAAGGCACGGGACTAGGTTTGGCAATATCGAAACACTTAGTAGAATTGATGGGAGGAAGAATCGAGGTAACGAGCGTCGTCGGGAAAGGCAGCACGTTCTACTTTACCTTGCCGTTCACTCTGCAAAGTGAGTACAAAAAAGATGTATACGCGGAAGCAATTGCCGAACAAGGTCTACAGGATCTGAAAGTACTCGTGATTGATGATAATCGGGCAAATCGCAAAATACTGCGGGAAATGCTTGGAAATTGGGGAATCCAAGTGACGACCGCCGAGAGTGGGCGTACCGGACTTGATATTTTGAATCAATCTATCGAGAGAGATCGTCCATATGATTTGGTGTTGCTAGATTTGCAAATGCCACAGATGGATGGCTTTGAGGTATTCGCGGAAATCAAGCAAAATCCTAAGCTGCGGAAGATTGTGACGATGATGTTGTCGTCGGCAAATATTTACAGAACGTCACAGCAATGTAAGGAGCTGGGGCTTGCGGCGTACCTGACGAAACCGGTGAAGCAATCGGAGTTGCATAATATCATTGTCAACGCGATTGCCAATAGAAACAGCATTGCCGAAAACGATCAGCCATTAACCCAAAGTGCTTCTGATGATCTGCGGCAGTCAATCACATCTGATCAGCAAGTTGCATCTACCCAGCAAGTTACATCTTCTGCACAACAAGCGGCATCCGCCGAAGTCGGTCTGGAAGCGGGCGGTAGTCGTGCCATTAAAATTTTATTGGTGGAAGATAAAGTGATGAACCAAAAGTTAGGGCGGGCTATCTTGGAAGCCATGGGGTGGCATGTTGTCATTGCTGATAATGGGAAAAAGGCGATTGAGTATTTTCTGCAAGAACATGTGGATGTCATTTTAATGGATATATCGATGCCGGAAATGGATGGCATGGAAGCGACGCAACGCATACGTTCCATAGAAAGAGAGACAGGGCGTAAGAAAACTCCAATTGTTGCGATGACCGCCAATGTGATGGAAGGTGATCGAGAGAAATATTTGCAAATCGGCATGGACGACTATCTTTCCAAGCCGATTAATCGGGAACAATTATATGAGATGATTCAACGATGGACACGTCAATTTGATATAGACACGTATTTACGACATATGCGGGAACATTTTACAGATGAAGCACTAATTTTAGAAATTTTAGATGTTTTTCTTGAGGACTATCCGCAAGACTTGCAAACTATGCAATCAGCCATAGAACAAAGGAATGGAGCAATGTTAGCGAATGCGGCGCACGGGCTAAAAGGCGAGTTGGGGAATATCGGCTTTGAGGAAGCATATTCTTTGGCACTTAATTTAGAAAGGATAGGAAAAACGCCGGATTTTGATGTTCAGCTCGCACAGGCATATTTAGCTGAGCTTGATGGATATTTGCAGCAATTTAGAGAATGCTATAAAGGTATCTGATCGTTTACTGTCACGTTATATGTTGTTTAGCATATGATAAAATATAACCCTCCCATAACTCCCTGTGTGTACGACAGAATTCTGTCGTGCATTTTTTTGTTTGACCTTACTTGACTTTTGACCAAAGTAGACCTATAATAAAAATCAAAAGACAAATTATGCTAAAATAATTGTGAAAGCATTTCCTGATCATAATATGGTGAGGGTATTTCGCAATTATAAATAAGCGAATCCGCTGTGGGGGGATATTTATGGATGCCAATCGTTTTACAGAAAAAGCGTTGCAAGCAATGCAAACGGCGCAAACAAAAGCGATCCGCTATCAGCATCAAGAAGTTGACATAGACCACGTCATGCTCGCCTTCCTGGAACAGCCGGACGGCTTATTACCGCGCTTGCTGCAGAAGATGGGAATCGCCGCAGACACGCTGGTGCAGGAGATTGATGCTGGATTACGACGGCGCCCTAAGGTCATGGGGAGCGGGGTAGAAGCGGGACGAATTTATGTATCGCAATCATTGAACCAAGTGATGGTCAAAGCGGAAGACGAAGCAAAAGCATTTAATGATGAATATATATCGGTAGAGCATATTTTCTTAGCGAGTCTCGAAGAAGCACAGAGCCGCAATATCGGTCAAATTTACAAAAAGCTAGGGATAACAAGAGAACGAGTGCTGAAAGCACTCACGGAGATAAGGGGGAATCAGAGGGTGACGAGTACGACGCCGGAATCGACATATGAAGTGCTTGAAAAATACGGACGAGATTTAGTTCAGGAAGCAAAGAATAATAAAATGGATCCGGTCATCGGTCGTGATAGTGAAATCCGTCATGTCATCCGGATTCTTTCGCGAAAGACCAAAAACAATCCGGTATTGATCGGTGAGCCGGGTGTAGGAAAAACAGCGATTGTAGAAGGATTGGCACAGCGTATCGTCCGCGGCGACGTTCCCGAAGGTTTGAAGAATAAACAAGTATTTTCGCTTGATATGGGAGCGCTGATTGCCGGAGCAAAGTATCGCGGTGAGTTTGAAGAACGATTAAAAGCCGTACTTCAGGAAATCAAGAAAAGCGAAGGAAACATCTTATTATTTATCGATGAATTGCATACGATTGTTGGCGTGGGAAAATCAGAGGGCGCGATGGATGCCGGTAATTTGTTAAAGCCAATGCTTGCACGGGGCGAGCTGCACTGCATCGGTGCGACGACGCTTGATGAATACCGTAAGTATATAGAAAAGGATGCCGCACTGGAACGACGTTTCCAACCGGTGGTGGTGGAAGAGCCTACGGTAGAAGATACTATTTCTATTTTACGTGGATTAAAGGAACGGTTTGAGGTATACCACGGCGTTAAAATTTTGGATAATGCGTTAGTGACGGCGACGTTGCTGTCGGATCGTTATATTACAGACCGATTTTTACCTGACAAAGCAATCGATCTTGTGGATGAGGCATGTGCGATGATTCGTACAGAAATTGATTCGCTGCCGTCGGAGCTTGACGAAGTAAAACGCAAGGTCATGCAGCTGGAAATTGAAGAAGCGGCACTGAAAAAGGAAACAGACCCTGCGAGCAAGGAACGCTTGCAATCGTTACAAAAAGAATTGGCAAATTACAAAGAACAGCTGTCAAGTATGCACGTCCAATGGGAAAATGAAAAGAATGCCATTCAAAATGTCCGTGATTTGCGCAAACAATTGGAAGAGGTTAATCACGAAATTGAGCAGGCAGAGCGCCAATATGATCTCAATCGTGCCGCAGAGCTTAAATACGGGAAATTGCCGGAAATGGAAAAACGTTTGCAGCAGGAAGAAGAGCAATTACGCAGCCGGCAAAATGGTCAGGCATTATTGCGTGAAGTTGTAGATGATGAGGAAATCAGCAAAATTATCTCGCGTTGGACGCGCATTCCGCTTGCTAAATTAGTGGAAGGTGAGCGCGAAAAGTTACTGCGTTTGCAAGATGTGCTTCACCAGCGAGTGATCGGTCAGGACGAAGCCGTTGAGCTCGTTTCCGACGCGATTATCAGGGCGCGCGCGGGAATCAAAGACCCGAGAAGACCGATTGGCTCTTTTGTGTTTCTCGGTCCGACTGGTGTCGGAAAAACCGAGCTTGCTAAAACATTGGCGGAGGCACTTTTCGACAGTGAAGATAATATTATTCGTATTGACATGAGTGAGTATATGGAGAAACATTCCGTATCGCGTTTAATTGGGGCGCCGCCGGGGTATGTCGGGTACGATGAGGGTGGACAATTGACAGAAGCAGTTCGAAGAAAACCGTATGCAGTCATATTGTTCGACGAAATTGAAAAGGCGCATAATGACGTGTTTAATGTGCTGTTGCAAGTGCTCGACGATGGAAGAATTACAGATTCTCAAGGACGTACAGTAGACTTTAAAAATACCGTGATCATTATGACATCAAATATCGGATCTTCGTACTTGCTGGAAGGCATTGACGAGCAAGGAAAGATTACGGAATCCGCGCGTAATTTGGTTATGGGTGAATTGCGGAGTCACTTCCGTCCGGAGTTTTTAAATCGCATTGACGAACTGATTATGTTCACACCTTTGCAAAGACAACAGATCGGTGAAATCATTAAGCTGTTGCTTGCAGATTTGCAAAAACGTGTCCAGGACCGTCATATACGGTTGCAGTTTACAGAGACCGCTATTCAATATATCGGTGATCAGGGATATGATCCTGTATATGGAGCACGACCGTTGAAGCGCTTTATTCAGCGCCATATAGAGTCAACGGTAGCACGTGTGCTCATTCGCGGAGAAGTACTGGAACATGGGGTCATCACCGTTGATTACAACGGCAAAGAATTAGCAGTAACATGGAGCAATCAATGAATCTAGGTGTGAATGTTTAGCCATATAAACTGGTTTACAGAAGAGCAGATGCGATAACATTTCGCATCTGCATTTTTATACTTTTTAAAAAGTATAAAAAACATTATAAGAAGTTTCTATAAAAACTTGACATATAAAAATAAATCGAGTATTATAATAATCAATAATGATAATCGTTATCAATCGAATTGATGAAATATATATTCAATTTACGGAGAATAAGTAATAACTTAAAAAGGAGCGGTGAACATGTCTATTTTAGTAATCGGTGGAGATCGACTAGGAAATATTGATAAGAATTTAAAAGGATTGGGTTTTGAGAACATTGAACATATCAGTGGAAGAAAGAAAAAGCATACACAAATCGGTATTCCCAATGAGACGGATGTTGTTTTGGTACTGACGGATTTTGTCGGACATAATCTCTGTAAAAGCATTAAGGATAAGGCAAAAGAAATTGGTGTAAAAACGGTATTTTCTCGCCGCGCATGGTCGGATATTTATAGAACGATTCAGGGAGCGTAAGTCTTTGTGAGATAGTACACGGGAAATACATATAAATTTTTACAATGTTTTTGCGATGTTATTATTGACATAATGAGAACTGCATGGTATCCTTGTAGTCAAGAATACTCATATAGTTCTTTATTTTTTACATTCATTATGTCTTTTGTTACATAATGAAACTAGTAATTGCATGACGCTCAATATTGGCTATGATCGGGAAGGGTGAAGTTATGTCGGTTTTATTGGTAGTAGGCGGAGATAGTTTGGGCAATATTGACAAAAATCTAAAAAGCTTAGGATACAATAAAATCGAACATATCAGTGGTCGTAAGACGCGGCACAGACAAGTGCACATTCCCCAAGAAACTGATGTAGTGTTAGTTTTGACCGACTATATTGGGCACAATTTATGTCAAATTATTAAAGACCGGGCTAAAGATGTCGGCGTGAAGACGGTGTTTTCGCGGCGCGCGTGGTCCGATATTTATAAATCAATGCAACCTCTTCAAGAGGCATAGAACATTGTTATTACACTTTTATAGCTTACAATATGCTCTCCCTATGATCCCCAAATTGTAGTGAGCGTATTTTTTCAAAGCATTATGCCTATAAAGACATAATGAAACGAGCGAAGGTCCGACCATACCTTCGCTATTTTTCGTTTAAATCTAGCAAAGTCGGTTGACAGTACAATATCTGTATAGTAGTATGAAAATGTGGATTGAGTAGTAAGATATAGTCATTATGTTCCGGAAAACACATATGCTAAGAGGGACATAGACATTCTGCTTTTGTCAATCCATTACATTAAAGTGTAAAATATACAGGGGGGTTTATACGAATGTTACAAAAATTTAACTGGAAAAAAGGCTTGTACATACTGGCAATGTTATCGATGCTTGTAGCTGTACTTGTCGGTTGCGGTACTAAAGCTCCAGAAGCTGATCAAAATCCAACGCCGCCGGTTGTTGAACAACCAAAACAGGAAGAGCCTAAACAAGAAGAACCGAAGAAAGAATTTGCCAATAAGAATCTCATATTAGCGACTACAACGAGTACGGCAGATACAGGTCTATTGGATGAGTTGTTGCCTGTGTTTGAAGAAGAGACAGGCATTAAAGTACAAGTCATTTCTGTGGGAACAGGGCAAGCGATTGAACATGGTAAAAATGGAGATGCCGACGTAATTCTCGTGCATGCGCGCGCATCAGAAGATAAGTTTGTTGAAGAAGGATTCGGCGTTAATCGTCGTGACGTAATGTACAACGATTTCGTCATCCTTGGACCAAAAGAAGATCCAGCTGGAATCAAAGGATTGAGCATCGAAGAAGCGTTTAACAAATTAGCAAGCGAAGGGAAATACGATTTTGTTTCACGCGGAGATGATTCCGGTACACATAAGAAAGAGTTAGAAGTATGGAAGAGCCTTTCTATAGAGCCTACAGGCGACTGGTACAAGAATGTCGGTAAGGGCATGGGAGACACCATTAACATGGCGAATGAGCTGTTAGGATACACACTTTCTGATCGTGGAACATTCATTAAAATGGAAGACAACATTGATTTAGAAATCGTCATCGAAGGTGACGAGAAGTTACTGAATCCTTATGGAGTTATTCCAGTCAATCCGGAAGTTCACAAAGATTTGAACTATGAAGGCGCGGAAGCATTTGCGGAATTCATCACTTCACAAAAAGGAAAAGATCTGATTAATGGTTTCCAATTATCTGGAAAGCAATTGTTCTTTGCTGAATAAGAGATATAGTGTAGAAAATTTAAAATAGCAATGCTGACAATTGGAGTTGACTCGTCGTTAGAGTTTAACTCCCATTGTCGCAAATTGGACATTTTTCATCTGCGAAGGAGTCATTATGGATTATTTTTACGAAGCATTTGAAACGGCAATAAAAATGATGGTCAGCCTAGATCCATATCTACTGGAAGTAGTCGGTGTATCACTGCGGGTATCGCTTACGGCAATTTTCTTTGCATCGATATTCGGGATATTCTTAGGCGCTTTTATCGGAACGCATCAATTCATCGGCAAAAAATTTTTTATCAAACTGATCAATGTATTTATGGGCTTGCCGCCGGTATTTATTGGACTGATCGTATATTTGTTACTTTCCCGAAGAGGGATTATAGCTGACTATGTGTATATATTGTATAAACCGTCTGCCATGGTTATAGCGCAATTCATCCTTGCCTCGCCGATTATCGCCGGATTTACCGCAACGGCAATCGAAGAAAGGCATCAAGAAGTGATGATGACGGCGAAGGGATTGGGAGCCAGTAAAGGTCAGGCGATCTGGATGACGATTCGTGAGGCGAAAGTAGGGATTATTGTCGCCATTGCCGCTGCCTTTGGCAGGGTCATCGCTGAAGTTGGTGCCGTGACGATTGTCGGAGGAGATATCGCCGGGGCTACGCGCGTACTGACGACGGCGATTGTCATCGAAACGCGCCAAGGGAATTTTGGCGTAGCAATGGCATTCGGGCTGGTACTGCTATTGATATCGTATATCGTCAACAGTCTTGTGTACACTTTTCAGAAAAGGTAGGGGTCGGCCTGTATGCTTGAAGTTAAAATTAAACAACATGGTTACCAAGGGAATATAGTTTTAAAAGAAATTCACCATACATTTGGCGAAAATCAGATCCATGGCATCCTTGGTCCAAACGGTTCCGGCAAAAGTACGTTGTTAAAACTGTTGACGGCAATCGAAAGACCAGTGGAGGGCACTGTGTTTTTCAAGGGCAAAGAATTGTTAGGAACGGATGAGTCAATCGCTTGTTGCTGGCAAAAGCCGTATTTGTTTCAAGGGACTGTAAAATATAATTTGGAATACCCGATGAAAATACGTCAATGGAGTCGGGAGAAACGTGCGCAACGCGTGCAAGAATTGATCACAGAGTATCATTTAGAGCCATTGCTGAACCGCAATGTCCGTGGGCTTTCCGGTGGTGAGGCTGCGAGAGTGTCTATTGCGAGGGCAGTAGCGGCACATCCGCAGGTTCTTGTACTGGACGAACCTTCAGCGGCACTCGATCCGCAAAATGTCATCTTCGTCGAATCGCTCTTAAAACGTTTGCGCGACTCGTCGAATCTCACAATTATTATGGTTACCCATAATATGTTTCAGGCGAAGCGCATTGCAGACCAGACGATTTACATTGAAGATGGGAGAATCGTCGAAGCAGGCGATACACAGCTGATTTTCAGTAATCCCGAGCATGAAAAAACCAGACAATTTATTACGGGTGAATATATATATTAGAAAGGTAAAATTTTGTTTTTGGAGGGAATGAGGATGGATATAAAAATAGAGCCTGTCGGATATGTAATTTCGGATTACGATAATCCTGCCAATATGCCGATCCATGGCAAATCAGCGATCATAGAATTAGATCCTAAATATGTCGAGGGATTGACGCGTATTGAACAAAATTCCCATTTGTGGATATTATCTTGGTTTCACCAAGCGAACCGCGACCAATTATTGACAGCACCTGTAAGAATCGACCCCAAGTTGCCTAAATTTGGGGTCTTTAGTTTACGTGCCCCGATTAGACCGAATCCAATTGGCTTGTCACTTGTGGAATTCGACAGAGTGGAAGGGAATAGACTCTATGTATCAAAATTTGATGCTGTAGATGGTACACCGATTTTGGATATTAAACCGTACTTTCAGAAAGATATCGTTTTTTCTCCTGAGACACCTGATATTCGACCGGCAACGCCGGAAATGAAGAAAGATTGGTTTATCGAAGAGGCACTGCGTCATCATCAGGAATTGTGTGCAGATTTGATGATCGGTGTACGCATGGCAGTAGTCGCTGATGAAAGATTAGGGAAAATAAGCAACTCAGATATTTCGTTGCACGTGAGTGGCTCAGCTTGCCTTATCGATACGTTACAAGGGTTAAGCAGAGCTAGGGTAGCAAATCCTCCGAGATTCTCTTTTGAGATACTGGAAGACGGAGTGCAAGCAGACGAAGTCATATATCGAAGTGTCTGGAGAAAAGGGGAGAAGGCACTGGTGATTACCTGTATCGCTCCTTCAATTCGGGAAAAGGATGCAGAAAGTATTGGGAAAATGTCTGTAGAAGAATTATTTAGTATTCAAGAGACGTAGAGATAGAACATTTCAGAGATGTAAAGATAGAGTATTTTCAGAGACAATCTAGTAGTTTGACATATACATGATGCTTCAAAAAGCATCATATGAAATATAAATTATAGGGAGAGGGGTAGTACATATGAAAAAGGTAGTAAGTGCGGTAGTAGTGTTTACGTTGATTTTGGCTATGGCTGTTATGGCAGGATGTTCGAAAGACAAGCAATCAGACAATGGGTACGAGGCACAGGAGAGCAGTGGAATAGAGGAAAATGCAACTCCTGTACAATCAACAACACCGGAGCAACCGGCAGATAACAAGCGAGTCATTACTGATCAGACAGGTCGTCAGGTGGAGTTGCCGAATGTGGTGGACCGCGTAATTACGACGTGGCGTCCAAGTACATCATTACTGTTTGCGATTGGCGGACAGGAAAAATTAGTCGGTGCCGATAATCACTCTACGGAAAACGCATTTTTATTAGGGATATATCCGGAAATTGCCGATGTGGCGAAAGTAGGAAATCGCCGAGGACTGAATGTAGAAACGATGGTAGCGGCACAGCCAGACGTTGTATTTGTCTGGCAAGGCACAGATACGGACCCGGTCATTGCTCAATTGGAGCGACAAGGGATTGCGGCATTTGTGTTAGTGCCGGAATCGGCAGAAGATATGAAGCAGGCTACTTTGATCATGGGAGAAGTCATTGGACATCAGGAGCAAGCTAAAGAAGTCATTGCGTATTATGAGGATACGATTGCGATGATTGCTGGGAGACTGGCTCATATCCCTGAGGAAGAACTTCCAGTGGCATATATGGCAGGTTCAGGAGGGTTGCTCAACACGGTGGGTGGAGAGTACTATCAGAACTCATTAATTGTTCAAGCAGGGGCAAAGAATGCGGCAAGTGCGTTAGCTGGTTATGGGTGGCAGGATGTTTCTGCGGAACAATTAGTCGGTTGGAATCCGGAATATTTCTTTGCGACACAATTTTTTGATGAAGATTTGGCTACAGAATTGAAGAAACAAGCAGGGCTTCATACGGTAAAAGCAGTGCAAGACGGCAACGTCTATAAATTCCCGGCTAATATTACGTCTTGGGACTTCCCAGAACCGCTATCGGTTCTAGGTATTTTGTGGATGGCAAAAACAATGCACCCGGCAGAATTCGCCGATCTGGATCTTCAAGCGGAGGTAGATGATTACCATAAGAAGTTTTATGGTAAGACTTTTACAGAACTTGGGGGAAATTTAGATGAATCGAACGCCGTCAGCATTCGTTAGCAGAAATAAACTGAATAAGCCTTTCTTTTTCATTGTCTTAGCATTGGTAGTCGGTATCTTTCTCGTGTCTTTGGGATGGGGGAGATACCCGATTCCGATAGCCAAGGTTGCGCAGTTGTTAGTTACGGGTATTTTTGATAAAGCATCTTTGGATTGGAACGACCCTGCGATATCTGTGTTCTATCATATTCGTTTACCGAGGGTCTTGGTTGCGCTGCTCGTTGGGGCATCGTTAGCGGTAGCGGGTACGGTGTTTCAGGGGATGTTTCGCAATCCGCTGGTTTCACCCGATATCCTTGGTGTTACTTCCGGATGTAGCTTTGGAGCGGCGTTAGGAATCCTGCTCCCCTTTGCTTCTGTCTATTCGGTTTCGATTATGGCGTTTATATTTGGCGTTGTCGCAATGGCGTTTGCTTATGGAATATCGACAGCCAGCAAAGGGGAACCGACCATTATGCTCATTTTGGCGGGGATGGTCGTATCGGCATTTTTCACGGCGGCACTTTCCTTTGTACAATATACGGCAGATCCGTACAATGAATTGCCGGCGATTATTTTCTGGATCATGGGCGGATTTTTCCGGACGAATTGGGAGATTGCGCTGGTATTGCTGTTCACTGTCGTGCCGTTTATGATTATTATATATCTCTTATCATGGAAGTTGGATTTGCTTTCTCTAGGTGATGATGAAGCCAATGCACTCGGCTTGAATGTGAAACTTCTGCGGTTTGTTTTGATTACATCGACGACATTTCTTGTGGCGATCTCCGTTAGTGCGGCTGGGACAATTGCTTGGGTTGGGCTGGTGATACCGCATATTGCTAGAATGCTCACAGGATCGGAGCATACGGTGTCCATTCCGATGGCGGCTCTGGTTGGAGGCGGATTCGTTCTCTTGATGGATGACTTGGCGCGCAATTTGACGACGAGCGAAATCCCTATCAGTATTTTAACAGCAGCGTTGGGAGCACCGTTTTTTGCATATTTGTTGATTAAACGAACGCACAAGGCGTGGAATCGTTAAAGCAAGTTCTTAATTTAGGTGGAGATGCTTTTGCTCCATCTAAATTGTAGAACTGCAAATGCATGACTTAGTCGGCGTTGGAACCCACCTAAAGGGGAGGAGACTTACGCCGAGTTAGTCAGGTTAGATGATGGGATGGATGGAGTATGTTGAAGGCGAAAAATATGGCATTTTCATATCACAGTAGGGAAATTCTCAAAGATGTCAGTGTGCTCATTGAGCCGGGGAAAGTATATGGTTTTTTGGGACGCAATGGTTCCGGTAAGACGACGATGCTTAAATTGTTAAATGGTTTGCTCAAACCGGACAAAGGGGAAGTATTGATTGAAGCAGATGGTATTACGCTGGATATCCATCGTGATTCCAAAGCGGCGATTGCGAAATATTTAGGTTTTGTGCCGCAAGAAAATCGTGGGATTTTTCCGTATAGAGTGCTGGAAATGGTTGTCATGGGAAGAAATCCGCATTTGCGCTATTTGGAGCGTCCGAAGGATGACGATTATGAAATAGCGAGGGATGCATTGGCGACCATCGGCATTGAGTATCTGTGGAATAAAAACTTTATGGAGATTAGTGGTGGAGAGAGACAGATGGTCTTAATGGCGCGAGTAATCGCACAGGGCGCGCGATATCTTATTCTCGATGAACCGACCTCCCATCTTGATTTTAAAAACCAGCACCAAATTCTGCAGCTCGTTAAACGTATTAGTAATGAACACAATGTTGCGGCCATTATGGCGATGCATGATCCGAATTTGGCACTCAGTGTAACGGACTATATTTTGATGCTCAAAGACGGAGAAATCATGGCAGAAGGTCGACCGCACGAGGTAATGACAGAAGAAAATTTGCAATCACTATATGATATGGGCGTTTGTCTGACTGCTACGGAAATAGGAGATATGTATATAAAGCCGAAGGAAATGTAGGTTATACTAGTAGAAAAATTAGTTTATAGTAGGAGTGAGCAGTATGTATATTTCCGACTCTACGCTCGATCAGTGGCTTAAAGAGGATGTTCCTTATTTTGATTTGACAACGATGTCTTTGGAAATCGGTGCGAAAACGGGTGTGTTGGAGTTTCGATCGCGGGAGCCGTTGGTCATATGTGGGACAGAAGAAGTGGAACGTATGGCGAGTAAGCTCGGGGTGCATGTTTTGGAAACTGTTTCCTCGGGAACGGAATTGCTGGAGCAACAAGTTTTTATGAAGATATCCGGTAAGGCGGAAGGATTGCATCTACTTTGGAAAGTTGCACTCAATATTTTTGAGTATTATTCCGGCATTTCCACACGGACGAGATGTTTGGTGGACAAAGCAAAACAGGTTAACCCTGAAATTGCGGTGGCTACGACAAGAAAGACGATGCCGGGAACAAAAGCGATGTCAATTAAGGCTGTTTTATGCGGCGGTGCCGTCGTCCACCGCCTAGGTCTTTCGGAGACGATCTTGATTTTTAAACAGCATAGAAATTTTTTTGATTCTGATGATCTCTTTTTGCGTAAGCTCGCAACATTGCGAAATTCTGTGAGTGAAAAGAAGATTATTGTAGAAGTGGAAAATGAAGAACAAGCACTGATGTTTTGTCGGGGGAATGTAGACGGCATTCAGTACGATAAATTTACGCCGCATCACTTACAAACTGTAATCGCACAAGTTAAGCAGCAAAATCCCCGTCTTGTTCATTTGGCTGCAGGTGGAATCAACATTTCCAATGTAGAGGAGTACGCTGCTTGTGGCGCGGATGTATTGGTAACGACGTCGGTGTATTTCAGCAAGCCGGTCGATATAGGTGCATCGATGTATGAAAAAATGTAATTAAACGGTTATTGTGTAGGATTAGAATCATAGGCACTTGCTGAAATTAAATATAATTAAATGAAAACTAACAAGATATATTATAATGCTGTTCCGTATTTGCTATATATCTATGTTAGTTTTTATTATATCGATGATGATTACGTTGTTGAAATACGGTAAGCTTTTACACGGATATGCATCTTTTTTTATTAAGTGTTTATTTTTTGCTCCGATTATGTTATAAAAAACATAATGGACATTATATATTTTTTATGCAAAACAAAGATTGTAAATGAGCAATCAATACAAAAAAGGCGGCAAAATGATGAACATATATGATAAAAAAATGGCGGATTGGGTGGAAAAACACCCGTATCTTAAAAATATTGCTGATTTTCAAAATGCTCTGGCGGTTAGATGCAGAGAAGAATTGTTTAAAGAAGAGCAAAACGGGGATCATACTATGTTTGATTGGGATTTTGCCGTGCGTGAATTGAAACGGGGTATACCGGCTTTGAGAGCGGGGGTAATGACAGACGAAATGGTAGAGCAGGTCGGCAGAATTTTCATGAAAATATCGGACTTGATGATAGACTTTGGATTCTCTGATGAAATGAGATATCAGGCGCGAAAGATGCAAGTATTCTTCTTTGATAATAGGGATATTTTACACGAGTATATTCAAGAAATATTGCGGGGAGATGAATTGACTGCTGCGGAATTCGTCTCGGTTCATCGCGGCATCGTCACATTTCTGATATGGAATACTTTGGAGTTCGTGTTGGAGCCGTTGAAAATGCGGATGGGGCACTCCTTGGCGGAGGTAGGGTGGAATCGGACGTACTGCCCAGTATGCGGGCAGTTGCCGAGTATGGCGCAGATTGCTCAAGAATCTAACGAGGAAGCGCGAATTTTGGTGTGCGGCTGTTGCAAAATGCAATGGACATACCGCAGAAATCATTGTCCGTTTTGCCAGAGTGCAAACGATCAAAAGCTCAAAATCATAACACTGGCAGATGAAAGTGAGTTTTGTATTGAAATTTGTGATCAATGTCAAGGTTATCTGAAAACGTATACCCATTCCGGAGTTGAACACATTGCTCTCAACGACTGGTCGACGCTGCACTTGGATATGATAGCCAAGAATAACGGTTATAAACGCATTGGCTATCAATTATATGAGGTATAAATAGTTATAAATAACTATAAAATAATGGAATAAATTAAATTGTAAATAGTTAATTTTTCGACAAAATCCGTATGAATGAAATAAGTAATAAATATATTTAGAAAAGATAGATGCAAATGACTATTGTGTCAGCATTGACATAATAGTCATTTTGCTGGTAATATCTAATTATGTAGCACAGTCATGTGTACATGATGAGCTATATATTTTTGCAGTCATTATGTCAAAAACAGCATAATGGTGCAGAATCACTAAATTTAACGATAGAAAGGGAGGGGTAGATGTGAAACTGAAACGTCGAGAGTTTATTAAATTGACGGGAACGGCAAGTGTAGGTTTAGCTTTAGTTGACTTAGGCTTTGATGTGGGAAAAGTAGAGGCCTCAACTAAACAGTTTAAACTTGAAGGTGCCAGAGAGTACACATCAGTGTGTACATTTTGTTCTTGCGGATGCGGAATGATTTGTCACGAGAAAAATGGGAAAATGATCAACCTAGAAGGAGATCCTGATCACATCATCAACGAGGGAGCACTGTGTAGTAAAGGAGCTGCGATGTCAGCAGTACCGAACTCTGATCAGCGTGTAACGACTCCGTTGTACCGTGCGCCGGGTAGTAACGCATGGCAAGAAATATCTTGGGATACTGCTATCGACAAAATTGCGGACAAAATTCTCGAGATTCGTGAAAAGCACTGGATCACAGATGAAACGGTTGGCGGACAGACGTATCGTGTCAATCGTACGGATGCACTCAGTTTCTTAGGTGGTGCACAGAATAACAACGAAGAGTGTTATTTATTCACTAAGATGGCGCGTTTGTTAGGTACACCATTCTTAGAACATCAGGCTCGAGTCTGACACAGCCCGACTGTTCCCAGTTTGGGAGCTTCGTTCGGTCGTGGTGCTATGACCAATCACTGGCTTGATTTGCAACATGCAAGGGTAATTCTGATCGAAGGCAGTAATGCAGCGGAAAATCATCCGATGTCCATGAAATGGGTAATGCGTGCTAAGGAAAAAGGTGCGATCGTCATCAACGTTGACCCAAGATTCACCAGAACATCGAAAATTGCCGATATTTATGCGCAGATTCGTCCAGGTACAGATATTGCGTTTTTGAACTCGATTATCAACTATATTCTTGAGAATAAGTTGTATGATGAGCAGTTTATCTTAGACCATACGAATGGATTGCTAATTGCTGACGAAGATTTCGATTTCCATGACGGATTGTTCACCGGTTATAATGCAAAGGAATTTAAATACGACACTTCTTCATGGGGATATGAACTTGATGAGACGGGTAATCCTTTGAGAGCTGAAAGCCTTGATGATCCGAGATGTGTGTTCAGCAAAATTAAACAATTTTTCAAACGGTACGATTTCCAGACAGCTTCCGATATCAGCGGAGTACCGGTCGAAACGATTAAATTAATTGCCGACACATATGTGGAAAACAGCCCAGGTACGATTATGTATGCGTTAGGGATGACGCAGCATACTGTAGGGGTACAGAATATACGTTCCTTTGGCGTGTTGCAATTATTGACGGGTAATGTGGGGAAACCTGGTAGCGGTGTCAACGCTCTTCGCGGAGAGCCTAATGTTCAAGGTTCGACAGATATGGCGTGCTTGTTTAATTACTTGCCGGGCTATCTGAACTATCCGAACCATAATATGCCGGATATTGACACATGGACAAATGCCTCTGGAACGTTCCGCCGTACGTTCTTGGTGAATTTGCTGAAAGCCTGGTTTGGTGATAATGCTACACCGGACAATGATTTTGGATTTAACTATTTAGGAAAGAAAAATGGCACAGCCAACTATTCAATTTTCCGTATCTTTGAGACGGCGATTGAAGGAGCGATGAAAATGCTGTATGTCATGGGGCAGAACCCTATGATAACCAGCCCGAACTTGAATCTAGTTCACGAAGCGCTCACAAAAATGGAAATGCTAGTCGTAGCCGATCTGTTTATGACGGAGACAGCATCGTTCTGGGAGAAACCGGGTGTTGATCCATCGACAATTCAGACAGAAGTCGTATATTTGCCGGCTCGTTCGTTCTTAGAGAAGGAAGGAACATTGGCGAATTCCGGAAGAATGATTCAGTGGCGCTATACGACATTAGATCCACTTGGTCAGACGAAACCTGACTACGAAATGATCGACTTGATCTTTAGAAAAGTTCGTGAAAAATTACAGGGCTCAACAGCGGAGAAAGACCAGCCGATCCTTAAGGCGAAATGGGATTATGCACACGACAAGCATTTCCCTGAACAAGTGTTGAAAGAGATCAACGGTTATGATATTGCTACAGGCCAACCGGTCGGTGGAATCGCCGCGCTCAAACCAGACGGAACGACATCTTCTGGTAACTGGGTTTATGCAGGCGTCTTTGCCAACAACGTCAACCTTTCGAAGAGAGCTGACAACATCAATGACCCAGGCGGAATGGGTATTTATCCGAACTTCCGTTGGAGTTGGCCAGGCAATATGCACGTGTTATATAATCGCGCATCTTGCGATAAAAACGGAAAACCATATGACGATAAAAACAAAATCGTCTGGTGGGATGAGACGCTTGCAAAATGGACGGGATACGATACTCCAGACGTTCCGAGCGTTACAGATGGTCCGGATACTCCGAACGGTCAACGCGCATTCAGAATGTCAGGTGAAGGTCTTGGTCGCTTAATTTCCGGACCGTTCAAACAGCCATTGGCAGACTCTGTGCTTCCGAGAGATTCTTCCGGAGTACCTGTCGATGGTCCGTTGCCAGAATTCTATGAGCCGGTAGAAAGCCCGACGGAGAACGTTCTACATCCGGGTGTTCCAATCAACCCTTGCTTGAAATATCCGCGTCTTGAGGCGCATCAACCGATCGGTACGGCGAAAGATTTCCCTTACGTTCTTTGCACATCAAGTATGTCAGAGCACTGGTGCGCCGGTTCTGTTACGAGAAACGTGCCATGGCTCAATGAACTTGTAAAAGAAACGTATATTGAAATATCTAAAGACTTAGCCGGACAGCATAACATCGTCAACGGAGATGTCGTGAAGATTTGGTCTGCACGCGGTGAGGTAGAAGCGAAAGCGATGGTAACACACCGTATTAAACCGATGACAATTAACGGAAACCGAGTCGATGTCGTTTGGATGCCTTATAACTGGGGCTTCAAAGGTTTGAGCCAGGCAGCCAGTACAAACTTGGTAACGATTGACGCCGGAGACCCGAATACATGGATTCAAGAAACGAAAGCATGCCTTGTGAATTTGCGCAAAGGCTAATAGAAATATAACAATAAAGGTGGTTTAACATGAGCACAACAAAAAGCGTGATTGCAAACTGGGTTGAACAGCATCCGTATCTCGACGAAATTGCCAGTTTTCAAAAAATCCTTGCAACTGCATGGGAAGAATCTTTTGAAGAAGTCGAAAAATCCGAGACATTCATAACGGATTGGGAGAACATCGAAAAGGAATTAAAAAGAGGAATCCCTGCACTCCGGGCTGGAGCAGTTAATGATCAATTGATAGCACAGACAAAAATTGTCGTCATTAAAATGCTCGACTTATTGGTAAATGCCGATATACCTGTGGAGATGAAAAGGCAATGCCAGATGATGCAGGATCATGTGAAAGCAGACGAAGCTCTTTTGTCGGAATATATAGAGCAGGTCGCATCCGGAGAGGAATTCACAGTGGCGGACGAAGATCAGGTTCTTCATGGCGTTATTGTATTCTTGATTTGGAGTGCGTTGGACTACGTTCTGCAACCGCTGAAAGTGCAAGTGAAAGAATCACAGGCTGAAGTGAAATGGCATCACGAATATTGCCCGGTGTGTGGGCAATTGCCGGCGATGGCT
Organism: Bacillota bacterium; assembly: GCA_023388635.1. Lineage (GTDB taxonomy): Bacteria > Bacillota > Bacilli > Desulfuribacillales > Desulfuribacillaceae > JAEWFW01. Next base: position 28,684 of record JAEWFW010000013.1, read on the forward strand.
CAATTAGTAAAGACAAAAAAAGGGCGCGAGCGTGAGTTAGTTTGCGGATGTTGCAAAACTCCATGGCGGTATAAGCGCATTGAATGCCCGTTCTGCAAAAATGACAATCAGAAAACCCTGAATCTCATAGAGATGGATGGTGTGACGGATTTCCGTATTGATACTTGCGATAAATGCAAAGGCTATCTTAAAACTTATACTGATGAGGGTGATGAACAATTGCTCCTCAGTGATTGGTCAACATTGCACCTCGACATGATTGCCAAGGAAAAGGGTTTTAAGCGAATTGGTTATCAGTTGTATAAGATATAAAAAAGGTGGACATTGCAATGATTTATTTGGATAATGCAGCAACGAGTTACCCGAAACCCGATCCTGTAAAACAAAGCGTAATCGAATGGTTAGAAACGGGCGTAGGATCGCCGGGCAGGGGAAGACAAGGTTCCACTTTGAAAGCAGATGGACGCGTGTTACAAGTGCGTAAACGAATGGCGAGTTTTTTCGGTGTTAAGGATGAGTTTCGCATTGTGTTCACCTATAGTGCGACGGATGCACTGAATCAAGCGATCAAAGGATTCGTTCGTCAGGGTGACCACGTGATTATATCTGCTGTAGAGCATAATTCCGTTTTGCGTCCATTGAGACATATGGAAAAAGAAGGGCTCATTCGTTTGGACATTGTCCCCTGCGATCATGAAGGGTATATTGATCAGGCGAAAATGTGGGAACTGTTCACTGATCAGACTCGGTTAGTCGTCATCAGTCACGGTTCGAACGTCATCGGTACAGTACAGCCTGTAGCGGAAATTGGCGAAGAAATTCGTAAACGTGGTGCGTATCTATTGCTTGATGCTGCACAAACGGCAGGAGTTTTGCCGATTCAAATTGATGATTTGTATGCCGATATGATTGCGTGTGCGGGGCACAAAGGTCTCTATGGGCTTCCGGGTACGGGCATATTGGTCATAGGGAATCGGATTGAAGGATTGCGCTCCTGGCGTCAAGGCGGTACGGGGTATAACTCAGAGTCGGAATACCAGCCGGTGAATTGGCCGGAGGCTTTCGAAGCAGGAACCTTAAATATGCCGGGGATTGTATCTTTGGGTAGTGGATTGGACTTTATTGAGCAACAAGGTATGGAGAACATCAGTCGTATTGAAATGCAGCATACGGAAATGCTGTGGGAAGGGCTGAGTAAACTCGAGAATGTTCAATTGTTCGGACCAGATTGCGGTCAGTTACGTGTGCCGGTCATCTCATTTAATATTAACAAATGGGATCCCGACGATTTGGCGGATGTACTGCAACACAATCATAAAATACAGGTGAGATCCGGCTTGCAATGTTCCCCGCTTGCCCATAGAACGTTGGGTACACATCCTGTGGGAACGGTGCGTATCAGTCCAGGGTATTTTACGGAATATGATGAAGTGAAACAATTTGTGAAGGCAGTTAAGAGTATAGCGGCTACACAAGTTGATTGGATGTTTTGATGCAGGTGCTGAAGGAAATAATGCCGGAAGAAATTCGGTAAGCACTGTATAAATTAGGAATGTAAATTATGAGAGGAGGAGAACAATGGAAATAACAATGTATCATGACGTGTCCAAGTGCACTGCATGTCGTGCGTGCTCAGTAGCGTGCAAACAGTGGAAAGACCTTCCTGCGGAAAAGACTCCGTTTACGGGAGAATATCAGTCTCACATGAGTCTTAGTCCGAAAACCTATACACTGATTCGGATGACGGAACGGATGGAGGGGGACAAATTTCATTGGGATTTCATTAAATTCCAATGCATGCACTGCGGAGATGCTGGTTGCGTAAAAGCCTGCCCACAAGAAGCACTTACGTATGCTGATAACGGAATTGTAACATTTAATGCGGACAAATGTATCGGTTGCGGATATTGTGTAACAAACTGCCCATTTGGCGTACCGCATATCAATGAGGAAATAAAGAAGAGTAGCAAGTGTAACTTCTGCGAGGATCGAATTGCTCAAGGTATGGTTCCATCATGTGCACAGACATGCACAGCAGACGCAATTTATTTCGGTAGAAGAGAGAAAATGGTTGCGATGGCAGAAGCCAGAGTAGCGGAATTACAAAAGACGGATCCTAAAGCGCAAACCTATGGAATTAACGAGGATGGCGTAGGTGGAACTCATATGATTTACGTGTTAGAGGATACACCGGATGTATATGGCTTACCGGTCAATCCGCAAGTACCGTTATCGTTGTCTCTGTGGAAAGACGTCGTACAGCCGCTCGGCAAAGTGGCAATGGGCGGAGCTTTGGGAATGGCAGCAGTCAGCTTATTCTTGACCACGAGAGCGCAAAAGAAGCAGCATGAAGCAGACCACGGGACTGGACATGACAGTGGGAAAGGAGTGGATGCATAATGGCGAAAAAGATTCAGAAAGTCAAGGGCGATAAGATATTCCGTCTGGATAAGCCGACGAGATTTGCGCACTGGCTATATGTTGGATGCTATGCCGTATTGTTCTTAACCGGATTGTTGCTATTTGCTGATGCATTTGACTTCTTGGCACCGTTGTTCGGAGGATTTGAGATGGCGCAATTACTTCATCGTATATTCGCAGTTGTATTCGTATTACCAATCTTCATCTTGATCCTGTTCACACCGAAAACCTTCTTCGGGTGGATGAAAGAGATTCTGCATTTGAGAAAAGACGATTTAGCGTATTTCCCAGCATTAGGTAAAGAGTTATTGGGATTGCACGCAGAATGCCCACCACAAGGATTCTTAAACGGTGGGGAAAAGATGAACTCCTATGGAGTGCTCTCATTGACGCTCGTAGTTATCTTGTCGGGATTTGTCATGTGGTTCCCAGATACGTTTAGTATCTCATTGGTCCAGTGGGCATATGTGGCACACTCCGGAGGGATGGCACTGTTGACAGCAGCAGCGACGATCCACATCTATCAAACGGCGTTCAACCCATCGACGAAGCCGGCATTGGAAGGTATGTTGACCGGATATGTATCGGCAGATTATGCTAAGGGTCACCATACTCTTTGGTATGACAAAGTGATGGCAGAAGAGAAGAAAGCTAAGAGTTTATAAAAAGTAATTAGTATAGAATATTAATATTGAGTTTCGTAGATGTCCGGCAATTCGGGAATACCGATTTGCCGGACATTTTTTTATATGGAAACAATCTTTTATATGGATTACTTATAGTTTGTTTATAGCAAATGATCGTTTTATCATGGTTGAGTTTGGTGGTGGAGAAATATTTTATAATACAACCCCTCGGAAAACAAATAAACATTGACAAAAACTAATTAAACGAATAAAATTTCTGATAGATGTATATGATTAGTTGTGTTTGTTTGAGCAAGGTGCATTAGCGAAGGGGAGGAAACGGAAATGAGAAGTATGATGAAGAAAAGTTTAGCAGTATTTATGATTGCAATTTTTGCATTCATGATGGTAGCATGTGGTGGAGGGACGGCGGTACCGAACCCACCGGGAGGAGCAGTAAATACTCCGGGTGCAACACAAACTCCGGATCAGCCGAAAACATCGGAACCGGCAAAGGACCCTGTAGATTTGACGATTTCTGCTGCGGCGAGTTTGACAGATGTGTTGCTGGAACTTGAAAAAGTATATAAAGAACAACAACCTCATGTGACATTGACATTCAATATGGGACCTTCAGGACAACTGCAACAGCAGATTGAGCAGGGAGCTCCGGCAGACGTATTTTTGTCGGCAGCACAAAAGCAAATGAATACATTAGAAGAGAAAGATCTAATTGTTAAAGACACACGTGTAGACATACTTCGTAATGAATTGGTTTTAGTTGTAAACAAGGATTTTACAGGTGTAGATAGCTTTGAAGATTTACAAAAGGCTGAAGTAAAGCATATCGGTATTGGAAGCCCTGAGTCGGTTCCTGCCGGTCAATATGCCAAAGAAGTACTGGAAAACTTGAAAATGTGGGATGCATTATCTTCTAAATTTGTCGAAGGGCAAAATGTCAGAGCGGTCTTATCGTTCGTAGAGACAGGAAATGCTGAAGCAGGATTCGTATATGGTTCTGATACAGTAGTATCTGATAAAGTGAAAATTGTAGCGCCAGCACCTGAGGGATCGAATGAACCGATTCTGTATCCTGCGGCCGTCGTAAAAGCGACAAAGGAATTAGAAGCGGCAAGCGATTTTGTTAAGTTCTTATTGACAGAAGAAGCACAGCAAATATTAGAGGACTTCGGGTTTAGCAGATTATAGGAGGAAATACAATGGTTACAGATTTTACTCCATTATGGATTTCTGTAAGAACTGCAACCACGGCGACGATCATCACCTTCTTTTTGGGGATGGTCGTTGCTTATTGGATGGCACATTATCAGGGGAAACTAAAGGGAGTGATCGATGGCGTATTGATCTTGCCGATGGTACTGCCACCTACTGTTGTCGGTTTCCTTTTGCTTGTTGTTTTTGGCAAGAATGGATTTGTCGGCAAGTTGTTAGGGAATTTCGACATTAATATTGTGTTCACCTGGTGGGCGACAGTAATCGCGGCAGTTGTCGTATCGTTTCCGATCATGTTCAAGACGGCACGCGGAGCCTTTGAACAAATTGATGTTTCCTACATCGAAGCAGCAAAAACGTTGGGACACAACCGTTGGAATATCTTCTGGAAAGTCGTATTGCCCCTATCGTGGCCAGGCGTAGCG
>JAEWFW010000021.1 GCA_023388635.1 Bacillota bacterium
CCTAAATACTCGCTGCCTGCACCGCTTCTCTGATGAAGTTGCTTATGAACCTCAGGAATCCTTTCCTGATACTGATGCATTGCCTGTTCTTGAATGAACTGTTTTGCCATATCCCAATTGAGAGAAATATTTTTCATGCAAACACATCCTCACTTATAATCCTGATTCTGCCTTATTGTCGCATTGATTCTGACAAAAATCTACCATTAATGTTCCTGCCGACAGACATTATCCGGCGGTTGAGATTCCTGTTTGTAATGAGCTAAGACACCTATTGATAATATAGATACTATTATTTACCCATTGATCCATTTTTACAACACTTTTACGTTTTTACGACCACTTTAACCATCATCCCTATGCCGTATTATGCAAAAAATACCGCAGTACTCAGTTGACCACGGTATTTTTATAATATTCTATTGAATCATTTTATTTTAAAACATTATTTTCACACGATTTCATTATTAACGTTCACATACGAAATCATCGTCTGTTTTAAAACGCGATATGATCATATTGAGCGAATCTGACATTTCGGATAAAACTTCTGCCGCTTTTGCTATCTGTTCCATGGCAGCCAATTGCTCTTCTGCTGTCGCCGCAATACTACTAATATTATCGGATGACTTTTGGGCGATTAGCGTCAACTCCGATGATGATGCACTGATTTCCTCTGCCCCCGCCGACATCTCCTCAGAGATCGCAGCCATCTCCTGAATTTCCCTGCCGACATTTTCAACGGCTAAGATGATATCTGCAAATAAATGGTCGACCTGCCCGATGACGCCAAGTCCCTTTTTCACGCTTTCTTGATTGTTGCTCATTACTTCCACGGCATTGCCAGTATTTGATTGAATTTTGTGAACTAACGTATAGATTTCTTTGGCTGATGATGCTGTCTGATCCGCTAAATGTCTTATCTCATCGGCAACGACGGCAAATCCGCGCCCTGCTTCTCCTGCCCTTGCCGCTTCAATCGCCGCATTCAATGCCAATAAATTCGTCTGACTCGATATATTTTCGATAATTTTGATAAAACTTCCGATTTGTTCCGAATCATTATGCAACGTAGTGATCACATCCGCCGTTATCAGGGTATCTCGTTCGATGTTATTCATTTGCTCAATCGCATGATTGACAGCTTGTTTCCCGTCATTTGATTTCACAACCATATCGCGCGTAGAATCGGCTATCATCGTAGAGCTTTCGGCAAATTTCGTGATTCCCATTGCCATCTCTTCCATCGCCCTCGACGTCTGACCGGAGTTCTCTACCTGAGTTTCCGCTCCATCGGCAATCTGCTGGACAATCGTCGTCATCGTGTTGGTTGCATGTGTCGTCTCCTCTGCACTCGATGACAGTTCATCCGATGCATGTAAAACATCACATGCCCCTCTTTTTACTACAGACAACACTTCCGACATATTGTCGCGAATTGCCATAAATTCGCTACCAAGCTGACCGATTTCATCCGGTCGCTGCAAAAAAGATTCGTCGACAGTGACAGAAAAATCACCTTCTGCCATTTTATTACCGACTTGCTTAATATGATTGATCGGCTGAATAATCAACTTCGTCGCTAATAAATATGTAGCTAACAAACTAATCCCCACAATGGAGATAATAAAAATCATGCTGATATTTCTTTTTTCAGCCGACACTTCCTCAACGTCATTAATATAAACACCTGTGCCGATGACCCATTGCCAAGGTTCAAATGTCGCCACATATGAAAGTTTTTCTTCAATGCGGTCCTCATCATCGTAATATTGCCAATAATACGGTACATAGTCTGCGCCTTTTTCTTTAGCCACTTTGGCAAATTCAACAAAAAGCGCAAGCCCTTTGGCATCTTTGATTCCCGAGGCATCTGCCCCCTCAAGATCAGGGCGGAATGGGTGCATGATGACATACGGTCTAAAATCATTGATCCAAAAATAATCCTCCATCTGTTCGCCAAAACGAATTGATCGAATCGTATCTTTTGCCATAGCTTGTGCATCTTCGGTAGTCAATTCCCCGGACTTTTCCAACTCATAATAGCGCTCTAGCACAGACATTCCAATACTGACCATATCTTTTGTCTGCTTCTCTTTTTCTTGCATCAAATCGTTTTTGATATTCGGCAATATGTAAACGGCACTATAAATAAGGAATAAAACAACTGGGATTGATGAAATAATTGCTAGCCAACTTCGAATACTTTTAAAGCCTATCATGATATCCCTCTCCCACTCTCTACTTATTACTTTAGTCTTACTCTAAATATAGTGAAAATGCTGCTAAAGTACAAGAACTATATGTATAAAACACGAAAAAATTCTATATATTTATGTTTTCTGTCTAATGGATGAGCCGTTTGGTATAGAAATCTTCGTAATCACCAATATAAATTCAATATTTCCGCTTATCTCTGCTCCAACCTAGAGCCGACTAGATTTTAAACCAGCTCACCGTCTCTAATAACTCATCTGCTAATTTTGATAAGGATTCCGAAGACGTATTTTATTTGGCAATCGCTGTAGTCTGCTCCGTAAGTGATGCCGATGTCTCCTCCGTTGAAGCTGCATTTTCCTCTGCTATGGCAGATAGATTCTCGATAAGTACCATAAACTGATTGCGGTATCCATCATTTTATCGACTGACTCAATTGATTTTTCTATAATTGACATCGTATTTTCTACTAGTACTTCAATATAAATAATCAATATTTTCACTTATACTCTACCAAAATGTTTTCATTTGCACATGGGACAAATTTCATAGAATCGTAAAAAAGTAATATATAAAATAAATTTGTTTTTAGAATAAATACTGTTCAAGTTAAATTTTTGCTTGTCCATCGCCACAACATAATAACAGTCTATAGCATGCACCGCCATAGACTGTCAATCTATATTAACATGTGCGTCTCCGACGTGGTTTCGGGGCACATGGAGTATACGGACTATACAACCATTTAAACAATGTCCCTTTCTGTAACGCCTCTTCCGGAGTAAATTGCGGACAAAATGGATCAAATGGCATCGGCATGACCGCGCAAATCGGCATAACTGGAGAATTGAATATTTCGGGCATTTCGGCTGCATCCATGAATTGCGATTGCATGTCAATTGGCTGCGTCGCTTGGAATTGCTGCATATCTTGAAATTGCTGCGTGTCTTGGAATTGCTGCATATCTTGGAATTGCTGCATGTCTTGGAATTGCTGCATGTCTTGGAATTGCTGCGTATCTTGAAATTGCTGTGTATCTTGGAATTGCTGCGTATCTTGGAATTGCTGTGTATTCCGGACTTTTTGGACATTTTGCTTTTGTTTTACATCCCGTGTAGTTTTAGTTTTGGCTTTTTCCATATCAATCCCTCCTTACCTGAGAATATCTGCAGGATTAATATTCGTAGTTGTGAATATATCCTGACGTTGACCGAAGTCATATTGATAATTGTAGTTTTGACCTTGACAGTCATTTTGCTTGTTATGTTCTTCAACTAAGTACAACGCTTCTCGGAAACGCTGCGAGTGTACGACTTCCCGTTCACGCAAGAATGACAATGTATCGATAATGCCCCTGTCATCAGTCAACTGAATTAAATACTCATACGTCGCTCTTGCCTTCTCTTCCGCCGCGATATCTTCGCAAAGATCGGCAACCGGATCTCCCTTTGCTTGAATATACGTTGCAGTCCACGGATTACCCGTAGCGTCTGTATAGAACAATGCATGATCGTGGTCGGCAAAATGTCCGCCCAAACCTGCCTTTTTCATTTCATCTGGTGTCGCATCCTTAGTCAATTTGTAGACCATCGTTGCGATGATTTCCAGATGAGCCAATTCTTCCGTACCTATGTCGGTTAACAGTGCTTTTGCTTTTTCATTAGGCATAGAATAGCGCTGATTCAAATAGCGAAGCGCTGCTGATAATTCGCCGTCCGGACCGCCATATTGAGTAATTAAGTATTTCGCCATCTGTAAATCACATTTTTCTACACGAACAGGAATTTGTAATTTCTTCTCATAAATCCACACAACAGTACCCTCCTTATATCATTATATTTCCCATGGCCACGGTGTGCTCGCCCACTCCCATGGATATTTGCTGGGGAATTCTCCATAAGCGAATAGCGGTCCGTATTCCATTTGGAATTGCGTACGCGTTCGATTCAATTTATCGCACAATACGTTATACTGACACACTGCTCTCTTATCTGTTGGACATATATCCAAATACAACGTCAATTCTACTAGAGCAAATTCTAATGCTTGTATTTCTTTAAGCATTTCTTCTCTTGTCATTTTCTCGCATGCTGACAGCTTGCTCATACCATATCCTCCAATTCAATATATTAGACTTTTAACCAGAGCCTAGAATAATCTATTCCCGAACTTCCACAAGCGAAGCTTGACCTCGGGAAATTGGGCTCATCATTTTATCATTCTTCGCTTCTAAGTTGTGAATTTTTCGGGAAAACTGACAGCTATAGTGTGCATTTCGTAAATATGTAGTAAAATGTATTTATAAAATTTGGCAATACGCGTTGATTTTTCCGGTAGCAAAGATTATTGTTAACATAAACAGCATTCTTAGCTAACGGATAAATGAAAGTGAACAGGAGTTGATTGATTTGAAAACGAAAGCTCGCGATATATTGCTACAAACTGCACCTTTTAATAAATTACCGACGGCTGCCATCGAGCAACTCGTCGACACAGCATCTTTTCGGCAATTTCAGGAACAAGAATATGTTTTCCACGAGCAGCAAGCACTCGACGAAGTATATATCGTAATCACTGGGGTGGCGATGTCTCTTCTGACAATGAGCAATGGTGAAGAATCAGTTGTTGAATTCTTTCGCAGTGGAAATTTCTTCGGTGAAGCCGCCGCTTTAGCAGGCAGTGCGCCTCCCATTTCTGTTTTAGCTGTGCAGCCGTTGACTTGCCTAGCGATCACCCGTAAGGATTTTAGCGATCTAATTCGCTCTAACTCCGCTTTCTCGGAGGAAATGAGCCGCATCATCAGCCAGCGGCTGTTAAAAATTTATCGTGAATTACACGAAGAAATATCACAACATAAACATGGTACGGAAAGCCTTTCATTTAGAAAAAAAATCAATGAATTTATGACAACACCGGTATACACTTGCACTGCCAGTACAAGCGTTATCGAGATCGCCAAATTGTTTCGCGATCACAAAATTAGTTCTGTCATCGTAACGAAGAAAAACGACAATATCCCCATAGGAATTGTCACGGAAGCTGATCTCGTGAAAAAGGTACTTACCGAAGATAGCAAGGGTACCACACTGACTGCTTTGGAAATCATGGGACATCCATTACATACTTTAGACATCAGCAGTTATTATTTTGATGCCTTATTAAAAATGGTGCAAAATCACATAAAGCATTTACCCGTCGTAGAAAACGAGCGATTAGTTGGCATCGTCACCGTGAAAGATTTAATGAAAGCGCGCAGTGTCGGAACCTTGTCAATTATCGACAGTATAGAAAAGCAAACGACTTTAACGGGGCTGGCACGAGCCAATAAAGAAATCGATCGCGTTCTCCATGCACTGCTCAATGAGCACGCACACGTTTACGAAATCAACACGATTATCACTGAATTCAATGATCGAATCATGCGAAAAATCATTCAAATTTCCGAGCAAGCAATGTACGACGAAGGGCATGGTGCGCCACCAGTTGACTATTGCTGGCTGCTATTAGGTGCCGCCGGCAGAAAAGAACGCATGAGTTATGAACCGCAGAAAAACGCTTTGTTATTCTGTGATCCACCTATGAATCGCCTGCAAAGTACCCAACGATATTTCGAAATTCTTTCAGCGAAAATCATCGAAGGCTTAGAAGCATGTGGATATAAATACGATGAAGATAGTGTGGCTGCGAACAACAGCCGTTGGAGAAAATCGTACCGCAGTTGGATTGCTACGATCGATGCCTGGTTGCGTGACAAAAGCCCGGAGATCATTGCGCAATCTGTGCAAATGATTGATTTCCGCTTTATCTATGGGAAAAAGCGGATCGCTGAAGATCTGCGTTATTATATGATTGACAAGACGAAACGTGCGACGAATTTTGTACACACAGCAGCAAAATATGAAAATGCCAAGCGGATCCCTCTAAACGTCATTGGTCAGATTACTACACCAACTGACGGTTTGGGCAAAGGGCAGCTAAACCTTCGCGATCAAGGATATCTGCATATCATAGACTGTGTGCGCCTATTCGGTTTACGCTACGGAGCAGAATCAACATCGACATTCGACCGCATCAATGAGCTAGTAGAATTGGGGCATTTCTCCGTATTCGAAGGGAAGCAATACAAAGAATCGTTAGATTGTCTGATGAAACTCGCATTGCAAGAAAATATTTTCAAAATTCGCCAGGGAAAACTACCCGATCATTGTATCAATCTGCAATTTGTAGAGAAAGGCGATTATGACATGATCAGAGACGCTCTTTCCGTCGCGCAGAAACTGCAAAAACGCACATTAGGTTTTCTTGTAGAATAAATTCAGTACTGAATGAAAATAAACGTAAAAATGGGGGGAAGTATAATGCGAGTTAAATTACGCAATATGATGGAGGATGTTGTCCGCGATGCATTAGACGATGTATTAGAGCACGAACAAGATGTGTGTAAATGCGAAGAATGTCAATTAGACATTATGGCAATTGCGCTGAACAACTTACCTCCGAAATATGCGGGAACACAAAAAGGCGAATTATATTCGAAACTTGATACCTTATCGAATCAATTTCTCAGTGACGCCTACCGCGAAATTACCAAAGCAATTGCAATCGTGAAAAATAAGCCGCATCACGAAACAACGAAACCTGCCGGCTAAAGGTGCATCCCTTGAAAAATATTTGCATAGCATGCGGCATAGTTACTCCGACTATGCTATTTTCCATTCGTTTCGATACCTTCCGCACTGTAAATTGACAACCTTTCTACAAAAGGATAGTATAATTATTATCAAAATAAAATACCAAATCTTACATATGCAGGGGAACACATGAAAAATTATCTTGATGTAACAGGAAAGATTGCCGTCGTGACGGGAGCTTCCTCAGGGCTAGGCAACGCATATGCAAAGGCTTTGGCGGAGAACGGTGCGAAGGTAGCTGCCGTCGCTCGTCGGATTGACCGGCTGACGGTCTTGAAAGAGGAAATTGAAGCCGCCGGAGGCGAATGCCTACCTGTCATCTGTGACGTATCGGACGAGCAACAGGTAGTGGCAGCCGTTAAGCAGATTATTGACCACTTTGGACGGATTGACATTTTGATCAATAATGCCGGTGCCATTAAAGTCGTTCCATCTACTGAACTGACAGCGGCGGATTGGCAACAGGTGGTCGACGTCAGCCTGACGGGATATTTCTATATGGCTCGCGAATGCGGCAAAAACATGATTGAGAATAAGTATGGAAGAATCATCAACACCTGCTCCATGTTCGGCTTGATCGCAGGTCAGCGCATGCCAAATCTAGCCTACAATGCTACCAAGGGTGCTATTCCGAACTTTACCCGAAGTCTGGCTCAAGAGTGGGCGGAGCATAACATCACGGTCAACGCCATCGCTCCGGGTATGTTCCCTAGTGAGATGATGGTTATCACAGACGACGTCAAGGGGCTTCTGCAATTCCGCTGCCCGATTGGTCGCCCTGGGCAGATCGAGGAACTTCTGGGACAGATGCTCCTCTTCGCCTCCAGCTCCTCCTCCTATACGACTGGGCAGACTATCGCCATCGACGGTGGTTGGACGGCAGTATAAAACTTTCCCAGCGTACCCTCGGGACTCTGGCTGGTTTATGTTTAAGGCTCGGCTGCTTATGCGGCCGAGCCTTAGTTTAAATCTAGAACTTCAAATCTAGAACATATGAGAGCTGTCAGTTAAATAAAGCTCTGCTGTTTTTTTATAATCGTATCAATTTCCTCCAGAACCTCTCCTATATTGGCGTGAATAATTAAATCCGCCTCATCATCCATGCTCGTGGTACCTCTATTGATAATGCACAATCTAGCACCTGCCGCCATTGCTTGCAAAGGTAACCTGTTTGCCGGCGATACTTCCAGCGATGAACCCATGACAATAAATAACCGACTCTTTTTCGCTTCTGCATACGCCTTCTCTAAGGCTGTTTCAGGTAATCTCTCTCCATACAATACGACACACGGTCGTAATTTTCCGTTGCATCCGGAACAAGATGTATGAACTGTCGGTTGATCACAATACTCCTTATCACAGCATGAACAACGCATTTTGTTCAATGAACCGTGCAGTTCAATGACGTTATTAGCCCCGGCGGCTTGATGAAAGCCATCGACATTTTGTGTAATGATAGCTCCGATCAATCCGTCGTTCTGCCATTGCGCTAAAATTTGATGTCCGCCGTGCGGTTTAAATTCCCGTAACTGGTTAATACGCTGCTGATAAAAATTAATAAATTCGTTGAAGTTTTCATTCAGAGCTTCTGTCGATGCCAGCTGTAGCGCATCCTTCTCTTTCCAAAGACCACTGGATGAACGGTAATCTGGTAATCCTGATTCCGTACTCATTCCTGCTCCGGTAAATATTACAGTATGTTCTGAAGTTAGCATCCAGTCCGCAAGAATCTCTATGTCTTTCATAGGCTCCACCTTATCATTGATTGTCGCCTACATTGTATCATTGATTAAAAAAGAAAGTAAAGTATTATTCATCTGTCATCATGCTGTGCGCATTGGTACTCGTCTCACGATGTAAATTCTCCAATACGCTGACAAGTTGCTCTGCCTCTTCCGATGCTATACTCGACAATGCACTGACATGCTCCATCGTTCTATTAGAATCGTTAATCTCTTGAACGACTTGTTTAAAAGATTGTTTCGCATCGTCTAATACGAGCTTTACTTCTGCAATTTCTTTCAATCCCTCAATCGTCGTACCGGCATTCTTTTCAATCATATTGAATACTGTAAGCATTTGCTCTTTTATTTCTTTGGAAACCGATGCTGTATTGCCTGCTAGTTTCCTGACTTCCTGAGCAACGACGGCAAACCCTTTACCATGCTCACCCGCCCGCGCTGATTCAATCGACGCATTGAGCGATAAAATGTTGATTTGTTCAGATAACTGCAATATTTGCTCGATGTATTTCAGTAAATTTTCACTCTGTAGACGCAACGAATTCGACACTTGACTTTGCATTTTGGAAATCTGTGTGACATTTTCGTATATTTCATCTACCTTTGTCAGTTTGTAATCACTTTGTCGAGATATTTGTACGAGTTCTTCGAATCTCTGCACGTTATCCATAACCTGCGAACTGGCATCGCGAAACGTATCATTCATTACTTTTGCCTTATCAACAGAATCAGTTAGTCGTTCCGCCTGATTGAGCAAAATATTTTTCTGTTCAGCATTCAACCTCAGCAGCAATCCACGAATGCTCAAACTACGAATTCCCATAGAAGTTTCGACCATAACCGGATCGTATAATAGCTCTAGCTCACGGCTCATTGCTTTCTTTACCACCACATGCAGGGGCTCTTCTTCTGATATCATCAGCGGTTTCGTATCGAGTATACAGCGAACCGACCGGTATAAATAGAGATCGTTGCCCAAGCGTTTGCCAAGCAGCCGGTAAAGATGCGTTCTCACAACAATCCCTGCAATTTTTTGATCTTCCATGACGACAATAACTGCTGCATCCGGATTTTCCTCAAATAAACAAGCTAAATCATATACTTTTCGATCAATCGTTGTGAACAATGGCACCCTACTAATCTCTAAATATGTATTATCGATCTTCTCTACTGGCACAGTCAAAGTCCAATCCCCCTTCTCAGTAAACAGGAGTGGAATCCAATCCTCACATACGACAATACCAGATGAATATTAAGATGATGTAAAAAATGGGGAAAGGTTTTGTAAATATTCGCAATCCATGGTATATTGATATCCGGCGACGACCATGGACGGTCTAGTGTCGCGGTGCCAAGGACGGCAAAGAGCGACCGAAGGTCATGGACGACCGAGTGTCGCGGTGCCATGGACGGCAAGGAGAGGTCAACGAGGAGGTACAAACTATGTGGGGAGATAAACGATACCATACGTGGAATTACCATTTGCGTGAAACATTTGGTACGAAAATATTCAAACTGCCGCTTGACGCCGGTTTTACCTGTCCCAACAGAGATGGACAGATTAGCCGTACCGGCTGTATATATTGCAGCAGCCGCGGCTCGGGAGATTTCGCCGGCAATGCGAATTTCAATTTAGAGCTGCAATACGAACAAACGAAGGAAATGATGCACAAAAAATGGCCGAACGCAAACTATATAGCTTACTTTCAGGCCTTTACCAATACGTATGCACCGATTGATCAGCTTCGCTCCGCCTATGAAAAAGCACTATCTTTTCCCGGAGTGGTCGGACTATCGATAGCCACCCGCCCCGACTGCCTGGCGGATGACGTTTTAGATTTGCTCAGCGAAATTAACCAAAAAACCTACCTTTGGGTAGAACTCGGATTACAGACAATTCACAATCACACTGCCGAATTAATTAACCGTGGTCACAGCTACGAGACATTTCTCGACGGGCTGTACAAATTGCAAGCAAGACAGATCCGCACTTGTACACATATCATCTACGGTCTGCCGCATGAAACTATGGAAGAAATGATACAAACGGCAGAATGTGTCTCACAATTGCCGATCCAAGGGATAAAGATCCATTTGTTGCACATATTGAAACACACTCCGCTGGCGGAATATTACGCAACCAATCCGTTCCCGCTAATGGACAAAGATTCCTATGTCAAAATCGTCGTCGATACATTGGAACGCCTATCAAAGGATGTCGTCATTCATCGATTAACCGGTGACGGTCCGCGCGATTTACTGATTGCTCCCATGTGGAGTTTGAAAAAATGGGAACTATTAAACGCCTTTGACCACGAATTGCAGCGGCGCTCTACAGAGCAAGGCGCTAAGTTCTCTATAAAATAGAACCTTAACAACCAGACTCTATTTGACCAACTGCAAAATACTTTTAAATTCTGCGCCGTGGGCAGCTTTGAGCAATTCATACAAAGCAATTTCCGTCGACGTAATCCCAACGCCCTTTGCTTTCATTTTTTCCAGCCCGATCGCTTTATTCTCCGGTGTACGTGACGAACTTGCGTCACATAGGACTTCTACCTCATAGCCTTGTTCCGCAAGTTCACAAGCCGTCTGGTATACACAGATGTGTGCCTCGATTCCGGCGAGCAGAATCTGTTTTCTATTCAAGCTCCGTAACTTTTCCATAAATTCATCACTCTGACAGCAACTAAAGGAGTTTTTGACTACCGGTTCCCAGTCGGTAAATAGCTCTTTCACTTCCGGGATCGTCGGACCTAGCCCCTGCGGATACTGTTCCACGCCAATAACCGGTATATCCAAAACCTGTGCTCCGCGAATTGCCATCTGTAAATTGCGAGCGAATGCCTCTTGCTCGTACATCGCCTTCGCCAATTTTTCTTGCGCATCAATAATCACAAGTACTGTAGTATCTCTTTGTAACATTCGCTCACCCTTTTCATATTTTTCATATTCTTATATTTTTAATTTATAACGTCGTAAAAACACCTATCTATTTGAAAAATATCCTATTTGAAAATTTTCTCATAAATCGCTCTGCCTGTCGGCGATGCGGCGATTCCGCCCAATGCTGTCTCCCGCAACTGCATCGGCAACTGTTTACCTACCCGGTACATCGCCTCAATGACTTCATCCGTTGGGATAATACTTTGCATCCCCCCTAAAGCTAAATCGGCACTGAGAATTGCGTTAATTGCCTGGCTGGCGTTGCGCTGCGCGCACGGTACTTGAACCAGCCCTGCCACCGGATCACACACGAGCCCCAGACAATTCATCAACGCTAAACTGACTGCATGGGCAGCCATTTGTGGGCTGCCTCCTGCCATCTGCACAGCGGCAGCAGCAGCCATCGATGCTGCTACACCGCACTCGGCTTGACACCCGCCTTCTGCGCCAGAAACTGTCGCATTCTTTGTAATAATCGCCCCAATGCCACTGGCAGTTAACAGACCTTCCAGAATCACTCTGCGAGGCAAATCGTATGTTTCCGCCACCGAAATCAAAACTGCCGGCATGATACCGCAAGCCCCTGCCGTCGGCGCCGCACAAATCCGTCCCATTGCCGCATTGGTCTCGCTGCATGAAAGCGCCCTGCTCATCGCCATATTCAAGCATTTGCCCATGATACCGCCGTTCGTCTGCGCATACTGGTGATGAGTGCGTGCCACACCTTCGATCAGCCCTCCGACAGTCGGTCTGCTTTCAGTTAATGCACGTGTAGCAGACTGATACATCACTTCATACCGTTCATCGAGCTTTTTGAAAATTTCTTCTTCACTGAGACCGGACATTTTACACTCATTTTGCAAAACCGGCACCCACAAAGGAACTTTTTGTGTATCAGCTAATTCCAATAATTCTGCTACTGTATGGTACATAGACTATTCCTCGCCTCCCCCGATGTTGACTGCCTGAACACTGATAACATTTTGCAAAGCCTCAATCTCTGCAACGATTTCCTCACTGATGATACTGTCTGTTTCAATGATGCAGAAAGCGATATCCCCTCTGGCACGTCTGCTCAAACGCATAATCGCAATATTGATATTGTTCTCAGCCAGCACTCTGGAAACTTCGGTTACCGTTCCTTTCCGATCATGTTGACAGACGACAAGTGTCGGATTTTCCGCAGAAAACTCTACTTCAAAGTTGCCAACCCTAGAAATAATAATCTGCCCTCCACCGATCGAAGAACCTACGACCTCT
Source organism: Bacillota bacterium (assembly GCA_023388635.1). Lineage (GTDB taxonomy): Bacteria > Bacillota > Bacilli > Desulfuribacillales > Desulfuribacillaceae > JAEWFW01. Next base: position 12,857 of record JAEWFW010000021.1, read on the forward strand.
TGTTTCGTTCCGTCGGTGTGAAAAAATGTAATTTTTACTGAGTTCTCGTGAACATCGTTTAGTTCAAGCGGATAGAATGCAAATGTCAATCCCGCTTGTTCCGCTAGAGAAAATGCATCTACCAGCCGCTCGTCGTCCTCATGTAACCCAAGCGCACCGGCGACGAGCGCCTTATCTGTTCCATGCCCTCGATACGTTTCAGAAAACGAACCATGCAGGCCAAACGAAACATGCTCAAACGGTTTAGCCGCTATTAAACGTGCAACTCGCGCCAACTTCACTGCACCGGCAGTATGAGAACTGGAAGGACCTATCATCACCGGTCCCAGTACACTAAAAATACTTACATCCATTTATGAACCCCCTTATGATCCATTGTCATTTAATAGCATATACTCACTTGTTTTTTTGCCACTCTTTTTTCGTGACGCGAGTAATGTGCTGCGTCTTTATTTCATTTATTAGCGGCCATTCCTTTTCCTTTTCTGTGTGGTGGAATTGAAAACCGCATTTTTCACCTACTCTTTTCGATTTCTCGTTGCCATCAAAATATCCGCACCAAAGAGTAACCATTCCAAGTTCTTCGAAGGCATACCGCATCAATTCACGCGCCGCTTCTGGGATAAGCCCCTGCCCCCAATATGGCACACCAATCCAATATCCGATCTCCGCTTCGTCGGCACTAATGTCCAGATTGCTCTTATCTCCAATCATCAGCCCGACACTTCCGATTGCAATATCAGGATTGCTTTTCATCGCCACCGCGTAAGTCTCGTCCGCCGCCAAAACATCGCGAATAATTTGCCGGCTGTTTTCTACACTTGTGTGAACCGGCCACCCGGCACTCGGTCCAACAAGCGGATCTTTGGCGTATTCATACAAGTTTTGCGCATCCGTTTCTTTCCACGGGCGTAAAATCAGTCTGGCTGTTTCCAATACCATGGTTTCACCTCATAACATGGGTCTGTACAAACAGATAAGAATAATCAAAAACTAGTACTTTCATCCATCATACCATGGAAACCGTACATTGAAAATACAGCGAATGCGACCCCCTAAGGAGTCGCATCTGTTTGTTTTAAAATGATTTCAAATCACTATGAAATAGAAATCGCTTCTGTCGGGCAAGATTCTGCCGCATCAGTCGCACTTTCCTGCAAATTCTCAGGAATCGGATTGACTTTCGCATCCGCTTTGGTATCATCGTTCCAATCAAATACTTCTGGGCAGATATCGATACATGAACCACAGCTAATGCAAAGATCCTGGTCTACAACTGCTTTCATAGATAAATTCCTCCCGTATATTGCAAAAATAGTATCATGTATATCTTACCATATAAATCGACTTTTATGCGCGCAGCAATTTTTCAGTCGTATCTAAAATGCGCATAAAGTATTGTGATTCTTCATAGATGTGATGTATCAATAACTGTGCAGTCTCGTTGTTGCGCGTAATCTTCGCTAGCTCAGATAATTTTCCGATAAATTCCTGATTAAGTTTCTTGGAATCCCGGACGAGCTTCGCCACCTCATCGCGCCATACCTGTAACGGCATTGGACGATATCGATTGCCAATTTGGTCACGTAATGTCTCGGCTCGCTGATGAAGATTCTTCCACTCTCTGCGCATCCGCAGCATATCACGCTTTAGCGATTCAGGCATATTCCGAATTGTCTCTGTCAAAACAATCGTATGCTCATACTGTATATTAGTCCAAAATGATATTTCATACAATGCATTCAGCAACATCGGTGTCGTAATTGTATGCACACAAATACCTCCTTATTGATCCTCTGCTTTCTACTTCATATGCTAAAGGATAGACTTGTGTGCATGCCTATTGACAAATTTGTCTGAATCATATCGTATTCTTTTGCCTGAACCACATCTGATTCTTTTATCTAAGTTAATCTTGTTATTCTATAGATAATACCAGATACTCCGGTAATCCTCGATATTTTCTCCTTTTGCCTCAATTCTATCGAGAAACTCTTGAATCGCAATGTCTACCTGTATATAAGGATGGTTGTCCTGTTGTTCACTGGAATCCCAAGGGTAGAATTCGTATACCCGCTCGCCTGTAGGCAGAATCATAATCACCTCATGATCCTGTCCGGCACGCAGATAATTCTTTCCCAGTCGCGGTATATTAAACACCGCCTCATCAGTTCGTTCCAGACCCGGAGTTAATCGCGCTTCTTCTGCCTGCTCTTGCATCAAGCGCGCAATCGGTACCCGATAATGCCACGTCTCCTCTTTGCCCTTCGTATTAAAGGTGTAATACGGATCAACGCCGATCAGCCTCAATAGCCTACGCAAAGCGACCATCTCAAATTTTCTGGCGTTTTCCATCGTAAATACGCCTTGATTATACACAGGAATCTTGCGCTGGCGCAATTTTTGTACAGCTTCCATCGCTTCCGGTGTCACTTCATATACATGTTCAAAATGGGTCACCACACATACCTCGCGCTTCCCAGGTATATGATAACTCGCCAACAAATCAGCAAATGAGTCCGTAACACGCATCGGCATCACCGCCGGTATACGGGTTCCGATGCGAATCCGCTGAATTTGTTCCAATTGACTGATTTGATCGAGAATTCCCTTGAACACCTGATCCGACATAATTGCCGGGTCGCCGCCCGTAACTAGTATTTCCCTGATGTTCGGATGATTTCTATACCACTCAAGCGCCCGTTCCAATTTGACTTTGGGAGCTTGGGCTCCTTCCGCAAGTACATCGTCAATTTCCCAGTTGCGCTGGCAATATACACAGATTTGCGAGCAAGTGTTGTTGGGCTTAAAAATCGATATCAACGGATATCTGCGTGTAACCAAATCCTCCGGCGATGTATCGTGCTCACCCATAAAATCCAATTCACTAATGTCTTTGCCGGATACCCGCGTCATATATTCCACGTATTGCATCGGTGGTATCACTTGCGCTCTCACAGCGTGGTCATGAATACGATGTGTCTCTTCATCCATTAACATCGCGTAGTACGGCGTAATGCCAAATGGGATATTTTGCTCTTTTGCCAAAGTGATAGCTGCTTTCTCTTCCGCAGTCAAGGAAATAATTGCCTCGGCAGCTTGGGCATCACGTATTACTTTGCGACACTGCCATTTCCAATCGTTCCATTCCTCTTCAGTGGCGTTATAATGCGCTTTAATGCGTTCTTTATTACGATGACGTTTTTCAATAACCGCTTGATCCATACCAGTTTGATAAGTACTAATTTTTGTCAATACCTGTGCAGCAATATCATCTAGTATATTTGAGCGCTCTTTGGAAATTGTCCTACTATCCATTTGCCTGTCATGCCCCGTATTATGCGGTCGGGAATACAGACCTGTTTCACCTTTCATTCCTAGGAATAAATGGAGTAAATCCGTGGTGAATGCTCGCGTTACCTCTGCTTGCTCGCCTTTAGACAATTTCCAGATAGCCTCAACAGCACTATATTCCGTAAGTTGTTCACTGCGCTTCGATATGACATTTTTTAACGTGCCGACGCACTTTTTGGCAATGGAGCGCTCCATTGGATTACTGTAGGCAAGCGTATTCAGTATTTTGACTTCATAAGTGAGCACATATTGCATCAATGCATCCCGCGCTTCCTCGACGGTCCGCTTTTCACTTAATGTTTCAAAAATCTCTTCGTTTTCCTGAATGAGTCGTTGTCTCTCCTTTTCCAAATTCCATCCCTCCTATATAACTAGTCCAAATGTATCAACCTATATTGTATCATAAAAATAGATGGAATTTAGAAAATTTATTGCAAAGAATTTTTTCACATGATCGTCGGCTCTTTCAGCAGATCTCCAACGATCTGTGCACAGGTCTGCGCCGCCCCTCTCGTAAGCAACTGCTGCATATTGGAAGATACTGTCTGTAAATAATCCGTATCACTGAGCAAATCAATCACGCTTTCCATGCCTTCTTCATACAATCTTTCAATATAAATGCCCGCTTGTTTTTCCAGCAGAAATTTTACGTTGTCTTCTTCCTGCCCCGGTATTGGATTTGTCAAAACCATCGGCACCTGCTTTGCTATACATTCAGCAATCGTGACTCCTCCCGGCTTTGTCACAACAAGATCCGCCTGATCCAATAGCTCATCCATATGATTGACAAACCCTAATACGTGCAAATTCTCATAGTCATCCGTCATATGCTGTAACTGCTCATATAGTTTGCGATTCTTACCACAGACAATCATAATTTTCGTTTGCTGTAAACGCTTCGCCAGTGTCGCCACCATCTGATAATCGATATTCAGCCCCATTCCCCCACCTAAGACAAGCAATGTCTGCTGCCCTTGGGGTTTTCGAGATTTAGGACGGTCAAACTTTGGATCAATCGGCATACCGGTAACAATAATTTTATTCTCGGCAACTCCCATGGCGACGAACTGCCGCTTAATCGCCGCATCTGCCACAAAATACAGATCAGTTCTGTCTGCAATCCATAAGCGATGTGCCGAATAATCGGTGACGATTGTAATCATCGTGACCTCAGACCTATTTCTAAAAGCTATACCCGCCAACTCCTGGGCAAATGGATGTGTGCATATGACAATCTTTGGATCATAGGAATAAAATACGCGGGCAAGCTGTTTTCTATGAAATTGTTCTGTGAACAAGTCTACAATATATCTACTTCTTGTGCTAACCTCTAACCCGTTCGTTCCATAGTATATCGTGCCCCAAATTTTCGGAAAGTGCCGGAGTGTGAAAAAATACGCGTACTTAGCACAGGTGAGCATCACCGGAAACACTTGCGACGTCGGATTGTATTGTCTAATGATTGCATCAGGAACATGCCGCTTTAAAGACTGTTCCATCACATTGGCTACACTTTTATGACCGATTCCAAAATCCTCTGAAAGTATAATAATGCCCTGTGACATAATTAAACCCACCCTCCTGATTGACCTAGCTTATACTGCCATTTTATATACATTTTATTTAGTAAATCTTAAAATTCTATATATTTTTGATTAATATTCTCCCAATAAACAAAATTCTTAGTGATACAAAAATAAGCGCCCTACTCGGCGCTTACATCGTGCTTCTTCTTTTGACAAAAATCGCATACATATTCGCCTTCCGCAGCATTCTTTTTAAAGCGAAAGCTATGCATAATTCTCCCGCAATCAGGACATTTTGTATGTGTGGATACGAGAGCGACGACAAGATAGAAATAAAAGAAAAAAAACGCTGATATTGCAAAGGCAATCACAAATCTCGTAATATCCATAAAAATATCCCCTCCCTCATTTATCCTATGAGTGGGAAGGGACATTTAGTACACCTCTATATATACGCAAACGGATCCGTATGGATGGAGGAACTTACGACCTCCACCTGCTTACCCTGTTCAGCCAACAACCGCTGCAACTGCTTGCTCACTTGCTCGACAACGAGATGCTCCGTCTGATAATGTCCCGCATTGATCACAAACAATCCATGCTCTGCCGCCCATTGCGCGTCATGATATGTGATATCTCCTGAAATAAACACATCTGCTTGATTCGCCAAGGCATGGGACATAAACCTTCCGCCGCTGCCGCCACAGACTGCCACTGTTTTAATAGATTGACCGGTTTTCCCGGCAATTTGCAGAACATCAGCAGAAACGACTGCTTTAACACGGCTGATAAATTCTTCGTAGGCTACAGGCTCTTGGTATTCACCGACCCTGCCTAAGCCGAATTCCGCCGCAGCTCGATCCATCGGATAAATATCATAGGCGACTTCTTCGTATGGATGATGTGCCAACATCGCCTGAATCACCCGCTGCATATTACTTGCATCAACTACTGTCTCCAGACGGATTTCATCCACGTGCTCCAGTGTACCTGCCTCTCCTATATAAGGATTACTGGCTTCCCCCGGAAGGAATGTCCCTGTACCTTGCACATTAAATGTACAGTGGCTGTAATTGCCAATCGCACCGGCGCCAGCATCGCCCATTGCCTGTAATACTTGTTGATGATGAGTGACCGGAACGTAGACTACGATTTTTTTCAACATATCTGTTTTTGTCGGATATAAAATTCGGATATTCTGCAATTGCAGAGCGTCAGCCAAAGCATCGTTCACGCCGCCAAAGACGATATCGAGATTGGTATGGGCAGCGTACACCGATATATCGTGCAGCAGCAATTTTTTCACCATTTTTCCGTTCGCTTCATCGGTCGAAATTCTCGAAAGCGGTTTATACAGAGGAGCATGGTGACAGAAAATCATCTGCGCCCCTAACGCAATCGCTTCATCGGCGACGTCCTCATTCACATCCAATGTGACGAGAATTTTGTCCACAGTTTGGTTCCACGAACCGATTTGCAGTCCAATCGCATCATTCGGCATTGCCAAATGCGGGGGTGCAATCGTCTCAAATATCTTTTTAAGCATGCGACAGCACATCCTTTATTCGCTGTATTTCAACTAAAAGTTGACTCTTCTTCCCTTCCGCCGAATCAGAAATACTGTTTGTCACAATATTTTGAAAAATCCTTTGCTTTTTCTGCAATTCGCCGTCCCATTTTTCCATAAATGCCTGATTTTTTTCCCGTAGCAGAAATGGTCCAAATTGTAACTCGATCGATGTCAGTGCATCAAGCGGCTGCCCATAATCTGCGACAATAATCTCATAAATAATATCTTGCTCCTTGAGGATTTTTTCCGCAACAATTCTGTAATTGTGTCGGTGCAGCCATTCACGCAAATACGCTTCACTGCCCATCGGTTGTAAAATCAAGCGCTTGACACCTTGGAGCTTATCAAGCCCCGCCTGTAAGATATCTACCATCAAACTTCCGCCCATGCCGGCGATCGTCACCGTCGTAACTTCTCCTCGGGCGACTACATCCAGACCATCACCCAAACGTACGTCGATCAAATGCGACAAGCGATGCTGCTCAATATGTGCCTTTGCCCGCAAATACGGACCTTGGTTTACTTCACCCGCAATGACTTTCTGTACCAAGTCATTTGTAACTGCATACAACGGTAAGTAAGCATGGTCTGTACCGATATCGGCGAGAGTCGCTCCTTGTTGTATATATTCTGCCATTGTCTTTAATCTCATAGAAATGCCCTGCACGTCAAACCTCCATCTGCTTTTGTTCTGTATGTTGTTTTATGTAATTCATACCAAAAATAAATCCCGCAATGACAATCAATAATTTAATCGGTATTACGTACTGAAATGATTCCGATGATACATTTTGCAAAAAGTAAGCGACTTCCGGCATAAACAAGTAGACGACACCTGTGAGTAAAAAAATCAAACCATATTGCCGGCGCTCGGGCTTCAAATTACAGCCCAGCGAAAACCATAACGCAATCAGAAACAGCGGCACCCAATACACCTGGTAGTGAAAAACCGTTTGACCGTCGATATACGAAGAAACGACTTTATAATAAAGCACGCTAAACCCCGCAAGCCCTGCCATAAAAACTAACTTATGCTTCATCCATAATGCCGTCACAATCCATACCAAAAACACTCCGGCAAACCCACCTAAAAGAATATCGGTGTATCCCACCAAATTGGTTACATTGGTCGCGTGGATAAACGTAATTGCCAGCATAATCGATGCTATGGAATGCAACAGTGATAGGACGATCGGCTGGTTTCCGCGATACTTATATACAATTGTCGCTATATATGCCAAAAAAACGATGCCTGACAGAGCGGCAACTTGCACAGCTCCACTCAGCGAACTGTAATTCGCAGCAAATAATGCGAGACAGACCATTGCCAGCATGACAAATACGATCACTGCCGTCCGTTTTACCCGTTTCATTATACTTGTCTTGGGCTTGGTCTCGACTTCCACCGGTTCCGGTATACCCGATCTTTCCCCTTCCGAATACAAATTCAACAGAAAATCGCAATATTCAGACGGTAATAACCTGCCTTCACGCCACTTATTGATTTCATTGACAATAATTTGCTTTTCTTCATCCTTCACAGTTTTCCCCTCCTCTCCCTGATTATCGGCAACAAACTCCAATCTTTCCATACAGAAAAAGCACTCGCATTGAGTGCCTATAAATGTGCCTATTCTAGAAAATCCTTCAATCGCTTACTGCGGCTTGGATGACGTAATTTTCTCAAAGCTTTTGCCTCTATTTGACGTATGCGCTCACGAGTGACACCGAAAACTTTGCCGACTTCCTCTAGTGTTCTCGTACGCCCGTCATCGAGACCGAAACGAAGGCGCAAAACATTTTCTTCACGCTCCGTCAATGTATCAAGCACATCTTCCAACTGCTCCTTTAATAATTCGTACGCAGCCGCATCGGAAGGCGCCAGTGCATCCTGATCCTCGATAAAATCTCCCAAATGAGAGTCATCTTCTTCCCCAATCGGAGTTTCCAAAGATACCGGTTCCTGAGCAATTTTCATAATTTCGCGAACTTTGTCAGGGCTCAAATCCATCTCAACGGCGATTTCTTCGGGTGTCGGTTCTCTACCTAAATCCTGCAGAAGTTGTCGTGACACGCGAATTAATTTATTGATCGTTTCCACCATATGCACAGGAATACGAATCGTTCTCGCTTGATCGGCAATCGCCCTGGTAATCGCTTGACGAATCCACCACGTCGCATACGTACTGAATTTAAAGCCTTTCTTGTAATCGAACTTCTCAACCGCTTTAATTAAGCCCATATTTCCTTCTTGGATCAAATCAAGGAACAGCATCCCTCTACCGACATAGCGTTTCGCAATACTGACGACAAGGCGCAAATTGGCTTCCGCAAGCCGCTTCTTCACCTCTTCATCACCAAGTGAGATCCGTTTAGCAAGCTCAATTTCTTCCTGAGCAGACAAAAGAGGTACTCGTCCAATCTCTTTTAAATACATGCGAACAGGATCATTAATCTTGATACCAGGAGGTATGGAAATATCCTCTTCAATAATATATTCATCGCCGGATTCAATATCTTCGACATCTTCATTCGTAATATCGATTCCCTGTTCATTCAAATAATCAAAAAATTCGTCAACCTGATCAGAATCTTGATCGTAATTGGACAACCGATCAAGAATTTCTTTATATGTTAATATGCCACGTTTTTTGCCTTCTTCGAGCAGCTTCTGTTTAGCTTCTTCCAGAGTTGTTTCGTTATTTGTAACTTCTTCTTTTGCCACGCTGATATCCCCCCTTCCTGGAGCATTACCTCATTAATAATTTTATCTTTTTTTGAGTTTCTTGTATCTTTGTTAATAATTCGACAATCATATCCTGTTTTCCTGTTTTTGTGGCAATTTCTAATTGCGTTTGTAATTTTTTTATTTCTGCTTCCAGCAATCTGCGTTCGACAATCTGTAGACAAGCCTCTATACTACTATCGTCAGAAACATCATAATCCTCAAATTGAAATTGCATACTTGTCAAAACATTAACAACTTCGGGCTGATCATGGAATTCATCTAATAATTTTGGAATGGATGGAACAGCACCCGCCTCCAAATAACTGTAAATTTTCGAGGCTAGTAATGAATGCTCTAACAAGTGAAAATTGGCGCGTATTCGCTCAGCCAGCAATTTACCCTTGTCTACATCATGCAACATGATCCATAATATCTCCCGTTCTGCTTTCTGGTACGCGGGAACGACGGAATTCATATGGTTATGACTATGTTTTCCATAATTTATACGATTATTCCCTTTTTTATCCGGTTTCTTTACTATATTTGCATTTTTTTGTTTTATTCGACTTTTTCCCAGTTCCTCACGTAAAGAATCAAACGATAAATTAACCTCTTTGCTGAGCTCCTGCAACAAATATTCCCTTTTCGGTGCTTGCTGAACCGCCGCAATCAAATCGACAACCTCTAATGCATATTTTACTTTCTCTTCTCCGCTGTCAAAAGAATACTTTTCTCTTAGCATCTTCATCTGATGTTGTATTCTCGACATAGCGCTTTGGAGTAACTGCTGAAATTCTTCGATTGGTCTGCTTTTAAAGAAATCATCCGGGTCCATTTTATCCGGCAGTCCCGCAATCGACACTTCCAAATTGGCATTTTCCAGAATTTCCGCACCACGTACAGATGCCATCATTCCGGCGTTATCACCATCATAGACGAGAATTGCACGCTCTACGTTTCGCCGCATAATTTTTGCCTGTTCTTCCGTCAAAGCAGTCCCCAATGTCGCAACCGCATTCGTAATTCCTCTCTGATGCGCGGAAATGACATCGACATAGCCTTCGAATACCAGTACTTCTCCTTGCATTCGCATCGGTCCCCTTGCCCGATGGAGATTATAGATCGTCCTGCTTTTATTAAACAACGGTGTATCACTCGTGTTTAAATATTTTGGTTCTTCTCGTCCCATACTTCTGCCGCCGAAAGCAATCACCTTTCCTTGGCTGTCCCATATGGGAAACATCACTCGATTACGGAAACGGTCATAATATTGGTTAGAACGATTATTCGATAGGAGTCCGCCAGCCAGCAATTCCTCCTTTGCAAAGCCACGCTTACTCAAGAATCCCAGTAACGTCTCTCTGGTGTTGGGAGCAAAACCAATCTGAAACTCTTCCAGCGTCGCTTGCGAAAAACCCCGATTCTCCAAATACGCCTTTGCCTGAACGCCAAATTCCGAATTCATCAGAATATGATGATAAAATTTACTGGCAAGTTCATGTGCTTCCATAATCCGTGCACGTATCTGTACATGCTCCGTATTCTCTTCTTGAACAACTAAATTAATTCCTGCTTCATCAGCTAATTTTTTTACTGTCTCGATAAAATTCCAACCTTCTATATTCATTAAGAAGCTATATGTATTGCCACCGGCGCCACAGCCAAAACAATGATAAATCTGTTTGTCCGGTGACACGGCAAATGACGGTGTCTTTTCAGAATGAAAAGGACACAAACCGAAGTACGTGCGTCCTTTTTTCTTTAATTCTATATATCGACTGATAATATCGACAATATCAAACCGGTTTCTGATATCGTCGATCATTTCCTCCGGTATGCGTTCCCTGGTCAATACAATTACACCTCTGCTTCTAGGGTATTATCTATTCGCCATTAAATATTTAATATCCTTCTTTTTGCGAACAATTTATTAATTCGAGTAATTTTAATGAAAATAGCAGCCGATCTTCCTCATGTAGAGACTTGCTTCCATTTAATTTGCAAAAAGTCCGAAATACTTTGGAATGGACATGTTTCCTAAATAACAAAAACTCAATATTATCCTGGTCAATCCGCCGACCGCGTGGCGTCATCACATACCCTTTTTTACCGAGCACCATCGAAGCAAGACCGTAATCATGTGTAATTACAATATCCCCGGCATTGATCTGGTTGGCAATATACAATTCCAGTGCTTCTTTTCCCTGATCTGCCAAGACCCACTGATAATAAACCGCCCCTTCTTTTACTACGAAAAAATTTCTCGTCGAAGATACGAAATATGCCATCACTTTTTCTGCCTGTGCGATTTTCATAATCTCTTCTTTTACAGGACATGCATCGCTGTCTACAAATATCCTCATGCTCTATTCTCCTCCGCATGTTATATAATAAGCCAAGGCTCCGGTACGACAATTTTTTTATATAAAGATATAATATATCGGTCGGTCATGCCCGCTACAAAATCGCATACATCACGCTCCAGCTCATCCGACACAATATCGGGATAATACTGTTTTCGGAAGCGTTCCTCATGACTGAGAAAATACTCGTACACCTGCTCGACAATTCGCTGCGCCTTTTCTTCCTCTTTCTTTGCCTCAGATGCGACATATACCCATTCAAACATAAAGCTGCGTAATTCCTCCATCGCTTGGCGAAATGCCGCACTCATCGATATTAACGGTTGTCCTTCACTGTTGTCAATAATGTCATTAACCATTCGTCCAATTCGCTCAGAATGCGTATAACCCAGAACCTCAAGACATTCTTTCGGTAAGATCTCACCCCGTAAGATTTTCCCGCGAATCGCATCGTCAATATCGTGGTTAATATACGCAATCCGGTCAGACATGCGGACGACCTGCCCTTCCAACGTTTCTGGAATCTGAGCGCCCGTGTGCTTCAAAATGCCGTCACGAACTTCCCATGTTAAATTTAGCCCCTTACCGTTCTCTAACACATCGACGACACGCAGACTTTGCTCATTATGACGAAATCCCCCGGGATAAATGCGGTTTAAAACCCGTTCGCCTGCATGCCCGAAAGGCGTATGACCCAGATCATGTCCCAAAGCAATTGCCTCAGTCAAATCTTCATTTAAAGCCAACCCCCGCGCAATCGTACGAGCAATCTGCGAAACCTCCAACGTATGCGTCAGCCTCGTCCGGTAATGGTCACCTTCCGGTATAATGAATACTTGCGTCTTGTGCTTGAGTCTTCTAAACGCTTTAGAATGAACAATCCGATCCCGATCTCGTTGAAAATCCGTCCGCAAATCACTTTTCGTCTCGACCCGCTGCCGACCTTTCGTCTCACGGCTCTTACAAGCGTATGCTGACAATATGAGATTTTCGATATCATGCCAATTTCTTTTCATACGACGTCCCTTCCTACAGTTAACTTTAGTTCATTATACTGTATCCCCGACACGAAGTACAAAAAATACACTCTCTAATTGCACGTCCGCTGATTGACATCTTAAAAAGAAACAGCACAAAGAGCGAATGCAATTTCTTTTCGAAACTGCATTCGCCCATATCCTATACAGAAACTAATTACTTTCCGCCTTTAAAGACAACTTCCGGCACGCCTTTTTGAAGCAATTCTTCAAGCCCGATATATACTACACTCAGACCTAATCCTAATTCTTCTTGTAATCCTTGACAATTATTTTCTTTCATCATTTTTGCGACTTCACTGTTCGGGTCGTTCAAATCACCAAAATATCTTGAATGGGAAATGCATGTGCTGACACATTCCGGTGCCAAACCTGCATTGACTCTCTGGATACAAAGGGTACATTTCCCGACCTTTTGATCTGCGCCCATATATCTGGCATCATACGGACACGCAGTCATACACAAACCACAGCCGATGCACTTTTCTTTATCAACTACTACCATTCCGCCATCTACAGCATAGGTTGCCTCGACAGGACAAACAGGTACACAAGGTGCATCTGTACAATGATTGCACAACTTTGGCAATTTTGCACGAGATACATTTGGATACTCGCCAACATCCCATTCCTCTACCCAAGTATTGAAACATGAAGCAGGTGTTGCATTTTCCATCTTACAGGCTATAGTGCAGGCATGGCAGCCAACGCATTTTCTCAAATCAATGACCATGCCATAACGTTTTGTATTCTCCATTTGTCTCACCTCTGTATTTAATGTGACATCGTAGTGACTAAATAATCGGTATCGCTAGCTATAAGCGCTACAGATACTTCAAGTAAATCACTGTATAGCCCTCGTTTCTTCTCTTTAGCTAAAGTAGCAAAATCACCAATCCATTGACCCAAATGCTCCATTATAAACTGCCGCTGCAACAACCTCCATCTATAAGCTTTACTCGGATCATTTTCTGTAAAACAAATTTGCTCAGCAGATACCAAATATGCCATAAAGGAAATCTCAAATGCATAGTGGTCAGGAAATTTTATCGCTTGTAATGGTTTAAACATATTTAACATGTTAGGATTAAACCCCACCGCTTGATAACAATCCTGAACGTGAAAGCTGCCATTATTGCTGAGCATTCCATATTTAACTGCTTCCCCAGACTGCTGTTTGTTACGTATGGCATATTCGAACGGTGGTACATAAATTGATGAACTGGTGACGAAAAAACGATCATAATATTCCTGAACATGGGTATCTAACTTCATTGACTGATAATTATCCGGGAACAACGTCTCGTCATCTGCCAATTCCCTTAAAAGACCCTTTTGTTTATATATTTTTTTTAGATTAGCCTTTGTCGGAACGTTTAAAAAATAATATGCTAAAAAATCATATAATTCTTTTCGACTTCTGCAAATATCGCCAACACTATCCAATTCTGTGTTGTTCAAATTAATCCCTCATTTACGATAGTTTCTCAATTCGATATGCGCCGCCGCTTCGTCCAGGACCGCCCGTAACTGCTTCACTATGACCGAAAATCGCATCAATTTTAGGATCAAGTAATGCGGACAGGTGTACACCCGTTCCTCTTGCTGAATCGCCATCAACCATCTCACCTTGCTCAATCGAATAGGAACGAGCTCCATATTCCCAGTGACCGTAACCATATGCTACAGCCAATGTGCCTTTTACTATTCCGGAGCGTAGCAATGCTTGTCCGATAAACGATTCACCGAAAGCAGGTATAACTTTGATAGAATCACCGGTTGATATACCTAACGCACTTGCATCCTCTACATTCATTTCTATAAAATTGTGCGGATTGATATCTCGCAAACTGCTGCTGTTTGCCGATAAACTGATAGATCTAAATTTGGCTTTATAGTTAACAGCTTTAAACGGCCAGTTTGTTTCTGAAAACTCTTCATGCACCGGAGTTCCATCTATGAAAGATGCCTTTTCCCATATCGGTGTACCATATTGCAAACGCTCTCCTGTGACAGGATGACAGCTTTCCAAGAACTTTTCATTGTAAAGTGTAAAGCATTTACTATCAATAAACACTCGGTTGTCACCATCAAACCCTGCACCGGAATGCTCAAAACGACCACCACGTGAGATGACGAACATAGCCTTCTTCCACTCATCCGCTTTTAAGCTTTCATTCCATTGTCCAAGTGCAGTATCTAAATCCTGCATTTTTATTTCTGCTGATGTTATGTCCTGAACCGGCTTATTATCAGCATAGGCAACGTTGGCAATTCCTTTCAAAAAGAAATCCGCCGCATCATTCAATGGATAAAGATTTCCTTCACCATCGGAAATGGCGTTGTCTCCAAATCCCGGCAATCCAATCTTTTTGGCAATATCAACACAAAACGTTTCAAAAGAAGCGTGGCGCCCATCTTGTAATTTCATCGTTGCCGGTTCTGTCACTGGCCATCTTACAGTAGCACTTTTTCCAGAACAGCACCCTTCTATATTAGCAACGCCCCAGCTCTCATATGGTGTCGTATCAGGAACAAAGTAATCAGCCAGTGCTGTTGTTTCTCCCATATATGCGTCTACCGATATAAATAATGGTATAATTTCTGGTTTTTTCATTGCTGCTCTTACCTTACTATGCGATGCTCCCGGTATAGCCAATAATGGATTAGCCATCCAGTTTAAGAATATTTTCGCTCTGTAAGGATATTCATTAATAACAGAGAAAAGCATTTGATTATCCGACGCTGAACCGATCGGATGCCATGGTAATTTGCTCGGATACGGGTTCACTTTATTGGCTACTTTTTGCTTATATTCATCCGTTGTTTCATAAGCAATTCCCGTTCTACTGATACGTAAACCTTTACTAGCCGGTTTTCCCTCAATTGTGTTCAATTTATAACGGGCTCCATCAGCAATTGACGTATAGGAGTATCTGCGCTGAATGTTTCCACCCTTTCTATTCATACTTCCTATTAAAGTAGAAACTACTGTCAGAGCATATGATAAATTCAATCCATTTGCTGTAGCCGTTCCACCAAGCGCCTCAACGGCAACTTTTGTTCCATGAGAAGTCAAATCTTGAGCGATTTCTATAATCGTATCGATTGCAATACCACAATCATTGGAGTATTCATCCAAAGTTTGCAAATATGCACTTTCCTTCAGCATTAAAAACGCTGTCTTTACTTTGATCTGTTCTTGATTTGCTCCACGTATCGACCCTTCAAAATAAATATCAGCTAACTCTACATCTTTAATCAATACAGGCTCTGTCTTGCTTTTCTCGACAACGATGAATGGATTTTTTTCATCTTTTTCAACTTCAATTCCGATATCGCTTGCACGCAACATCTTCCCGTTATTCGCGTGAGCAGGATCGGCAATCACAAGATGTGCCGCATTAGACCAACCATTGTAACCGTTCTTCTTGGCTGCTTCCAATGTTGAAGAACTCAAAAATAGCTCATTATACTTTTTGTTTTCTATCATCCAACGAATCAGCGCCATTCCGAGTGCTCCGTCAGCCGTCGGTTTAATAGGAACCCATTTGCTATTTGGCAATATCGGATTGACAACCCCACCTGCCATTACTGGGTCGACAACAGTAATTTTTGTTTTTCCTTCCGTCAATCGGATTGCTGCATGTTTTGCCATTGTCTGCATCGGTTTGCCACCATGTCCAGGATATGCACCACAGTACAGAATGAACTCTGCATTGGGAATATCCGGTTTACCACTTGGATTTCCAGCCACCTGCGCCGCAGGTGTAAAAGAGCCACCTCAGGAATATCCGTGCGAATATGTGTTAACTGTTCCAAAAGAACTGGTAAAACGATTGCCAAATGATGTTCTTCCATCACCACGACCACCATTAAACACTAACTGATTAGCAACAGGTCCTAAATCAGGGTATTTCTCATCAATCAGTGTCCCCAAATCGCGTACTTTACGGAAACCATCAATAACATAATCTTCCCCAATATCGGCAAATAACTTTCCGCCTTCTACCGTTTCCTCAATAAGCTCTTCCCAAGTAATCGGTTTCCATTTTCCTGATCCGCGTGCTCCCGCTCTTTTTAAAGGAACTGTAATACGCATAGGATCATAATGGCTTTCTAACGTCGCATTACCTCTTGCACAAATCGTCCCACGCTGCGCATTTACTTTGTCTTGATAGGAACTAAACGACAGATACGCTTCTGTTAACGGAGCCTCTTCGTCTAAATGCGGAAAAGCATTATTAGGGTTATATGGATTACCGTACACATTAATAATTTTACCTGTATTCTTATCTACTTTTACTCGATTACCACATGAACTGTAACACCCTAGGCATGCACTGTGACGCATAACAATGTCAGAATCTACAGTAACTTGTCCTGTTTTTGTATCAATCATAGCTTCCGGCTTATTTCCCCCGTATTTCATAATATCGGGAAATTCCTCCGGTACTGCAGCCTTTTCCATTTCACATCCAATTGTCATCCCGGAACCGCAAATGACTCCGATTCCGCCCAATAATTTCAAAAACTGACGTCGTTTCATAAAAAGTTCACCTCACTGAAAATAGTAACTTGCTATACTCCGCTTTGCTTTACTAGCTTCGCTTACTAAACAATCATTATGGAATAAAAATCCATTGACATTCCCCCTATATATATCAATAATTTAAATAACTATCATCATTTTTCATTCATAATCTTATCACATTGCCAACTGGAATTCGTACTCAGCTTTTTTATAGCTATAAAAATGTTTTATATCGTTCTTTGAACTCTCACTGTATATACACAATATGCTAGAAGGCAATCTCGAAAGGGGCACTGATCATGAATGTCAATCAAATGGAGATTTTTTTGAAAGTCGCACAAACGAAACAATTCTCTCATGCGGCTAAAGCAATGCATTTAACGCAGCCAGCCGTCAGTGCGCAAATTAAAGTTTTAGAAGAACAGTTTGGCACTCCGTTATTTCTGCGTACAAGTAGAGGAGTTGAATTGACAGAAGCGGGAAAAATCTTCGAGCGATATGTAACGGATATGTTGTATACGTATGGTAAACTTGAAAATGAACTTGACAATCTTCTAAACCATAAACGTGAAAAAATCAAAATAGGAGCTACACAGACCATCGGTCATTATGTACTCCCCGAACAATTGGCAGAATTCAAAAAACAATACCGTGAAATAGATATTTTGCTAGAAATTGCCGACACACAACAAATTATTGAAATGCTACAGAGAAAACAAATCGATATCGGAATCGCCGGTGTCAGTAAAGATGAATATTCCGAACATCATCAATTGCATAAGGAATTCTTATTTTTCAATGCAATCGAATTAATTACCCCTGTATCCAGACAATGGGATATGAAATTAAAAAGTGGTATACAAGTCCAAGATTTGCGTGAATTACCGTTTATTATGCCTAAAGAGAACAGTTGCCTGTGGAATAATTTGAACGACGAGTTATGTAAACATGACATGTCAATTGATCAATTAAATACCCTATATGCCGTAGAAAATATTGAAGTAATTAAAAAATCAGTCCGTGAAGGATTGGGATTTTCCGTTTGCAGCAGCATAGCATTTACAAGCGATTTGCAACAAAATAAAATTCGTAAAATGACAATTCCAAACTTCCGCATGCAAGTGCCCGTTTACATGCTTTATTATGATGACTATATTTCTTCCAGCCACAGACTGTTTTTATCTTTTTTTAAAAATGCATGTAAATCTAAAAAAATGATGGTGAATTAGATAGCAACAGAGAACACCTCATTTTTTTATATAAATTTTTATGATATCTTGCCCCCTATATACTCATTTCTCAAATCTCCGTATTTCCATCTGAATAGATACTTTGCTTAAAAAATACTTCTTAATTCTACACAATCCACCTATAAGTGAGAAGGAATATCATTATTTTTGAAGAATCATTTTATGTATATATTTTTATGCGTAAATCCTGTCTGCCGCTAAAGCAACTTATTCTGGGGGGAGTCATTCTATGTGGAAACTTTATGCCATACTGGCAGCTATATTTGCCAGCTTAACAGCCATTACAGCCAAAATCGGCATCAAAGGCATTGATTCTAACCTCGCAACTGCCATCCGTACTCTTGTAGTGCTTGTATTGGCTTGGGGCATCGTTTATATAAGCGGAGCCCATAAAGGGATTACCGACTTAAACAAGACCAATTGGCTGTTTCTCATTATATCCGGTTTGGCGACTGGGTTGTCATGGCTGTTCTATTTTAAAGCAATTCAACTGGGGGAAGTATCGAAAGTAGCACCGATTGACAAGTTTAGTATCGTGCTGACAATTCTACTGTCATTTCTCATTTTGCAAGAAAAGATAACATTAGCAACATTAATTGGTGGGGGATTCATTACGATCGGTACGTTTATTTTGCTGTTGGCATGAAAAAGATACCGCCAAACCACATAGCTAGTAGTTAGCGGTATCCTATTTGTCATACGATTATTGATAACGGTTGAAAATTACGGCATTGGGTTTCCTGTCAATGCTTTATAAGATTCGTCAATTAAACTCATAGTATATCGAGGGTTATGAATACCTAAACTTCCGTCATCTTGAATCATAATAAAGTTGTAGAATGCGGCATATGCCTCCTGAGAAAATGCACCTTTATCAATTTCCGTACCGGCGGCATCTGCATATTTCCAGTTATGTCCGTCGTATTCCAAAGTCGCAATTCCCACATCTTCCATGATCGCTTTTTTCAGCACTTCCAATTTAGCAGCGACTTCATCCTGGAAGCCGTTAATGTTGTAGTCTTTAGCGCCTACATGGCACGAGCCACAAGCCTCGCCAATATATGCCGGTTCCATTGCAAAGGTATGTGACATATATCCTTCACTTGTTTTCGGCATATGACAAGTAACACAACTATCTTCCAAATTCGTATGTGCCGTTGAAGAAGCGTATGTAACGCCAGGCAATTCTGCTCCACCTTTACCTGTAAATAATGATGCAGCTCCTCCTTCGTGGTGCGGAAGTGTAATAGCACTTTCACCTTGCTTGTACTTCGCCACTAAGTCAGTCGGATTACGTCTGTTGTTGTGACAAGTAATGCACAAAGCTCCCGAGCCGGCTTCGAAGTTCTCTGTAATAAAAGATCCTTTATTCTGTGGCATACTTGCGTCAACGATTCCCGATTTAATAAGTTCAGCTCCTGCGCCTGTATGACAAGCTTGGCAATCAAATGCCGTTGCGTTACCTTCAAAAGCTCTCGCTTCATCAAATACACCTGTCGAAAACACAAATCCGTCATGGCAGTCAGAACAAGGCGTACGGGTTGCCCCACCTGAATAATTTGTCGCTTCTGGATTTGCCAAATCCTTACTAGCATATGTGAATGCTTTTCCGGATTGCTGCCATTCGCCAGTAATTTTTTCAGTCACTTGCAAAGCCGTCAATTGTTTTTCAGCGGCTGTTACACTGGCAACCAGCATAAAAACACAAATGAACAATAACACGATCAGTCCCGTTTTCTTCATTGGATTTCTTCTCCCCTTTCCGTTCATGTTATAAACCTATTGCCTACTGTAATTCTTTTCCGGTCAACTTCTTATAGGATTCTTGTAATAATGATTTCGCATATTGTGGGTTGTGCACCCCGTAACTTCCGTCCCCTTTAATCATATACCAGTTATACGCAGCTACATACGCTTCAATCGGTACTTCCTGTGGTGTCAATTCCGTTCCGTCTGCTTTTTGGAATACTAGACTTCCATGAGCTGATCCGACAAACACTGTCTTAGTAGATTCGAGAATCGCTTTTTCTACTTCATCTAGCATTGTTTTAATTTTATCTTGACCGCTATTAAAATTGAAATCTTTAAGACCCGGATGACAACTTGCGCAGCTTGCATTAGGATCAGGCTTAAATGTGTGACTGACATATCCGTCAATTTCCGGCATATGGCATGAGATACAATCAAGATTCGCATGTAAAGTACTTGTGGCGTATGTGATATCAGGATACTCCATACCACCTTCACCGGATACTAATGCATACGCTCCGTAGTGTGGGTACGTAAAGCCAGTTGCCTTTCCATCAGCATACGTTTGGAAAGCCGCCGCTGTGTCACGTCTTCCATGGTGACAGCTAACACATGCTGCCGCTTCACCCACTTTGACAGGCTCTGCCATAAACGGTACCTTAGCAACGCCTGTTTCCATTAGCTCTTTGCCCTTACCGGCATGACAAGCTTGGCAGTCAATTCCTGTAAAGTGATTGCCTGGGATAAATTCCCCTGTTGAAAATGCCGCTCCGTCATGACATTCCACAGCACAAGTTTCACGTGCTGCTGGATTAGCCAAAGCAAATGCTTTGTCTGTTTGCTTCCACTCGTCCGAAATAAGCGTAACGATTTCCAAATCACTGGCTCTCGCCGGCTCACTAGGCTTACTCGGTTCACTTGGTGATGCCGGAAACTCTTCTTCGCAACCTGTCAGAACAAACAATGTTGCTATGACGACCAGCATCATAATCCATGTTTTCTTCATTTTTCATTTTCTCTCCCTTCTTTAATAAAAATATTGACCTGATAGCCGCACAAGTTGTCCAAATGTGAATTTAACCTCACATTTCCTTCTTTATCACACTTTTCTCATTTTTTTACAATGCTTTTTCGAATATTTTTGACAAATTTATGAACTTTTTTTGACAGTATTTTTACAATATAATTATACTGATCCTAAACTGCATCGAAATTACGATGTTCGTTTTAAAGTAATTCGACTGGGAGAAGTCCGAACATCCGGATGAGTTCTTGTAGTTCCCCTTCTTTTGCCCCTACGGTTCTTCCTACATTACATAAAAATACCTGTATCTTTCTTGGATAATCTTCTTCTTTTATTTTATCTATTGCGTAGTTAAGAAAAATCTTGTACCATAATACATAGATATCAAATGCATAGATAATCTATGTATTGTAAAAGGAGGTAATGAAGCCCGTGTCGATTAGCAAAGAAATGCTCAAAGGCAGTACAGTCATTTTAGTCCTAAGTATGCTGGATCGTGAACCGATGTATGGTTATCAAATGATCAAGGAAATTGAAAAGGAATCGAGTGGTGTGTTTCGCTTCAAGGAAGGGACACTTTATCCGATTCTCCACTCATTAGAATCTAAGAATATGATCGAATCCTACTGGTGTGGTGAAGAAGGCAGCAGACAAAGAAAGTATTATCGTTTAACTACGATGGGCAAATCGGAATTACGAGAAAAACAACAAGAATGGATACTATTCCGCTCTGCCGTTGACAAGATTCTACCGGGGGAGGCATTTGCATGGAGTTAAAGAAAAATCAGCAAATCCGGGACTATGTCGGTAAAGTATGTGAGCAAGTTCGATTTCGTGACGTTCATGAAGACGTGAGCAGAGAACTGGAAGCACATATCCACGAAATTGTCGAAGAACATCTCGCGCAAGGTGTTTCTGAGAGCGAAGCTGTCGAACAGGCAATTGTACAGATGGGAGATGCCGACATCATCGGCAAACAATTGAATAAAGTACATAAACCAAAACCGGAATGGAGTATCCTAATACTTGCATTAGCATTCACAAGCATAGGACTATCAGCGATATATTTTATTCAAAAATATGATACCTACTTTAATCATAATCCTATAAAAATCTTTGAGAATAGCTTGTTCTTTGCTCTGATAAGTCTGTTTGTAATCGTCGGTTTATACTTCTTCGATTATAGAAAACTCGAAAAGTATTCTAAATATCTGTATCTAGCCACCCTAGCGATTCTTGTATTTACAGTTTTCAATGGAGTTGCCTCAGGTGGCAACAGACTTTGGATAAAAATTGGATTCTATCATATTAACTTTGTAGCAGTCAGTCCGTTGTTGTTTATCATTGCTCTGGCTGGTATTTTCAATCATGGGGATTGGAACAGCCCTAAGCAGCGAGTGCAAAGGTTTCTATTATTGGCAATCCCTTTAATCGTCATGCTAATGGCTCCTTCAATTTCTGTAGGGGTTACCTATATCGTTGCTTGTATTGTTTTAATGGTTGTATCCGGCGTTACATACAAAGAGATTGGCTTGCTTCTGACTTCTTTATTCGCCGCACTGATTTTGCTGATTGTTAACACTCCTTACCGGCTGACACGGCTCTTGGTATTCTTAAACCCCGGAGCAGACACCACAGGAATGGGATATATTAACACTCAATTGAGTAACGCCTTTGCCAATTCAGGCTTTTGGGGACATGGGTTCGCAGTGAACTCCCAAGTTACACCCGTTACATTACCCGAATTGCATACTGATTTCATCTTTGCCTTTATCACCTACACCTTTGGCTGGATTACAAGCATCTTGCTTATTGGCTTAATCATCACTTTCCTCCTACGGATCATACGGATTGCCGGACAAGTAAAGATTGGCTATGCCAAACGATTGATCAGTGGTTTCGTGGCAATTCTCGCAGTGCAATTTGTCTGGAACATCCTTATGAATTTAGGGTTCGCTCCTATCAGCTCCGTTGGCTTACCTTTTATGAGCTACGGCGGTTCGCAACTCGTAATCAATGCCGTTATGATCGGTATTATCTTGAGCATTTATCGACGAAGAAGTATTTCTGAAAGCTATAATTACAATAGTTGATATAACGAAGATTCTATTAAGTAAACAAGGTATTATCTCTTAAATCATAAAGAAATAATACCCTGTTTTATTTGTATATTTATTCAGTTGTCTTATCTAGAAACTCCTTAACGATTGAATTTGCTTGTTCCGGTCTTTCGAGAGGCAATAAATGACCTGCGTTCTGAATCAGTTTTAATTCTGCTTCTGTCCCGCTGTCGGTAGCCAGTTTTACCGCTCTTTCCATCTCATATTGTTTTACTAAGGTACTATCTGCCCCTCTGAGCCACAAAGTTGGGCATTGTAATAGCGGAATTCTGTCTAAAAGGTTCCATTTCAAGCTAAATGGTCCGATACTATTGAGCTGCCAGTCATCCATATCCTGCTCGCCGTATTGATATTTGCTTTTTGCTTCATCTAGAAGAATTGAAACTAGTCGGTCTGGATCAATAGGCTTTGAGCCGCCGACATAAAGGGACTCTAATATTTTCCTCATACCGGAATTGTCCATCTTACTATATTTTCTGCTTAACATCCTCAACATGCCGGGCGTCTTAATATACAACCAGGTAATAAACTGCCAATCGACCTTGTCCCCCAGTCCGCCGGGCTCAAACAAGATCATTGATCTAACTCTATCTGGATATAGTGATGCATATTCAATACTGAGACCACCACCCATAGAAAGTCCTACAAGACTAAAGCATGTAAGTTCCAACTGGCAAAATGTCTGGTGTAAAATATCCGTCAATCTAGCATGATCCATATTTCCTTTCCATGGTTTAGACTTTCCGTGGCGGGGTGTATCAAGTGCGAATACGTGATAATACTTACTTAAAAACGGAAACATCTGATCCCAAATAAACCTTGCCTCATCATACATTGCACCGTGCAGCATTACTACTGCCGGTCTATTCCTATCACCCGCTTCGTAAACCGACATTGTTCCGTCACAGATATTGAAAACATGATGTTTCAGCCCAGGGGTATTCTCAATTCCGGCGAGAATTTCTCTCGTTGGAAAAGTATCACTCATCTCTTCACCTGCTTTTTTCTCTTATAGTTTTTCAATTCGAAAAAACACTGATTCTTTATATAGTTTTCTATATAGGATCAGTGTTTCCTCGTTTTATGAATAGTTCTCATTTAATTATATTATTTTCGATGTTTAAAAGATCATACTTGATTCTCAAACATCTCGCATAGTAAAGTTACGAATTGAAAAATAAAGAAAGCCGAGAGTATATACCACTGCATATACAAGCATCAAGTTGCTTGGCTCAGCACTACTTGCAAAAGAACCGGAACCCATCATCGGCAATGCTCCGCCCGTATTTAACAATATAGCACTCATTTTTCGAAACAGCGCATCAAAAGGAAACACCAGACTCGAGACAATCCCAGTATTTACCAACGCCTGATTGCTTAAAAGTGAGCCAACTTGTTCAATGAGACCTCCGACAAACCCCATTCCGTACATGACAATTAAAACAATTCCACCGTTAATTGTCGTCAAACGAGTGCTCATCCATAACGCCGCAGCGACGATAGGCAGCGGGGATAGTATAAATAAGAGTGTTGCCTTCATGCCGTCTATAAATTCTATCTGCGCGGCAACGTCTCCACCTATAAATCGGTTGATCAGCAAGATTCCGATAAACAAAGCCAGCGCATACAGAATCACTAACATGCTCAAGCCGAAAAATTTCCCCACAACCAGAGATTGGCGGCGAAGCGGTCGCGCTAACATAGTATCGATCTGGTGGCTTTCAATGTCTGAGGAGATCGCACCGACCGTTGCTAAGATTGCCAACAGCGCAACAATCATACTTGAAAAATTTAATCCCATGTTGACCAATTGCGTGCTCACAGCATCTCGAAATATAGAACTGTCTTGCATACCATGGAGAGATTCAACAATTCCTTTCGCTGCATAATGATTACCAACTCCGTAAAAAACTAAGAACGCTAATGTCATCAGCAACGTAATCATAAAAATGCGTCTGGAAAGAATTTCACGGAAAGTCAGTTTAACGATCGACAGCATTTTCCCTCTCCTTTCGTTCTACCCAGTACATAAATACTTCTTCCAAATGTGGCTGTATCGGAGTCACCTCATAAATGGCGATACCTTTTTCGCACAGCAAACGGATGATCTCTGGTACGGCATCCCAAGCATAGCACTGAATCTGCCATCTGGTACCGGACTGATCGGAATCCGGTAGCGGTCGGGCAGATTTAACCAGTTGATCGAAAGATGACCACACTTGTTCACTGAGCCCCTCCGCTCGTAAAATCACTTCAATATTGATATCACACAGTGTACGCCAATCCCCTTGAGCAACCACTTTCCCTTTATTGATAATCGCCACTTGGTCGCAGAGATTCTCCACCTCTGCTAATAAATGGCTGTTCAAAAACACCGTCTTTCCCTGATTACGCAACTCAGTAATCAAATCTCGCACGTCTCGACGACCGATAGGGTCTAACGCTGACGTAGGTTCATCGAGAAAAATTACTTCGGGATCGGAAATCAGCGCAGCAGCCAATCCAATACGTTGTTGCATACCTTTGCTATAATTACGGATTTTTTGATGTTCCCAGCCGGACAATCCAACTCTTTCAATTAACACCTTGATTCGATTCTGGCGGTCAACTCGCGGAACTTCAGCCAAATCGGCATGAACTTCCAACAACTGTTTGCCCGTCAACCAATCCTGATAACGAAAGAGTTCCGGAAGGTAACCGACTTTTCTCCGACTTTCCACTGTACCCGATGGCTGCCCCAGAATTTCCGCCCGACCAGAAGTAGGATGAAGCAATCCCAGCAACGCACGGACAAACGTACTTTTCCCCGCTCCATTGGGACCGATAAAACCGTAGACGACCCCTCTGGGCACCTCAAGTGTCACATCGTGACAGCCGCCTTGACCGGAATATTGCTTCGTAAGTCCCCACGTCTGAATTACAGTATCCTGCATCAATCCAATTCACCCGCAACGTCAAGCAATACTTTTTTCAGCGCTTTCGTATCACGACCATTGGATCCATCCTCCAAAAGTGTGAGGATGTTCATCGAATTATCTGCTTGCCAAATTAAGAACGCGCTGTGATGACCTTCGGCAGGGACGACAAATACCCCTTTTTCACCGTTGATTTTCACATCTTCTGAATGATCTTTTCCTTCAACATACGGAATCGGCAGAGTCGATTGCCAATCGTCAATGTTTGCCAGTTGTCTGCGCACATTTTCAGGAAATAAAGGTGATGCCAGCAGCGTACCTCTGACCTGGTTGATGTCAACGCCTTCTGGTACCTGAATCTGCGGAGTCGCCGTTTTTCCGTAAGCTAATTGTACTGATTCATCATCACTCGATTGGTATTTCACATATAAGCTCTGAGGAAAATTAACCGTAAATTCTTTGTTATTCAATTGTGAATCCAAGTCAATTTCTGAACCAAGTTGCTTAGAAAGCTCTTCCAACTCTGTCACATCAAATTTCATATCAGTCGAAAAGGCTTCCTCCTGCCCTAACTCAATGATTGTATACCCTTGCAGTTCAGGCACCCCAACAATGCCTGCCTGTTGCGCTTCTTCTAAAGAAGCAAACGTCTGCCCTTGATGGTGACCCTCTACAGACATATGTCCCTTACCTTTCAAATCGATCTCACCATCATGAAATTTCTCCAAATTAGCGCGTATTTCTTCTAAATCTTGTGGCGATAATTGAATCGTCTGAACTTTATCAATACGCAATAAGTTCAATAAATCACTGGCTACGGCTTGAATTTGCGGTACAAATACTATAGATGCAACAATGGCTGCCGCAACGCCTCCCGCCATCCATTTTCTTCGTCTGTTATTCATCTTTACCCATCGCCCTTCCTCTGAAATTAATTTCAAATTGTTTTTCGCTTCTGTTCCCTCGTTCAACCTAGCTTGAAGGTTCTCCCAAGCTACAGAAACATCCGGTTCAGGAGAATTTCCGCATTTTTCAGCTAAACTTTCCCTTAGAACCATATCCAGCCAATCATTCATTTTTTTTGCATTTTGTAAATTGGTTTGGCAACTAGAGCAATGTTCCAAATGCAAAGCTATCTTCTTTCGTTCATTTCGTGACAACTCACCATCCAGGTAAGCTTGCAGATCTCCACTTTGATAGCGATCACAAGACATCATCTCTCCCCTTTCTCAGATACTGTTCGCGAAAACTTTGCTTAGCCCGGCTCAGTAATGTACCGACCGAAGCTGCATCGATTGAGAGCGCTTCTGCAATTTCTTTATAGCTAAACCCCTCGAAACGCAATATGAGCAAAGAACGGTCTCGTTCATCGAGTTCTTCCAATACATCCCTTGCCATTTCAATTTCTTCCAGACGCAGCCAACTCTCCTCCGCTGATGGCTCAGTTCCGCCAGATTGTGTCAGCATCCTTTCCCATCGAGCAGATTTCCTCTTAGCAGAGCGCAGATAATTATACGCCGCATTGATGCCGGATTTAGCCAAAAACGCCTTGTAGTTTCTAATTTCTTTCCAAGGTACATGGTATAACCGCCAAAATACGTCTTGAGCCAAATCCTCAGCAATCCCTCGCTCCTTTACAATCCGCTCGATAGAGTGTACTACCGATGTGTAATAAAGCTTGAAGATTTCAGAAAAATCCTCTTTCTCCGGTTTCTGACCCGTATTAGCGAATATGGCAGGATCTCCTTCCATTATGTGTCCTCCTTTGATCCTGGTACACTTATATGAAACCTCTAAAGTAGATTTTGTGACAAAAATAGCGAAAATTTATAATTTTTATTGATTTCTATATTAAAAGATCAATGTGACCTCAATATGTCCTCTTCGCGGCGTAACTATACCTGCTCCCGCAGGCAAATAAATAAAAATTGGATGCTCTCTCAAAAATATCAGAAGAAAGCATCCAACTTTTTTATTTTCGCAAAATCTTATCCATCGCTCTTCCTTTGGCTAACTCATTGATTGATTTTCAATCTCCCGTACCTTCTCCTCAACTGTTTTCCCTTCTTCCCTAAGAATAAATACAGCAAACACAACAAGTGCTATACCTATGATTTTAAAGAATGTCAGCGGCTCACTGTATAAAATAACACCGATAATTGTCGCAACGATCGGCTCTAGCGTCGCAATGATCGAAGCTTTGCTTGTTTCTAGATATGATAGCCCTTTCGTGTACAATAAGAACGGCAATACTGTTGCACCTAGACCTAATACAATCGCATAGTATACAGCATTTACATTGGAAAATAAGCCTATCATTTCTTGAATGTCGGTAAGTGGAATTAAACCAATACTCGCAAATATAAAAGTATATAGAGTAACAGTAATTGAATCGTATTTTTTCAGTGCATATCTTCCAAATATACTATATAGTGCATACCCCAATCCTGAACCCAGCCCTGCTAAGACACCGGCAAGCGTAATCTCATTGCCTCCTCCTTGTACAAAGGCTGTAACAAAAATACATCCAGCAAAGGTTAACATCAGCGATAGAAGCTTGTTCTTTGTCATCTTTTCTTTAAAGAGGATGGCAGACAGCACCATTACGATTGCCGGTGCCGTATACAAAAGGATCGCTGCGACAGATAATGAAGTCATATTGATTGCCAAAAAATAGCACCAATTGAAAAAAACAAAACTGAATATCCCTGTTCCGACAAAGTATACAGAATCCCTGGGCTTAATTTTTAGCAACTTCGGATTTTTGATTAATGTGAACAAAATAAGCGGTACCGATGCCCCAATGGCTCTTATAAATACTACTTGTGTAGGATTGAAGCCAAACTCATTTAGCTGTTTACCGAATATCCCAATTGTCCCCCATAGCATTGCCGCCAAAATAACGAAAAAGTATGCCTTTCTTTTCAGTTCCATGCTCATTCCTCCCCAACCAAGTACCAAAAATGAGGAACAATTTTGAAGCGATGCTGATGAATTACTTCAAAAATTGTTGAAAATCTCTTTCCATAATGCGTTGCATAGTTGCTTTATCATCCTGCGCTATTTCGGTGAACAGAAATCCGTATATGGTTTTCTCATGGTAATTAATCTTCCGCAGACACAGAATGGTTCCTAATTGATTACTGGCGCCGACATAATCGAATCTAGCATCATTATCAACTTCCCCTGCTTTGTCCATGACAATCAGAGTATAGTATTTTCCGTCTTTTCCCTCTAATAATGTCTTCCAATCAGGTCGTTTATTGTTTAGATAATAATCATATGTATAAAATCCGAAGGCAAAATAACTTAAATCCGTACAGCACCATCCGGCAAAGCGCAGGGGATTAAATTCAATCGGCGCAAAATGTCCATTATCGATTCTAATTTCCGCATGAAACGGAAAGTTCTTGATACCCAAAATCTGATTAACCTCGGTTAGCCATTTAGACAGGGGCTCCAAATAGGCTTCAATGACCGCTTTTCCCGTATAGTAAAACCGATCACTCACATCCCCCATGCCGTCAAAGTCGTGTTTGAGAATGTTTAAAATCACTGCTTCGCCCTGGTCGTCGTAGTATGCATCAATCGCAACTTCCTCACCATAAATGTATTGCTCTAAAATAAACTCTGTGTTTAATACACTTTCCGGGAAAAGTTGCTTCCAGTCAGCCGCTTTATTTCCAAGCTCGGCAACAGCATTTTGCCAGTCAAGTTCGTTGGTGATAGGATATACACCAACACTGAAAAAGCCAACTTGCGGTTTGAGAATAAACGGATAGGAAAACGTATCTGTGTTCAAGGATGACAGCTCTTCTAAAGAAGCCCGCTTATAAAAGAAATCGGGATATGCCGGAGCCAGCAAGTCGCGAAATAAAGCCTTATTTTTCAGCCTTTCAATATTGCTTTTTAGGGAATCATCCTTTATGTTCTGAATAACCCAATCCAATGAGTTCTCAGAGCAAGTATACATACGTTTTCCCTCTGAAAAGAGTTGAGCGAACTGACCTGCTGATACAAAATTACAGTTTTCTTGGTCAAGGACCTCCAATGCTGTTTGGTTTCTTAGGACAGGCGCTTGAGTTGCTACAATATACTGTTTTAGTTCTTCTGATACATATGGTTGATCCAAAATAAACATGGTTATCCTCCCCCAACAATACGAGTTGCGCTATACGATTTTTACTGTAACATTATCTTTATTTCCGCAAAATCTTATCCATTGCCTTTCCCTTTGCCAATTCATCAATCAGCTTATCCAAATAACGAATTTCCTGCATAATTGGCTCTTCGATCTCTTCCACTCGGACACCGCAGACTACACCTTTAATCAGAATCCGCGCAGGGTTTAGCCCAGGAGCTTCTTCAAACAATGTCTCAAAGTCTGTCTGTTTCTCTAAATGTAGCTCTAACTGTTCCTGGCTATATCCAGTCAACCAGCCGATAATTTGATCGACTTCTGCTTTCGTACGCCCTTTTTTCTCCGCTTTTGCGACATAATGTGGATAGACACTGGCGAAACTCATTGTATAAATACGATGTTTGGTCATAATACACCTCTACTTCTTCAGAATACGAATCCATATTGACAGATATACTGCCGCTATCAAAGTCGACGGTATTTCCTAGATTATCTTCTCCCTTTAAGATTATATCATATCGTGAAAAACACAAACTTTTATCAGTGTAAAATTAACCCTTGACTTAGGGAATCCTTTTAATTTATACTAAAGGCGTCCCTAAGTAGGAGGTGGTTATTATCGGGTCAAAGAAAATGGGGCGTCCAACTGACAATCCAAAGCCGTATCATATGACTGTAAAATACGATGAGGAATGCAAAGAAATTCTTGAACAATATTGCGCACAAAAAAATGTTCCCCGTATGGAAGCAGCAAGACGAGGTATTAAAAAGTTAAAGGACGACCTCCAACAAAAATGAAAGGAAGTGGCGTCCACTCATCACAGTTTCTCGCCACTTCCCCCACCAACAGATGCTCGAAAGCAAATGCGGTGTAAATATCATATCATGCGCTATCATTCCTTTCAAGGCATCGTTGGAAAACAACGATGAAAGGACGGTTTTTATGAACAGTATTTTAGGGGAATTTACATACGGAAACATAACGCCGGAAGCCTTTGTAACCGGAGGGGGAGGGTCACTGACATGAAAAGTATTCTGCATGACCTGTACATCGGCAATATTATCCCGTGGGAACGCGGTAACCCGCAAAGCGAACAGCAACATAAATTGCTCCGCAAAATCGAGGACGAGGAACGGTATTTCATATCGAAAATGTCGCTGGACGATTGCCAGCGGTTTCAGGAATTATCCCATCTACACGTGGAACTTTCTACGGCCGAGGAAGATAACCTTTTCTCTTATGCGTTTACCTTTGGGATGCTTCTGGCAATGGACGTAATGAAAGAGGCAGAGGGAATTCATAATAGCTAAAACCCGTCTGCGAAGCGAATATGACATACAACTTCGGACTAACTTGACCTGAAGTTCCGCAGTATCCAGAGGCGTTCCCCTTTTGGAACTCCCCCACTCGCCATGTGGCAGGGTATGCCGTTCTTTATGAATGGCATACCCTGCAGGTCAGTGTTGGACTTTGGCTTATGTTTTTTCGGAAGATTTCAGGGCGAGGAGGTAGTAGTGAACCTAATCAAATTTCTGAATTATATCCACTCAAGATTGTCAACTGTCCGATCATTTCTCACATCTCCGGTATTTAGCGTGGTTTTTGCTTCAATGAGCATAACTTGTACTTCTTCCTCAGCTACGGGCATATGCTCTATGCCTCTCGGGATTATGATAAATTCACCGTCGCTTAAAATAACGTCTTTATCCCTAAATTTGATGACGAGGCGTCCCTTCACGACATAGAACATTTCATCTTCCGTTTCATGTTGATGCCACACAAATTCGCCTTTGAGTTTGACGACTTTGATATAGGAGTCATTTAATTCACCCACAATTTTAGGACTCCAGTAATCGTTAAACGATTTCATTTTCTCAGAAAGATTAACTTTGTTCATTAGTTTCCCTCCCATTCTTATGTTCATGAATACTGTGATTAGTAATTGCTATTCAGTAAAAATAGTCATCCTTCATCTATTCTACGAAATCATTTCAGCACCAATCGTATAGCTCCAGCCATCCTTCGATTTTACCGCGGTACAGTCAGTGAAAAAGTATGCACCAAGACCGCTTCTCCACTTGGTTGCATTAAAAGTGAATGTTTCGCCTGACATCGGCTGATCTTCAATGGTGAACAGCAGACCTTTTTCAAAATACATTTGCTCTTTGTTGATATAGCCTTGTTCAGATAATTCTTCATAGGTTGCGGCAACCGTTTGTATGTTATAGGCTTCGCCAATCAAATAAATCAGCGCTGTTTTTTCTGCTTCTGTCATATTAGAGCTCTTTGTAAAATTAAAAGCGAGCATCTCAATATTACCATTTAATCCGGGGTCTGTTTTATATAAATCATCTATGACTGCCTTATATAATCCGGGAATATCATCACCCTGGCTTTTAATATATATCCCTGTTATGCCGCCAAGTCCCATAGGAAATCTTTCCTGTACCGTACCATCATAGAGTACATCGACCAACATGCCCTTTTCTAGTGCTTTAATATCTAGTTTGTTGCCATCATCGGTGATAACATCGATTCTATCACCGCTAATCCGATAAATATCCGCAGTACCTGCATCTTCCGCCATATTTGCCAGCAAGATAGACGGTCCATTGATATCTATAACCTTAGCGGTCAAAATAGCCTCGGCATCATCGGGATTGTCCTTCCCCGGAGGTTCAGCTTCTGTTTGCGAACAAGCGACAAGCGTTAGTACCATCAGGAATACTAGAAAATTTATGAGATTTCTCTTCATTACGAAAACTCCTCCTTTGCCCTTAAGGCTCTCTGTGTATTAGACTCATTTTATGAATAAAAGGTTTCAACGTGAGCAAAGAGGATACTCTTTCAAGTTTAAAGCATCAGATGTGGTCTCTTAATACCATGTCTGATGCTTCTTATGTAACATACACCATCTTGATTTTGTACAACTTTTGCCGCTCTCTCTTAGCGGAACAATATTGTAAAGTTCATCCTTAAATTTTAAATTTCTGTATATGGTTGTTCAGCTTCTGCGCAAGCTCCGCTTGATCTTGAGCAACTCTAGCCACTTCTTCCATAGCCTTCGAGGACTCTCCAATGCTATGGGCGATTTCCTGGGAGCTGCCGGTGGCTTCCTCTACAGAAGCAGCTACGGTTTCAATAGCACTGTTTATCTGTTCGATAGATGCCGCCATTTCCTGAGATGTTGAAGAAAACTCCATAACAAGCATTCCAACCGTGTCCGCATCTTTGGCGTACTGTGCCCCGGTATCCACAAGCACCTGATAATCAGGAGATACTTTTTCGTCCAGGAATTTCAACACATCAGCCGCATTCAGAGATAGATTCTGGAAGGCAGTCTGAACTTTGGAAATAACGGACTGAATACCGGTTACGGTACTGGCGGACTGCTCAGCCAATTTCTTTACTTCTTCCGCCACGACAGAAAAACCTCTTCCCTGTTCCCCTGCTCTGGCGGCTTCAATCGCCGCATTTAGAGCCAAAAGGTTTGTCTGGGCAGCAATATCAGATATGGTTTGCGCCATTACTTGGATCTCGTGAACCACTTCCCCTTCTTGAATGGCTTTCGTGATGCCTGCGTGTTTTTCCTTGTAGATTCTATTGGCTACATCACTAGATTCCTGTGCATCTATTTTCATTCTGTTCGCACGGTTTTCGATTTCCCGCACAATATTGTTTCCGTCTTCCGCTCTTTTCGCAAGTTGAGCTGCACTCCTGCCGATCTCTACACCAGAAGCCATCACTTCTTCTGAGGCCGCGGAACTTTCTTCCATACCGGCTACAATTTCCTGTATGGCTGAATTTCCACTCTCTGTCTGGGCTGTCACTTCTTCAGCCGAAGCAGATAATTGTTCACTGGCTGCACTCATATCTTGTGCCGTCGCTAAAACATCCCCGAGAAGACTTTTCATGCTTAGCGTAATATCTTTAAAGGCACAGGCCAGTGTTCCTATCTCATCTTTTCTACTCAAAAGCCCTTCAGAAATTTCCTCGGAAAAATCTCCCGCCGCGAAACTTTTCGCTTTCTCTACAGCTTGTGCGATTGGAATGCTGATGATCCGACCGATGACAACACTGAAAACAATGGCAAGAAGAGCGCTGAAAATACCTAGAGAAATCACTATCGAACGCGCATTGGCAAAAATCCCATCAGACTCTGTTTGTAAATTGTCGGAAAACAGCTCAGCCTGCTCCATCATTGCATTCAGAATCTCCATGTTTTTATCTCGGTCGATACCTGCCGCATTGTTCAGTTCAATAGCTAAAGCAAACTCATTTTTTCTAGCCGCTTCGATCGCATTATCACGAGATGTGCGATAGCTTTCTACGATACTCTCATAATCCCGGAGCAGCTCTTTCTCCCGATCCATCAGTTCAAAAGTTTTATACTCGGCAACTAAAATTTGATTTGCCTGAACAAGCTCTTCAATTTTTGCCACTGCATTATCAATGTCCAGGGGATTATTGGTAACCTGATATTGCCAGATAACCCTTTGCATCTCGATAGAAGCTTGATATGTATTACTTTGAATCGCACTCAATATTTCTATGGGGCGTTGTCCGTCTGTGTGCATCAGGGCTACATTATTGTTTACTTTCCCCAAGTTAACCAGCCCAATAAATCCCAGAATGACGATGAGTACAGCCATCAAGATAAAACTTACCAAAAGCTTATTCATTGTTTTCATGTTAATAAACCATTTCATACTTCTTCCTCTTCTCTATGATTTTATGAAAACTATAAAACATTTCGGAAAAATATGACTGCAAAAAAAGATCAACACCCCAATTGGTTACCTTGACCACCACCTGTTTAATATATATTCTAATTTAATAGTAATCTCCTCAATATCCGTCCAAACTAATTTTGGATTCACGTATAAATTTAGAAATTATGAATTTTTTTAATAATTATATCACAAAATATTTCATTATTATACAAGAAAAACGTTCCATAATTACATAAAAAAGTGTTTAATAAAAAAAGAGGAACCAGTCGTCAGTTTTCACTGACGGCTGGTCCTTTTTTTATATGCTTATTATCTTATCGAACCGGCTCTGGATTGTTCAATGTCGCATGGGCTGCTGCTAATCTAGCGATTGGCACACGGAATGGTGAACAACTGACATAGTCGAGTCCTGTTCTGTAGCAGAAATCGATTGAGTTCTTCTCTCCACCGTGCTCACCGCAGATACCTGTTTTCAATTCAGGTTTTACTCCTCTACCCAATTTAACAGCGATATCAACTAATTTACCTACGCCGGCTTCATCAATTTGTGCAAATGGGTTTTCCGGTAACACTTTATTGTCAATGTAATGGAACAAGAATTTACCTTCTGCGTCATCACGGCTGTATCCGAATGTCGTTTGTGTCAAGTCATTCGTACCGAAGGAGAAAAAGTCAGCTTCCGCGACAATTTCATGAGCAGTTAAAGC
>JAEWFW010000029.1 GCA_023388635.1 Bacillota bacterium
TTGTCAGCACTTCCTTTCCTCCCCTATAAGTTTGGTCACTTAATAGGGTATTATTTAAGGTTAGTACTGGCAATTACTTTTTGTATTTTTGGTTGCCAATTATTGCACTTTTAGATTACCATAAACATGACCCGCTTCCGATTCTAATCTTTTTCAAACTTCACCCTCCTCAGCAAGAATGCACTACTTTATAGCCAATATATAAAAATACCAATTTGCCTAGCAATTGCATCCCGATAACACTGATAAAAAAAGTGCTCATTCAGCCTGTAAACAGCTGATAAAGCACTTAATAATTCTTCGTACGCTATTCGTTCTCAATTTGTTTCAAATGGCGGATCATGTGGGAGAGGAAGTAATTAGCAAACATCCATTGAAGTGTTACTTCCGTTCCATCCGGTAAAATACATGGTTTATTCCATTGCTCATCATCCACATTTTGCATAAGCGAAACAATTTGTTTATTGATCATCAGCCACCAATTCAGTAAATCTTCTCGAGTATGGCGATTTTGATAATC
Organism: Bacillota bacterium; assembly: GCA_023388635.1. Classification (GTDB taxonomy): domain Bacteria; phylum Bacillota; class Bacilli; order Desulfuribacillales; family Desulfuribacillaceae; genus JAEWFW01. Next base: position 521 of record JAEWFW010000029.1, read on the forward strand.
ATGCAATTCGACCAGTTCGTTTTGCGGATATCTGATAATTGTAACTGCCTCTTCACTTAAAAGGATGTTTACAAAACGGCGATAGTTAATGACGGCTGCGTCACACAGATGTCCAAAAAACTCCTGCTTAGACCACCTTTCTGTCGATCCTTTACTGACAAACTCTTGTTCATCAAAGGCTAAAATCATTTTCGGTACCTCAACAAGCAATTCCTCTAATCTTCTTACTGCTTCCATATAATAATCCCCTTTCAAAGTTACAATTGTCTTTAACCAACATGCTATACATATTCAATAAACTATTAGTCATGGTTAACGATATGTTATAATTCAAGCTCTAAGATAGCCATTCCATAAGAGCGCCCTGCACTATCGATACTTAGCCCATCCAACATATCCTCTAATACAAAATTCAAAGACGATATATTATCCATCTCGTAGCGTATAACCCTTCCTTTACATACTTCTCGAAAAAAATCACTCACCTTTTCTACTGTCAATGTTTCTTTGAGTAAATCATAGTCGGATTCGGAATAAGGAATCACACCAATATTGACAGTCGTTCCTTTGTCGCCAGCCCTTGTATGCGCAATTTGTTTCAGCTTCATACGCCACACACCTCCTCTAATACCTACACCGTTTTGTATAGCAATTGCTTTTCTACCTCATTGACTGGAATAAACAAGTGAGAGATTTTCACTTTCCTTTTGAAGTTAGTCCGCACGCCGCTCGAACCCGCAGGACCATTCGTATACAGAAATCCCATCTCTTTTGAAAGCAATATAGCATCTTCCTCGGTAGCCAAATGGGCAGCCACACGCAAACGCACTTCACTTACCTGCTCTGGTGCATAATGGTTTGAGACTACCGACAGGCAAAGTGAATTATATCCGACAAAGTCCATACGCAAGGCAATGGGGGCCACGCCAATGATCTCCATACGCTCACGTATAACCTCACCACAGAGCTGTGCCAATGCTAACGAATCGGCACCGGCGAAACACACCTCTCCATTAAAGAGAAACCCATCAAGAAGCCCCACATTTACTTTCAATGTTTCCGGTATGCCGACTGAAACAGCTCCCTGCACATGTACAACATCTTTTTCAAGTTGCTTAAAACGAACTCCTGTCAGGTCGATAATTGCATCCGGCGTGATATAGCGTGAAGGATCACCTATTTCATACAACAATTGTTCCTTGCATGTGCCTAGAGATACTTTCCCGCCTGAGCCTTGCAGCTTAGTAATAATAAATTCTCCGGTTTCACTTATTTCCGCGATTGGATGCCCTAGACGAGCCAAGTTGTCTACTTCTTTATACCCCGGATACGCGTAATAGCCGCCTGTTATTTGACCGCAGCATTCCAGCAGATGCCCCAAAAGTGTAGCTTGTCCCATCTCTGTCAAATCATTTTGGCTCCATCCAAATTCGTACATCAATGGACCTACAAATAAAGACGGGTCGGCGACACGCCCTGTAATTACCACATCTGCCCCTTGTTCTAACGCCTCACGAATCGGATGCGCCCCCAAGTATACATTCGCATATATAATTCTATCTTTCAACTCATCTACAGGTATATCAGGATTTTGAACGCTTTTCCATCGATCAAAATGATCAATTTTATCTAAAAGATCATCTCCCTGTATCATCGCAATCCTAAGCCCATTTAAACCTAACTCACAAGCAAGCTTTGTGACCTTTTCAAAGGCAGCCGTTGGATTGGCAGAGCCCATATTGGTAATGATCTTAGTTCCCTTTTCATATGCAAGCGGTAAAATACGCCGCATGCGGTCTTCCAACATTTCGTTATATCCTTCGTCAGGATGATCGTATTTATGCAGTTGATTGGCAGAAAAGGAAGATTCCGATAACGTTTCGAAAACCAAATAGTCTAGATTCCCATATTGCAGCATATCTTCCGAAGGTTCAATGCGATCTTTACAACACCCGGATCCACAACCGATTCTTATGTTCTTCATATGCTCCCTCTTCCTGTTTTCATGGTTTACAATCTAAAAGATGATTGCTTCTAGCACCCGTTGCTTATTCAATATTCCTACAATCTTCTGATGTTCATCAAAGATAGCAACATTCTTTTCCATTGTCAGAACAATGGGCAATAACTCCTCGAGACTTTTTTCTGCCGTTAGCGCATAATCGCAGTGCAAATCCGCCTGTGATACATCCTCACGAAGTGGCAACAATAAGTCTTTGATTTTAATAAACTTCATTTTATTTACATCGCTTATAAAATTAGCCACATAATCAGAATTTGGACGCTGCATGATGCCATATGGCGTCCCTATCTGTTCGATTTCCCCATCCTTCATAATCACAACCCTGTCACCAAGATAAAAAGCCTCGTTAATATCATGGGTAATAAACACGATTGTCTTTTTAAATTGCTGCTGAATTTGTAATAGCTGTGCTTGAAGTTGTTTGCGGATCAAGGGGTCGAGTGCCGAAAACGGTTCATCCATTAATAAAATCTCTGGGCTGTTTACTAAGGCACGCGCCAGTCCTACCCGCTGCTGCATGCCACCTGAAAGTTCTCTGGGATAGCGATTCTCCCAGCCCGCTAAACCGACTAACTCAATAATCTCTCTCGCTTTCTTCCTGCGTTCCGCCTTTTTCATTTTTCCCACTTCTAAACCGAACTCCACATTCTGTAAAACGGTTCGATGTGCAAGCAATCCAAAATCTTGAAAGACCATTCCGACTTTTTTCTGACGATAATGGCGCAGTTGCTTCTTATCGTACGTTAGGATATTTTCTCCGGCAAACAGTACTTCTCCGGCGTATGGCTTATTGAGAAGATTGAGGCATTTCAGAAGCGTAGACTTTCCGCTACCCGATAACCCCATAACGACTAAAAGTTCCTGCTCATGGACATCAAAGCTGACATTGTCAACAGCCACAACATTTCCCGTATTCTGTATCGTCGCTTTATCAGTACCATTCTCCAGTAGTTTTCTCGCAATATCGGGATTCTTGCCGTAAATCATATATAAATTCTTAACGGATAATATAATATCATTGTTTTTTTTCATATTATCTATTCCCTACCAAATTTTTTTGCTAACCCTTGTGTGATTCTATCGAGAATAATCGCTATAAATACAATGCACACTCCTGCTTCAAATGCAGTACCGACGTCCAAATGTCCTATGGCAGAAAAGATGGCTAATCCCAACCCGTTCGCTCCAACCATCGAAGAGGTGATGATCATTCCCAATGACATCATTGTCGTCTGGTTAATGCCTGCCATAATCATCGTCATCGCCTGCGGCAATTGTACCTTTGTCAACGTTTGCCACGCGTTGGCACCGAATGAATCCGCTACCATAATTGACGTTGATGAAACATTGCGAATTCCCAAGTTTGTCATTCTTATAATCGGTGGAATCGCATAAATAGTCGATGCAAAAACAGCCGGCACTTTGCCTAATCCAAAAAGCATAACTGCCGGAAGCAAATAGACAAAGCTTGGCGTTGTCTGCATAGCGTCAAGAATCGGATGCATAATCTTTTCTATAAGATTGTTGCGTGCCATTAATATACCAAAAGGGATACCGATAGATAACGAGAAGATTATTGCCGTCAATACAATGGCTACTGTCATTACCATCAAATCCCAGTATCCCATCCATCCTACAAGAAACAACATGATTGCAAAGATACACCCTGTTTTTTTAGAAA
>JAEWFW010000018.1 GCA_023388635.1 Bacillota bacterium
CATTTCAACAAAGATATTTTGGACAAAAGGCGGCTTAAAAAAGGCTAGAATTATGGGGTTTTAAGCAATACTGCGAATTAGGCAGAAAACCTAACTCTGGACTGTCTGTTTTATCGGGAAAACCTCAAGCGCTCCTAATTGGAGTGTTTTTTGCTGTTGGAGAAGAAATTGCTTGGCGTGCTATGGAATTATCTTTCATAAAACAAACAATGCATGGATTAGTGCAATATTACATTCTATTGCCAATCGTTTTAGCATCATAGTGTTAGTATTTTTTTAGTATTCTAATAAACCTGTGGTCAGGAATTTTTGAAATTCAATTAGTAAACTAACAAAATATTTGAGGAAGGTCTAAAAACAAAGAGGGTTTTTGTCGAAAGCTATCGAAATGTACATAGGGTAGTCTTTGACAATTAAAGAAAAATGTTCATAGTAAGCTAGTAATTATCAATTTTAAAAGTATTTCTTAATAGTGATGATAAATATAGTTGGGTACTGGCTAATTACAAATGAGGATACATATATGACACATGAAAAGCTAATATCAAAGCTAATGATGAATCTAATGATCATTGCCATTACAATGGTTTTTATATGCGTTCCTACTATTGGTTATGCAACTGAATTGCAGACCAAACCAGTCGCCGAAGAAGGATTAATTGACCTAACTGCTTGGAACTTCGAGGAAAACGGAATGGTTGCACTTAGTGGAGATTGGGAGCTATATTGGAAGGAACTGTTGCGACCTAGCGATTTTCACGATCAGAATATAAAAGCGACAAAAAGACTTATTAATATTCCGAGCTACTTGACAGGTTCCCAACAAAAGGGTGATTTACTTACATATGATGGTTATGCCACTTTACGGTTAAGAATACTTGTTGGAGAACCAGGTAAAGTCTATGGATTGAAAAATAAATATTTTGCATCGGCCTTTTCTGTATGGGTTAACGGTGTGCATATGTTCTCATCAGGTAATGTTAGTTCAGATCCAGCTGAGTATAAAGCACAATACCATCCAGTTGAGATTACTTTCATTCCTGACACACACGAGATAGATTTACTGGTGCAATTTGCAAATTACCATCACCGTAGAGTGAAACTCAATGATATCTACTTTGGCACAGCCGAACAGGTCCAAACAGATACCTATAAGGGATTAGTTAAAGATAGCGTAATGATAGGTAGTCTACTTCTGATAGCACTTTATTATCTGATCATCTATTTCATCCAACGAAGGGATAAGGCATCATTATATTTTGCCATCTTTGCATTTGTCGTCGCACTTCGAACTGGGGTTATCAATGAACGAATATTTATTAGGATTTGGCCAGATATACCAGCAGAAATATTGACGAAAATAGGATATCTAGTAGTGTTCATATTAGTTCCTTTATTGGTTCTGTACGTCAGGGAGTTATTCCAGTCACCGTCACTTAACAAAGCGGCAAAGGTATCGAAAATTGCTATAGTATCAATGGTAACAATGGTGCTAGTTACCAATGTAAAGTTTTATGATTGGTTGTTTCAGTATGCGCTGATAGTCATTTTCATATGTGCAATCTTTATAATATGCATAATAATTCGGGATGGTTTTTTTCGAGAGGTTCGTGGCTCTTCGATTATGGCGATTGGTGGATCTGTCATATTCGTTACTGCTCTTAGTGACTATATTAGAGATATAACAACTGTGACTTTTCCTGAAATGTTATCAATTGGAGTATTGATATTTATCTTGTTACAGGCAATATTCTTAGCTTGGCGATTTAATGACGATTTTCTTCGTGCATCAAGGCTAGCCGGGGAGAATGAGGCAATGTTTGAAGAACTACAAGAGCTGAACGAATTATTAGAGAAAAAGGTTCAGGAAAGGACAAAGCAAATAGAGTTAGCCAACAAAAAACTAGAACAGCTGTCGAAACTCGATTCCCTTACAGGCATAGCAAACCGAAGACATTTCGACGAACGACTGGCCGAGGAATGGAAGCTATCGTTATCAATGCAAACGCCAATATCAATTATAATGATAGACATCGATTGCTTTAAAGAGTATAACGATTATTATGGGCATGTTCAAGGTGATACTTGCTTGTGCCAGTTAGCCAAAGAATTATCGTTAAACATTGATCAACAAAAGCATTTTCTTGCTCGTTATGGTGGTGAAGAGTTTGTCGTTCTGTTATCTAATACAAATTATGAAGAGGCGATTGATGCTGCCAAGCTACTACGGAAAAAAGTCGAGCAAAAATCAATTTTACATGAATATTCTAAGGTAGGATATACAATTACTATCAGTCTTGGGGTGAATACAATTGTTGTTACACCAGAAGATAATATCGAAGATTTCATTGATAAAGCGGACAAAGCTCTATATTTAGCTAAAGAAAATGGACGTAATCAAGTAGGTAGAAGCGTGTAGGTATGGAGCTAAAATAGAAAAGAATACATCTAAAATTTATCTCAAAACCTTGCAAAAATTGCAGGGTTTTTTATTTGCGCAATAAAGAGCTAGGCATCTCTCTATATTTTCATAATATGAAATGAATTTTCATTGACTGAAAAATACGTACGTTGTAAAATTTGATTATTGAAAATAGTTTTCGTAATGTGAAAATGATCCAAACCCCATTACATGAACAAACTCAAAATGAGAGAGGATGGTAACAAATGAGTTTTAGTAAAGGAATCAATGCAAGTGGAGCGACAGGAACTAGAAATAGAACACCTAATAGTGTAAGCCCATTTAGTGGTTTATGTACGGTGTGCATCGAGGGATGCCCGGGGATGTGTGAAGTAGGTAAATCTGCTTATAGAGGTAAGGAGACTATTTATCCACAGCCATATGGCAGTACTTCGTCCGCATCAGAAAAAGATTATCCCGTAGATTATTCACATTTCAATATTATGGGTACAGCAGTGGGGGCATATGGGATTGAAGCAGATAGCGATCAAGCTACGTTTCCTGCCGTTAATATTTCCAGTCAAATTGGTGCTAGTAATAAAATTAATCTTAAAAGTCCAATCGTAATTGCTGGTATGGGCTCTACAGATGTTGCAGCTAACAATTGGGAGGGTCTATCGATTGGTGCAGCAATTACCGGCTCAATCATAGTAGTGGGTGAGAATGTATGTGGTATGGACCCTAACGTAGAGCTGAAAAACAATAGAGTAGTTCATTCTCCGAGTATGGTGAGCAGAGTGAAACATTTTCAAAAGTATCATAACGGTTATGGAGCAATAGTAATACAAGCGAATGTCGAAGATACTCGCCTAGGTGTTCAAGAGTACGCAATAGATAAGCTTGGAATTGAAGCTGTGGAAATTAAATGGGGGCAAGGTGCTAAAGATATAGGTGGAGAAGTAAAATTAAAGTCACTTGAAAGGGCTGAACAACTGAAAGATCGCGGGTATATTGTTCTGCCGGACCCTCAAAACAAGACCATACAGGAAGCCTATAGGGATGGACAATTCAAAGAGTTTGAAAGACATTCTAGAATTGGCATGGTCAATGAGGAAGACTTTCATAAACGAGTGGAACAATTGCGGTCAGTCGGAGCAAAATATGTATTTCTCAAAACGGGGGCATATAGACCAGCGGATTTGGCTAGAGCTGTCAAATATGCCTCAGATGCAAAAATTGATCTGCTAACTGTTGACGGAGCTGGCGGCGGTACCGGCATGAGTCCTTGGAGAATGATGAATGAATGGGGAATGCCAACGGTGTATTTACAATCGCTTTTATACAAATACTTGAAGCGGTTAGAACAACAAGGTCGCTATGTTCCAGACGTTGCAATTGCTGGTGGCATTGCTTTGGAGGATCACATGTTTAAGGGATTTGCCCTTGGAGCACCATATATTAAAGCAATCGGTATGGCGAGAGGACCTTTGACTGCTGCAATGGTAGGGAAAACGATCGGCGATGCAATCAAAGAAGGCAAAGTAACAAAAGACATGGCTAGCAAATATGGCACTACATTGGAACAAATATTTACTGAAACGAGTGTACTGAAACAGGAATATGGTGATCAATTCAAAGATATTCCAGCGGGAGCTATTGGTGTATACAATTATTTTAATAGATTGAAGCAAGGGCTACAGCAATTTATGTGTGGGGCTAGGAAGTTTTCGTTGGAGCATATTACCAGAGAAGACCTAGTTTCATTAACACCTGAGGCGGCAAATGTATCGGGCATTGCTTATATTATGGAAGCCGATGAAAGGGAAGTAGATGAGATATTAGGTTTTTAATCACCAACGGCAAATACGCGATTTATGGTTGCTGATGTTGCAATTCAAAAGGCTTTGCGCTACCTTGATATTTGTAGTATTGTTAAAATAAATGTTCAGTAGCTGTTTTAACAAATGTTGGAGGTAGAATTAGCATGAGCGATGCAAAAGCTAAAAATAGCAATAAAACAGTGCAATCTGTCGATAGAGCAATAGCGATCTTAAATACGTTAGCTGAAGAAGGTACACCAATGGCATTAACGTCATTAAGCGCACATTTGAGACTTAATATTAGTACAGTGCATCGGTTATTAGCAACACTAATTGTAGCGGGGTACGTACAACAGGATCTTGATACTGGCAAGTACAAACTGGGCATAAAGGTTTTTGAAGTTGGCAATGCTGCCCTAAAATACCTCAATATACCCAAAATTGCCAAACCGTTTTTGAAGGAATTGGTAGAAAAATACAATGAGACAGTGAATCTGGCAGTACTTGACGGTCAAGAAGTCGTATACATTGATCAAGTCGAATCAAAAAATGTCGTGAAAATGATGGCTAAACCAGGAACGAGAGGACCAGCGTACTGTACAGGATCTGGTAAGATGTTATTGACAAGATTTAGCGATGATGAATTAAAAAGATTGTTTAGTAAGTACAAATTTATTAAACACACCAAGAATAGTGCGGGAAATATAGGCGAACTATTAGAAAAAATTGCTGAAGTCAAAAAAACTAATTACGCTATTGACAGAGAAGAAATGGAGGAAGGAGTTCGTTGTGCAGCTGTTGGCATATTAGACTATGAAGGAAGGCTTGTTGCAGCATTAAGCTTGTCAGGGCCAGCTAATCGTTTGGAATATGATTATTTAGAGGAAACAATTGTACCTGACTTACTATCTGCAACTCGTGAGATCACCAAGATGATAGGTTACCTATAACACCATAACGGATTTAGGGTGTTCACCTGGTAGATAATTTGACAATGATGAGATGAAGGGGCTTTATTACAGGGGCGCCTTAAAGTCGAAATGATCCGATCCCCGTCAAGTAGACAATGGAAAAAATAAGAGTTATTGCCAGTCATAATATGTGACTGGCAATATTTTATGCTGCTGATAATTTTCTCAGGACAGCTTCCTTGCCTGCGATTGCCAATGCTATTTGCTTTCTGCAGGCAAGACTTTTATAGTATAGGAAAAGGGAACTGTCTATTATTTGGGTGTTGACTATATGGACGATAGATGGCTTATCATATCTTTAGATAACGGCATTGTAAGTAGTTATTGAATTGATGTAACATAATATGGACTGCAAAATATCTCATAATAGTAGAGCATTCTCAATTTCTCAATAAGGAGACCGAATATGGAGCATGAGTATATTGAAATAGTAGGTGCACGTGCCAATAATTTAAAGAATATCAGTTTGAAAGTTCCGAAAAAGCAGATAACAATTTTTACAGGCGTGTCTGGGTCAGGTAAGTCATCGATTGTTTTTGAAACGATTGCTCAGGAAGCTGGTCGGCAGTTGAATGAGACTTTTAGCAAATTTATTCAAGGATTTTTGCCTAAGTATGGTCATCCGGATGTCGATGCGATTGAAAACCTATCACTGGCGATTATTGTCGATCAAAAAAGGATAGGCGGTAACTCGCGCTCCACCCTCGGTACAATAACGGATATCAATCCATTACTTAGATTGTTGTTTTCACGAATCGGACAGCCTTATATAGGTCCTTCAAATTATTTTTCGTTTAATGATCCCAATGGAATGTGCAAGACGTGTGAGGGCATTGGCAGGATTGTCACGCTGGATCTCAATAAAGCATTGGATCACGACAAGTCATTAAATGAGGGAGCGATTTTGCTGCCGGGCTTTACAGTCGGCACATGGCAGTGGAAAATGTATGCCGAAACAGGCTTTTTTGATTGTGATAAAAAAATTAAGGATTATTCGAAAGAGGAATATGACAAACTTGTCTATCATAAGCCAGAAAAAATCAAATCGGCGATCGTCGAAGGAATGAACACCACTTATCAAGGTCTAGTCGAGCGGTTTATCAGGCAGAATATCAAAACCCAGTATGAAAAATCGGAGGCATCACAGAAGAAAGTCGCTCGATTTATGACCGAGGAGCGGTGTCATGATTGTGGAGGCAAACGATATAACGAAAGTACGCTATCGTCAAAAATCATCGGGAATTCGATTGCAGATTTGACGGCATTGCAAGTAGATGAGCTTCTGGAAGTGATTCGAAGTATTAATGATCAAAACGTCAAACCAATTATCAAAAATTTGACGGAGAGATTGAACGATTTAATTCAAATCGGGCTTGATTATGTCAGTTTGGATAGAGAAACATCTACATTATCAGGCGGGGAATCGCAACGTGTTAAGATGGTCAAGCACCTTACGAGTAGTTTGACAGATGTTATGTATATTTTTGATGAACCGAGCATCGGATTACATCCGAGAGATGTTCACAGATTGAATGAGTTGCTAATCAAATTGCGGGATAAAGGCAATACGGTGATTGTAGTTGAGCATGACCCCGATGTGATAAAAGTCGCCGATTATATTATTGATGTCGGACCAAAAGCCGGTGTGAACGGCGGAGAAATTACATTTGAAGGCAGTTATAACGACTTGCTGAAATCCAAAACACTTACAGGCGAATATATCGGCAGAACCTTGCCGATCAAGAGCAAGCCAAGGACAAGCGAAGATTTCTTTGAAACGAAAAAGAGTTGTTTACATAATTTGAAAAATGTCAGTCTAAGAATACCGAAGGGGATTTTTACAGTTGTGACAGGCGTTGCCGGCTCCGGTAAATCGACCCTCGTCAATGGTGTCTTTGCCAAGGAATATCAAGATGCGATTATCATTGACCAGTCCGCAGTCAGTGCCAATTTGCGTTCCAATCCGGCGACTTATACGGGAATTATGGATCAAATCCGCAAATTGTTTGCAGATGCAAATAAGGTCAGCGCCGGACTGTTCAGTTATAATTCAGAAGGTGCATGTGGGGCTTGCAAAGGAAGAGGCTACATAGAAACCGATCTTTCCTTTATGGATTCAGTGGAAACTGTCTGCGAAGAATGCGGCGGCAAACGTTTTAAGCAAGAGGTTTTGGCGTATACGTATAATGGCAGATCGATTGTCGAAGTGCTGGAAATGACGATTGCCGAAGCTGTCGAGTTTTTTAGCCAAAAAGAAATCAAAAACAAGTTGAAATATATTTTCGAAGTCGGTCTGCATTATATGACGCTGGGACAGCCATTGGACACCCTTTCCGGCGGAGAGTGCCAGCGCTTGAAACTTGCCAAGGAATTAAGCAAAAAGGGTAATATCTATATCATGGATGAGCCGACAACCGGTCTGCACATGTCCGATATTACCGGTATTTTGGCGATTATTGACCGTCTTGTAGACAAGGGAAACACCGTGATTGTCATAGAACATAACATTGATGTCATTCGCAATGCCGACTGGATTATCGACATAGGTATTGAGGGCGGCAGCAGAGGAGGACAGATTCTTTTCGAAGGACCACCAGGTGAATTGAAAAACTGCCAAGAGTCTATTACTGCAAAATATTTGTAGGTTAATCTGAGTCATTAATTTTGCCAAAGAAATCAGAAAAATAAGCAAATCTGGAGGAAGAAATGATGAGTAAAATCGTATTTTTCAGTATTCCGGCTTATGGACATACCAATCCGACGATTGCTGTAGTTGATGAATTGGTAAAACGAGGTCACGAAGTTTGGTACTATTCTTTTTCGATTTTTCAAGAAAGTATTGAGCAGACAGGGGCAAAATTTATCTCCTGTGATGAGTATTTACCGGAGTTTACGCCGGAGATTGAAAAGAAAGTTGGAAAGGATTTTGCAGCTCTGATTGAGATGGGAGCAGATACGACGATAAATTTGGAACAAAAGGTATGTGCTGAACTGCAAGAGTTTCACCCAGACTGCATTGTATCGGATTCAGTATGTATTTGGGGGAAGTTATTCGCAATGAAATTAGCAATACCGTATATTTGCTCTACGACTACCTTTGCGATGAATCAACATACAGCAAAATTAATGAAGCAAAGTCTAAAAGAGATGTTTCGTATGATCGTCGGTCTGCCAAGAATTAATCGAAAGATCAAACTGCTTCGGGAAAAAGGCTTTAAAATAAAGAACTTTATAAGTATGATTCAAAATGACAATCAGACGGATACGATTGTTTATACATCGAAAGAATTTCAGCCGATGGCTGAAACATTTTCAAATAAGTATGCTTTTGTAGGACCTTCTTTTCGAGTTCCGCAAGTTGAGCCAAATGAGCCAAATAAGAAGAAACAACCGTTGATTTACATTTCATTGGGAACCGTTTTGAATCAGAATCGATATTTTTACCAAAATTGTATCAAAGCACTGGAAGATGTGGATTGCCGAGTGATTATGTCTGTTGGAGAGAAAACAGATATTTCAGGTTTGGGCAAGTTACCGGATCATATCAGCGTCTATCCAAAGGTAGAGCAATTAAAAGTCTTACAGCAGACAGATGTATTTATTACCCACTGTGGGATGAATAGCATTAGTGAAAGTTTATATTTTGGTGTACCTTCGGTTTTATTTCCATTGCACAGTGAGCAAACGATGGTAGCAAACCGTGTGGCAGAGCTGAATGCAGGGAAACGATTAGAGTCAGACGCAGTCGATCATATTCGAGAAACGGTTTTACAAGTATTGAATGAACCATCTTATAAGAGGCAAGCAGTTACGATTTCACAAGGGCTGCAAAAAGCAGCGGGCGCCAGTGCGGCTGCGGACAAAATAGAGGCAGTGTGTGAGGATGAAAATATATAGTTGACGCAAAAAAATGATCGCAGCATTATACGATGTTAGTTTGCCAACAATTAACGAACACATTAAAAAATATATGATGATGGTGAACTGACAGAGATGTCAACTATTCGGAAATTCCGAATAGTTCAAAAAGCTTGAGGTGTAAGTAATGAATAGCACTATAAAATATATGCGAACGGTTCCCAGAAAAAAAGCTAAGATTGAATGGAGATAAAAGCGAATAGTAGGGCGCAAAGAGAAATGCGTTGGGTTTTAAAGTAAATTCTGAATGATTAAAGATAGGGGGAGAAGACTTTGAAGTTTATTTCATGGAATATTGATTCATTAAATGCGGCATTAACGGGTGATTCAACACGTTCCTTATTGTCTCAAGCAGTATTAAACACGATTATAGAGCACCATCCGGAAGTTATTGCTATACAAGAAACGAAATTATCCAGTGAAGGTCCTGCTAAAAAACATTTAGAGTTTTTTGAGGATAAATTCCCGGATTATACAATTGTGTGGAACAGCTCAGTAGAACCGGCACGCAAGGGTTATTCGGGTACCATGTTTTTATATAAGAATGATCTGACACCGTCTGTTACCTATCCAGTGATTGAAGCACCTGGTACGATGGATCAGGAAGGTCGCATCATCACATTAGAATTTGATCATTTTTATTTGACACAAGTGTATACGCCGAATGCAGGGGATACTTTGAATCGTTTAGCAGATCGTCAAATTTGGGATATCAAATATGCTGATTATCTAGCAGGTCTGGATCAAGAGAAGCCTGTTATTGTAACAGGTGATTTTAACGTTGCTCATAGGGAACTTGACTTGGCCCACCCTAAAAATAATCGCCGTACAGCCGGTTTCACAGACGAAGAACGTCAAGGGTTCACAAATCTTTTAGCAAGAGGGTTTACAGACACTTTTCGCTATATTCACGGCGATGTCACAGGTGTATATTCTTGGTGGGCCCAGCGTGCTAAAACAAGTAAAATTAACAATTCCGGCTGGAGAATTGATTACTGGCTAGTGAGTGATCGCATTGCAGATAAAGTACTTAAATCTGAAATGATTGATTCGGGTCCAAGGCAAGACCACACGCCAATATTGCTTGAAATTGATTTGTAAAAGAATTGTTTGCGGCAGGCATTTTTTTTCGTGATTATTTAGGGATTTAATTTTAGCTCAATTCCTTTCCTAAATTAAAAGAGGTGGAATATGATCATATGGATATGCTAATAGGATTATGAAATTGATATAAGGGGTGTCAGTATGGTAGATACTATTGTTCAATTAGTAGCAGAGAAATTGTCCACTTTGCCTTATGTAGAGGCTGTCGTTTTAGGTGGCTCACGCGCCAGAGGTACACATACGGAGGATTCAGATATAGATATCGGTATCTATTACAATTCAGAAAATTTTGACTTGAATACTATTAATCAACTTGCTACAGAGTTGGACGATGAGCATAGAAGTGATCTCGTTGTACCACCAGGGGCATGGGGAAACTGGGTCAATGGCGGCGGATGGCTAATCATTCAAGGGCATCATGTAGATTTGATTTTGCGTGATATTAGGCGTGTACAACAGGTGATAGAAGAAACAGAGCAGGGAATTGTCACAGCTAATTACCAAACGGGACACCCGCATGGTTATATCAGCACAATGTACCGCGGGGAATTGGCAATCAGTAAAATACTATATGCTCGAGATGATAACTTTTATGAGTTGAAAAAACAGGCAGAGATTTACCCTGCGACTTTGCAGAACAGTTTGATTAATTTCTTTATGTTTGAAGCAGAGTTCTCTTTAATGTTTGCCAAAACAAATGCAGAAACAGACGATAAATATTATGTTGCAGGTCATGTTTTTCGTACAGTTTCCTGTCTAAATCAAGTATTATTCGCATGCAATAGCGCTTATTGTATCAATGAAAAGAAAGCTATTAAGCTATTAGAAACTTTTGAAAATAAGCCGGAGAAATACGGCATAAAGGTTAATCGTATATTCGACTTGCTTGGTTCCTCACTTTTGGAATGTTGCGATATGGTTGAGGAACTTTGTAATGAAGTGAAGCGAATTGTACGGAGGTAATCTTATGCATAAAGAGAAAATTATTAGCGAGATGAAAGAAGTATTCAAGGAAATCCCTTTTGGAGTGGAGCATACCCTCAAGGTACTGCAAAACGCGGAAGATATAATGAAAGGTGAAAATATCGGCGAAGAAGAAAGGGAATTAATAAGTATTATCGCTATATTGCATGATATTGGTGCTGTGGAAGCACAAAAAAAGTATGGTTCCATAGAAGGAGCTTATCAAGAAAAAGAAGGACCGGCAGTGGCACGAGAGATATTACAAAAGGTAGGTTATGATAAAAATATTGATAGAATCTGTTTTATCGTAGGCAACCATCATACTCCTTCTAAAATTGATGGAATTGACTTTCAAATACTATGGGAAGCTGACTTGCTAGAGAATTTAACGGTCATGGATATACAAAAACAACAGCAGAAAATAAAGCAGTGTATAGATGACAATGTTAGAACAACTACCGGAAAGGCGATCGCTTATGATCGTTTTATGCAATACGGACCTGATCCCAATGCCGTTTATCCGAATGAAAAAATCGCAAGTATATGCTATATCAAGAATGTCATCACACGACCGAATATCATCGTCGGCGATTACACTTATTATGACGATATCAACGGTGCGGAACGATTTGAAGAGCACGTCACACATCATTATGAGTTTTTGGGCGACAAGCTGATCATTGGCAAATTTTGTGCAATTGCAAAAGGCATCGAGTTTATTATGAACGGGGCGAATCACAGAATGGGCAGTGTCACTACCTATCCGTTCAATATTATGGGTCATGGCTGGGAAAAGGCAATGCCTGCACTGGATGATCTGCCTTTCAAAGGTGATACTGTTGTTGGCAACGATGTATGGATTGGACAGTCTGTCACGGTCATGCCGGGCGTACATATTGGAGACGGGGCAATTATTGCCGCCAATTCCGTTGTCACTAAAGATGTGCCTGCATATCACATTGTGGGTGGAAACCCTGCTCGATTGATTCGCAAGCGATTTGATGATGACTTAATCAATTTTTTGTTGGAATTAAAGTGGTGGGATTGGTCTGCTGAAAGAATTTTTGATAATCTTGAAATTTTGTGCAGTGGAGATTTGACGAAAATCAGAAAGATCGTTTTTTGATCTAGATGGATTTTATCTGCCCAACACATCCATATGAAGGAAGCTATTGACAGACTAAAAGAAAGTTGATACCATTTAATATATTAGTATGGGCTAACTAACGAAAATGGGCATAGATGTATGCCCATTAAAAATGAACTGGTGTTATTTTAGTCTAACTTAGGTGGGTAATATATTGTAGAAACATGACGATCATAGATGATCAGGAGAGGGGTCAGTGAGAATTATGGGACAAAAAATAATAGGACAAAATAAAAATTCTAACAGTTCTGCTAAAAGCATTTATTATGCTACAGATGATCAGCAATATGTTGTTGACAGTACACCGGAACTTGGCATTTTAAAAAGCTTAGGGATTGTAAAAGATGCGATAATTCGCAAACAGAAAACCTATAAGCTGGGTGGACCTGTGTTACTCAAGGTGGAATCCAGTGAGATCGCTATTGGTAAAGACATTGCAGAGAATATCATGGTTAGGAGGTAAGGCATGTCTAGTTGTCACGATCTAAAAGAAGATGCAAAGGTTTATGAAAAACCTAATAAAATTCTTTTAATGGGCAATCCCAATGTTGGGAAAAGCGTATTTTTTTCTGATATGACAGGTGTGAATGTCGTTAGTTCCAATTTTGCCGGAACCACTGTAACTTACACAGAAGGCAAAATGAGATTAGGTGATAAAACTTACACTTTAATTGATGTTCCAGGTACATATTCTATGGAAGCTACATCAGAAGCAGAGGCTGTTGCTGTAAGTTTTATGAAAGCGAATCCCCTTGTCATCTTGTGTGTAATCGATGCAACAAATTTGGAGAGAAATATCAAATTAGGTCTTGAACTTCAACAATATAATATACCGATTGTCTATGCGTTAAATTTAATTGATGTTGCTAAGCGGCATGGAACGGAAATTAATGTAGGTTTGTTGTCACAAGAACTTGGTGCGCCGGTCATTCCTACGGTTGCTGTAAAAGGTGAAGGTTTTAATGAGGTTAAAGAAGCACTACAAAAGGCAATAGAAAACCCTAAAGCAAGCAGTGGCTGTGCGGGTTGCTCAGGTTGTAGTTCAGGGGATATGAATGTTTGGGATCGGGCTAGAGAAATTACTGCACGAGTAAGGAAGAATGTTCAAGGACAACTAAGCTTCTTAGATCGATTAGGCAATAATATGCTCAAGCCTTGGCCAGGTATTCCAATTGCAATTCTCGTGATCGTTTTGTCCCTGGGAGCTATCGTCGGTGGGGGTAAAGCGTTACGTTCGGTCTTATTATTGCCACTAGTTAATAATGTATTGGTTCCCTTCTTTGGCAAGCTATTTTCCTTCGTAGTGCCGGAAGGTGTTTTGTTAAACGTTCTGATCGGTGAGTATGGTATTTTTGTCATCGGTTTTGAATGGATTATTGCTTTGATTTTACCCTATGTTATTTTATTTTACGTCGTATTTTCATTTTTAGAAGATTCGGGTATTTTACCTCGTTTGAGTGTTTTATTTGATAATCTAATGAGAAAGATAGGATTGCAAGGCGGCAGTATGATTACCATTATGATGGGGTATGGTTGTGCCGTACCTGCCATTATAGGTTCGAGAGCTGCAACAACTAGGAAGGAACGTCTGATCATAGCAACCGCTGTTTGTTTTGCGGTACCTTGCATTTCGCAAACAGGAGCCTTAATCAGTTTATTCGCGCAGTTTTCATCAATATTACTATTATTGATGTTCCTGCTGGCAATAGTAGTTTTGATGACAGTATCCGCAATCTTAGGACGCTTTTTAAAGGGAACGGTAGATCCTATGGTAATTGAAGTACCTAATTTATTGTTACCTAATCGTAAGTCATATGTGAAAAAACTAATGATAAGAATGAAACATTTTCTCTTAGAAGCAGAAGTTCCTATGCTCATCGCTGTAGTTATTGCAGCTGTGCTTAAGGAGACAGGTTTACTAGAGGGTATTGCAATCTTCCTTGAACCATTAGTCAGTGGATGGCTGGGTTTACCGAAAGAAGCAGCGATTGCATTGATTTTAGGAGTAGTACGTCGTGAGATGGCAGTGGCTCCATTACTGGCGATTGAAGGTTTGACAGGGCTTCAAGCTTTTGTGGGTGGCACCGTGGCATTATTATACTTGCCATGCCTATCTGTTTTTGGGATTTTGGCGAAAGAATTTAATGCTAAAGTTGCAGTAGCGATTGGTTTGTCAACTACGTTGAGTGCTATCATTGTTGCCGGTCTGATCAATAAAGTTGTACATCTGTTTATGTAAAAGATAGGTAGGATTTGACCGCGAGATGTTATTGCATATAGGGTGAATGATAGGGTCTAAAATCAGAGCTGAGATGCTCGGTTTTGGACCCTTTTGCAATATAAATATAAAGGAATCACATTTTGCTGTCATTCTCTGGTGATCTCAATGGTTCAGGTCAGGTTTTGGATATCCTTTCGTATATTTTGCGTATAAATCGCCTTTGTTTTTCGGAGATGCTTCAGGGAAAGCGTGGTAAGCTGTACGCAGAGTCTCAACTAAAACTTATCTAACTACGAAAGGAAGATCGAAATGAAGAAACTTACAGCCACAATTCTTGCAGTTACCATGCTGCTGACTGTTTCTCCCGTATTGGCTGCTGGCAGCGAAACCGCTATTGTCCTGTCGGACAGTGGAACGACGGTAGATGGCGAGATGATCTCGCAAAATGCCTCCAGCGCTGTATACCAAGGCGCGGACATTGTGTATTACGAAGCAGATCAAGGCAGCAGTTATGGTGAAGGGACCAAAAATGACGAACACTCCGCCGAGGAAGCAGCGGCACACACCGTCATCACCATCACCAAAGCCGGCACCTATCGGGTAAGTGGTGAGCTATCCAAGGGACAGCTTGCTATTGACCTAGGTACGGACGCTGCAGACGATCCCACTGCCGTGGTCACTTTGATTTTAGACGGCGTTGATCTCACCTGCACGGTGGCTCCTGCCGTTATCTTCTATAATGTTTATGAATGCGCTGTGGTAGATGCCGAGAAGGCTACCGGTATTGTAGACACGGCAGATGCGGGTGCCAATGTCATTTTGGCGGACGGGAGTAAAAACTATATTGATGGCTCCTATGTAGCACGCATCTACAAGGAAGGCACCACCAAAAAACTGCATAAGTACGACGGTGCTTTCTACTCCAAGATGTCTATGAATATTTCAGGGCAAGCCTTGGGTACCGGTCAGCTTCATATTACAGCAGCCAATGAGGGTTTGGGCAGCGAACTGCATCTCACCGTAAATGGCGGCAACATCTGGATTGAGTCCCAGGATGATGGCATCAACACGAATGAGGATGGCGTATCGGTCACCACCATCAACGGCGGATATCTGTGGGTCAACGGTGGACTCGGTTCTGAGGGTGACGGTATCGATTCTAACGGGTTCCTCACCATCAACGGCGGTACAATCATCACCCAGGCTCACACTATGGCTGATGGCGGTATTGACGCTGACGGAGATATCTTGATCAATGGCGGCACTGTCATCGCTCTGGGTGGGCGCAACGACGCAGTAAGCAGCGTATCGACACAGCCCTTTATGGAACTCTCTTTTGCAAGTCGCAAACAGGCAGGAACCATCCTGCGCATCGAGAATGCCAGCGGCAATGAGGTTTTAACTTTCAGCCCCATTCGGGAGTATCAGAGCGTCACAATATCCTCGCCCGAGCTGGCGCTTAATACGACCTACCATCTCTATTTGGGAGGTTCGCTGACAGGGGTGCAAAAAATAGACGGTCTGTATGCCCTGGGCGGCACTTATTCGGGCGGCATACAGCAACAATATACCGGCAATAGACAAGGTGGTTTTGGCGGTGGCGTACGCGCTGGTCAGCCCATGGGAACGCCACCGGAGGGGATTGAGATCGGTCAGCGTCCTGATCGACCGGAAGGTGATGTGCGGAGAGGTATGCAGCCACCGGAGGAGATGGAGATCAGTCGCCCCGATCGACCGGAAGGTGAAATGCCGACAGGTATGCAGCCGCCTGGCGGATGGGCTGGTCAGGGTAACACCACTGTGACCACGGAAGGATCGGTTGATTTTGTTCTGACACAATCCGTGCGCAGCTTTTCAGGTGTTTCTGATTGGGTGCAAGGATCCGGGAAAACGGTTGTCAGTTTTTCGGTGAATAATGGCAGCGGCATCCTCAGCGCCAAAGCTGGTGAGACCCCAGTGCTCTCCTCAGTGACAGCTAAAACGATAAGTGGTTCTTCCCTTGCAATCGCCGCATCGGATGTACAACTCACCATCACGGACGTCCCTTCTGAAAGCTACAATGAAAGTTGTATGCTGTCTGAGGGAACAGACGGCTTTGCTTCTATTCTGCCGACAGACGAGGGGCGATATCGGCTCACTGTCTCGGTGTTGAGCAGCAATGAAACTTACACCGGGACGACCCAAATGGATTTTATCATTGGAGAGTTTCCCTTTACAGATATTGAGACAGGAAATCGTTATTATGAGGCAGTTCAATTTGTGTACAACGAGGGGCTGATGGTTGGCACCAGTGAAAACCGGTTTGCTCCTAATGAAAGTGTCAGCCGAGCCATGGCGATCACGGTATTTGGTCGTTTGGCAAATGCAACAACAGTTGAGAACAATAGCTTTTCTGACGTGGTATCCGGCAGTTGGTATTCTCCCTATGTCGGTTGGGCAGTGGCAAATAGCGTTGTCTCCGGTTATGGGGATGGAAAATTTGGACCCAGCGACACTATAACCCGTCAGCAGATGTGCGTGATTCTCTATAATTATGCCAAAGCGCATGGAATTGATTTGGACAGCGATGCGGGAAGCTTCACTACCGCGGACAATATCGCGGATTGGGCGTTAGAGGCAGTCAATGCGTGTTACGACGCCGGATTGCTGAGCGGCATTACCACTGGTGGTCAATTGAATCCTGCATCCTTGATGACTCGCGCAGAACTTGCAGACATGATGATGCGTTTTGCAGAATTATTGATATAATGAGGCTCAAAGAGATGTACTTCCGGAGGATGATACGGTGGAAACTAAAAAAATAATATATATTGCCGATGACGAACAGAATATTCGGGAGGCTATCAAGACCTTTTTGGAGAGCGAGGGCTATGCCGTCACCGCCTTTGAAAACGGAGATCTGCTGCTGACCGCCTTTCAAAAGGCAGCCTGTGATCTGGTCATTCTTGACGTGATGATGCCGGGAATGGGCGGCTTTGCCGTTTGCACTGAGCTGCGGAAACTGTCAACTGTACCGATTATCATGTTGACGGCCCGGGACTCTGACTTGGATTACGCCACGGGACTCAGCCTGGGCAGCGACGATTATTTCACAAAGCCCTTTTCGGCAATGTCCTTGGTGATGCGGGTTAAGGCTATCTTCCGGCGTATTGAGTTTGAGAAGCAAAACGCCGGTCAGTCGGAAGATGCTCGGGAGTTCTCCTTTGGTGATATTACGATAGACTTGCGGGGTAAAAGCGTAAAGGTTGCTGGTCAGGAACTGCCGCTCACGCCCAACGAGTATGACCTATTAAAATACTTGATGGAAAAGAACGATCAGGCAGTTTCACGGGATGAGCTGCTAGAAAGCATTTGGGGCTATAACACCGAAATTGAAACGAGGGCCACCGATGACACGGTGCGAAGGCTTCGCAAAAAGCTCGAGCACAGTAATGTCGTTATCGAAGCTGTCTGGGGTTTTGGATTTCGGCTGAAGGTGCGTGGCAGGAATGGTTAACCACTTTTTAGGCAGAAAGTGGCACGTTAAGCCCAGGATTTTTATTATGCTGCTTTTGCTGATGGCGATTGTGTTTACCAGTGTTTTTGTGGCGTTCAATCTGTTTATCAATAGTTATATTCGTACGAATGTCGAGGGGCAGCTCGACGGACTTGTAAAAAATGTAAGAATGGTTGATGACAAGCCCCGGGATAAGCCACCGGACGCTCCCTATATGCCGGACCTCTCGGGGCAGCAAAAGAATCGGATTGGGGCTCGGGGTGAGGTCATTATTCTGGATTCGAATTACGCAATCAAAAGCTATGACGAGCGCGGCGATAAAGGTCTGGATGAGCTCCGGCAAGTTGCAGACTCCTTACAGAAGCAGGCTGTGTCCCTCTCGGACGCACAGTATGTGCTCGTTAGTACGGACGAGGATACCTATTATATCTCCTCCATTGAGGATAGAAAACGTCCCGGCAACTTTTTGGTGTTCTATGTGAGCGTGGCGGGCATCAATCATCTGGTGGACACAGTCAATCTTTCTATGGCAATCATTATGGCTGTCGCTATGCTCATCTGCTTTGTAATCACCAATATTATTGCCGGATCGATTACAAAGCCGGTGAAAGTACTTTCAGCCTTTGCGGAGGAGATGGGCAAGGGCAACTTTGAAAGAAGAGACCTCGTATTTCAGGATATTGAATTCGATGAGTTGGGTGAAGCCATGAACTTATCTGCGGAAAAACTGGATGCCTATGACAAAGATCAGCGCGCCTTTTTCCAAAACGTATCTCATGAGTTGCGGACCCCACTCCAATCGATCCGTTGTTATGCCGAGGGGTTGGAATATGGGCTGATGGATGCCAAACAGTCGGGTGCGACCATCATCTCTGAGACCGACCGCCTGAGCGAACTGGTGGAAGACCTTTTATATATTTCCCGGATGGACAGCATCACATCTCATGTCGAGATGCAAGAAAATGATCTGCGGGACACCTTATCCCTGTGCGCGGAACGTCTCCGACCGATGGTCGAGAAAAATGGACTGCAATTTGAATACGAATTCGATGAGCAGCCGGTCGTGCTGTCCTACAATGAAAAACACTTGTATCGTGCCTTTTCCAACCTGATTGCAAATGCGCTTCGCTATGCCGACGAGGTTATCACGCTACATTGCCATAGCCGAGCCGGACAGATTGAGGTGTCGATCATCGATGATGGTCCCGGTATATCATGTGATGATCTGCCTCACATCTTCGAGCGCTTCTACAAGGGTAAGGATGGAAAGCACGGCATCGGGCTTTCCATTGTGAAGTCTGTTGTAGAGCTGCATGGTGGTGAGATTACAGTCGATTGCAGCGAGGGAGCACGCTTTACTATTCTTTTTCCGAGGAAGTAAATTACGAAGCTTGTTTACTGCGGGAATTTATCTTCCAAGTAATTGAGAAATTCGCTCTTGCGACGAAATGAAAAAGGATGTTGAAAACTACCCCCCATTGTAGTTTTTCAACATCCTTTAGCTTTCTAATTATCTAATAAATAAATTATTTTTTAATATCAAAGCGATCGGCATTCATTACTTTGTTCCAAGCAGATACGAAATCCTTAAGGAATTTATCCTGAGAATCATTGCAAGCATAGACTTCTGCTAACGCGCGGAGCTGAGAGTTAGAGCCAAATACGAGATCAACTCGTGTCCCCGTCCACTTCAATTCGCCTGTAGCGCGGTCGCGTCCTTCGTATACGTTTTTGTCTTCTGAGACAGGTTTCCAAGCAGTTCTCATGTCAAGCAGATTGACGAAGAAGTCATTCGTGAGAGCTTCTGGACGCTTAGTGAAGACACCATGCTGCGTCTGGTTGTGGTTAATATTTAAGACACGCAATCCTCCAAGTAGTACAGTCATCTCTGGAGCTGTCAATGTCAACAATTGAGCGCGGTCGAGCAACATTTCTTCGGCTCTTGTAGAAGGTGGATTCTTTTGATAGTTACGGAATCCATCTGCTTTAGGTTCCATGATCTTGAAAGAAATTACTTCTGTTTGCTCTTGGGAGGCATCCGTACGTCCCGGTGTAAACGGAACGGTAATCGAATGTCCCGCATTTTTGGCAGCCTGTTCAATTCCCGCATTACCACCTAGAACGATCAAGTCTGCGAGAGAAACTTTCTTTTGACCGGATTGTGATTGATTAAATTCTGCTTGAATATTTTCCAATGCCGTCAACACAACCGCTAACTGATCAGGTTGATTGACTTCCCAATCTTTCTGCGGCACCAGGCGTATACGTGCCCCATTGGCACCACCGCGTCTATCGGAACCACGGAAAGTAGAGGCAGATGCCCATGCGGTACTGACTAATTGCGGTACACTGAGACCAGATGCAAGGATTTTCTTTTTAAGATCGGTGATGTCTTGCTCATCAATCAATTCATGGTCTACAGCAGGAACTGGATCCTGCCAGATTAATTCTTCTGTCGGAACTTCAGAGCCGAGATAGAGGGAGCGAGGTCCCATATCGCGATGAGTCAGTTTGAACCATGCGCGAGCAAAGACATCTTCAAACTCTTTTGGATTCTCGTGGAATCGCTTGGCAATTGGTTTGTAAATCGGATCCATCCGCAAAGAGAGATCCGCTGTAGTCATCATTGGCGCATGGCTTTTGGCAGGATCATGGGCGTCTGGCACAGTAGTTGCTGCGTCGGGATCGGTAGGGATCCACTGCCAAGCACCGGCAGGGCTTTTTACTAAATCCCAGTCGTATTTGAACAGGGTCTCGAAATAGCTGTTATCCCATGTGATTGGAGTTGGCGTCCATGCACCTTCAATACCACTGCCGATTGTATGAACCCCTTTACCATCGCCAAAGCTGTTTTTCCAGCCCAGCCCTTGCTCTTCAAGGTCAGCAGCTTCAGGCTCAGGACCAACAAATGACGGATCGCCGGCACCATGGCATTTGCCGAAAGTATGACCGCCAGCAATGAGGGCAACAGTTTCTTCATCGTTCATGCCCATACGTGCGAACGTATCTCGAACGTCTTTTCCAGAAGCAAGTATGCTAGGTTGACCATTAGGTCCTTCGGGATTTACATAGATCAGTCCCATTTGTACAGCAGCCAGAGAGTTTTCCAGATCGCGGTCGCCGGAATAGCGCTTGTCGCCAAGCCATTCACCTTCTGAACCCCAGTAGATGTCTTCTTCCGGCTCCCAAACATCTTCACGTCCGCCGGCAAAACCAAAAGTTTCCAATCCCATAGATTCGAATGCGCAGTTACCTGCAAGGATCATTAAATCAGCCCAGGAAATTTTATTTCCGTATTTTTGTTTGATAGGCCAGAGGAGACGACGTGCTTTATCTAAGTTTACGTTGTCAGGCCAACTATTGAGCGGAGCAAAGCGTTGCGTGCCGTTTACACCGCCCCCACGACCGTCGGCTAGTCGATATGTGCCGGCGCTGTGCCAAGCCATTCGGATAAAAAAAGGACCATAGTGACCATAGTCGGCTGGCCACCAATCTTGAGAATCAGTCATTAGGGCGTATAGATCTTCTTTTAAAGCTTCCAAATCGAGTTTTTTGAACTCTTCGGCATAGTTAAATTCCGGATCCATTGGATTGCTTAAATTGGAATTCTGATGCAGGATTTTAAGATCTAACTGGTTTGGCCACCAGTCTTTGTTTTTCGTACCACCACCTGCGTGGGTGCTTCTCGTGTGTCCTGTTACTGGGCATTTCATTTCTGTCATACTAAATACCTCCTTATAAATGATAGATGAGTTACTTTTGCTATAAAAAATTGCATAGTTGATGGTTAAAAGATGCAATTTTGATTGATTATAATTTGATTATATATTTAAATTTGTAACTTTTCAAGAGCGAAAATTGGAAAATAGTTTTTAAATACAAATTTTTAAAACTCTTCAAAGGAAAACACATTTTTTTGTGGAATATAAAAAATACTTTGTTTTTTAGGTTTCCGACCTAATCTCTTGAGGAATTCTACAATTTGTGTGCGAATTCCTTTTTTATGATAGAAATCTACCGTTGAAAGGGGAGTGTCTATGGGCGGTATTATCATCAGTAAATTAGAAAATGAAAATAGTATTTATATGGATACAATTGCTGAATGGATGTATGATTGGTGGGGAAATAAAGATGGTTATTCATTAGAAGCGATGCGTTGCTTTATCAAGCACAGTTTGGGAAAAGACCGGTTACCACATACCTATATTGCGTTGATCGATCAGCATATCGCGGGGATGTTTCAATTTTCTTATACGGATCTGGTATGCAGACCCGATATCTATCCGTGGCTGTGTAACGTCTATGTCGCACCAAATTATAGGCATCAGGGTGTTTTCAAGACGATGATGCATCAAGTAGTTGATTGTGCGAGGAATGTAGCATTACGAGAACTGTTTCTTTATACGAAACATGAGGGTTTGTACGAAAAGTATGGCTGGAGATTTGTGAGTGAGATTGCAACATTTACAAATGATCAGCATATGCAAAGACTGTACAGGCTAGATTTAAGTGAAGGCTAATTATTTTTGTAGATACCATTGATACATTAATCAAATGAAGGTATAAGCTTTATAAATATACGTTGTAAAATAGGTATAAATAATTTAGAATGAATACAAATATGTCATAATTATTAGAGGAGATTAGAGATGAGTCTTTTCAAGAAAGCGCCTTGCGAAGAGGCTATATGTGTGATTCGGAGTGTGGAAGAGAGATTGAATGGACAGAAAGTTCCGCTTCCCGATGTGAAATACCCCATTCATCAAAATCTCGTAAGAATTTTTGACAAGCTATTATCCAGTGAAGAGAGTATGTCTGTCAATGCAAAGCAAATGATCGGGCTGACTTCCGCATTGAGTAATTTTGACGTTGAAATGACCCACTCTTCTAACAAATTGATCGATTTCGCCAAAGAGATGTCGAGCATCAGTGAGTCAAATTTAGCGATTGTCGAAGAGATCAGTGCAAGTATGAATGAAGTGAGCAGCACTGTAGGTCAAACCGCCGATATTATGAACGATCTTCAAGAATCATCGGGCAGGCTTGTCCAGAAAAATGATGAGAGTATCATCTTAATTAATGAAATCGATGTGCTTAAAAATGATGTCTCTCATGATGCGGAATTGATGAGTGATCAGATTCGAATTTTGGTAGAGATGGCGGCGAAGGTCAATGAAATCGTCGATGGTGTAGAGAATATTGCCAATCAGACGAATCTTCTGGCGTTAAATGCTGCGATTGAGGCGGCACGGGCGGGAGAAGCGGGTAAGGGCTTTGCCGTAGTAGCAGATGAAGTGAGGAAGCTGGCGGACAATACTAAAACCAGCTTGGGTGATATGCGCTCGTTTGTCAATAATATTCAGCAGGCGGCTGTCAGCGGACGAACAAGTATGGAAAATACCATGGATTCGACAAGTAAGATGCACTCCAAATTGGATATTATATCGACAACGATCGTCGACAATGTATCGATGCTTAAAAACGCGATTAGCAATGTAGATCAAATTACGGAATCCCTTGACAATATCAAAGAATCGACGAATCA
Source organism: Bacillota bacterium (assembly GCA_023388635.1). Classification (GTDB taxonomy): domain Bacteria; phylum Bacillota; class Bacilli; order Desulfuribacillales; family Desulfuribacillaceae; genus JAEWFW01. Next base: position 23,587 of record JAEWFW010000018.1, read on the forward strand.
GATCAATCAAGCGATGTCCGTATCGGCTCAGGATGCAGAAAAACTCAATATGATGACACAGACGATTCAGGAAGAAGCGACGACAAGCTCCAGGAACGCCGGAGAGATATCACGGATTGATAATGAACTCAGCGGCATTGTACGCGATATGATTACTGCACTAAATGGTGGCAAACATGCCATATCCAATAAAGAATTACTTGAAAATATCATCAAAGCGAAGGAAGCTCACTCCAAATGGCTGCAAAACTTGAAGAGAATCGTAGCGGAGATGGTTGTATATCCGTTACAAACGAATTCTAAGAAATGCGGTTTCGGACATTTTTACCATTCGATTGATGTTTCCGGCACCGTTTTAGAAACTGTGTGGCAGAACGTCGATCATATTCATGATGAATTTCACACAAATGGCAGCAGAGTCATAGAGGCAGTCAAAAAGAACAATCGAGAGTTGGCAAACAAACTGTTACTGGAAACAGAAAAACTTTCCCAAAGTATTTTTGCGAATTTGGATAGCATCATCAATACCATAGAAACAAGTGCGACTAAGGGAATTGAGATATTGAGAACGGCAAGGATTTCAAATGAGGAAAAGATCTATAATTAATAGAGAGCGAACTAACGAGATCATAAAGCAGGCAGTATTTTATCCGACAACCGATTTATCCAATATGAATTTTTAAGGCTAAGTTTTCCGGTCCCGTGTAATGACCTGGGAACTTAGCTTTTTATATTATCAGAATTTGCGGGAAAGAATAGTTTGTCTCCTCTGGTTTGTCTACGGAGCGTAGATTGTTTCCGTAGACATATCCCAGTAAAATAAACATGAGGTGAGTATAATGAATATGCAACGAAAAAAACAACTAATAGAAGCATATAAAAACCGTCATCCTGAAATGGGTGTCATTTCCTTCCGCTGTAAAGCGACCGGTGAATCCTTTTTGGGGATTTCCAAAGATACGAAGACGGGCTTTAATGGAATCCGCGTCAGACTTGCGGCGAATTATCATCCGAATAAGCGGTTGCAAGAGTTATGGAATGCCTATGGTGCCGATGGATTTGAGTGTTCTGTGGTAAAAACTCTGAAATATGAAGATCCCCATGAAGACCATACAAATAAATTAGAAGCTTTGCGGGAACAATGTTTGGCAGATGATCCGCAGGCAAGGAGGATTTGGAAATGAATGAAAAGATCGTAATGACCGCAGATCAATACGACCGCATTGACGGGCGAAACGCGTATAGCTCTGATATTAAACGGCTGACTTTGGGTGCCCCGACGATAGAGGTAAATGAGAAGATGCAAATTGCTTTACAACTTTGGCGAGAAAAAACAGATGGCACGTTGGAAATCGACACGGAGTTGCCGATTCACCAGGTATTCGATGCCATGATCTTTCTCAGCCGAACTCTATTGTATTTCAGAGAAGCGTATCGTATGCCGTTACTGTACGACCCGGATAAACCGGATGTGGAACGAGTCGGTATCCAGGGCGGGGTGATGCCGATTGCTGTTTGTGCGGAAAACCCAAATATCAATGAAGATATACAAAAATTCTCCCAAGCGTTAAATGACTTAGGCGAATTGACCGGTGAGCGACTGCGTACACTAACCAGAATTCTTGAAGAATTGGAGTGTTATTAATGGAGACGAATTGGCTTCTGTCACCTGCAAGGCAGTTGACGGAAGAAGAAAAATCCCTCGTCTGGCAGAAGCCGGCGATGCATATCGAGAGTGACGCTGAACGGCGTATCTGCTCAGAAGTGAAGCGAAATTGGACACGCGGTGAAATGAAAATCACTAATATTTTGTTGGAGGGAGACGCAGGCTCAGGTAAAACCCAGCTCGCCAAGGCACTGTCAGCCAATTTTGGTCTGCCTTATACCAAAGTAACTTGCTTTGCCGATATGGACAAATCCGATGTACTCGGTTCGATTTTGCCGGTATTACCCGAGGGTGAGGCTGATACAGATGGTAGAGAGAACAGGAAAGGGAAAGACGTGGAGTATAAATACTACCCATCGGAAATTGTCCGTGCCTACGAAAACGGATGGTTACTGGAAATTCAAGAGCCAACCGTTATTCGCGACGCGGCGGTGCTGATGGCGTTAAACTCTGCATTGGAACCGGATGGAAGTATCAATCTACCCACTCGGATCGTCCGCCGTCACCCGGATTTTATGACCGTCATCACTACGAACCGTGGTTATAACGGCTGCCGTCCTTTAAATGAGGCATTGCGTGATCGGGTACAACATACGGAGAAAATGGATTTACCTGTTATTGAAGTCATGATGGAACGGGCGGCAGCTAAGACCGGCTGTAAAGATGAGAAGCTGTTGCGAATATTAGCACAGGTCATTATTACACTTGATCAAACAGCTAAGGCAAACGCAATTAAGGGTGTGGCAGGTATGCGTTCCTATTTCTTTTGGGCGGACGCCGTTCTGCAAGGTGCAGAACCGATCAACGCTCTTTATCATAAGGTCATTTATAAAATTACTACCGATCCCGATGAAATCGTTATTTTGGAGCAAGCTTTGTCCGAGGGTGGGATGTTGCAGTCATTGGAGGAAATTTTTGATCGTCCGATCGTTACGAACGGAGACGTGATGGAAGTCCACACAGAGGGAGTTATAGACGGAGAATTTAGTGGTTCTGATTCCGGTAGAGAACGAAAGCCAGCGGTTGCCCTGCGGAAATCTGCCGATAGCGAGGGGGATGCAACCGGTGCGACGGAAACGGTCACTGACACGCAAAGTTCAGACAATGGCGACGACGGAGTGCCGGTGTATCATGAGTTACAGGACGAATCGAAAGAATTAGAGGAACAGCAGCGCGCTTTTCGCAAGCATTTGAATCAACAAGCACGGGAGTTGATCAAAGGCTCGATCCACGAAAAGGTCAATCTGATTGTCCACCGTCCCGAGGCGACACCGGCACATCATCATGAATATCATCGAATTGCTTCCGTACTTATGCCGGTTATTCGAGAATTGGTGCGGAAAACCAAGCCGCTGTTAGAGCATGAGGTATCTACTGAGTTTGCTCAAAACCGCCTATACGGAACGAAGTTCCATGCAGACAAGTTGTGTTCTCCCGATTTTCGCTACTTTTCTAAAAAGCGTCCACCGGAGGAAAATCCTTCGCTCGCCGTAGCCCTCCGGATTGATCAATCGGCATCGATGAACGCATTTGGGAGGTTAGATGCGGCGAAACAGGCTGCTGTTGCTGTCTATGAATTTTGTGAAAGTTGTGGTATACCATTGCTGATTTACGGTGATACGGCTGATCGTTCTCCATTGGAGAAGATGTCGCTATACTCCTACATTGATTGGGAAGAATGGAAACTGAACGATAAGTATTCCCTGATGGCAATTCAGAGTCACAGCAATAACCGCGATGGGATGGCGTTACGTATTCTGGCGGAAAAGTTAATCAAAGCTCCCCAGAACACAAAATTGTTCATCAGTATCAGTGATGGACAACCCAAAGCTCTGCCGGACTATACAGGCGCTACGGCTATAGAAGATATGAAAAGCGTCATTCAAGAATACAGCCGCAAGGGTATTCTGTTCCTGGCTGCTGCTATTGGGCAAGATAAAGAAATGATCAGCGATATTTATGGACAGGAACGTTTTATGGACATCACCGATTTACGGCAGCTTCCGACCCGGCTCGTGCAAATTATTGCAAATTATTTGTAACCATGAGAAACTAAAAAAAGAATGGAGGGATACGCGGTGGATTGTGCAAAAGTTGGACGGCTTATTTTACAACTACGCAAGGAAAAAGGGATGACCCAGCAGCAGGTGGCAGATAGATTGAATATCAGCAATAAGACTGTTTCCAAGTGGGAGTGTGGCTTGGGATGCCCTGATGTCACACTGTGGGATGAACTTTCCAGTGTATTAGGTGCAGATATTATTAAGCTACTACAGGGGGAGCTCCACCCCAATCGGCATGATGTTGGTAAAATTGATCAAGCGCGGTTTTATGTATGTCCGATTTGCGGCAATATTCTCGTCAGTACGAGTAAGGCATCGATCTCCTGCTGTGGTCGTAAGCTGCCACCGTTGATCTCCACTCCTCACACGCCAGAACACGAGGTGCTTGTTGAAGAAATGGATTTGGACCACTATGTCACCTTAAACCACGAAATGCGAAAAGATCACTACATCGCCTTTGCCGCATATGTACTTGATGACAGGGTGCTGCTCATCCGTTTATATCCAGAGCAAAGTGCGGCGTTTCGTTTACCGATGATGAAAGGTGGCGGGAATCTGTACCTGTATTGCACGCAACACGGGTTGCAGAAATATCCGTTTACTCTATGAATAGCATTCTTCAAAAGAAGTAACCGGTTACAAATCCATATAAACTTTTACGGCAACAACTGCCAGTTGTGTGCGGTTCTTTACCATGCATTTGGCAATTAGATCGGCGACAATATTCCGCACTCTGCCGGAAGATATGCCCAGTACAGAAGAAATTTCATCATTTGTCATGCCTTCGATGACTAGTTGTAATACTTCTTTCTCTCTAGCTGTGAAATTAAACGGCATTGGTCTCTGATGATCGGTTTTTACCGTCTCTTGACCAATGCTAAATGCGTGTTCATGTACATATCCTTCGCCGTAATACGCGTTCGACATCACGGTAGAAAGTGAATTAGCATCGATGTCTTTTAATACATAGCCGTCGGCTCCATTTTTGAAAGCCGCCGCCATATTCTTTTCGTCATCTTCGCCTGTCAGTACGAGAATTTTTATATTGCTGTTCAAGATCTTTATATCCCGTATTGCGTCAAGTCCAGAATAGACAGGCATATTGAGATCCATTAATATAATGTCAGGTTCTAACCGCAAACTCATCTCTACCGCTTCTTTTCCGTCTTTGGCACATCCGACAACTGTAAAACCAGGCTCTTTCTCAATGACTATCCGCAAACAGTCCCTTAGAATTTTCACATCGTCGACGATCAGAACTTTAATCATCGTATCACCTCCCTTGTGATTGAAAATTTTTCCAGCATGATTTTTAGAAGTGTCACTTCTTTATGTACGGTAATGTCTTGTTCTTTTATCGCCGTTTCAAAGCGCGTGCAAATTTCCTGCAATTCAGGCAGCCGCAGGTTGCTGGATACGCCTTTCATCTGGTGGGCAAGCAAACTCATTTTATGGTAATCTGTGCTTTCATACGCTAAGTCAAGCTCTTGGATGAAAGCAGGAATTGTTAATATGAATGATTCTAACAGTTCACGAGCTTCTTCAAATGAAAAATTCATCTCACTTGCAAGCATAATGACTGATCTTTCAAAGATTTCGGTTATTTCTTTCTTATTTTCGGAAAAGTCCGCACAATTGTTCAGGTGGTGTGCAAATGGCTGCATAATGATTTTCTCCCTTTAAGAATTTTTAATATCTACTATGTCACAATTTATTAACTGAAAAATGACATACGAAAACCGACCATGCTCATTATGGTCGGTTGCACTAGTTGCTCCAAACTATCTTAAGTGCCCAAATGATAGATAGTTTATCAAAGCTGCCCAAATTGTATGTGATCATTGGAATGCCAAATACTATGGTTAAAGTTCCTTTACATCTTATATTTTTATCCATAAAAAAGCAATGCCTTTATTGGAAAAATTTATGATTAAGATTTTAAAACATCTTACTTTGATTAAATTTATTAAAAACAAGCCATTTTTTGTTTTACCGTGACACTTGACACTATTAGAAGTTATTTTAAGAATCTACAATAGTATCAGATTATTGATATCGACTTTTACAGTAGGAAGAACTGACTGCATTATTTTTATCGATATATAAATTATAGGAAGGAATAGAAATGGATATCTATATAGGGCGTCAACCAATATTTAACCGCCAGTTGCATGTTTATGGGTACGAGTTGCTATACCGTAAAAGCATGAATAACTTTTACGAGGGGACAGACGATAACCAAGCGACTGCTGAATTGATTAATAATGCTTTTCTATCCATGGAATTGCACGATCTCACCGAAGGAACAAGGGCATTTATAAATTTTTCAGGAGCAATGCTGACTAATGAAATCCCTTTTTTATTACCTAAAGATGAAATAGTCGTGGAAATATTAGAACGGGTACAGGTGACTGACAAAATTATTGAAGCCTGTCGGCGTTTGAAAAAAGACGGCTATCTGCTCGCACTTGACGATTTTGTTTTTCACACTTCATATCTTCCACTGATTGAGCTGGCAGATATCATAAAAGTTGAATTTTCCGTCACGCCGCGTGCAACGCAACGTCAATTAATACAGACATATGGTAGCAGTAAAATTAAATTTTTAGCCGAAAAAGTTGAAACGCGTGAAGACTATCAAGCAGCTCTTGATATGGGTTATGACTACTTTCAGGGATATTTTTTCAGTAAACCTGTAATCATTCACAATAAAGAAGTGCAAGGCATCCATCAGAATTACATACGCATCTTAGCGGAGCTAGACCAGGAAGAGCCAGATTATCACGAACTGACTAAAATCATTGAAGCAGACTTGGGACTTTCTTACAAGTTCTTGAAGCTGGCGAACTCTCCATACTGGGGTGCATTCCATACGATTTATTCGATCAGGCAGGCACTGGTGCGTGTCGGAACAGCTGAAATTAAAAAATGGGTCTATTTGATGATGTTAAAAGAATTTGAATCTGCAGAAAATAAAGAATTGACTAAAAATTGTTTGGTTCGAGCCAAACTTATGGAGTTGCTTGCGCATGAAATTGGGATGGGAGACAAGCATCTGGAATTTTTTATGACGGGATTATTCTCATCAATTGATGTGCTTTTGGACAGGAGTATGAAAAGTATCGTTGCGGACCTGCCGTTTGTCGTTGATGTCAGGGATGCGTTGCTCGGTTATGACAACCTTATCAGACGAACGCTTGTTGCCGTACTTGCTAATGAGATGGTGATTGATTCGGAAACACTCGTTGGCAGGCTGATCGCAGATATAAGCGGGCAACGGATGACAACTTTGTACATTGAAGCACTGAAATGGGTCAAAGGCTTGGAATATTGACACAAATAGCGTGGAGGGAGGTTAGGTTTATTATGGTAATTTTAATTGTTGACGATAGCATTGAAATATTGCATAAGGTAAAAAGGCATTTAGAAATGACCTTTGAAGGAGAGATTGCGATTGCACAGTCAGCCGAACAAGGGATAGCGTTCTTATCTGACGATGTTGATTTAATATTACTGGACGTAGTCATGCTAGAGAAAGACGGGATAGCAACTTGTCGTGAAATCAAAAGCAATCCGGTGTATGCTGACATACCGGTCATGTTTATTACACAGAATCATAGTCCTGAAATTTTGGAGAAAGCATTTCTTGCCGGAGCATCCGATTTTATCAAAAAACCCTTTGATAAATTGGAATTAAAAGCGAGGGTACGGTCTTTGCTGCGTCTAAGCCATGAAATCAAACAGCGTAAGCAGCGCGAGCAGGAGTTGGAGCGCCTTTCAATGGTCGATGGACTTACTGGCGTAGCCAACCGGCGATATTTTGACAAAACAATCGAGCATGAATGGAAATTGGCTTTACGTCACAAACACCCGCTTTCCCTGATTATGTTTGATATCGATCATTTTAAAAAATACAATGATATATACGGTCATCAAGGCGGCGATCAAGCCTTGAAAGCTGTCGCGTCGGTAGCAGCGGATGAATTGAAACGCCCAACGGATACAATTGCCAGATACGGCGGTGAAGAATTTGCAATTATTCTCCCCAATACAAATTCTGCTGGGGCTTATATGGTTGCTGAACGAATTCGCAAGCATATAGAAACTATTGAAATTTGTCATGAGAAATTTCAATTGTGTTCTTCTGTGACAGTTAGTTTTGGAGTCGCCGAAGCTAATAATGTCAATCGGTGTTCAATTAAACAATTAATTGCAGAGACTGACAAAGCTCTTTATCAAGCCAAACACAGTGGTCGGAATTGCACAGTAGTAAGTAATACCTGTGTTTGATTTTAAATTATACTTACTGAAAAAAGGGACTTGCTATAGTCTCTTTTTTCGTATTTGTTATTTTAGTTTGCCAACATCTATGCGCATATTTATATTTTCTAGAGGGGAAAGCTAATATTAGTAAATATTTGGAGGGATCAAGATGAAAGCGATTGTATACGAAGGAATAAAAAATGTAAAAGTAAAAAATATTGAGGATCCCAAAATCATAAAAAGAGATGATATCATCGTTAAAGTAACTTCAACTGCCATTTGCGGTTCAGATTTGCACTTGATACATGGTATGGTTCCCAACATGCCCCAAGGTTTTGTACTGGGACATGAAACGATGGGGATTGTAGAAGAGATAGGAAAGGACGTACACAAAGTTAAAAAAGGGGATCGTGTAATTATTCCTTTTCCGGTTTCCTGTGGTCACTGTTGGTACTGCCAGCATGATTTGTCGAGCCAATGCGACAACTCAAATGCTAACGGAGAAGCTGGAGGAATTTTTGGTTACAGCAATACTTATGGAGGCTATGAAGGAGGACAGGCGGAGTATTTAAGAGTTCCTTATGCCAATATAGGACCGACCATTGTTCCCGAAGAATTGACCGATGAGCAGGTGCTGTTCCTGACCGATATATTGCCCACTTCTTATTGGGGAGTGGAAAATGGTGGTGTAAAACAAGATGACACTGTCGTCGTGTTGGGATGCGGTCCTGTGGGTCTTTTGACCATTAAATGGGCGGCACTTCAAGGAGCGAAACGAATTATTGCCGTAGATTATATTGACTATCGCCTGGACCATGCAAAAAAATACGGGGTGGAAGTCATTAATTTTGAGCAACATGAAAACACCGGAGAATATATCAAAGAAATCACCCATGGTGGGGCAGATGTGGTTATCGATTGTGTCGGTATGGATGGAAAGATGAGTACATTTGAAATGATTGAAACGGCGCTAAAGCTGCAGGGAGGTTCTAAGTCTGCAATTGAGATAGCCACTCAGGCAGTACGAAAAGGAGGAACCGTTTCTATCGTAGGTGTATATGGAGCCCGATATAATATGTTTCCATTAGGTGATTTCTTTGCACGGAATATTACTTTGAAAATGGGACAATGCCCGGCACATACCTATGTAGACCGAATACTTAAACTAATAAAAGAAGGGAAATTTGATGCCACCGATATTATTACTCATCGTCTATCCCTGGATAAAGGGGAGCACGCCTATGAAATTTTTGATAAAAAGCAGGATCATTGTATCAAGGTCATTTTAAAACCTTGATGCTAAAGGATTTTTATGAATGGAGGGCTGGTTTATGATTAATCAGTTGCTTAAAGGTTTATCGAAAATAACAACTACTTCACAGGAGGTTTTGCCTGACATCTTTCTTCTGCATTTTACTATAGTTACCGCATGCATAGTAGGCAAGAAAGGTGATTGGGTACTGATCGATACAGGTTTGGAGAATTCCTACGATTTTATAGTGGAATCGGCTGCAAAACGCTTTGGCAAAGAAAGCTGTCCTCAGTCCATCCTTTTAACTCATGGACATTTTGATCATATTGGTTCTGTTGGCAGATTGGCTGAATATTGGGATGTTCCTGTCTATGCACATGAACTCGAAATACCGTATATTACAGGAAAACAAGACTATCCTTTAGGTGATTCGGAAGTAGATGAGGGTCTGGTAGCTAAAATGTCACCTTCTTTTCCTCACAGAAGCATCGACCTCGGATTTCGGGCTGTTACCCTTCCTGAGGATGGGAGTGTACCCGGAATGCCGGACTGGAAATGGATACACACGCCAGGTCATACGGAAGGACACGTATCTTTTTTTCGGGAAAGAGATAAGGTTCTTATTGTAGGTGACGCCTTTACAACAACGAAGCAGGAATCGATTACTTCAGTATTGACCCAGCGAGAACAGATTAAAGGTCCTCCGGCGTATCTCACTACGGATTGGTATGCAGCAGAAAAATCAGTGAAGCGTATCAAGGAATTGGCACCTGAATGGGTAATTCCAAGCCATGGACTACCGATGAAGGGCGAAGAGTTAATGAAGCATCTAGAAATTCTTACAAAGCATTTTGAAGAAATAGCCATACCCAACCAAGGACGTTTTGTGGAAGAAAGAGATAATTAGTTCCTTACGAAAATAATATAGAAAAACAACATATAGCGCTCTTTGAGTTCAAAATGAACCGAAGGGTGCTTTTTTATATTTTGTATCAGCTACTTTATTATAAAAGATTTTTACAAAGGTGCTTGTTACAAAATATTAGCATATAGTAGTTACAACTAATAAGTTTTGGAGATGTGAGACTGCTAAATACATAGAATTTTCATTTCGAAATTAAATAATTAAAGGAGGTATTGTTTTGCTATCAAGACAAGAGTTTATTAGAGTTTCTCTAGAAATAAATCTTTTTTTTCAAAGAATTATGAAGGAACATCTATTTTTTATAGAAACCAATCTACAACCAGTTGAAACTGCTTGTATTGCAGAGGCGAATATGTTAAAACAGAACTTTGAACAACTTCTAGCTCAAACAGTATACTATGCAAATGGCGCAATATCTGAATCTGCTATTAAATCAAATGAATTCGTTACCCCGTATACGTTAAGAGCAGAACAAGTAAATTCAACGTTAACAGGAGCAAATATTAACACGGGAATTACTAAAAGTGAATATCAATTAGTCGGTGCTGCGAATTTTTATTACAGTGAATGGCTGGAGAATGAAGTATATGAGCTAAATAGAAGATCATATTTTCTGCTCAAAGAAGTAATTGCATTTCAAAAGAAATTATTGGATCTTGTGTTAGAGTGTAAAATATTTATTACTTTATATCCTGAAATGTTAGAGCATGATACCCGTGAAGCAGAATACTACTTAGCAATATTAGAAAGCCTTTCAAATAGAAACCTTCCCCAAAAGACCCTTTGTGAGGAGCTAAACTTCTGGAACGATATAATGGGAGAGCATGCTCAGTTTATTGACGGGATGTTAGATCCAACAGAGAAAAGTCTTAAGGAAATCGCAGAAACTTCTGCAAAGGAGTTTGAAAAGTTAGTAGAGGAATGTATTAAAACCGCTGAAAATCAAATTATTCAAATGAGTTTAAAATCCACGGAAGAAATTCAGGCATTTAAAAGATCATCTACAGAAGGACTGCTAAAGTGTGAAATTAAATCAATTATTCCTCCGCTATTAGCAGATCATGTATTACGTGAGGCGAATCATTATTTAAGATTATTAAAGATGATGGGAAGACAATGAGCTGTTTTATCAAGTAATAATGAAAAGATAAAAAAGTTTGTACCGCCAGCCATTAGCTGGCGGTGTTTTAGTTAGTGCTCCGAAATATTCATACGTTAATTATTATATCAAAATGTAGATAATCAGCGTGCTCCGCCTCCCCCACCACCGGAGAAACCGCCACCTCCACCTCCGGAAAAACCGCCCCCACCGCCGCTTCCTGACGAAGTTTGGCTGGTAGCTGTGTTGATCGATTGTTGCACACTTTGATGAATTGTCGAAGTCATCGTATCGATGCCATTAGCCAGCCCAGAGAAATTGGCGGCATGCATATTATAATAATACCAGTGAGCACCGAAGCGGTAATCATCGTGCTGCAAATTTGGGTACACAAGCTGGAGTTGTTTAATCACTTCTTTGGCGACACCAAGGGTGACAGCGTATACGAGATAATGCTCCCAAATTGCCAGTGAGGGAATATCACGCCGATCGATATTTGAAAAATGCTGAAGGAATTTTTTAAAGGCAGCCCATTTCGCATATTCTTCCTGTGCTTGAGGAGTACGCCTTGTGTGGGTAGCAAAACTAATCAGATACAAGATGCCTGTTCCAAAAAGGGCGAACGCGATAGCAAAAAATTGCCCATTGACAGCGATCTGCCATATCAATCCGGCAAGTCCGATGACAATGCCTAAAATTCCCGGCAGAGCATGTCTGCCTGCTTTACCCGATGAATGTTTTTCAAAAAAATGCAATTCTTGTCCGCGCTTATTGAGTTTGGCTGCCCAATCGTTCCAGAATGCGGTAAACTCATTTTCGTGTTTTTTTGCATATTGTTCTAATTCATCAAAGGTGACAGTCATTTGATCGCGTGAGACATCTTCGAATAGAAGTTTCATCAAACTTTGCTCATGGGGCAGAAGAGAGCGACCACTTACCGATTCACGCACAGACTGGCTCTGCTTCGTCAATTTGTAATCGACTTTTTCCATTGTTTTGAAGATTTTTGTGGTATGTCGTGTCGTTTCATCAATTCGGAGATAACCTCTGCGCGCCAGATCGAGAATCGTAGCTGTCAAGTCTGCCGAATCGATAGCTTTGAAACGCCACAGGATACCTAACTCCGCCGGTGTATAATCGGCAGGCAAATCACGGTGGTAGTCTTGCTGGAACGCTGTTTTATGGGCTTTGCCGTGGCGCCTCCACATCTTGATACTGTAAAATATACCTGCTACGAAGATTACACCGGCTAAAATCCAATTGATCTGGGCATGTGCTCGCTGATTGTTAGCTTCGTCAGCCCATTGCTGCTCTTGCTCGATGATATCAGGCAACACCGTTTGATCAGTTATATATGTCCCATTAGGAACTAACGACACAGGGAAGGTAACCCTTCCTGTCACTAATGAGTAAGCGGGCAATTGTTCAACATCCCATGTCACCAGTTCACCTGATACAATAGTGACATTCCCTTGAAGTGGTCCGTGACCCCAGGCACGAATGTCTTCCCTATCTGCGCCAGAGGGTAAAGTCAGAGAAATCTCCAAATGATCGACACCGATCTCCCATTGATCGCCGACAAATACGTGGTATAATTCGGCAACATCTTCGTGGATCTGTACGACATTGGTGATCTTGTACTGGATTGTGAAAGTGCGTTGTTCATCTGTTGCTTCAAAGCTCCAATCAATGTATACCGAATCGCCTTGATCAATTACCAGATACGTACCCGCCGGACCGTACTCCGTTCCCGGGTTGAACGTATAAGCTTGACCGTTCTCCTTGACAACGATGTCAACAATCTGTTGATTGGCATGTTTGTTAATAGATTGGTATAACCCGCTATATGTTCCATTGAAGCTAGCTGTTCTTTGCTCAGTTACGAGCATGGAACCGTCGTCGAGAATTTCTGCCGTGATATTCAACTCAGGGAAGCTGTAGGAACGTGCCTGTGCTGATTGGGGTATGATCAATGTCACGAATAGTACAGCGAGACTCAGCAATATGATACCCTTTGTCTTTACGCTCTGTGAGTAGCGGTTTTGCTTTGGAATTATGTATAAAGTCGGCATGGATTTCTTCCTTTATAAAGTATTTTCTTTCCGTTTGTTTTATAATATGACCATGGAACGCTTTTTCTATAGATCAACATCGAAGGCTTGCCTAGCAGCATTCGATGCACTGATGTTGAAATAGGCTACTGATTCAAAATGGAAGATTCTCGCCAGAATAAAATAGGGAAACATTTCAATCTTGACGTTATATTTCTCGGCAGTATCGTTATAAAATTGCCGGGCGAAGCTGATTTGATTTTCCGTATTGGTCAATTCTAACTGCAGCTTACAGAAATTTTCATCGGCTTTCAGAGCCGGATAGTTTTCAGCTACGGCGAACAGACTTTGGAGCGCGTCGGTAAGCATTGTTTCCGCACCTGCTTGCTGATTTATCTGTGTCGCTGACAATGCTTCTGTTCTTGCCCGTGTAACATTTTCTAAAGTCGATTGTTCATGGGCGGCATATGCCTTTACTGCTTCAACAAGATTTGGGATCAACTCATGCCTTCGCTTCAACTGTACATCGATTTGTGCCCATGAATTATCAACTCGCTGGCGCAAGGTGACAAATTGGTTGTAAATAAAGATAGCGAAAATCACGATGAATATCATAAGAGTAATGATTCCCGCTAAAATTGCCGTATCCATTGTATGATCCCTCCCTAGATAAAAGTCGTCTGAAAAGAACGATATATCTCTATTATACACTGTTATGTTGTTTTCAGCGATTGCTTGGATTTTCTGGGAATATGGTAAGTAGATGTGTCAATTGGTCAAATTGAAAAATACGGAGGATATATGATAAATACGATATTGGTTGTAGAAGATGAAGATATATTGCGTGAAGTGATAATAGACTATCTAATCGAGGATGGATATCAGATATTAGAGGCCGCAGATGGAGAAACAGCTTTGGAGCTGTTTCAAGCCAATTCTGTCGATTTAATTATCTTAGACATTGTGCTGCCGAAGATTGACGGATGGTCGGTGTGCCGTAGAATACGGAAGCATTCTAATGTCCCTATCATCATTTTAACAGCGCGCTCAGATGAAGATGATTCTCTGCTGGGATATGAGTTGGGAGCGGATGATTATCTAATCAAACCGTATAGTCCCCGGGTTTTAATGGTAAAGGTGAAACGATTTCTGGAAAAATACTCGGGTACTGTGGATGGAATGCTGATATCGGTCGGAGGTATTGTCATAAATATGGGATCAAGACTTGTTTCTGTAGATGGCAATGCAGTGAATCTGACGCATACAGAATTTGAAATGCTCGCTTACTTGATGCAGAATAAAGGAATTGTTATTACCAGAGAACAACTCATCGCTAAAATATGGGGTTATGATTTTTATGGTGATGAAAAGACAGTCAACAGTCATGTCAGAAACCTGCGTGCCAAGCTGGGCAGTAAAGGCAAATGCATTGTCACAGTGATCCGCTCGGGATATAAATTCAAAGAGGAACAGCTATGAAAAAGAGCATTGTTTTTAAATGGTTCGTGCTGACGGCTCTGTTATTTTCAACGATGTTTTTAGTCATTGGAATCGCGCAAAATTACTTTTTTGAGAAATATTATATCAATAAGAAATCGGATACGCTCCAAATGTATATGAACGAGTATTCGGATATGGCAGTGGAAAAAGGAGCGGAAGCAGCATCGGAAGAGCTGTATAAAAATAACCATATCTGGATTACAAAATTGGATCAATATGGACGTATATCCGATATAGAAAATTACTACATCGAAGTGCAATTGAAGAACGAATCCCAGAGCAATTTGCGAATACCGATGTATTCCTTTGAAGGATATTTTTCCGACATGATTTCTTTATTAAAAGTCGGTGATGAGGTAATAATTGATACAGTAAATATAGCGGATGAAAGCATACCTTATATAGTACAGACGGATACGACGGGAGTCGTAAATTTAAATATTGCCAGCAAGCTGCATGGACCTCATGCCGATAAAGCGTATAGTCACCTTAACACTGGTCTGTACAGGGGAACGATAACGAAAACTGTATTTCCGGAACGAGCAGAGTATATATCGTTTCCTTACAATGAACGCTATTTTTTGGAACAGGTAAAAGAATTTCAAGCAGCTTTGCTGGCTGATAATGGGAAACCCCTTGAGCGTACAGAAGAACGTAATGCAACAGAAAATTTTGCGGAATATAGGATCATCATTCAACCGGCTAATGAAAATGGGTCAACGGAATATATTTTTGCTATGACCTCGCTTCAGCCGGTAGATGAAGCCATAGCGGTTATCCGGCAATTCTATCCTTACTTTTTCGGATTTGCCTTGCTGTGTGTGATAGTTTTGGCATTTGTTTTTTCCAGGTGGCTGGCGAGACCGCTACTATCCATCAACCAAATCACCGGGAAAATAGCAAACATGGATTTTACGGAAAAGCTGCCAGTGCGTTCTGAGGACGAAATTGGTCAGCTATCTCAAAATATCAATTATCTGTCGAGTCAGATGGAAACGTATATTAGTCAGTTGAAACGAGATCTTGATAAAGAGAAGCAGTTGGAAAATACACGGAAGGAATTTATTGCCGGGGTGTCTCATGAATTGAAAACGCCGCTTGCCATTATGAAAAGTTGTCTATCAATTTTAAAAGACGGAATTGCAGCCGAGAAAAGAGAACATTACTTTCAAGCGATGGAAGACGAGATACAGCGGACAGATTTGCTGATTGCTAATATGCTCGATCTGGCTAAGTTTGCATCTGGCACCTATAAGCCTGATATGGCTCCATTTGCAATCGATCAAGTGATTACCGAAGTATGCAGGTCACTGGCTGAGCAAATACAGGAGAAGAATCTCTCGCTTAGATTAAAACTTTGTTCGCAAATGGTCGTCGGGCATAAAGGGCTGATCAGTCGCGTGATTACGAATTTTCTAAGCAATGCAATCCGACATACGGAGAAGGGACATGCAATCGTCATTGCTGTAAAAGGTGATGGACAGACAGCAGAAATCAGCGTAGAAAATCAGGGAAATCTGCTATCAGAGGAAGACAAAAGAAGGATATGGGATCAATTCTACCGCGTCGAGTCACGGACATCCAAAGCGGGTACGGGTCTTGGACTCTCCATATCGAAGGAAATACTGGAGCTTCACTATGTCGTTTATGGTGTGGAAAATACGAAAGATGGCGTGCGCTTTTTCTTTTCACTGCCGATACAGCCATAAAGGATTATCCAAATAACTTAATAGTTTACTGGGCGAAACAGCTATGAAAAATACTTCATGGCTGTTATTTTTTATAAAATCAAAAAATAATATCTGAACTGGATCTCATCTGCACCTGTTCTGCATGTTGCTGTTGTAATATCTGTGTATCAAACAAAGAAAAGAGGTACTTTTATGAAAAAATTAATGATCTGTTTCCTGACGGGCATTTTTCTGCTAAGTATGACTGCTTGCGGGAATCCAACTGCTGAAAAGGATATTACGGCTGAGTTTCAGAACAGTGTATTTATCGGAGATTCGATTACCGAAGGTTTTGTTTTTAATGAAATTTTATCGAAAGAATCTGTAATAGCAGGGGCGGGAGCCACGGCTGGGTTTACCTACGATGACATTGGCACTTTGGTTGAACAGCGACCGGATAACGTCTTTATCATGTTGGGGTCAATTGATATCCTCATGCCTGTGGATGATCCTAAAGAATTATTCAGAAATGATGTAACGAAGCTGATTGACAAGATAGAGGAAGAATTGCCTGACTGCAAAATATATCTTCAATCGATAACACCTGTAACACAGGAGGCTTTAAAAGGAGAACCCCGCTATGAAAGAATAGAGGAATATAACGAGCTTTTAAAGGAGTTGGCGGGCAATTTATCAGTTAATTATGTAGACATAGGAACATTGGTAGAGGACAATCCCGATTTGTTTGCTGAAGATGGTATCCATTTCAAGAAAGAGTTTTATCAGCTTTGGCTGAATGAACTCTCTAAATCATTATAGCGGAGGGATCTATGGTTTTCAGCAGTCTTTTTTTTACATTTGGATTTTTGCCGGTCACAGTCATGCTCTATTATTCGCTGGGAAAACAGTTGCGGAATATTGTTCTGCTTACTGTAAGCCTGTTTTTCTATGCATGGGGAGAACCTGTCTATGTGTTATTGATGTGTGGTTCGATAATGATTAATTACTGTATAGGTATTCTATTGAGTAGAGAGGATGCCAGTAGACGAAAAAGACAGCTTTTTTTAATCATAAGTCTGCTGTTCAATATAGGCTGTCTCGCTTATTTTAAATACTTCGGCATGATCATAAGTACAATCGCACCCATTGGCGGTTGGAATTGGAATACGGGTATACCGGCGCTTCCCATA
Organism: Bacillota bacterium; assembly: GCA_023388635.1. Taxonomy (GTDB): domain Bacteria; phylum Bacillota; class Bacilli; order Desulfuribacillales; family Desulfuribacillaceae; genus JAEWFW01. The sequence continues at coordinate 41,266 of JAEWFW010000018.1, forward strand.
GGAATTTCGTTTTATACCTTTCAGATACTATCGTATGTGATTGATGTATACAAGGGAAACATAAAGCCGCAGAAAAATCTGATTCTCTTTGCCCTTTATATTACGATGTTCCCGCAGTTGGTCGCTGGACCGATTATAAAGTATGCAGACATTGAATCCCAGTTGGCTGACAGGAGCATCACCTTCAAAAAATTTTATTCCGGGATGCGGCGCTTTCTGTATGGTCTGGCGAAAAAGTTGCTATTAGCCAACAATATGGCTCTGTTATGGTCTGAAGTAAAAGTCATGCCCGGTACAGAAATTTCAGTGCTCATGGCTTGGGCGGGAATTCTTGCCTTTACATTGCAGATTTATTTCGATTTTAGCGGGTATTCAGATATGGCCATTGGGTTGGGGAGAATGTTCGGCTTCCGTTTCAAGGAAAACTTCCGCTATCCATATATTGCGCAAAGTATCTCAGAATTTTGGCGGAGGTGGCATATCTCTCTTGGATCATGGTTTAAGGAATATGTATATATTCCTCTGGGCGGGAGCCGCGTCGCGAAGTGGAAGATGATACGCAACCTATTCACCATATGGTTGCTCACAGGTCTCTGGCATGGTGCAAGTTGGAATTTTGCTTTATGGGGACTTTATTTTGGAACTTTAATAGTGATAGAAAAATTGTTTTTGCAGAAAAGCATGACACGATGGCCTAGGGCTGTCCGTCATATATATCTATTGCTGTTTGTTGCGATCGGCTGGGTGTTTTTTGAATTTACTAACCTGACAGATGTGTTGCGTTTTCTGCGGATCATGTTTGGATTGGGGAGCAATGCGCTGATTGACAGCCAAGCAATTGTGGCACTAAAGGCTTATGCTGTCTTATATATGGTTTGTATCATTGCCGCTTCACCTTGGTCGAAGAAACTCGCACTAGTATTTAAAAGCATTCATCACAATATTTATAAATTAGCGGTAAACGTGTATGATTGTGCACTTGTGTTTTTTTTGACGGCATATATGGTTGGTTCAACCTACAACCCATTTATATATTTTCGATTTTAACCGGGAGGATTGCTATGGGAATCAATAATAAAAAAAGTTTTACTGTTATCCGGAAGATCGTTTGTATGATTCCGCCTTTGTTTGTTCTTGCCATGTTGATATTGCATCCGGCTCTGCCGGATAAAACCTTTTCGACAGAGGAGCGAAGGTATTTGACACAATGGCCTGTTTTTCAGCTTGAAAAAGTGGTGAATGGCAGTTATCAGACTCAAGTTGAAGCATATTTTTCAGATCAGTTCCCTTTTCGAAACTTTTGGATTGATATTCGGGACGGCTCCAATCAAATTTTATTAAAATAGAGAGTGGTTTTTTACCATTCAAAAGGATAAAATCAATAGAAGCTCTTAAATCGCGGGCGAAACTGTGTAACAGTGTTTTCAAGGGCATGCGAATGAATATGAAAAGCTCTATATGGGTGTTAGAACCCATTGTAATGATCGAAAATAATGAGATAGGAAAATGAAAAATGATCTATTTGAATATGTTTACGTTTCCCAATGAGGATATGGAATTTGACTTTTTCATGGATATCAAAAGAACGTGTCATGATACGTACTATCCATTTAAGATACTATCGAGAAATGGTTTTGAAAGAATTGATTTTGAGCCGGTTACGATTTTATATGGCGGTAATGGCTCAGGAAAATCAACGGCATTACATGTGATCGCAGAAAAAACAGCAATCAAGCGTGATTCTATTTACAATAAGTCTAATTTTTATGCTGACTATGTCAATCTATGTAAGATGCAGCTTGGCGCTGAAATACCTGAAAATAGCAGAATTATTACTAGCGATGATGTATTTGACTATATGTTGAATATTCGTAACCTTAACGAGGGAATTGATCAAAAAAGAGAAACACTTTTCGAAGAGTATCTGGATGCGAAATATTCAGATTTTCAGATGAAATCGATAGCGGACTACGAGCAACTGAAAAAGGTGAATAATTCCAGAAGCAAAACGCAATCGCACTTTGTGAGAAATAAATTGATGGATAATGTGCGGGAATATTCGAATGGAGAGAGTGCATTTACATATTTTACTGAAAAAATTGGTGAGCACGGACTTTATATATTGGACGAGCCGGAAAACAGCCTTTCTCCAATACGCCAAATGGAGTTAGTGAAATTTATTGAGGACTCAGCTAGGTTTTTCGGTTGTCAGTTTATTATATCGACACATTCACCGTTTCTGCTTGCCATGCGTGGAGCAAAGATATATGATCTTGATGAAAATCCAGTTGGTGTGAAGCAATGGACAGAGCTGGAAAATGTTCGTACATATTATGAATTCTTCAAGAAGCATGAACATGAGTTTTGATTTTAGTTGTAAAATTCACTAGGCAAAAAATACAGGCTCGTAGGGAGGTGCATAATGGTTTATAACGAAACTTTTTCATTAATTATACAGATAATACCGGTTATCGCGCTATTGTTTTTGATAGGATGTGTATATGTAATAATCAAAAATACGATGAGAGTAATAAAAAATAAAGAATATGCAAATCATACGTTTCGCCATGTGAGCAAATATAATTTAGTATCTATTTTGTGTATTGCAGTTGTGATTTTATCTTGGTTTACGAATACTGGATGGATTCGTGTTATTTTTATGTTACCAATGATTGTTCATGCTATTGTTTTTTATTTTTCTAACTGGTTTTATCATCGGAACTATGATAAAAATTCGAAATCTATGAATATAGTAAATCGATTTGTCTATGGCACTTATTTATTGGGAAATAGTTTACTGCCGGATTTTGGCGATACGGAAGATTCCATTAGAGTATTTTTTGGAATTATAAAAAATGATATTGCGTTGGATATTGCCGGTATTGTCTCAGAATTACTATTGATAGCTAACGTAGTTCTTATCATAAAACAAATTATTTATACAGTACAGGTCAAAAGTAGGCATAAGATGTAAATAATTACTTGAGAGACACCATATTTAGAATTGGCAGGAAGAATCGGAGCTTTGTCGAAATTTATTTGTAGAAGTAATAGATCGTCGGACGATGGGAGTGAACAAGATATGAGCGTTACGGATACTTTGTACGGAGAAAACGACAAGCCAAAGGTGAACGACGGAGGGCTTCACGGAGTTGCAATCGGGGTCGTGACTGACATCAACGACCCGAAAAAACAGGGACGGATCAAAGTCAAGATTGTCAACAGCGATTCATCCGACTATGAAACTGACTTCATCAGGATGATGGCGCCGCTGGCTGGCACCCAGTGGGGAAGTTTTTCATTGCCGGCAGTCGGCGATGAGGTTCTAGTGGCTTTTCTGCGGGGGGACATTAACTGCCCGTACGTGTTGGGGGCGCTTTGGAGCAAAGAACATATGCCGTCTGTGAAGATCGAAGAGCAGAAGACACCAAAGCAGTTGTCGATCAAGCTCGATGATCAGGTGGAGATGATCGTCGTACAAGACAAAGACGGAAGAAACTTACTGGCAATTGATGCACAAAACGGATTGATTACAGTCGAAGCAAACAAGAAGATGATATTGAAATCAGGAAAATCCAGCGTCACACTGGATGCGCAAACAGGTGGCTTGCAGATAGAAAGCAGTCCATCGATCAATATCAAATCACAGCATATCGGCATCCGTGCAGAAGCCTCTCTGGAATTACAAGCAGGCGGTTCCTTGACTGTAAAATGTGATGGAATGGCGACGATTAAAGGAGCAATGGTGAAAATCAATTAGTGGAAGGAGCAATCGTTATGGGTAAGCTTGTTTGCGGTGGTGCCACGTGCACTTGTACATTCGGTTTGGCACCCAACTGTTTTATGGTCCTTCCTGTTAATAGGTTGATGACATCGCAGCCGATTGCGACGATTATGGATAACAAACCGATGGTCAATATTTTGCCCTTCGGCATGTGTCAGTCATTGGCGAATCCTCAGGTAGCTGCTGCCACCGCGGCTGCTTTGGGAGTGATGACACCGATGCCTTGTATGCCTGTTGTCAATGCTCCATGGGTGCCCGGGTCGCCGACTGTGCTTGTCGGCAATTATCCGGTACTGACTGATAATTCGCAAACATTTTGCAACTGGGGCGGTGTCATCAGGATAACGCAGCCAGGTCAGTTTACAATTACTGTTTCATAAAGGAGCAAGGACAGTCTGTATTTTTAGAAAAGGCTTATGGTTGATATGAATTTAATAATCCGTACTGATTTCTCTTATAGTACGGGTTCTTTTGGTTACATATATGCCATTTTACTATGGAATGATATATTGTTGTATTCATTGCCGGCGTAGCTGTGTTGGTATGAATTCTTTAGAGATATGGCATGACTTTTAATGCAGATGAAAGGAGAAATACAAAATGTCAAAATTTTATAGCGAAATAGCAAGATATTATGATCATATTTTCCCGTTGTCCAAAGCCACAGTGGATTTCATTAAAGAAAGTGTAGGAGAGGTGCCTAAAGACATTCTTGATGTCGCTTGTGGCAGCGGTTTGTATTCCCAAGCTTTAAACGAAGCGGGCTACCACATGACGGCGATTGATTTAGATGAACAGATGATTGGACAATTACAGCAAAAGAATAACGGGATACAGGCTAAAGTATTGAATATGCTGGAGATAGGAAATTTGGATCAAATGTTTGATATGATTTTTTGCATTGGAAATTCTATCGTGCATTTAAAGAACAATCAAGAAATTCGCAATTTTCTAGAGTCCTGTTATCAGTCGCTTAAACCACAGGGGAAACTCCTGCTTCAGGTGGTGAATTATGATCGGATATTAGATAAGGGTATTAAAAGCTTAGCCACTATAGAGAATGAAAATATCGGGTTACGTTTTGAAAGGAACTATGATTATCTCCAGGAACAACATAAAATCAACTTTAACACCGTACTCACAGTCAACGGTGAGCGCTTGGAAAATAATGTGCTGTTGCATCCGATAAAGAGTGAAGAGTTATTGGAATTATTTAAACAAGCGGGATTTTCTGATGTGGAGTTTTTTGGCAGTTTTAAGAAAGAACCGTTTCATTCGCTGGGATCGATTCCCTTAGTAGCCATTGGAACAAAAAATACACTAGTTATATAGTCTTGGGATGAATTATATGGCAAAATGAAAAAATATAACTAAATAACTAGTGATAAAGTTTGGTTACTAGGAATTTCGGTGGACAGACATCTTTGATATGTATTTGGAGTGAATGCAAAGGAAAGACGACAAGACGTAGAGGGGCGGTAGAAAGTATGGTAAATCGTAAAAATGATGGTTGCAAGAAGTTATATGATGCTATGCTTGAAGGGTATGTGCTATTGAAAGTCATGATCAATACAGACGGCGAACTCTACGACTGCCAAATCATTGAAATCAATAAGCAGTTTGAGGTAATTACCAAGGTATCCCGTGACGAAGTCATTGGTAAAACGCTCAGGAACGTGTTGCCTTCACTCGATCAAAACTGGTCTCAGTTTTCAAAAAACTTACCGATGACCGAAGAAACTGTACAGTTTGAGTTTTATTTTGAAAATATTGACAGACATTTTCTTATCAGCGCTTTCAAGCCTTCTCAGGATGAGATTGCCCTTCTTTTCACAGAAGTAACCTTACAAAAGAAGGCAAAGGATGCGTTTAGAATGCATGAAGTCCTGTTTGAAAATGCCGAGGATATTATGCTGTATATTAAAATGGATGGACAAATTGTCAATGCCAATAATCGAGCTTGTGAACAATACGGGTACACAAAGCAGCAGCTCCTGTCTATGAATCTACAGGATATTCGTCACCATTCAACGGTTTCCGAATATGAGGAGCAAATGCAGCAGGCAAATGATAAGGGTATCATTTTCGAGTGCGTCCACGTCAGAAGTGACGGCTCCACTTTTCCGGTGGAGGTAAGCGCAAAAACCACTTGTACGGAAAAAGGGCAATTCCGCATTCACATCATTCGCAATATCACAAAACGTAAGGAAAACGAAAAGAAGATTGCATGGCTTGCTCAATATGACGCTTTGACAGGGATATTTAATCGTGGAAACTTTGTCATGAATTTGGAGAATGAAATTCAGCGTTCCACACGCGATAAAACGTCATTTGCGCTGATGTTGTTTGATATCGATAAATTTAAATATATCAATGATCATTATGGACATGAAGCTGGGGATCGGATACTTTGTCATGCCGCCAAGGCAGCCCAAGGGGAGCTTCGGGAGACGGATCAAATCGGTCGCTTAGGCGGTGACGAATTCGTTGTCCTACAAACGGGTGTAAAGGCAGAAGAGGATATTATCACTTTAGTGAAGCGGATACAGGCGGCGGTTAGAGAGCCGATTGTCTATAAAGAATTTCAACTCAGTGTTGAAATTAGTATAGGGATTTGCCTGTTTCCGATGGATGCTACGGAAGCTGATGCTCTGTTGCATTGCGCAGATCAAGCCATGTACCAGGTAAAGCAAAATGGCGGCGGAACGTACGGGTTTTTTGCGTCTAGTAAGTGAGTGTAAAGGTGTATTTGTTTGCCATATTTGATTTCAGACTTGTAAGCTGTTACTAAAGATTGGGTATGAAGCAGAATACGGCGATGGAGAGTGTAAGAAATGAATGAGATTGTCGTGCTAGATATAAAATTTAATTTTCAAGGGATTGAGGATGAAATCCATCCGGTGGTATTAAAAGACGATAAAAGTATGGTTCTGATTGATTGTGGGTATACGGGTTTTCTTCCGAAAATCGAACAAGCCATGGATGAAAAGCATCTTGATTGTCGGGATTTAACGCATGTTTTGATTACACATCAAGATCATGACCATATTGGGGCATTATATGATCTGAAACAGAAGTATCCACAGGTGCAGATCATCGCAAGCAAAAGTGAATCTCCGTATATTTCCGGAAAATTAAAGTCTTTACGGCTAGAGCAGGCAGAAGCAATGCAGGCTGGGTTACCGGAAGAGCAAAAGCCGTTCGGATTGGCGTTTTGCAAGATTCTTAAAAATGTCCATCCGGTTGAAGTGGACTTGGAAGTAACAGATGGCGATGTTTTGGATTGGTGCGGTGGATGTACGATCGTAGGAACACCCGGCCATACTCCAGGACATATTTCGGTTTTCGTAAGTCAGCCAAAAGTTATGATTACCGGGGATGCGGCGGCACTTGAAAATGGAGAATTGGTAATAGCAAACCCTCAGTTTACGTTGGATATAAAAGAGGCAGAAGAATCACTGCATAAAATTATGGCATCAGGTGCAAAAAGAATTATCTGTTATCATGGAGGTACTTTGATACCATAGATCGCTTTTAGATGATCGTTTTTCTAGGAGCAGAGGATTATTAAAAGCTAAAATTGTTTAAGGAGCTGTCCAATAATTGGACAGCCTTTTTATGAGCAAAAATTTGTTATCAATTTCTATATGGCTGGGAAGACCTATTGTAATAAAACGCCCAAAACAGATAAAATGATCAAAAATAATAGATTCCACAGGGTGAATAATTTTAGGTATTTAGCGTTGTCCTTTTTATAAGTACCGATGTAAATTTTATAGGAAATGACGCTTGCCATAGATGCAATCAGTGTACCCATACCGCCGATGTTTACGCCTGTAAGAAGTTGGTGTGCATTGTCGGTAAAACCTGAAAGAAGAACGGCAGCAGGCACATTGCTCGTAATCTGGCTGGTTAGTATTGCAACAAACAAGGTGTGGTCTTGGGTGATGGTAGATAGAAACGTATGAATTACTTCTATCTGTCCGATGTTTCCTACAAATATAAAAATAAAAGCAAAGGTTGCCAGTAAGCTGTAATCGACTTTCGCAAGTATCTGTTTATTCGTCATCCATAGAGTGGTGAATATTATGATGGCGGCGACCGGATATGGAATCCAGTCAAATACGGATGCAGTCGATATCAAAAACAGAATACTGTATAATATGAGCTTTTCTTTTCGCAGTGGAGATGTATTAGCAACAACGGAAGATCTCAACTCTATTGCTGGAACAAGCAGGCAACACAGCACAAGCAATAATCCCCCGACGAATACGATCGGGAAAATCGTCATCAGAAAATCTGCGAGAGTCATTTTGTAATAAGAAAACAAATAAAGATTTTGGGGGTTGCCGATGGGTGTCAGGCTGGAACCAATATTGGCGGCAATAGTTTGCAGGATGACGATAAAAGCGCTTTGTCTCTCAAGATCACAAGTTGAAAGAAGCGCGAGCGTAATAGGAATAATCGTCACGAGTGCTACATCGTTCGTGACGAACATGGCAAAAAAGTAGCAAGAGAAAACCAAAAACAGTGTTAATTTGCGTGAATCTTGTAAACGTGCAGATAATAATAGAGACACTTTCTCCAGCATACCTTCATGCAGATACCCCATAACGGATGCCATCAGGCAAAACAGACATGCTAGTGTCTTGAAATCAATGTATGAAATGTATTCTACAGAAGGGGGCACAAAAGACATTGAGATCATCGCCAGAACAGCGGATATTACGAGAATCGGATCTGTCTGGAATAATGTCTTTATTTTTGACGAAAGTGTATTCATAGGATGTTTTTATTACCTCTATTGGGAAATTATCATATACGTAGAAATATGATAGCGTAAATCCGGACAAAGTCAATATTCTTATAAATGATGCCAAAAGATAAAGTAAAATTACTTTGGCTTTCTATCTAAAATAAAGAAAATCTATTGCAAGATAAAGAAAACTTATCACAAGATAAAGAAAAATTATTGGCAAAAATATCATAAAAAAGGTATGCTTTATAATAGGCTTTTAATGTTAATTAAAAAGTGGGGATTAGTATGAATTTAAGCAAAATGAGGTTAGGCACTAAATCAATGATTGGAATAGGAGTTTGTGTCGTCATTGCATTGGCTATATTTACAGGCATCATAAGTACATACGAAGGTAAGATCATTAGCTCTTCGGAAGATAATTATAACCAATTACTGCAAGCAGCCGTCAACTCACAAATGGAAGCGCAATTGGACAGCGCGCGCATGTCGGTTTTGACAATTTCTAATAATACAAGGATCCAAGAGTTATTTGCCAATCGTGATCGTCAGCAACTTTTGATAGAATTATCGGCGATTTACGAAACATTGAAAGAGGATGTATCGCAAATTCAATTTCATTTACCTGATTCCACTGCGTTTTTGAGACTGCATATGCCGGAAAATTACGGCGACAGTCTAAAGGATTTCAGATTTACAGTCAATGAAGCGAATGCCAAACTACAAATCGTAGAGGGATTGGAAGAAGGACGGGGTGGATATGGATTTAGGGTTGTCGTACCGATGTACTATCTCGGGCAGCATACCGGGTCGGTAGAGTACGGAAGTACTTTCGGAGATGTATTTTTAAAAAATTTGCAGAATCGATTTGCAGGGGAATATTTTATCTATACTTTGACAGAAGAGTCTTTATCCTGGCTTGAGAACAACAGCGATGAAACGGGGTATATTTCTTCCACCACAGAGACTGATCAATGGCAAGTAGAATTACCTTATATTGATCAAATTAAATCAGGGAAAACAATTTCTTTAGTCTCTGCTGATGAGAAGAATAGCATCCTGCTCATTCCATATACAGACTATAAAGGTGATGTCGGAGGCTATATAAAAGCAGTCGCTGACCGCAGTACTATCATGGCGCACAGCAAACAGTTACAGACAACGTTGATTTTGGGATCTTGCGGAATTGCTATTTTCCTATCAGTAATCATTTATTTATTCATTAGATCAGCAGTTATCAAACCGATTCTCCAACTAAAAGACAAATTCAAAAGCGTAGAAAGTGGAGATTTTACTGTCAAATGGGAACGGAAAAGTGAAGATGAAATCGGCCAGCTTTCAGAATCATTTAATAACATGATTGCGACTTTCAGGGGTATTCTCGGAGATTTGAAAGATGCTTCTAAACAAGTGTCGCTTTCATCAAGTGATTTGGCTGAAACTTCGCACCAAAATACATTGGCATCGGAAGAAGTGGCGAAAGCGGTTGATGGAATTGCCGGCGGCGCAATGGATCAGACAGAGAAAATTGAAATGGGTTCTAACAATGTCAAAGTACTCGGCGAACAAATTGAAAAGAATACGAAATCGATGGATGAACTCAGTCTTTCTATAGCGCAGGTATTTACCAATACACAAAGCGGTATGGATGAAGTCGAGTCATTAAACAATATCTATCAGCAAACAGACAGTGCCATGCAAGATGTGCAGACAGGTGTATTACAGACGGCAGAAAGTACAAAGAAGATCAGTGAATCGAGTAAAATGATTGCGTCGATTTCTGCGCAGACGAATCTATTGGCATTAAATGCATCGATTGAAGCAGCTAGAGCTGGCGAGGCAGGAAAGGGATTTGCTGTTGTTGCCGATGAAATTCGCAAACTTGCGGAAGAATCCAATTCTTCTACGAAAATTATAGACAGCGTAGTAGAAGAGCTAAGCAAAAGCTCAGATCAAGCTGTGGAAACATTAAAGAACAGTTTTACTGCATTAGTGGAACTGCAAAAAGCTGTAGAAAAAATCCGTGCTGTCTATAAACAAATTGAGCAAGCAACCGAAGTGAATCATACTAGTTGCGAAGAGCTGAATTTGTCTATGAAAGATATGGAGAAAATGAAAGAAGAAATACTCAATGCTTTACAGACGCTGGCTTTGATTGCGGAGAGTAATTCTGCTGCCACAGAAGAAGTCTCTGCGTCGGTGGAAGAACAAACGGCTTCTATGGCGGACATTGCCAACGCCAGTCAGAACCTTAAAGAATTGGCAGCAAAACTAGGTCAATTGGTTAGTAAGTATAAGGTGTAAGCAAAGGAGCAGTTCATTTCTTGCTGTAATGTATAATTATACGGCAGGAAATAAAAACGAGGGGAAATACTAATGAAGTTAGATAAAAAAATTACGTTGTTAGCGATAGCGTTCATTATAATTGTGGCAATGGCAGCGACGGTTTTTGCTGAAACATTGAGTTTATCACCCGGATATGTTGCTACAAAGGTAAATGCCAATATTACTGTATTTGGAAAGCATTATTTTCATAACGGGCTGATGTCTGTTATGAGCAATGATGCCAAAGGGAATCAGTGGATGTATTTAAATACAAATGGGGAATTAGTTGATTTAGGGGAAAAATCATATGGATTTGATTTTAGCGAGGGATTGGCGCCTTTTATTGATGTTAATGCTAAAATCGGATATATGAATACTACGGGCACGGTCGTCATACCGGCACAATATGATATTTTCGATGCACAAGGGCGATTTTTTTCAGGACGATTTATTAATGGCAATGCTTTAGTTTTTAAATCTACCGGAATCAATAAGTATGGGATTTCCGAAGGAGAATGGATACAAATTGACCAAAATGGTCAGCAAGTAGAAAAAACATTAGAAGAACGTAGAGCGGGAGTTGTCTATTCTAATGCATCGGGATACTTTGAAGGAGTATCCACTGAAACTGTTCTTATAGACAGTGAACAATATAAAGTAGATTTTAGTGAAGGCTCAAGTCTTGTGGATGTAGGTAAACAAGGCAATTATTATATAATCACTAAAACATCATCAGAGATTAGCGATGATACAACTGCAAATCATCACATAATAGCAAGCTATACAAATACAAATGTACTTGTAAACGGAGTGCCAGTGGAATTTGAGGCTTACAATATTAACGGTCATAATTATTTTAAACTTCGTGATATCGCAAAAGCTGTGTCTGGCAGTGAGAAGCAATTTGAAGTAACATGGGATGAAATTAATCGGCAAATCAGCCTATTATCGGGGAATCCATACACGGAAGTGGGCGGTGAACTTGCAAAAGGCGACGGTACAGATAAAGTGGCTATTGAATATCAAAATCGGTTTACGAAAGACGGGAAGATTGTTGAAATGCAAGCCTATACCATTAACGATAATAACTTTTTCAAGCTAAGAGATCTGTGCCGAAATTTCAATATTTCAGTGAACTGGAACGAAGCAATAAACTCAATTAGTATTGATACTTCAAAGCCGTATGTTTCTGCGGTAGAGTGATCAGGTGGTCGAATCAACTGTTTTTACGTATTTTACACTTGTGAAGATCGTACGTTTGGCGCTTGACAAAAGCCAATAAACAGGGTAGAATTTTTGAAATAGTAAAATATCAAACCGCTGAGTAAGAGTAGTAGCTATGACATTTAATTAGCAGAGAGTCGTCGATAGTGGGAGTACGACAATTAAATGATAGTGAATGGACTTACGAGGGCAGTCCGAAACACTTGCGAATTGATTTGCATATGGAGTAGGCACTGACGGGTCTTCAACCTGTTATCAGATGAGCACATATGGATAATATGTGAACGAGTGAGCGTCAGCTAATTTGGGTGGTACCGCAGGAATGATAACCTGTCCCTTTGTAATATAAGGGATGGGTTTTTATTATTGTGAGACTAGTTTAGTTGAGTGGAGCAGAGGAGAGGGGGAGCTTAGATGAGCGTAGAATTCCGATGGCGAATGTGAATGAGCTAAGGGAGCAGAAGAGAAGTCTTACTATACCACAAAAATTGGAGGATTATGAATTATGAAAAATAATATTTCGTTAAAAGGAAAATTTAAAATAGTAGCAATGATGGCGTTGATGGCTTTATTGACATTGAGTTTAATCGCTTGCGGAGGTAAAGGCGATAGCCAACCTTCCGGAGGCATTGAAACTGGGCAGAATTCGAACCAACAACAGCAGCAAACAGCAGATAAAGTCTTTAAAATCGGTTTAACACAGTATGCACCGCATCCTTCACTCGATAACTGCCGTGAAGGTTTCATCGAAGGATTGAAAGAAGAGGGCTTTGAAGTTGGCAAGAATATCGAGTTGGATTTGACGAATGCCGACGGTAAAGGTGAAAATGCAGCAATGATTGCGCAAAATTATGCATCGAAGAAGTACGATATGATCGGAGCGATTGCCACGCCATCGGCGATGGCTGCACAAGCGGCGGCAGACGGCAAAAATATTCCAGTCATTTTCTCGGCTGTATCTGATCCTGTGAGCGCAAATTTGGTAGAAAGTTTGGAAACACCTAACAGAGGAACGACAGGAACATCCGATGCATTGCCATTGGAAAAACAAATGCAGATGATTCGCGCCTTCTTGCCGGATGCGAAAAAGATTGGCGTTTTATATACGACAAATGAAGTGAACTCACAGACGCATTTAGCGCAATTCGAAGCATTGGCTCCACAGTATGGTTTTGAAATTGTATCAGTTGGGGTTACAGGACCTTCCGATATTCCACTGGCTGTTGATTCTTTGCTGGCGCAAGTCGATTGTGTCAACAACTTTACAGATAATAACGTGGTAAATAATTTGCAGACATTGATTGATAAAGCGAATGCGAAGAAAATCCCTGTGTTCGGTTCCGAAGAAGAGCAAGTGAAAAACGGTTGCATTGCATCAGAAAGCATTGACTATGTGGCTTTAGGAAGAGAAACAGGAAAAATAGCGGCAAAAGTCCTCAAAGGAGAATCTGTCAATACAGTACCGGTTAAAGTCATCAGTGACAGTAAGCCTGTGGCAAATCAAGCGGCTATGGATGCGTTAGGAATTTCCTTGCCGGCAGAATACAAGGACAGCATTGAGTTTTTGCAATAAAAAACGAGGTGAACCATGGACGTTTTTTTAGAGATTAGCAAAGGAATTTTTGAACAAGGCTTAATCTATGGGATTATGGCTTTGGGTGTATATATCAGTTATCATGTGCTCGATTTCCCCGATCTGTCGGTTGATGGTACGTTCCCTTTGGGAGCGGCGATCACGGCGATCCTTATCATAGGAGGCGTCAACCCTTGGTTGGCTTGCCTTCTATCGTTTTGCGCGGGAGCGGGAGCGGGAATTATTACAGGGCTATTGCATGTCAAATTGAAGATTACTGATTTGTTGGCGGGGATTCTGACAATGACAGCACTGTGGTCGGTAAATTTGAGTATTGCTAAGACGTCATTACTGTCGACATATGGTGCCAAGACGATTTTTAACAGCGGGCTGGCTTTATTACTCCCTGAAAGCATCGCTTCCTGGGGAGTGCTGATTCTGGTTCTGGTGTTTGCTTTGGCAATGAAGTTCTTATTGGATTGGTATTTGACGACGAAATCGGGCATGTTGTTGCGTGCCGTCGGAGATAATCCGCAGTTAGTCACATCGTTAGCCAAAAATTCCGGTTATGTGAAAATTACCGGTCTTGCCATTGGTAACGGGTTCGCTGCTTTGGCGGGTTCGATCCTGTGTCAGCAGCAAAAATTCTTCGATGTCAATATGGGAGCGGGGATGATCGTCATGGGATTGGCGGCGGTCATTATCGGCATGACGGTTTTCCGCAAACTTTCCTTTTTGAAAGCGACGACAATGGTCATTTTGGGAGCAATCGCGTACAAAGCATGTCTGTCGATTGCGTTGAACTTAGGATTTAATCCGAATTACTTGAAACTGATTATGGCGTTGATCTTTACGGCGGCTTTAGTGACGAACAACTTTAGCAAAAAGAAAGAAGGGAGATCGAAGGTCCATGGACATGTTGCAGCTACAAAATATTGATATGCGGTTTAATATTGGAACAGTCAATGAGACCGAAGTATTCCGTGATTTTAATTTGCATATTGCCGAAGGGCAATTTGTTTCGGTCGTAGGCAGCAATGGATCAGGCAAGACGACGACGCTCAATTTGATCTGTGGCAGCATGTCGCCGACGAGCGGTGATATTTTGCTTGATGGCAAAAGCATTTTGCGTATGTCGGAGTATGAGCGGGCGAGATTTATCGGCAGAGTATTTCAAGACCCGTCAAAGGGCACCAGTCCCTCGATGACAATTTTAGAAAATATGGCATTGGCAGATAACAAGGGCAAGGCTTTCGGACTCAGCCGGGGTGTCGACAAGAAGCGGCGTGAATCGTATAAGACACAATTGGAGCAACTGCAATTAAATTTGGAAGATAAATTGGATGTCAAGGTTGGTGCGCTGTCGGGCGGGCAACGGCAGGCATTGTCATTGTTGATCTGCACGATGACACCGATTCGCCTGTTAATTCTCGACGAGCATACGGCGGCTCTTGATCCACAGACGAGTGAGCGTATTATGGAGCTGACAGACCGGATTGTGCGTGAGAAAAAACTGACGACGTTAATGGTCACACATAACTTGCGGTACGCTGTAGAATACGGAAACCGCATTATCATGATGAACAAAGGTGAGGCGGTCATCGATGCTACCGGGGAAGACAAAGCGCAAATAGAAATTAAAGATCTCGTACAGAAATTCAGTGAAATTAGTATCGAATTGGGAAATTAATGGAACCTGACTAACAAGATAATTGTAAATATTACAGATTGAGTCTTGACATATGGGGTTTACCTGTATATAATTCTCTATAATATTCGAACAGCATATTGAGACAGCAAACATTTTCTAAAGCATTAGCAAACGTATAATGGCATGATGAAAATGCGATGATGAGGACAAGTAACCAGTAGTGCAGTAGTGTACAGAGAGCCTGAGATGTTGAGAACAGGTCACTATGCTATCGGCGAACTCACCTTTAAGCAATCAACTGAAAGGATGAATTATCCGAGTAGGATTGATCGGCTGACACACGATACGTGTCCGAGAGATACTCATTATTCAATATGGGTAAATCAGGGTGGTACCGCGATCAACCTTCGTCCCTGTACATTTAGTACAGTGATGGAGGTTTTTTTATTATTTACAAACGAAAAAGTAGGAGGTCAATGGGGGATGGGTATGAAGATTTATGTAAATGGAAAGTACGTCAGTAAAGAACAGGCGACGGTTTCTGTCTTCGATCACGGATTTTTATACGGAGATGGAATTTTTGAAGGCATTCGCTCCTATGGCGGCAATGTATTTCGTCTAAAAGAGCATGTGGAGCGCCTGTATGATTCAGCAAAATCAATTATGCTGCAAATCCCGATGTCGCCCGAACAGATGGAAGAAGCCATATGTGAAACGATTCGTCAGAATCAATTACAGGATTCTTATATCCGCGTAGTCATTTCACGGGGTGTAGGTGATTTGGGAATTTGCCCGACAAAATGTGAAACTCCCAATGTTATTATCATAGCAGCTTCCGTCAACTTGTTCCCTCCTGAATTGTATGAAAAAGGATTGCGCACCGCTACTGTATCCGTAAGACGCAACAGACCGGATGCACTGAATCCTAAAATCAAGTCCTTGAATTATTTGAACAACATCATGGTGAAAATTGAAGCGAATCTCGCGGGAGTCAGTGAAGCAATCATTCTCAACGACCAAGGATATGTCACAGAAGGATCGGCAGATAATATCTTCGTCGTCAAGAAAGGTCAATTGTTTACTCCACCGGCATATTTAGGAGCGTTGGAAGGAATTACTCGCCAAGCGATTATCGACATCGCGAACAAATTGGGAATCGTTGTGCGGGAAGAGCCGTTTACACTGCATGACGTATATATCGCCGATGAGGTATTCTTGACAGGCACAGCGGCAGAAGTCATTCCAGTCATTGATGTCGACGGAAGAATAATCGGTACAGGTAAGCCGGGAGCGATGACGAACCGATTGCTAGAAGAATTCCGCAAGATTGTATATATAGAAGGTACTAAATTATAGTAGAAGGCACTAAATTATAGATTTCTTAAAGTTTTTCGACGGTAGGTAAATTTGCATTTTAGAATGGAGTGAATATCATGGCAAACAAAGTTACACAAGGCGTGGAAAGAGCACCTCATCGTTCGTTGTTTAAAGCGATGGGATACATTGACGAAGAATTGCGCCAACCTTTAATCGGGGTTGTCAATTCTCATAATGAAATTATACCAGGTCATAAACACCTCAAGCAGATATCAGAAGCAGTTAAAGCAGGTATCCGTTTTGCCGGAGGCACGCCACTGGAATTCTCGACAATCGCTGTTTGTGACGGAATCGCCATGAATCATACAGGAATGCACTATTCATTGGCGAGCAGAGAATTAATTGCGGACAGTGTGGAAGTGGTGGCAAACGCCCATGATTTTGATGCGCTGGTGTTCATCCCTAACTGTGACAAAGTCGTTCCAGGCATGCTAATGGCTGCTGCGAGAATCAACAAGCCGTCTATTTTCATCAGTGGTGGACCGATGCTTGCCGGTAAATTCAAAGGGCAGAGTGTCAGTCTCAGCAGCATGTTTGAGGCGGTAGGCTCTGTAAAAGCCGGAAAAATGACCGAAGCAGATTTATATGAGATGGAAGAAAACGCTTGTCCTAGCTGCGGTTCTTGCTCAGGAATGTTTACAGCCAACTCGATGAATTGTCTCACAGAAGCAATCGGTATGGCATTACCGGGATCAGGAACGACACCGGCAGTTTTCGCCCATAGAGAGCGGCTGGCGAAGTACGCAGGGATTAAAGTGATGGAATTACTGGAACGAGATCTTCGTCCACGTGATATCATGACAAAAGCGTTGGAAAATGCTTTAGCCGTGGATATGGCGATGGGTTGTTCATCAAATACGATTCTGCATTTACTGGCAATTGCTTATGAGCTGGATGTGAAACTGGATTTGAAACGCATTGACGAAATCAGTGGACGTACACCGCAGTTGTGCAAGCTCAGCCCGGCAGGAGAACAGCACATTGAGGACTTGTATTTTGCGGGCGGCATTCAAGCCGTCATGAAAGAATTACAGGATTATCTCGATACAAGTGTTATGACGGTGACAGGTAAGACGTTGGCAGAAAATCTGCAACATGCACAAAACGTCAACAGCGAAGTGATTCGTTCGCCGAAAGACCCGTATAACGCAACTGGCGGTATCGCGATTTTGTTTGGCAACTTGGCACCAGACGGAGCCGTCGTTAAGCAAGGCGCCGTAGCACCGGAGATGCTAGTGCACCAAGGACCGGCAAAAGTATTTGACAGCGAAGAAGGTGCTGTCACTGCAATTATGTCGGGACAGATCGTCAAAGGCGACGTCGTCGTCATTCGCTATGAAGGACCGAAAGGCGGACCGGGCATGCGCGAGATGCTTACACCGACATCGGCGTTGGCGGGAATGGAACTTGATAAACATGTGGCATTATTGACAGACGGACGTTTTTCAGGAGCGACTCGCGGGGCTTCGATCGGTCACGTTTCACCGGAAGCAAAGGCATATGGACCGATTGCGATTGTACAGAATGGAGATATCGTCTCCATCGATATTCCACAGCGCAAGCTCGATATCCAGTTGTCCGATGCAGAAATCGCACAGCGACTTGAGGAATCAAGGGAAATGATTGATGCCGTACAGCCGAAGGTCACCACAGGATATTTGAAACGGTATTCTCGATTAGTACAATCGGCTAATACAGGGGCAGTTTTTGAAAAATAGTTAAAAATATAACCAGCAGATAAAGAGAAATATATAGAATTTATAAAAATGCATGGCAGACAATCTGGAATTGCGAAAAAAAAGAAAATGCATAGATGAGCATTTATAGATAGAGATAAATATGGATAGCTGGAGAAACATTATGGAAGAAAGAGGTGGGAAACATGGGTGCGAAAGAAGCGCAAAAAGTAGTTTTGAACGGTGCGCAGATATTGATTGAATGCTTAAAAATGGAAGGTGTGCAGTGTGTTTTCGGTTATCCCGGCGGACAAATCATGCAAGTGTATGATGCCCTTTATGACAGTGAAATCAGACATATTCTCACACGTCATGAACAAGGTGCGATCCATGCCGCAGACGGATTCGCCAGAGCTAGCGGTGAAGTGGGCGTTTGCATTGCCACATCGGGTCCGGGCGCGACAAACCTAGTTACGGGGATTGCGACGGCGTATATGGATTCTGTTCCAATCGTATGCATCACGGGGCAGGTTGGTACAACGCTGCTTGGTACAGATGCTTTTCAGGAAGCGGATATTACGGGGATTACGATGCCGATCACAAAGCACAATTATCTTGTGAGGGATGTTAAAGATTTACCGCGGATTGTTAAAGAAGCGTTCCACATTGCGCGCACGGGACGTCCCGGTCCGGTTTTGATCGACCTGTGTAAAAATGCAAGCACGGGAATATCGGAGTTTCATTACCCAAAGGATGTATCGATACGCGGATATAATCCTACGTATGCACCAAATAAAGGTCAAATTAAGAAATTGGCAAAAATTATTAAGGAAGCCAAAAAACCGTTAATTATCGCAGGCGGAGGAATGATTCGTTCCGATGCGGCGGAAGAACTGTTTACGATTGCGACGACGTATCGGATTCCGGTTACAGCGACATTTAACGGGTTGGGGGCATTTCCTGCCAGTCATGAACTGTCATTGGGGATGCCGGGGATGCATGGAACAGTGGCGGCAAACTGGGCGATTAACGAGTGTGATCTATTATTGAATTTTGGCGCGCGGTTTGATGATCGCGTCATCGGGAAACTCGAAGAATTTGCTAAACAAGCTAAAGTCGTCCATGTCGATATAGACCCTGCAGAAATTGGAAAAAATATACCTACGCATATTCCAATTGTCGGTGATTTGAAAAACGTACTGTCTGAATTAGCTGAATTTGCTGAACCACTTGACACAGAGGAATGGATAAAACAAGTCGATGTATGGAAACAGCAGTATGAAATGCGCTATATTACGGAAGACGGTAAACTTCGTCCGCAGTTTGTCATTGAGAGCTTATATAAAAAGACAGATGGCAAAGCGATCGTAGCAACAGATGTAGGACAGCATCAAATGTGGACTGCACAGTTTTACAAATTCGACCAGCCTCGACAGTTCATTTCATCAGGAGGTCTTGGAACGATGGGATACGGATTGCCTGCATGTCTGGGAGCACAGCTCGGTTGCCCTGATCAGCAGACGGTTTGTATTTCCGGAGACGGAAGTATCCAGATGAACATTCAAGAACTGGCGACGATTGCGGAACATCGAATTCCTCTGAAATTGGCGATCTTGAATAACGGAGCATTGGGCATGGTGCGCCAATGGCAAGAGATGTTCTACCAGAAGCGCTATTCGCAGACGATTTTTAATCATCATCCCGATTTTATTAAACTGTCAGAAGCGTATGGAATTAAAGCGTTTCGCGCCACAACACAGGAAGAAGCATTGAACGTCATTGAAGAGGCATTGCGCTATGACGGTCCATGTGTTATGGAGTTTGTTGTCGAGCAGGCAGAAAATGTATTTCCGTTTATACCGCCGGGAGCTCCTGTGGAAAATATGATGAAGGGAGATGAATAGGATGAGAAACGTTAAAAATGTCATTTCTGTCCTCGTCATTGACCAATCAGGGGTACTAAGCCGCATTGCCAATCTGTTTAGCCGCAGAGGCTTTAACATCGACAGCATTTCAGTCGGTCCGGCAGAGGAAGCAGGGTTGTCGCGAATGACGATTGTCGTCAACGGTGATGAAGCGACAGTCGAGCAAGTGATGAAACAACTCCACAAACTGATCGATGTCATTAAAGTTCAGAATATTACTCATGATCCTAACGTCACGAGAGAGTTAGCATTAATTAAGGTCACAGTCAATCCCAATACGCGACCGGAAGTGTTAAATTTGATTGAGCCGTTCCGTGCGGCAATCGTCGATGTGAGCAGAAATTCATTGATGGTTCAGGTCATCGGTGATGAACCGAAAATCATTGCCATGTTAGAGCTGCTGCGTCCTTATGGAATTAAAGAAGTTGCCCGCACTGGTGTCGTATCATTGCTGCGTGGCGGGACTTCCTAAGAAGTTCATATGATTGCAAGTTTTTCATTGCAGTATCAATAGAAATATCACACTACAAACAATATAAAATGGAGGTTTTTTACAATGGTTAAAATGTATTATGACAATGAAGCGAGTTTGGCAGCACTGCAAGGAAAAACGATCGCAGTTATCGGATATGGAAGTCAGGGACATGGGCAAGCACAGAACCTACGCGACAGCGGTTTAAATGTCGTTATCGGTTTGCGCAAAGGAAAATCATGGGATGTAGCAGAAGCTGATGGCTTCGAAGTATACAGTGTAGCAGAAGCAGTGCAAAAGGCTGATTTTATCCAAATCTTGCTTCCGGATGAGCGACAAGCGCAAGTATATAAAGAAGAAATAGAGCCGTATTTGACAGAAGGTAAGACATTGTCTTTCTCCCACGGTTTTAACGTTCATTTTGGACAAATCGTACCACCGAAAAACGTTGATGTTATGTTGATCGCACCGAAGGGTCCTGGACATCTTGTACGCCGCGTGTACACAGAAGGCGGAGGCGTACCTGGTCTGTTTGCTATCGAGCAAGACGCAACAGGCAAAGCACGTAGTATCGCTTTGGCATATGCGAACGGAATCGGCGCAACACGTGCCGGAGTGTTGGAAACGTCTTTTAAAGAAGAGACAGAGACAGATTTATTCGGAGAACAGGCTGTACTTTGCGGCGGTGCGTCTGAGCTTGTAAAAGCAGGATTCGAAACGCTTGTAGAGGCAGGCTATCAACCGGAGATCGCGTACTTTGAGTGCCTACATGAACTTAAATTGATCGTTGACTTGATGTATGAAGGCGGCTTGAGCAAAATGCGTTACTCTATTAGTGACACAGCTCAATACGGAGACTTCATGGTTGGCCGCAGAATCATCACTGATGAAACTCGTAAAGAAATGAAAAAAGTATTAAAAGAGATTCAAGACGGAGAATTCGCACGCAATTGGATTCTTGAAAATCAAGCAAACAGACCAGTATTCAACGCGATTGCTAAGAGAGAAGAAGCACAGCAAATCGAGCAAGTCGGTCAAGAATTGCGCAAAATGATGACTTGGATCAATAAAAAATAAATTTTTTGGAAAATAGATAGAAGTATCTGTGTCCTCTAGAACTGCTTGTGTACTAGAGGACACAAAAATATAGACACTCAAAGGGAGGAAACAATCATGGGAATGACGATGGTTGAAAAAATTCTGGCAGCCCACTGTGATAGTGATCAAGTGAAAGCTGGAGAATTGATCAATGTAAGACTTGATGGAACATTGGCGAACGATGTGACGGCTCCCGTTGCGATTCGTGAATTTAATAAATTAGGTGTAAAGACAGTGTTTGATCGCAATAAGGTGTTTTTAGTACCGGATCATTTTGCTCCAAACAAGGACATTATGTCGGCGGAACAGACGAAAATCATGCGCGATTTTGCTCGTGAGCACGAGATCGTCAACTATTTTGAAATCGGGGAAATGGGTGTAGAGCACTGCCTATTGCCGGAAAAAGGACTTGTATTGCCTGGTGATGTAGTGATCGGCGCCGATTCTCACACATGTACGTATGGCGCGTTGGGAGCGTTCGCTACAGGTGTCGGCAGTACCGATATGGCCTGTGGAATGGCGACAGGCGAAGCATGGTTTAAAGTTCCGGAGACAATTAAGTTTGTGTTTAAGGGAGAGCTGCAACCGTATGTGACGGGCAAAGACTTAATTCTGCATACGATCGGTGATATCGGTGTTGACGGAGCGCGCTATTGTGCAATGGAATTCACCGGTCCCGTTATTGAGCAATTAACTATGGATCAGCGTTTTACCATGGCGAACATGGCAATTGAAGCAGGTGCGAAATGCGGATTGTTTGAAGTCGATGATAAGACATTAGCTTATGTCAAAGACCGCGCAAAACGCGAATTTACTATATATAAAGCAGATGAAGATGCAGTCTATTCCAAAGTGATTGAGTATGATGTATCGACAATTGAGCCGACCGTGGCATTCCCGCATTTACCGGAAAATACGCATCCGGTCAGCCATGGCAAAGATATTGCCGTCGATCAGGTTGTGATCGGTTCATGTACGAATGGTAGATTGGAAGACTTACGGGTAGCGGCGAGATTGCTGGAAGGGCAAAAAGTCAACCGCAATGTACGCACAATCGTCATACCAGGCACGCAACAAATTTACTTGGATGCTATGAAAGAAGGATTAGTAGAAATCTTCATCAATGCGGGAGCGATCGTCAGCACACCGACTTGCGGTCCTTGCCTAGGCGGTCATATGGGTATTCTCGCAAAGGGCGAGCGTGCCGTGGCAACGACGAATCGTAACTTTGTCGGTCGTATGGGGCATCCGGAAAGTGAAGTATACCTGGCAAGTCCTGCTGTAGCTGCTGCGACAGCGATTGTCGGCAAGATTACCCATCCGGCAGAGATTAAACCTTATGAGGAGGTTGTGAGATAATGAAATTATCAGGTAGAACGTGGAAATTTGGACATGATGTCGATACAGATTTAATTATTCCTGCACGTTATTTGAACACCTCTGATCCTAAAGAGTTGGCAAAACATTGTATGGAAGACGCAGACCCGACGTTTGCCGGCAAAGTGAAACCAGGAGACATTATGATCGCCGGTAAAAACTTCGGATGCGGCAGTTCACGCGAGCACGCTCCGATTGCGATTAAAGAAGTGGGAGTGCCGATTGTCATCGCTGAATCGTTCGCGCGGATTTTTTACCGCAATGCGATTAACATCGGTTTGCCGATTATGGAATCCCCAGACGCTGCGAAAGAAATTGAAGAAGGCGACGAAGTAGAAGTCGATCTCGACAGCGGTTTGATCACGAACAAGACGAAAAATAAAACATACCAAGCGGCGGCATTTCCTCCGTTTATCCAGGAAATTATCAATGTCGGCGGATTAGTCAACTATGTGAAGAAGAAGGTGAATGCGTAATGACGAAGAAAATTGCCGTACTTCCCGGTGACGGGATCGGTCCCGACATTATCGCGGAAGCCATTAAAGTATTGCGGAAAGTTGAAGAGCTTTCAGAAGTATCGTACGAATTTACCGAGTATCCTGTCGGAGGATGCGCAATCGACCAAACGGGAGAGCCGTTGCCTGACAGTACGTTGGAAGGATGTAAGGCGAGCGATGCAGTACTTTTGGGAGCGGTTGGTGGCCCTAAGTGGGATGCACTCCCAGGGAAGAAACGTCCGGAAGCAGCACTACTTGGATTGCGCAAAGAATTAGGGTTGTATGCTAATCTCAGACCTGCCGTCGTCTATCCGAGTTTAGTCGGTGCCTCGACACTCAAAGAGGAAGTCGTATCGGGTGTAGACCTGCTTGTCGTACGTGAATTGACCGGGGGAATTTACTTCGGAGAACATAAGCGTGAGACGACAGCAGACGGCGTGGAGAAAGCTGTTGACGTGCTGGAATACACACGCCCAGAAATCGAACGGATTGTCCGTCTTGCTTTTGAATTGGCGACGAAACGCCGCAGCAAAGTAACATCTGTCGATAAAGCGAATATCATCGAGACTTCGAGATTGTGGCGTGAAGTCGTTGCCGAAGTTCGTCAAGACTATCCGGAAGTGGAAGTTGACCAACAGTACGTTGACAACTGCGCAATGCAATTGGTGCGCAATCCGAAACAATTTGACGTGATTGTGACAGAGAACATGTTTGGAGACATCCTCAGCGATGAAGCGGCGATGCTCACCGGATCGATCGGTATGCTGGCTTCGGCAAGTATCGGAACACAAAATCATGCGATGTATGAGCCAATCCACGGTTCTGCTCCGGATATTGCCGGTAAGAACATTGCCAATCCAATCGCGACGATCTTATCGGCTGCGATGATGTTACGCTTCTCATTTAACCAAGACCGTGAAGCAAATGCCATCGAAGATGCCGTATCTGCTGTCTTAGACAAAGGATTACGCACAGGAGATATCGCTGGAAAAGGAGAGCAGGCTCTGTCGACAACGGAAATGGGTGCAGCGATCATTGAGGAATTGGAAAGCATTTTAAAATAGCATACAGAACCCGCCCCGTTGCAATCATGGAGCGGGTTGTTTGTTTTAGAACATTTGCCTGCGTCAGGGACTTGACAAATACTAAGTTTTGTTTACATGATCAGAATAAAGAAAGTGATTTTTGATTGGCGATTCTGATCATAAGTAACGGCAGCTAAGCATTTGTCTGCGTCCGAGGACTTGACAAATACTAAGTTTTGTTTATGATTGATTACAATAAATGTGAGGAAAAATTTTTGAAAATCCTGTAGAATAGATATATCGTTCCATTAAGATATATAAGGATGAAAAACTGGGAGGTGTCATATGAATCGTTTGAAAAATATTAAAAAGTTGTTAGTAGCCAACCGTGGAGAAATTGCGATTCGTATCCTTCGTGCCTGTACAGAGTTGCATATCCGTACAGTTGCCATTTACTCGAAAGAAGATATCGCATCGCTTCACCGTTTTAAGGCAGACGAGACGTATTTAGTCGGAAAAGGTAAAAAACCGATCGACGCGTA
Organism: Bacillota bacterium; assembly: GCA_023388635.1. Taxonomy (GTDB): domain Bacteria; phylum Bacillota; class Bacilli; order Desulfuribacillales; family Desulfuribacillaceae; genus JAEWFW01. Next base: position 66,568 of record JAEWFW010000018.1, read on the forward strand.
TCTGGATATTGAAGGAATTATTGAAATTGCAAAACAAAATGATGTCGATGCCATCCATCCCGGATATGGATTTTTAGCTGAAAATATTCATCTTGCCAGACGTTGCAAAGAAGAGGGCATTACATTTATCGGTCCTGAGCTGATTCACTTAGATATGTTTGGTGATAAAGTCAAGGCAAGAGAGCAGGCGATTGCTGCCGGTATTCCTGTTATTCCCGGAAGCGATGGTCCTGTGCAATCCTTAAATGAGGTGCGTCAATTTGCTGAACAACATGGACTGCCGTTAATTATTAAAGCAGCCCTTGGCGGCGGCGGACGCGGAATGCGGATTGTCCGGGCGCTTGATGAACTGGAAGAAGCGTATGACCGTGCGAAGTCAGAGGCAAAGTCTGCTTTTGGCAGTGATGAAATATATGTAGAACGCTTTATTGAGAATCCAAAGCATATCGAAGTGCAAATTATTGCGGATACCCATGGAGAAATTGTGCACTTATATGAACGGGATTGCTCTGTACAGCGACGTCATCAGAAAGTTGTGGAAGTCGCTCCCAGCCTTTCGTTAAGTGAAGAGTTGAGACAGCAAATTTTCAACGCGGCTGTTACGCTGTGCAAAAAAGTTAAATATGTCAATGCCGGAACCGTTGAGTTCCTGGTCACACCTGACGGGGAGTTTTATTTCATTGAAGTCAACCCGAGAATCCAAGTAGAGCACACGGTGACAGAGATGATCACAGGTATCGATATTGTGCAGACACAATTGCTGATTGCTAATGGGGAACATTTGCATGGACCGGTGATCGGCATTCCGGAACAGTCGAAGATTGCATGTAACGGATATGCAATCCAGTCACGGGTGACGACCGAAGACCCATTGAATAATTTCTTGCCGGATACGGGTAAGATTACTGCTTACCGCACTAGTGGGGGATTTGGTGTACGTCTTGACGGAGGTAACGGATTCCAGGGTGCTGTGATTACGCCGTACTATGATTCGTTGCTCGTAAAGGTGACGACATGGGCATTGACGTTTGAGCAAGCGGCGGCTAAAATGGTGCGCAACCTGCGTGAATTCCGGATACGCGGACTAAAGACAAATATATTGTTCTTGGAAAATGTCGTACGGCATGAGAAGTTTTTGACAGGACAATACAATACTTCATTTATCGATACAACTCCTGAGCTCTTTGATTTTCCGATCATGCGAGACCGCGGGACGAAATTAATGACGTTCATCGGAGAGACGATTGTCAATGGCTATCCTGGTTTGGACAAAAATGCGCGTCCTGTATTGGAGCAAGCGATGATACCAAAATTCGACCAGTCCCAATCAATTCCTTCTGGTACGAAGCAAATTCTTGATGAGCGGGGACCAAAAGGAGTTGCCGATTGGGTTAAGGAACAGAATAAAGTACTGTTGACCGATACGACATTCCGCGATGCCCACCAGTCGTTATTGGCGACGCGTATGCGCACACATGATATGAATTTAATTGCCGAACCAACAGCGCGTTTGCTGCCGAACCTCTTTTCTGTGGAAATGTGGGGCGGGGCTACGTATGATGTGGCGATGCGCTTTCTGCATGAAGATCCTTGGGAACGTCTGGCGGTATTGCGCAAGAAGATGCCGAATTTACTGTTCCAGATGTTGCTGCGCGGTTCCAATGCTGTGGGATACACGAACTATCCAGATAATTTAATTCGCGAATTTGTCAAACATTCTGCCGAAGCGGGCATTGACGTGTTCCGCATTTTCGACAGTTTGAACTGGATTGAAGGCATGCGTCTAGCGATTGAGGCAACCTGTGAAGCCGGAAAAATTGCCGAAGCGGCTATCTGTTATACAGGTGACATTCTTGACCCGATGCGCAGTAAATACGATATCAATTATTATAGAAACTTTGCGATTGAATTAGAAAAGACAGGTGCCCATTTCCTCGGAATTAAAGATATGGCAGGTTTATTGAAACCGGAAGCGGCATATCGTCTCGTAACAACATTGAAAGAAGCCGTTAACATTCCGATCCACCTTCACATGCATGATACGAGTGGAAACGGAATTTACTCCTATGTCAGAGCGATCGAAGCCGGTGTCGATATTGTCGACGTAGCTGCCGGCAGCATGGCAGGGCAGACTTCGCAGCCGAGTGCCAACAGCCTCTATTATGCGCTGGCAGGTTCGGAGCGCCGACCGGATATTTCGATCAATGCTCTTGAGAGCATCGGCAATTTCTGGGAAGCAACTCGTAAATTTTATAGCGGTTTTGAAAGCGGCATGGTGGCTCCGCATACAGAAGTTTATCAGCATGAGATGCCAGGCGGGCAATACAGTAATCTCCAGCAGCAGGCAAAAGCAGTTGGCTTAAGCCATCGTTGGGAAGACGTGAAGAAAATGTACCGCACCGTTAACGACATGTTTGGCGACATCGTCAAAGTGACGCCGTCGTCGAAAGTTGTCGGTGATATGGCGCTATTCATGGTACAGAACAAATTGACAGAAGAGGATATTTACCAGCGTGGTGATACGCTGGACTTCCCGCAGTCTGTTGTCGAGCTGTTCCAAGGTCAATTGGGGCAGCCGTATCAGGGTTTCCCAGAGAAATTGCAGAAGATTATCCTAAAGGGCAAAGAACCGATTACTGTGCGTCCTGGTGAATTGATGGAACCGGTCGATTTGCAAGCGATACGCAAAGAGCTATCGGAGAAATTCGAAAAGGAAATCACTGATTTTGATGTGCTCTCTTATGCGCTCTATCCAAAGGTGTATGAAGAGTTTGCCAAATTCGGTGAGCGTTTCAGCGAAGTATCATTGTTGGATACACCGACATTCTTCTATGGGTTACGACTCGGTGAAGAGATCGAAGTAGAGATCGAACAAGGGAAAACGCTGACGATTAAATTGAATTCGGTATCTAAGCCGCATAGTGACGGTACCCGGGTTGTCTATTTTGAGCTTAATGGGCAGTCTCGCGAAGTGATTATTAAAGATCAGAGTGTAGAATCGGAGACGACGGTCAGGGAAAAGGCGGATAAATCCAATCCATGCCATATCGGAGCATCGATGCCGGGAACGGTGTTGAAGACCCTCGTATCGAAAGGCGATAAGGTGCGCAGAGGCGATCATCTGATTATTACAGAAGCGATGAAAATGGAGACGACGGTGCAAGCGGCATTTGATGGGGAAGTAGTAGCTGTTCATGTGAAGAACGGCGAAGCCATTCAAGCTGGTGATCTATTGATTGAATTGAGCCGTGTGTAAACGAATCATCGATGCAAATGAATAGTTAATGAAAGGCATTAAAGAGTTATTGCGTTGCCAATGATACAATTGGCATGCAATGGCTCTTTTTCCGAGTATTGTCAACCAAAGCGATCGATATGGCGCAGTTTTTTCTACTTTGTGAAATTTATCGAAACTTTGCAAATTTAACATTTACTTGTTTTTCCTGGTGCGTTATACTGACAGATAAAGTAACGCATGACAAAGAGACTTTATAAAAAACGGAGGTATTTATTGTGGCTTTACAGCATCCCTATCTTATGAAAGTGTACGAGCAGGTACAAAAGCGCAACCCAAATGAAGCAGAATTTCATCAAGCGGTTTTGGAGGTTCTTGAATCTTTGCAACCAGTCGTTGACAGACGTCCAGAGCTTGTCCGTTGGGGGATTTTCGAAAATTTAGTAGAGCCAGAACGAATTATTAAATTCCGTGTTCCGTGGTTGACAGATTCCGGAGAAGTTAGAGTAAACCGTGGCTTTCGTGTGCAATACAATAGCGCCGTGGGACCTTATAAAGGCGGTCTGCGTTTCCATCCTTCCGTATACGAAGGGATTATCAAGTTCCTCGGATTTGAACAAGTGTTTAAAAATGCTTTGACTGGACTGCCGATTGGTGGCGGTAAAGGCGGAAGTGATTTTGATCCAAAAGGAAAGAGCGATACGGAAATTATGCGTTTCTGTCAAAGTTTTATGACCGAGTTGTATCGCCATATTGGAGCTGATACCGACGTACCTGCCGGAGATATCGGCGTAGGAGCAAGAGAAGTCGGATATTTGTACGGGCAGTATAAGCGGATTACGAATGAATTGACGAACGGTGTCATCACCGGAAAAGGCATTGCCTATGGAGGTAGTTTGGCTCGCAAAGAGGCGACAGGATTTGGGCTATGTTACTTTATGCAAGAAATGCTGAGAGCTAACGGTCGTTCTTTTGCCGAACGTAAAGTGGTTATTTCCGGATCGGGGAATGTGGCGATCTATGCAGCACAAAAGGCGACAGAAATGGGAGCTACTGTGGTTGCAATGTCGGATTCTAACGGATATATTTATGATGCAAATGGAATCGATTTGCAGACTGTGCGCCGCATCAAGGAAGTTGAACGCGGTCGCATTAGTGAGTATTTGAATGCACATCCGCAAGCAGTCTATGCAGAGGGATGTCGAGAAATATGGAGCACTCCATGCGATATTGCCCTGCCGTGTGCGACGCAGAATGAATTGGACGAACAAGGAGCACGACACTTAATAGACAATGGATGCTTTGCCGTGGGTGAGGGAGCCAATATGCCTACGACAATCGAAGCGACGAATCTTTTCTTGGATCATGGAATTTTGTTTGCCCCAGGAAAAGCGGCGAATGCAGGAGGAGTTGCAACTTCAGCACTGGAAATGAGTCAAAACTCTATTCGTTATGCCTGGACATTCGAAGAAGTCGATGAGAAATTGCAGCAGATTATGGTTAACATTTATCGCAATGCGGCACAAGCAGCGAAAGAATATGGATTTGAAGGAAATATTGTCGTCGGAGCCAATATAGCTGGGTTTAACAAAGTGGCAGACTGCATGTTAGCACAAGGTATCGTATAATTCCATAAAGCATGCAAATCCTTTACGAATAGGCGGATTATATTTATAATTTCTGTGTACAATGATATAGAAAGATTTACAAGTAATGTAAAAGAGGGGTCGACTATGAGACGAATGATCTGGTTGTATCGAGCAGGATTACTACTGACGATTGTGGTCCTTTTATCTATGGGAAATAGCTACGTGTCTTTGCAGGAAGAAGAGATTACTGTCGAAGGTCGGGAGGTCCTGGACAAGCCAGTGCGTGTTTTACAATTGTCGGATTTTCACGGCAAGACATTTAGTAATAATCAACGCAATTTGCGGCTGATGTTTGACCGTCTTGACTACGATGTGGTCGCTTTAACGGGTAACGTCCTCGGCGAGAAAGCAAGGGACTTTCGTTTTATCGAGCCGATGCTCAAATATTTTCAAGAGCAAGGTAAACCAGTATTATTTGTGACCGGTAGTCATGATGTGGATAATCCACTATACTCTGAATTCAAACAACTATTGGAGACGTATGGTACAGTGATGCTTGATAATGCGAATTATGCATATTCGGATGCAACGGGAAAAACTAGCGTTTCCTTTGTAGGGTTAAGCGACCCGAATGTGACTGATATTAGCACTTCACAGCCGATCGTCACCGGATATTTGGAAGAAGCACGGAATGCCGATAATATTACGGTATTATTAGCAAATCGTCCCACATTAATTGAACAGTTTCGTGGCAAGGCGGATATCATATTAAGCGGTAATGCTTTGGGTGGACAAGTGCGCCTGCCTTTTATCGGCGGATTATATGCCATGGATCAAGGATGGTTCCCTGAATACGATTATGGTTTGTTCACCGAAACCGATAGCACCGGAGGACAAACACAGATGTACGTGAGTAAAGGATTAGGGAGCACTATAATCCCCGGTCGACTATTTAATTTTCCGGGAGTAGCGTTGCTGACGATTCAACCTGACTAACTTAGCGTAAGCCCTCACCTCGTTAGGTAGTGTCCAACGCTAACTAAGTCATGCATTTGCAGTTCTAAAATTCAGATGGAGTAAAAGAGTCTCCACCTGAATTAAGAACTTGCTTCAATAACTGTGGATTTCGCCTGTAAAATGGGCATTTGTGTATATCACTACTAGGTTCTTGTGCATATAGTAAATTGACTATATTTTAAGGAGGACTTTTAGTGGAACATAAAAATACACAGTCGTATGTCGTCAAACCCGGCGATACCATGACTGCCATTGCAAAGAAGCATAATACGACAGTAGATACATTGATGAAACTAAATCCGCAAATTACGGATGCTAATCGCATATATCCAGGTCAGGTGATTATGGTTCCTGTAGCGCAAGGCGGCCATGGAGGAAACGGTGGTCATAGCGGTCAAGGCAATCATGGTTGGTGTGGATGCCCGGGGCAGATGCCACAGCAGAATTTCCCATCGCAGATGTTTCCGTCGATGACATTCCCGACCCAGCAGAGTCAATCACCATATCCTTGCTTCCCACCAGGAAACCCTTGCTCCGGTTGGTCAATGCCGCAACAACCAACTCCATATCCATCCGGTCAAATGCCGAACAATTGGTGGATGAACCAGCAAGGAATGGGATACGATAATTGGAACAATATGAACCCAGGAATGGGAAACAATACCAGCTGGGGAGATTGGAACAACACGGATTGGGGCAATTTCGCGAATCCGGCAAATGACACGGCAAGCATTCAACAAGCACCGAATGCGAGAAAAAGACAAAAATAAATCTCCAAGAATTTTACAACAGAACTGAACAAGAACGAAAATAAAATAAGGGGACAATTGTCCTCTTATTTCAATTCATGGAAAGAGGTGTGGATCGTAGATGAAAAATTTACAATGCTCGATTGCACAAATCAGTCCCGTACTCGGCGACATTCGGAGAAATTTAGACACGCATTTGAGATTTATCGAAAAGGCAAAGCAGCAGAAATCGGATGTACTCGTTTTTCCCGAATTAAGCCTGACGGGATATACGCTCCAAGATTTGACCTACGATGTGGCGCTGACGATCGACAGCCAGCCGATTCAACAAATTGTCAGTCAAAGTCAGGAAATGGATATTATTTTTAGTTTTGTGGAAGAAGATGCGACCCATTCTTTCTATATTTCTACGGCGTATGCTTCTAAAGGGAAGTTGTCTCATGTACATAGAAAAGTATATTTACCGACATATGGGTTGTTTGATGAAGCAAGGTATTTTGATGCGGGAAATCGGGTACAAGCTTTCGATACGGAGCATGCAAGAGCAGGAGTCTTAATCTGCGAAGATGCTTGGCATCCATCAACTGCTTACATATTAAGTACCGATGGTGCGCACATCATTTATGTCGTAGCAGCTAGTCCTGGTAGAGGGATGAAAGACGGGGAGATACAATCCGATACTTGGTGGCAGACGACGATACGCTCATACGCGCAATTGCATGGAGTATTCGTCGTGTATGCTAACCGCGTCGGTATCGAAGACGGGCTGGTTTTTGCCGGAGGCTCGTCAATTTTTGATTCGGAAGGGACACAAATCGTTAAGGCATCGTATTTGGAAGAGGAATTAATTACGGCGAATCTCGATTTTCATAAATTGCGCCGCAGTCGGATCGCCAATCCGCTAATGAGAAATGAGAAAATAGAAATTACGATCAACGAATTACAGCGTATAGCACAATCTCCCTGTGGCAATTCATTGCGTACAAATCTGCAAAAGGGCGGTGGATTGTTATGATGCTTGACTCGAAAATATTGCAAATTGATGCGGAATTGACGACGACGGTATTGACGAAATTTATAAAAGAAGAAGTGCATAAAGTCGGTATGCAAAAAGTTGTCATGGGGCTTTCGGGAGGGATTGATTCTGCTGTTGTAGCGTATTTAGCTGCGAGAGCATTGGGAGCAGACAATGTCCTTGCTGTTATGATGCCCTATAAAACGAGTAATGCGGGCAGCGTAGAAGATGCTAAAAAAGTCGTCAGCGATCTGGGAATTCCGTCGAAGCTGATAGAGATAACACCGATGATTGATGCGTATTTTTCTCAATATGTTGAGGAGAATTTCCATATGCTGCGCAAAGGAAATAAGATGGCTCGAGAGCGCATGACAATTTTATATGACCAGTCATCAGCTTTGCCCGGGTTAGTTATCGGGACGAGCAATAAGACAGAATTGCTATTGGGGTACGGTACGATCTATGGGGACATGGCTTCGGCACTTAATCCCATAGGAGATATTTACAAAAACCAAATTTATCAACTTGCCAGATACTTGCAAGTTCCGCAATCGCTGATTGATAAGGCGCCCAGTGCTGACTTGTGGGAAGGGCAGACCGATGAACAAGAATTGGGCTATCGCTATGATGATCTCGATTGTTTCCTCTATTATAAATATGATTGCAGATATACAGACAAAGAATTGTCAGAATTTTTCGATGAATCCTTTATTGAGAATGTCAATAAAAAAGTACAGGTGAACCATTATAAGCGCAAATCACCGGTGATCGCGAAGATTTCTCATCGTTCGGTCGGACATGATTTTCTCTATCCGCGAGATTGGAACTATTAGTTTACCGATAGTTCGCACTATGTTACAATATAACATGCTCAAATTTTTATAATTCGGATGGAGTGAAATACATGGCAGGACATTCAAAGTGGAAAAATATCGCACATAGAAAAGGAAAACAGGACGCAGCACGGGGGAAAATTTTCACAAAATTATCGATGGAAATTTTCGCAGCGGCGCGTCAAGGCGGCGGAGATATCAATACCAATGCGCGTCTGCGTATGGCTGTAGCAAAAGCTAGAGAAAACAACATGCCGAGTGACAATATCGAACGGGTCATTAAAAAAGCTACGGGAGAATTGGAAGGCGTAACATATGAAGAAATCGTTTATGAAGGATATGGTCCCGGCGGAGTTGCTGTTTACGTCGAAGTTTTGACGGATAGCCGCAATCGGGCGGCATCGGACATGCGTCATATTTTTTCAAAACACGGCGGTAACTTGGGAGAATCGGGTTGCGTCAACTGGATGTTTGACAAAAAAGGTGTCATCACCCTTGCAAAAGAAGACAATTCGATTGATGAAGAAGAATTGCTAATGCTCGTGCTAGAAGCTGGTGGCGATGATATGCAGACGGAAGAAGAATATTACGAGATTAAAACAAATCCGGATGAGTTTGAAGCGGTCAAGCAGGCATTGGAGCAGGCGGGACTTGTGATTGATAGTTCAGAAGTGGCAATGGTGCCACAGAATACGATTGCATTGACAGGTGATGATGCGCAGAAAATGCTCAAGCTGATGGAAAAATTGGAAGACAATGATGATGTACAAAACGCCTATGCGAACTTTGACATTTCCCAAGAAGATATGGAGAAATACCAGGGATAAGTGTAAACAATTACGTGAAATGAGCGCAATCGCTCATAAACCCCATGATTTGTGGTCATACTGTGTGTAAAGACCATAATTGTGGGGTGATTTTATGTTTAATAGAGCGTATTTTTACGGATGTGTCACGGTTGTCGCGCTGTCGTTACTCCTATTTGCTCAGCAAAAAGATGTTGACGAACAACTTTTTCTCGGGGAGATCGATTATTCAAAGATGCCTGTCACAAAGGAAACTGTCAGTGAGCATGTCTTGCAACGGGAACCATTAACAGAAGATAGCACTTACGAGATAGCATTTATTGACGAATATTTATGTGGCACGATGGAACGCAATACCAAAGTGATTTCCGCTTATTCGATTGAAATGGTGCGCAAGCAATTTGCTGAATACGCATTGCAGAAAACCGAAGGCAAGCACTTGACGATGAAACGCATTCATTATACAATCCATCCGTCGATGATAGGAAACATCTATTTTGGTTTGAACTCTAAAAACGAGTTAGTAATCGCTCATAAAGATGAGACGACGGAAAATCCATTGAAAGTATTCTTCCCTTTAGAAATTCAGACGATGGAAATGTCAATGCCGAAACAACAAATTGTATCATTAAAAGCGGGAATACCTGTAAATGATAACGCAGATTACTATAATATTTTATCAACATTTAGCGAATATATTATAGATTTTCCTTATGGGAATGACATGAGGTAGTTGGCAATGGGAAATGACATGCGATAAGACGGCATTGATTGTGCGAGACGACAATGACAGGAGATGGATTGTGATGTAGCTCAGAAATAGCAGAATAGCGGCCTTTTAATGTAGTGCATACAAGCAAAAATAAAAAAATGAAAAAACTTTTTAAATAATCAGTTGACAAAGCAAAACGAGCGTGGTAAGATAATCATTGTCGCTGCGAACGAGGCAAGCAAGCCGAACCAGCAGCCAAAAAGAAAAACCAAGCAATTAAAGTTCCTTGAAAACTATATAGAACAACCAAAACGAAACGTCAATCAAACCTTTGAGACCTCGAAAGAGCGTCAAAAGGAAAAAGCAAGAAACAAAGAGTCAGCGACTCTGAAATGAGCAAGAACCACAAACGAAACATTTAATGGAGAGTTTGATCCTGGCTCAGGACGAACGCTGGCGGCGTGCCTAATACATGCAAGTCGAGCGGATGATATAAAGAGCTTGCTCTTTACATCATTAGCGGCGGACGGG
>JAEWFW010000033.1 GCA_023388635.1 Bacillota bacterium
CAAGATATCATCACCTATACAGAGGCGATGGGGAACCAAATGATCAAATAAACAATCGTTAAATAAAAAAGTCTGTGCCTCGGCTATATTCATATACCGAAACACAGGCTTTTCTGTCATTCTATGATCTTTCACAATGATGGTGCTACGATTAGTCTTCCGTCTTTACGTGAGAAATAGCAGAACGCTCAAACGTAACTTTCAAATTCTCTGCTATCCGCAAAACGGCAGTGTCGTCATCTAACTCCACGATTGATCCATGCATTCCGCCAAGAGTAACGACTTTGTCACCTTTTTTCAAGGCATCCAACATCGCGCTACGCTCTTTCTGTCTTTTTTGTTGCGGACGTATCAAAAGAAAGTAGAAAATTGCAAACATCAAAGCAATTGATATCAAACCACTATATTGTTCCATTCAAAAATCCTCCTTTCACTAAAGTATATATTATACTACAACAACTCTATACCGCAATGTCCGGCATGCTACTGCTGCCGCAAAGCGTAAAATTGTTGTTGAAAATCTCCCAAACGGTCTTCGGCGATCGCTTGTCTGATTTGCTTCATTAGGTTTAAAAGATAATACAAATTATGGTACGATGTCAAGCGCATACCGAAAATTTCATTGCATTTAATTAAATGGCGGATGTACGCACGCGAGTACGTTTTGCACACATGGCAATCGCAATTCTCGTCGAGCGCCCCCCAATCACGCGCATATTCGGCATTACGGATGACGACTTTTCCTGTACTCGCCATTGCCGTACCGTTTCTGGCAATTCTCGTCGGCAATACGCAATCGAACATATCAATTCCACGCAGCACACCTTCCACGAGATTTTCCGGTGCCCCTACCCCCATCAAATAGCGTGGCTTATCCGTCGGCAATTCAGGCGTCGTATATTCGAGCATCTCGTACATCATTTCCGCAGGCTCCCCTACACTCAAACCACCCACGGCGTATCCGGGGAAATCTAGCTCGACTAACTGTTTGGCACTTAACTGGCGCAAATCTTTGTACATTCCACCTTGAACAATACCAAATAACGCTTGTTGCTCCGGTTTCTTATGTGCCGCCTTGCAGCGCTCTGCCCAACGTGTAGTGCGCTCCAATGAATCCTTCACATAAGAATAGTCCGCCGGATACGGTGCACATTCATCGAATGCCATCATAATATCAGCGCCTAATGCATTCTGAATGACAGTGGCTTTCTCAGGGCTGATAAACAATTTCTCACCATTTAAATGGGAGCGAAACTCCACGCCTTCTTCGGAAATCTTGCGCAGCTTGCTCAAACTGAATACTTGAAATCCACCGCTGTCTGTCAAAATGCCGCGATCCCAATTCATAAATTTATGCAGCCCGCCCGCTTCTTCGACAATTTCATGTCCCGGTCGCAGGAACAGATGATATGTATTGCTGAGGATGATCCCCGCACCGATCTCTTTCAATTCTTCCGGGCTGATCGATTTGACCGTAGCCAATGTTCCCACGGGCATAAACATCGGTGTATCAAATGTCCCGTGTGGAGTATGTAATTTTCCCAGACGTGCTCCTGTCTGTTTACAAGTTTTAATTAATTCATAAGTGACAGCCATTATTGCGCTCCTTTCAAAAGTAACATCGCATCGCCAAAGCTGAAAAAGCGGTATCGCTCCGCTATCGCATGCTGATAAGCATCGATAACCAATTGTCTGCCTGCCAGTGCCGATACGAGCATTAACAACGTCGATTTCGGCAAATGGAAATTTGTCAACAAGCCGTCAACTATCGAAAATTGATAGCCGGGATAGATGAAAATATCAGTCCATCCACTTGCTTCACGCAGTATTCCATAGGCATTGCCAATCGTCTCCAGCACGCGCGTACTCGTTGTCCCTACGGCAACCACCCGCCCGCCACGCTCCTTCGTCTGGTTAATCAGCTCGGCATTCTCCTGTGTAAGCGAATAAAACTCCGAATGCATCACATGCTGCTCGACAGTATCGACTTGCACCGGTCGAAATGTCCCCAATCCCACATGCAACGTGACATAAGCAACATTTACACCTTTGTCCCGAAGCCCAGCCAACACCTCATCCGTAAAATGCAGTCCCGCGGTCGGTGCCGCAACGGAACCGGCATGTCTGGCATACACCGTCTGGTAGCGTTCTCTATCATCGAGTCTTTCTGTAATGTATGGTGGCAAAGGCATCACGCCCAGTTGGTCGAGAATTTCTTGGAAGACCCCCTGGTAATGAAATTTGACAATCCGCCCGCCAACCTCCGTCGTATCAATAATCTCTGCCGTCAGTCTGCCGTCGCCGAATACGAACTGCCTGCCTATCTTCGCCTTTTTGCCGGGCTTGACGAGCACTTCCCAACAATCATCCGCCAACGGTTTAAGCAGCAGAAATTCCATGTGACTGCCTGTCTCACTATTCTTGCCAAATAAACGCGCAGGAATAACCCTGGTGTCATTCAACACCAGGGTATCTCCCGTTTTTATATATTGAAATATATCGGTAAATTGCCTGTCGACGATTGAACCGGACAGCGGATCAACGACCATCAACCGCGAAGCAGAACGTTCATGCAGCGGCGTCTGGGCAATCAACTCTTCCGGCAACAAAAAATCAAATTGATTGACATTCACGTGTTTCATTCATCCTAACCATTCTCATTTTATTCCCCAACTACTGATACTGAGCGACATCCAAATATACCTGATCAGAATAGTAGTGCGTCAGAATATCTTTATAAGTATACACTAAATTGCCAAATCCGTCACGTTTATTTGCCATACCATGGGCACCCCATTGCGATAGACCGAAACCGTGACCGTACCCCGTGCCGACAAAGACATATGCTTGACTCTTAGAAGCGACACGCACATCGCCGAGATTGTTGATCACCACAAAATTCTGCTGATTGCCATTGACTGGGTTTGCCTTAGAACCCGCCTGCCCCTGACTGTCTGTCGCATATAAAATGGCGCTCGTTCCGTTTTTGGGATACGTGACTTGCGCACCGTTCGCCCCTAAAATCGTATACTCTCCTTGACCCTCAATCACAAATTGTGTACTTCGCAAACTGCTTCCATCGCGAAACAATGAGCGATGGGCATCGGGGCTTGAAACAGGAACGACATTACCATTTGCCGTAACTTCCAGGACTCTACCGGAATCTCCACGTTTTGAAACTTGCAAATCCCATACTGGACCGGCAATTCTTTGATTGGTCGTCTGCTGATTGGCATTGATCATCTCCGCCATTTTCTCCGGAGTATACGGTCCTTTGCGCCAACTGTAGGCATTGTTTTCATAGACTTCCTCGAGAATCACAGCCATATCCCCTGTATTGACTTTAGTGAGAATCTCGTGATAAATATCGGCATTTGCCCGTACATTGACTTCCATTCCCTGTACCGCTGCCAACGGAAAGCCTGCTTGATTATATTCGCCATTCTTGACTAGGTAATCGGAATGAATATAGCCGAAAAGCCCGTTCTTCAGTACCACGTGATACCATTTTGCTGTCGTCTCAAGTACTGCCACGTCATCCGGGCTTGCCACAGAACGTAAATACGGCACATCATTCCCCCAAACCTCGTAGCCCGATGCCGTCATCCCACCGGAGTTCGATGAATAAAATGCCTCGATCAATTGCCCGTTTTCTAAGCGCAGAACTTCTCCGTATGTTTCGTCCACTGCCTGACTGGCATCAGGAGCTTCTATTCCGTAGCCCCAATACGCCTGATCTTTCTCATCATCGACGACATGAGCAATGACCCACCGGTTGCTGTTCAATGCATATGTACGCGCGACAACTGCCTGCGCCTTTAAGGCTTCCAACGGCCATCCCGTCACCATCTCTCGTGGCACAACACCATATAAATATTCTTCCAGCGGCAATTCGTTAATCACCGCCAACTTGCCATTATGTAATGATAACTCAATGACTCCCCGATAATAGCGATTGCTTCGTTCATTAACTTTAACAACCGGGACACCCACCCCTGCCGTCGCTCTTGCCATAATTTTCGGTGATTGCCCGGAAATCGCCGCCACTTGTAACGATTTACCGTCTACATAAGCAGATTTTAACAAAATGCTCGACGCGCCTTGTGGCGCAATGACAAAAGTCCTGTCAGCGAATGCCGCTTGCAGTTGCTCCATTAAACGAGCTGCCGAATTTTGCGACTCCCCATTGCCAACCCAGACTCTGTATGTGACAGCACCGTTTTGCCGGTCGATCACCAGATATGCCGCATATCCTTGACTGCGCAATTCCGCCACCAACAAATCGGCACCCTGGCGATCGGCAAACGTTCCGGCTTCCACACGGAAGTTGCCATATACCGTACCGGAATAAGCAGATTCCGCAGCAATGCGATTGGCACTTTCCATCGCCTGACTCTCACTGTTAAAGTGACCGACGATCACCTGATAGCGTATCTCATTCATCAGCGTTTCTTGCACTATGTATGGGCGGTGATTCTTTTCCTTCAATCCGTTATAAACCGCCTCCGCCTGTTGTAAATTGTTCGTATCGGTAAATGCAATGTAATACCGATCCAGATGCACAATCGTTTCCTCATATGGGAAAACACTAATAAACGGGCTGGCTGCTTGTTGAGTATCACTCAACTCCAACCCGGTAGGTGACGACAAGGTGACATATGGCACAGCTTGCAAATGATTCCCCTGATCAAACAACAAACCGACGCGAATATTTTTATTCACTGGGAATCCATTTGCCTCGGCGATGGAAACAGAAAATACGGAAACTAACATCCATACCGTCATGCAGCAGATCATCAGATTGCGTATATATTTTTTAAAAGTCATATTCGACTTCGCTCCTTACTCATAAATTTTCTCCCACTTCTGCTAAAACTTTTCTCCCGCTTCTACTAAAATGTCTCCTATTTCTACGAACTTCGACATAGAATCAAAAAATTCCTGCTCTAATAGATACTCAATCGGGATCGCCAACCCAATAATCACTTCTGTACCGTTGCGCTCCACCGTGCCCGCACTGGCAAAAACCACACCGACCACCTGCCCCGAATCATTAAAAACAGGGCTGCCGCTGCTGCCTTTCAAAACAGGTCCCTCAATCACATAGACTGGTTTCTCCCAACCATCTAACTGTGTGTATCCACGCATTGTCGCTTCCATGACGATCTGTGACAACCCCAATGGATTGCCAATAATAATTACTCTTTCATCTATAGACAGTTGATAGTCGGCAAATAGTTTCACATGGGGCAAATTTCTACCTTTCATTTGCACAATTGCCAAATCAATATCGGGATATTCTGCAATCACATCACCACGGAAGACCCTGCCATCGTTATACGTAACCGTAATCGAAGCGTCGTCATCTATGACATGATAATTGGTTATGACGATCCCCTCTGCGGCAATGTTAAACCCCGTACCTTTACTGCCTCGCGTTTTGACAGTGACTACCGTATCCATCCAACTACTAATCTGCTCATCGTTCGCTAATTCCCGTGACTTTGTCAGCAGATCAAGGGAAGGCAATTGGAGAATTCCCGCCCACGGCGCTAAAACACTAAACAGACAAAACACGAAAACACTGACGAGCAAAATTCGCAATATAACTCTACGCTTACGATATACAGTCGCTTCGCCGTCTTGCTGATGGTTACCGGGCGAACAATCCGCCCACTGTCCACCGGTGAGATACTGCATATGATCTGCAAGCGGGCGATTGTATACATAAACAAATGCCTCGACGCTTTCCGTCTCCATATGCACTGTTTTTGTCACGCGCAGATACTCACTCTCGTCGTCTTTGCCTATCTGATAGCCTTCGAGATAATCGAGCCTTGCCAATTGCTTATCATCGACGCTATACAATTCTCCGTACACTTTATCTTGACCATCAGGGTACAGTGCCGGATAACCCATGCCGGTATCATATAGGCTGCCGGAAGTCCATGCAGCCTCCGCTATACATTCCGCCTCTGACAAAGCTGCATGATTTTCCCCGCCTTTGCGTGATGTACCATATACAAAAACAAGTTGTCGATCTTCCGTCATATTTTCTCACCCGTCTTCCCCATACAGATCAAGTACCATATAACATAGCATTATAGCACAAAGAACCTATCATTGCTGATAGGTTCTTAATTCAATTCCATTTCATTCAATTCCACTTTACTCAATTCAGGTGATACAATCGTAACTACAGTGTAGGTTGCCCTACTTTCCAGTTTACTGGGCAAAGACCGCCATTTTGCAGCGCTTCTAATACACGAATCGTCTCATTAACAGATCGTCCGACATTATTGTCATGGACAACACTGTACTTTAGCATCCCCTCGGGATCGATGATAAATAATCCGCGCAAAGCAATACCTTCTTCTTCAATTAGAACGCCATAATCACGTGAAACAGAATGTGTCAAATCCTGAGCCAGCGGGAATTTCAACGCTCCTAAATCACTGTTGATCCACGCTTTATGACTGTGTACAGAATCTGTCGATACGCCAATCACTTGTGCATTCAGTTCCTCGAACTCTTCATAGTAGTCGTTAAATCCGCGAATTTCCGTCGGGCACACAAAAGTGAAATCTAGTGGATAAAAAAACAGCACTACCCACTTTCCTTTTAAATCCTCTGAGGATACTTTTCCAAACTCTTTGTCAGGTAATACAGCTTCCATTTCGAAGCCCGGCGCCGGACGCCCTACAATTCGTTCTGCCATACCAAAAATTCCTCCTCCATAACTACTTTATAATTATTTTAATTTAAATAAATAATACCATATACAATTACAGGAGTCAATATATAAAGCTAATTCCCACTCACCTTTTGCTCATAACGCAATCCTTCATTATATTCTACCACTAAATACAGCGATTGAATCTCTTGCAAAGAAGTCGCTTCTACACGGTATGTACGCGGAAACTCATTATTAAAAGTGTCGCTGCTAATTTGGGGAGCATCACCTCTGGAGTCATCAGCAGCAAACTGCCAATGCTGTAAGACACGTCCATTGGCATCGCGATTTTCTAGAAAAATGCTTTCCAACGTATAGAAAGGAGTCTGTCGATCATACGGAAACACTTGTAACATTGCACTCAGATTCTCGTTTTCATCGGCAAATATCGAGACGTCCAATTGCTCGAACAGTTGAAATGCGATTTTCGTCAAATCAAGAGACTTAGTCTCACTCGATAGCACACGATCGCCGTCATCGCGAGTAATGTAATATTCCAATTGAAAAATTCCTGCACTGTCATAAGCTTGACCCCATCCCATATTTCCGATGTGTCCGCCTATGCCGATATTAATCGGCGGCTCATTCGGCGTATCGACTTCCAAAATTGCAGAATATCCCCCTTTACCATCTTGCTCTGCCACTATACTACGGTACGCCGTATCTTGAGCAAGCATATAATGCAAATCAATCTGTTCGCCTTGATTCTGCTCTTTGACCATCCAACTGACTTTTATTTTTGTTTTATCTTGATCAATCGAAATAACTTCAATATCATTTGTGAAAGACCACCAATTGGCATCTTGCCTAATCTGCTCAACGATGGATCGCGTCGCACTCATTCCTGACGACACCTCCGATTCCATTGAGCGCAAACGGTGTTGCAATTGCTCTATTTCTTGGTGTAACTGTCTCGTGTTACTCCACGTAAAAATCTGCATCACTAGTATAATGGCTAAAAAAATCATGAATTTTCTATTATCCATGCTCATCCTCCTTGGAGTTTATCAGATTCATTGCACCTGCCGGACCATCTTGACCCATCTACCCTTCTAGATTCATTTGGGTACATCCGGTTTCGTCAATCGTTCGAGATCAGACAAATATTGGTATGCCTGTTCAAATGTCTGTCCGCACATCTCAGGCGATGCTTTCAAATCATCACAAACCTTCGGTCGTTCAGCGCAATAAAAAATACGACAGCGATTTTCCTCTGTCAAATGAATACACCGAATCCCCGCTTCTTTGCCCTCAGGCATTCCGGGAATCGGCGATGAAATCGTAATTGCGACGCAACAAGCTCCGCAATCTGCCCGACACTCCATGGCAATCCTCCTTCAATAACTGATTTCGTAACTGATGCACTGACTTTACTATAATTTACTCAATGCTGCAACCGGCGCATCAGCAATACCTTGGCAACAATAGCCAGAACCGGCAACTCCAATAACGGTCCGATAATCAATGCCAAAGCGACCAACGGCTGATCGGGAAATGCCATAATCGCAATCCCCAGAGCGACCGGAGAATTACGTGCAAGAATCGTAAAGTCAAGGCTGACCGTATCCGCTCGGGAAAACTTCATCAGCTTGCCGACACTTTCCCCGACAAAAAAATTGATCAAGAAAAACAGCAAGACCGGTATTGCTAACAACGCCAATATCTCAATATGCTCCAGCAAGTAATGCCCTTGTGAGGCAAACATCGCCACGATCGCCAGTGACAAAAACAAAATATTGCTTTGATTGAAAAAAGGCACGAGATACTCTTCCATAAGCCGCTGTTTTTTTAGCGATACAAGTATTTTACTTGTTAGAAAAGCGGATAACAATGGCACAAGCAACACATACCAAATACTTTTAATGATTTCCCCATAGTCAAAGCTTCCTGTAACGCCTGTGAAAATATACAGATACAACGGAAGCAGCAGCAATTGCAGTACCAAATTAATCGGTAATACCGCCATCGATTGATTGACATTCCCTTTGGCAATTCCGGTAAAAATCACGTACCAATCGGTGCAAGGTGTGACCATCAGCATGAAAAACCCTAACCATAGATACGGGTGATCTGCGAGAAATACCCAGCCTAGCAACCAAACTAAAATCGGTGTCCAGATAAAATTCACCGCAACACTTGTACCGACAAAGCGCATATTGACAAACGATTCACGCAGATTTCCTATCGATACCGTCAAAAACATTCCATAGAATAACAAAAAAAGACACGGTAAAATAAACGCTTCTGCATGTTCCTGTACCGATTGCCACTGTCCCAGCCCAAGCCCCAGAAGTACCGCTGCTAATATAATCAATGTTTGAAACCGTTCAATGCCCGACATATACCTAATCCTCCATACCATCCTGTCTTTTTTAAGTATTACTCTTCTATCTAGAATGTATGATTCCTCTAACTAATATGCTCAAGTATAACATACCTCGCCACTGAATATAAATACTTTATATTTAACCTGAATTAAGAACTTGTTTCAATGGGGTGATAGCCTATGTATTATAAAATCAATCATTTAGTTTTTGAAGGCGGCGGTGTGCTCGGTATCGCATATTTAGGGGTAATCGATTATCTCTATCAAAAAAACATCTTTCAAAATATCGAAAAAGTAGCCGGAACCTCTGCCGGAGCCATTACCGCCTGTATCACAAGTTTCCGGTTGTCTGCCACAGAGATAAAAGAGATTGCCGATTCACTTGATTATCGCCAAATTCCCCAAAGCGTCACCCATCCTGACCTGAAAAAAATACCCAACTTCATAATGCGAGAGATGGAAAATATATTTGGCGATATCAATTCCCTCTACCGCCTATTTCGCAACTATGGCTGGTTCTCCAGCCAGTACTTTTACACTTGGCTGCAAAAGCAAATAGCCAACCAGTTTAACCCGTCTAAAAAACGTCCACCATACACATTTGCAGATTTTCGCAATCCCGCATGCCATAAGGACAATAAACCGTTCATGGACCTGTACGTCATCGGAACCGATGTCAGCAATAAAGTCTCGCAAATATTCTCTTACGATACGACGCCGGATATGGAAGTCGCTGCCGCCGTTCGCATATCTATGTCGATCCCTTTATTTTTCGAAGCGATTAAAACTCCCGATGTAGTCTATTGTGACGGTGGGGTGATGCGCAACTATCCAATCAACATATTTGACACCATCAAACCAATCACAAAGTACGGTTCTTATGCGCAGACACTTGGCGCACGCTTCAAAAGCAGCCCGCGTCACAGTGAGATTAACAATCTCTTAGATTATATCCGCGCCCTGAATCAATCCCTATTAGCGGTACAAAAAGACATCTATAACAATAGCCCTAAAGATATCGCCCGGTCTATCGAAATCGACACCGGGGACGTGTCATCGATCGATTTCGATATTTCTCCCAATGACGAAACGTACAAATTTCTCTACAGCCAAGGATACATGGCCGCCGAAAAGCATTTTCAAAAACGTTTTCTGCGGTGAACTGAACACCATCCGTCCTATACCGAATACCCTCCCTCTTATACTAATGAAGGGATTGTATGAAAACGAATCACTCGTCCCATACAATCCCCATTGCCGCATTGCTGATTACCTACTATATAATGAACGATCAAATAAGTACCACGATAATGACTGCGACTACAATGATCGCCACTAAAATCGCTAAAAATCCCAGCAAGATTACCCCCAACGCTTTCCACGCAGAAAATTGATGCGCTTCTGCCATACATTTGAGAGCAATCACCATTCCCCATATCCCAAGTACAAGTTCAATCACACTAATAATCACGAGCGTGTACAACAAATTAGGATTAGCATCCATCATCGGTGTCAACGAAGTGAAATTTTCTTTACCGAATAAAAGCAACAGTGGGATCCAGGTGATCGCTGCCATTATGAGCGCAATATTAGCATATACAACACTCAAACGAACTTCCCTGAGCGTCCCTTTCCCTCCGATCCATTTCCCCAATAAATAATAGCTTCCCGCTACGACATAATATTCAACCGCAGCAACCAACACCGCTGCTAACGCAAACAGGGAGAATAGCGTGCCCATATCATAGTCGTCACCCATGCTCTTAAGGGAAGCCTGATTCATCGCATAGATATACCCTCCGAGCAACAACAGCAGGAGAATCTGTGAATAATTATTTGGTTCGTTAATAATATTGCGCATCGTCGCACGCGGTCTGCGCCAAATCGTCAGCCAATGCCTCCATGGACTTGCTCCACTGTTTATTTCATCTCTGTTTATTTCATCTCTGTTTGCTTCATCGTTGTTTATTTCGTCCCAGCTCATTTCGCTCCTATTTGTTACCTCACTGTTTGTTGTTTCGCCCTCATTTCTCCATAGGGGGTCCGTTTCCCGCTCCATAACTTCGCCTCTCTTCGCTCGATATTGGAAATGCATGATGATTGCAAATTAATTCGGTTACAAAGTTAATTCGGTCACAAAGAGCGTTTTCCTTCACTATTTACAAAATTCTACAGTAGATTTCCGACAATTCTGTGTCATCGCATATCCACTCTTGACATATCTATCAAATAAAAATATTTTAAAAATAGCTAAAAATAGCCATATAACTACATATAATTATGAAAATTTAATGTGAAATGCAGCAAATTGCATATATAACAATTGATTTTTGCAGCTGTTTATTATACTGTATTATAATAACGCTTGTTATTATATAACATGTTTTGCCACCGTAATGATTATGCGGCACAAACCATGGTTCCAATATATAACAAGCAAGTTTCAGAGGTATTTGTTTTGCAAATTATAAAGTGAGGAGAAGGATGGCAAATGAACACAATGATTTTTTTAATAGGATTTCCCATCGTTATTGGGCTCCTATTGCTTTTTCTACCTCAGCAATCCGTAAGAAAATGGGTTGTAGGGTTGTCAGCCGCGGCTATTAGTGTGGCTTCTGTTCTCCTTGTTGCAGAATATGCTGGCAAGGGTACAGTCTATTTGGGACTAGAGAACTATACACATCTTCTAGGCATGGCTATGCTCGCGATTGAAGTTGTTCTAGCCCTGATCATCTTGACGCTTTCACTGCGTCATAAGCAGTACATACCTGCTGTTCTAATGGCTGTCAGTGCTGTTTTAGCAGTATGGTTTGAACTGACCCACGGAAGTGACATTACGGTGTCAAACAATTTATTCGTCGATAATTTATCCTTGATTATGACTTTAATCATCGGCATTATCGGCAGTATGATTGCCGTGTACGCGTTGGGCTACATGAAGGATTATCACGACCATCATCCAGAAATGAAAAATCGCACTCCATTTTTCTTTTTCATCGTATTTATTTTCTTAGGATCGATGTTCGGTCTCGTGTACGCCAACAACTTGCTTTGGTTGTACTTCTTCTGGGAAATTACGACCCTTTGTTCTTTCTTCTTGATCGGATACAGCAAAGAAGATGTAGCGATCAAGAATTCATTCCGCGCACTGACGATGAACTTACTCGGTGGAGTCGCATTTTTAATCGCAATCGTCTATTTGCATTTACAAGCTCAGACTGTAGAGTTAAGTGAATTATCTTCATTATCATCTGCTGTCGTGTTGATTCCTGTGGCATTACTGGCGTTCTCCGGTATCACCAAATCAGCACAAATGCCTTTTTCATCATGGTTATTGGGAGCGATGGTCGCACCGACTCCGGTATCGGCATTACTCCACTCCAGTACAATGGTCAAAGCCGGTGTGTATTTAATTCTTCGCCTATCACCGGTATTCGCTTTAACTGACGGTGGCTCATCAGTAGGTCTGTTTGTCGCACTTGTCGGTGCCGTCACATTCTTGCTGACATCAATCATCGCCGTCACACAGAACGACGCAAAACGCGTTTTGGCATATTCAACGATTGCCAACCTCGGATTGATCGTCCTCTGTGCAGGTATCGGAAGCCCGCAATTACTCTGGGCTGCGATCATGATCGTCATTTTCCATGCGATTGCTAAATCACTTTTGTTCCTGTCAGTCGGTACTGTGGAGCACAATCTCGGAAGCCGCATGGTCGAATCTATGGATGGTCTCGTATCTTACATGCCGAAACTCGCTGTGACAATTGCTATCGGTATCGCCGGTATGTTCCTCGCACCGTTCGGTATGTTAATCAGTAAATGGGCTGCTTTGGAAGGTTTAATCAGTGCTCATCCATTATTGACAATATTTATCGCATTCGGAAGTGCGACGACAATCTTCTACTGGACGAAATGGCTTGGCAAGATACTCATGGTAAAATCAACACCACCGAATTTCAAAGCCAATATACCTGGAACAGAGCAATTTACACTTACAACACTTGCCGTTATGGTCGTAACTATCTGTATGGCGTTCCCGTTGATATCGACGTATTTTATTGAACCAATGCTGCAAGCGGCATACGGTCAATCATTCGCTCTAGGACATAGCAATATCGCTATTCTATTATTGATGATCGGTCTGATCCTTGTACTGCCTTTGCAAATTTTACGTACCAGTAATAAAGTGTATAAACCACAATACATGTCCGGTGCCAATGTCGCAGAAAAAGAAATGTTCCACAACTCTTTTGGAGCATCGGAAACAATTTCTTTCCGCAGCTTATACTTGGATTCGATTTTTAAAGAATCGTTACTATTTAAAGCGGGTGTCGTCTCGTCTATTGTCTTGATTCTCGCGATGTTTGGGGTGGGATTAATATGAATACATTATCTATAGTCGTTGCTGTCGCTCTGTATCTCATTCTTGCGCCGATCTTCGGTGGACTGATCGCGGGTGTTGACCGAATTATAACGGCTCGCATGCAAGGACGCGTAGGACCGCCGCTGTTACAGCCTTTTTACGATGTATTGAAACTCTGGCGTAAGCAGAATATCGCCGTCAATCAGCATCAGACATTTTATGTCATCGGTTTCTTGATTTTCACTGTCATTTCCGGTTGCATTTTCTTTAGCGGCGGAAACCTGCTGTTATCGATTTTTGCTTTGACTCTGGCAGGGATTTTCCTGATTGTCGGTGCATACTCTACGTACTCGCCTTATGCATATATCGGAGCAGAACGTGAACTAGTACAGATGATGGCATATGAACCAATGGTATTGTTGACTGTGGTCGCTATGTATATGGCAACGGATAGCTTCAATGTCGCAGATATCGCCGCTTTTGACGGAACACTGTTCTTGAGTCTGCCGGCAACGTTTATCGGATTTCTATTTATCCTGACAGTGAAATTGCGCAAATCGCCGTTTGATATCTCAATGTCACACCATGCTCACCAGGAAATCGTCCGCGGTTTAGTGACAGAGTTTTCCGGTAAAGAGCTGGCAATGGTAGAAATCGCCCACTGGTATGAAAACATCTTGCTTTTGGGTATCATCGGGTTATTCTTCGCTTCTAATCCGATTTTAGCAATTGCCGTGATTGTCGTTGTCTATTTCTTAGAAATTTTCGTCGACAATATCAGTGCCCGCCTAAAATGGCAGCACGCTTTACGCAGTGCCTGGATCGTCGCTTTCGTATTAGGTGCAGGAAATATACTGTACCTGTTTATAAAATAACATGTAAGGATTGAGGTGATAAATATGTCTTATTCAGCAAAATCCCCTTGGCTGGTCCATTATGACGCAGCAAGCTGCAACGGTTGTGATATTGAAGTCCTTGCGTGTCTGACGCCGCTGTATGACGTAGAGCGCTTTGGCGTATTAAATATCGGAAACCCCAAACACGCAGACATTTTTGTCGTCACCGGTGGGGTTAATGAACAAAATAAGCAAGTCATCAAAAACATCTACGACCAAATGGCTGAACCAAAAGTCGTAGTCGCCGTTGGTATCTGTGCTTTATCAGGCGGTGTCTTCCGTGAATGCTATAACATCATGGGCGGTGTCGATCAAGTAATTCCGGTTGATGTTTACGTTCCGGGATGTGCCGCACGTCCGGAATCAATTATCGATGGCGTCGTAAAAGCTGTGGGCATTCTCGAAGAAAAACATCAAAACATGAAGAAGGTGAATCAATAATGTCCGATAATCAGACTACTTCCACTAAATTTCAATCTGCTCCGGTAGAAGCACATGAAATTGTAGAACGTGCTCAGGCTTATGCCAATAAAGGCTACCGTCTCATTCAGATGGGCTGTACACGCACCCCATCAGAAATGGACATTATTTATTCTTTTGAAAACGTCGATGCCGACATTGAACATTTGAAAATGACAATTGAGGAACATGCCGTATTACCGAGTATCAGTAGTGTATTCTTTCACTCTTTTATGTACGAAAATGAAATTCATGATCTCTACGGAATTACCTTTACCGGTATGGCAATTGATTTTGGGGGCAATCTTCTGGAGACAGCTATCAAGTACCCTTACAGCCTGACACCAAAAATACAAAGCAAAAAACGAGAGGAGAACGAATAAATGAGTAAACGTACAATCGTTCCCTTTGGTCCTCAGCATCCGGTATTGCCCGAACCAATCCATCTCGATCTCGTTCTCGAAGACGAGAAAGTTGTGGGAGCTGTTCCTTCCATCGGATTCGTCCATCGCGGACTGGAAAAGTTAGTGGAAAAAAGGGATTTTCACGAAATGGCATTTGTAATCGAACGCGTCTGCGGTATATGCAGCTTCGTTCATAGTCAAGGATATGTACAGACAATCGAATCGTTAATGGATCTAGAAGTACCAGGCAGAGCAAAATATTTGCGCACCATCTGGGCTGAAATGTCAAGAATGCATAGCCATCTGTTATGGCTGGGTTTGATGGCTGACGCTTTCGGCTTTGAAAGTCTATTTATGAATTGCTGGAGAATCAGAGAACGGATTCTCGATATCTTCGAAGAAACGACCGGTGGACGCGTTATCTTCGGCGCTTGCAAGGTCGGCGGCGTCAACCGTGATATCGACAACGACACATTGAAAAAAATTGACGGCATCCTCAAAACAGTCGAAGAAGAAATTACCGTCATATCCAACGTATTTATGAACGATTACACCGTTCAAAAGCGCACCAAGGGTGTCGGCGTGCTAACTGCCCAAGAGGCTTTCGAACTCGGCGCAGTCGGTCCCGTGCTTCGCGGAAGTGGAATAGCGCTAGATTTCCGTCAGCTTGATTACGCGTCATATGGCGAACTCGATTTTCAGCCGGCTGTCGAAAAAGACGGCGATTGCTTCGCCCGCTGCAATGTACGTATCAAAGAATTATTCAGCTCTATCGACTTGATCCGTCAGGCAATCGGCAAAATTCCCGACGGCGAAATCGACATAAAAGTCAAGGGATTCCCGAACGGCGAATTTGTATCACGTTTGGAACAACCTCGCGGTCAAGTACTCTATTACGCCAGAGCCAATGGAACAAAACATTTGGAGCGTTTCCGTGTCCGCACACCGACATTCAGCAACATCCCGCCGCTGTTGAAAATGCTTCCGGGCGCTGATTTGGCTGACGTGCCAATCATTGTTCTGACAATCGACCCATGCATTAGTTGTGCAGAAAGGTAGGTGGCATACAATGGGAGTTAATATATTTGGAAAAAAAATCATGAAAAACCTTTTCGAAAAGCCCGCTACAGCCATGTATCCGGTGCTAAAAAATGATTTCTACCCGATCACACGCGGCGGAATTCACATCGATGCCGAAAAATGCATTCATTGCGGCATGTGCGAACGCCGATGTCCAACCCAAGCACTGAAAGTCGACAGACCGGATAAAACTTGGCAAATTGATCGCAGCCGTTGCATCGTATGTAATTTCTGTGTGCAAGTTTGCCCGACAAAATGTCTGCGAACCGAGAAGGAATACGCCGGTACGATGACCGACAAATCTACCGCCATCTTCTTGGCGAAGTCTCCTGAGAAGCAGCCGGAAGAAAAGAAAACGGAAGAAGCTAACGAAAATTTAGCGTAAACTCTTGAGCCGGTTACGCTAAATGATACTACGGTTACAAAAAAGAGATATGCCGATTGGCATATCTCTTTCTATGTATCAAGCATGTTTCATTCAGCATGTTTCGTTCATCAAGCAGATTCCGCTATCGTCGTGTTGACCGTCGTCGCGAATTCCTGAACCTTATCTTTTTCCAAAATCGATATCTCTATGTGATGAACCTGACCTGCATTATTGCTGATATTCAATGTGCTTGTAAAACAGTTAAACAATGGCACTGCGCCGAGCAAGACAAGCAGTATACCTATGCCTAGTGAATCAGCAACAGATAAAAAGCCAGCCGCTGCCAGCAGACCACCCAATAAAAATCTCGATAGATGAAATTTCGTCGACACTCCGACACTAGCAACACTTTTAATCGGATATGTAACCTCTGTTTTCCCTAAGGGAATTGCCCCCAGTAACGTATTCGGTTTATACCCAATGATTCGCTTGGAAGTGAGTGTAAAGTTTGTCTTTAACCATGCCAACAGCAAATTCGTTGTGAACCGGCTATCCTTGATTACACCCTCTTCTTTTCCTAGAACTAAATTCATGCGCTCCACTCCTTTTTTAATAAAACTAAAGTCGATTAATTCTATGCTAGAAAAATGCAATTAGAAATGTAACTTTAGATTTATCAGCAGAGTCATGCGGCAATCTCTATTTATCCGTTCAACCTACGGAAAATCCACAAAATAATAGACAGCACAACACTAATAATAATCGATGTCGCCACTGGGAAATAAAATTTGAAATTCTCCTTCTCAATGACAATATCCCCGGGTAATCGCCCCAGGGAAAGAAATTTACCGCCGACTTGCCATACGAGTCCGACGACCACTAACAGAATACCGATATATACGAGTACTTTGCCAAAATCCTGCATACCACTCAGCTCCTTATTCGCTAACTCTTTGCCTCAGGCATAGGAATTCCGAAATGCTCGTAAGCAGACGGCGTGACAATCCTGCCCCGCGGTGTACGTTGCAGAAAACCGATTTGCAGCAAATACGGTTCATATACATCCTCAATTGTATCTGATTCTTCACCAATCGTAGCGGCAATCGTGTCAAGCCCCACAGGTCCGCCGGCAAATTTGCTGATAATCGTCTTTAGCAATCTATGGTCAACATGATCAAGTCCAATTCCATCTACCTGAATCATTTGCAATGCCATTTGAGCGACCTCCAGTGTGATGACTCCTGATCCCCGCACTTGCGCCACATCGCGTACGCGTTTCAGCATACGGTTGGCAATTCGCGGCGTCCCCCTTGAACGTCTGGCAATTTCCAGCGCCCCTGTCTGGTCAATCGGAACATTCAATATATCGGCTGCACGTATGACAATTTGGTAAAGCTCCTCATCAGCATAATACTCCAAACGACTGACGACCCCAAAACGATCGCGCAACGGCGCAGACAGCTTACCAGCCCGCGTCGTAGCCCCGATCAACGTGAAAGGGGAGAGATCAAGCCGTACCGATCTAGCGCTCGGTCCTTTGCCGATGATGATATCGAGAGCAAAATCCTCCATCGCCGGATATAGCACTTCTTCGACACTGCGATGAAGCTGATGAATTTCATCAATAAACAACACATCATTCGGCTGCAGATTCGTCAGAATTGCCGCCAAATCTCCCGGGCGTTCAATCGCCGGTCCCGATGTCGTACGAATATTCACGCCCAATTCATTAGCAATGATATTCGACAACGTCGTCTTGCCTAACCCCGGCGGACCGTATAATAACACATGATCCAGAGCCTCTTGGCGCATCTTCGCTGCTTCGATGAATATTTTCAAATTTTCTTTGGCACGGCTCTGCCCTATATATTCAGCCAAGTACCGCGGACGAAGACTGTATTCCACCTCATTGTCTTCTTCGGTCAACCTGGCAGAAATCACCCGTTCTTCCATCATATCTTCCCCTAACTTGCTGTTCTCTTATCTAGTATTGCATTTCTAGTACTACATTGTTTCCTGCATTAATCGTTGCAAACATTTCTTAATATACATGTCAACCGACCATTGGGAACGCACCGATTGCTCGACACTGGCGATAAGATCATGTACAACCGTCTCCGATTCCTTCGAAGTATACCCCAGGCTTTCCAGTGCGGAAATCGTATCTTGCATAATATAAGACAGTTGCCCCCGGTCTGACTGTACATCTCCTTTTGCCACTGTATCCTCGATCCACTGAGTTTGCGGGTACATATCTTTTACTTTATCCTTCAAATCGAGTAGAATGCGCTGTGCCGTTTTCTTGCCGATCCCCGGTAACTTCGTGAGAAATACCATATCCTCTGCGATAATCGCTTGACAAAGCCGCTCCAACGGTGCCGCCCCGACGATATTCAATGCGACCTTCGGTCCGATTCCCGAGACTTGTATGAGTAATTGAAACAATTGCTTGTCTGCCTTGTCAATAAACCCGAATAGAGAAATATCGTCTTCACGCACACTTTGGTATGTATGGATACGTACATGCTCTCCCAAACTCACTTTACCATAAATATTGCCCGGAGTGTGAATATAATAGCCAACTCCACCAGCATTTACGACTGTATAAGCAAAATCTATCTCTTCCACTTTTCCCTCGATAAATGCAATCATTTCGTCTCCTGCCTTCTCTATTTTTTACGCCACAAATAATCTTGTTCAACCAGATTTGACCACATAATTCTATCACATGACTTCTATCACACATGTAACTCCATTACTTGCCTGCCAATTTATCATACAATGTCGCCGAATGGGCGTGACAAATCGACACAGCCAATGCATCGGCAACATCATCCGGTTTGGGAATCCCCTGCAAGTGCAGGAGCACGCGCACCATTTCTTGAATCTGTTGTTTTTCTGCCCGTCCATATCCGCAAATCGCCTGTTTTACCTGCAACGGTGTATATTCAAATACCGGCATATTCGCCTGGACACCAGCCAGCAAGACAACACCACGTGCCTGACCGACCGTAATTGCCGTCGTCACATTGCGGTTAAAAAACAATTCCTCTACCGCCATCACATCCGGTCGATACTTTTCAATCAAGCCTTGAAGATCGTCATACAGCACCCCTAGCCTCTTCGGCATATCAGTATTGGCTTCCGTGCGAATGCAACCGTAATCGACAGGTCGCATCTGATTCCCCTCATAATCTATAATTCCATAGCCGAGAATCGCCGTTCCCGGGTCTATTCCTATAATTCGCAAATGAATTCTCCTCTACTATCAAACACATGTTTCCGCATATTACTAACGATATCAGTACAACCACAAATTATCAATGGGAAAATAGCAGTTTATCAAAAATTTCATAGCAATTTGATTGATAAAATATCCTTGATGGCAATGCAACATTTGCCCGTTGGTGATTTACATTGTAACATTCCTTCCGCATTTAGCACATTGATGATCTTAACTCGCTCCGTCCTAATTTCCTGATCGTAATGTGTGCGCGGGTTTAAGGCACTATGAAGGTATGTGGCATATTGATCGGTCGATAGTTTGAGCGGATTGAATGTTTGCTCCCATGATATCTCTACTTCACGGTCTTCATCCATTGCCTGACATACGATGGCTGCTTGCTCCTCTAACTCCTGTACCACACGCAACTGCTTCCCCTGTAAATGCTCCGTACGCCGACTGACAAGCAATGTCTCCTGATGTTCGTGTAACACCATGCGGTGCCCCTCATATAGCTTATTGCCCCTATTAAGCCCTCTGCTGCAAACCTGCTTATAAGCGTCTCGTTTATTATCTCCTTGCAAGCTCCGTCAACCCTTCCTGTTCTTGATAACCGCTCCTCTGTATTTATACCGCCTGCTACGCTCAATAACCACTCTTCCTATATTCGATGTTCCCCTATGCGCGATGGCCGCCAATTAGCTGGGAGCGCACTTGATGGATTCCGCCTTCTTCTAAAGAGGACGCTTTGAAAACTGCCGTTTTTCCATAGCGGTTGCGTATATTATCAACCGTATATGCCAAGGAACGCTCTGCAAGGCGATCGGCAAACACTTCAAGCTGTAATGACGATTCTTCCGTGACATTCGACAAAGACACCGTAATTGAGCGAACAGGTTTATCACCCCAATACGTCTCAAACAGCCAGACGATGGTCGGATACACATCGACTGCTAAATTACTGAATACCGCCAACGATTTTGAATGTTGCACACTCGTAACCAAATCAATACCTCGTACATATAAAGAAACTGTCCTCGCTACCTTACCCTTTCGTCTGGCACGGCTGCATACTTCTTCAGTAATTTCGCGTAAAACAATCTGTATTTCCTGCCAACGATAATAATCTTTGGGCAACGTCACCGAATGTCCGATACTTTTCACATCATCATGTGCCTGCGGCTTTACTGGGGACTCATCAATGCCGTTCGCCGACAAAAAATACACTTCCCCCATAATGCCGAACTTCTTCTGGAGCAGCTCTACCGGATAATGTGCCAAAGTGCCGATGGTCGTGATGCCCATATTTTTAAATGTCCGTTCCATTCTCCGTCCAACGCCGAATAAATCTTTGACAGGCAGCGGCCATAATTTTTGTGGGATATCATTTTCCGACCATTTGGTAATGCCTGTCGGGCTCTTTTTCGCTTCAATATCACAACAGACTTTTGCCAGCAGCTTATTAGGGGCAATTCCGATAGAGCACATGACACCGACCTTCTGTTTAATTTCTTCCCGCAGCAACCGCGCCACATCGATACTTGATCCCCATATTCGTTCCGTCCCCTTCGTATCAATATACACTTCATCAATGGAAAACGGCTCGACCAAGGGAGAATAGCTTTTAGCAATATCGACGATCTGTGCCGACACTTCTACATAGCGCGCCATTCTCGGGCGGACAATGATGACTTCGGGGCACAGATGAGTTGCTTCCCAACAGGGCATCGGCGTTTTAATCCCATATTTCTTCGCTTCCACACTTGCCGCCAAAGTAATACCATGGCGTTTTTCCGGATCACCACAGATGATTACCGGCTTGCCTTGCAAATTCGGGTCGTCCGCCTGCTCCACCGAAGCATAAAATGCATTCATATCCGCCAATAGCACTGTTTCCATATATCTCTCCCCCAAATATTTCAAAATGATATTCACATAAAAAAGAACATTTGTTTCTATTTATTATAGCAAACAAATGTTCTTTTATGCAAGGGTTTTGGAAATCCAGTATATTCCTTAAAGCCTTTCCATCTCCAGTTGACGAAGCTGATAAAAGTATCCCTGCCTTTGCAGCAGTTCTTCATACGTTCCCTGTTCAATAATCCGCCCTTTATCCATGACAAGAATAGCATCCATATGTTCAAGACCGACCAGACGGTGCGTAATATACAAAACGGTTTTCTCTGATGCCAAAGACTCCAGTTTGGAGAAAATCGCTTGCTCGGTCAATGCATCAAGACCTGTCCCCGGTTCATCCAGTAACCATATAGGAGCATTTTTGAGAATCATTCGGGCAATTGCCAAACGTTGACGTTCTCCTCCAGAAAGTGACATGCCGCGGTCGCTGAGGATGTCATCCAGTGCAAGGTGCTCCAGCTCCATTTGCCGCAGTAAGTCCAGCAATTCTGTATCCGATGCCTCCGGTTTTGCCAGTAATAAATTGGCGCGCACAGAAGCATGGAAAAAATGGTTCTCTTGTAGCACCACCCCGAAATACCGGCGCGCTTCCTCTGGCGTATATTCTGCCAAATTGCGACCTTCTAATACGACATCCCCCTGATAGGATTCATAGAATTTCAGCAAAATGTGTAATAAACTGCTTTTCCCCGAGCCGCTGGAACCGACTACAGCGACTTTACTTCCTGCCGGTATGTGCAGCTCAATATTCTGCAATACTTGGCGGCCTCCATTCGGATACGCAAATGTCACATCATGGAATAGCAGATCCAGCTGTGCGTCAGTCTGTAAGTATGGTTCACTCTGTGGCACTATGATATTTTGCCGCTCATTCTGTTCATCGGAAATACGAAATAAGCGCTTTGCGGCTACTCTGCTTTCCTCCAAATGTGCCGGAATCGCCGCCACCGGCGTTGCCGATTCAAAGGCAGTCAATGTCACCAGTACCATAACCGCAAGAAATACACCGTCAATCTGTCCGTCTACGACAGCGAATATACCGCAGATCAAGACAACCCAAGTGGTAAAAAATGCTCCTAATAATGCCGCACTTTCTCCAGCAGCCGCCAACAATCCATTGCGCTGCTGCTCTTTAATCAATACTGCGGAAGTCTGTTCCATCATCGCTTTTCTGTGATCTATTTGTCCGTTGACTTTAAGATCGACAAATCCCAGCAGGAATTCCGTCGCTTGTACAGAAATTCT
Source organism: Bacillota bacterium (assembly GCA_023388635.1). Taxonomy (GTDB): domain Bacteria; phylum Bacillota; class Bacilli; order Desulfuribacillales; family Desulfuribacillaceae; genus JAEWFW01. The sequence continues at coordinate 23,017 of JAEWFW010000033.1, forward strand.
CGCCCGCTCTTGCCGCAAATGTAAACCGTTATCGCGGGCAAAGTATGTGATGACAGCCGGTATAATGCCTGCCGTGACGAGTAAACCTGCCAAAAGCGCCCCGGTTGCCGCCCACGAAAAGAAAGATAATAGATATCCTGTCGCCAAAAATACGAGCAGCGTCACAAACGGCGGATAAAGCACGCGCAAGAAGAAAAATTGCAACCGCTCGACATCTGCCATAATTCGTGATAACAGATCACCGCTGCGGTAGTTCATAAACACTGCCGGCGCCAGCGGCTCCAATTTATCATAGAAAAACACGCGGATACGTCCGAGAATCGAGAAGGTCGCATGGTGTGACACATAGCGCTCCACATAACGCGTTCCTGCCCGTGCCAATCCAAAAAAGCGCACCGCGATAATCGACAGCGTCAGCGCATACAGCGGCGGATGCAGTGCCGCACGTGAAATCAAATATCCGCTCATTCCCATTAAACCGATCGAGCTCACCGCGGCAAAGAAACCAAAAAGTACCGCAAACACAATATATTTCTTCTCTGTCAGCACTAACGTCATAATCTGCTTCATGTCTTTCATGATCGTTCACCTCGATATCCCGAGACGATTTGTCTGTACATATCCGATACCTCCAGCAAATGCTGATGGCTGCCGCAAGCGACAATTTCGCCCTCTGACAACAATAGAATCACATCGGCATTGATGACTGTCTGTAAACGATGTGCCACAGAAATCACTACAGCGCGTTGCCCTAACTCTTCCATAGCTTGCAATAATAATTGCTCCGTCTGCAAATCGAGACCGCTCGTCGGTTCATCAAATAGCACAATCGGAGCATTTTTCAAAAAGGCGCGTGCCAAAGCCACCCGTTGCCGCTCTCCTCCCGATAGACCGCGTCCATTTTCTCCGAGCGTCGTATCAAGACCATCAGGCAAATCTCGCACAAAGCGTTCAACCCCTGCCATCCGAGCGGCAAGTTCTATTTGCTGTAATGTGGCGCCTTTTTTGCCGAGTGCAATATTTTCACGGATCGTTCCCGCAAACAGGTACGGCTCTTGTGCCACATAAGCGACAGCATTAAACCAGCTCGCTTCGGTGAATTCCGAACGTGCCGTGCCATTGACAGTGATTTCACCTGTTTGCCAAGGCAAAAGACCCGCCACCAATTTCAACAGTGTCGTTTTGCCGGAACCGCTCTTGCCGATCAGCACTACGCGCATTCCTGTCTGCGCAGACAGCGATATATTGTTAACAACTGTTTTTTGCTCATTATAGGCGAACGACACCCCGGCAATCTCTAGCTTTACCTTGCCTTCCTTAGCAACTTCAAGTGGTCTTTGCCCCCATGGTGTCAGGTCGGATTGTTCTGCGTCCAAAACGTTCCAGATTTTCTCTGCCGCCGCGATACTGTTCTTCCCGGCGTGAAAACTGCTGCCTAGATTTTTCAGCGGCAGATACAATTCCGGTGTCAGTAATAAAATGAAAAACGCCGTTTGAAATGTCAATTGAGCGTAAACCAACCGCAAGCCTATTTCGACAGCAATCATCGCCGTGCTGATTGTCGCCAGAATCTCGAGCATCAATGCCGACAGAAAAGCAATTTTCAGCACATCCATCGTCGTATCGCGAAATCGGTCGCTCATTACCATGATGTTTTCCCGTTGCTTATTGCCGCGACCGAACACCTTCAACGTCGTTAAACCCTGCAATATATCAAGGAAATGACCGGAAAATGTCATCATACTATCAAGCTGCCGGCGCGACTTGCTATCGGCGCTTTTGCCGATCAGCACCATAAACACAGGAATGAGCGGTGCGGTAATCAGCATAATCAATCCCGAGTATATGTTATTCATCATCACGACAATTAAAATCGCCAATGGAATAATCAGCGCCTGTAGTAACTGTGACATATAACGGCTGTAATACTCGTCTAGCTGATCGACGGCATCTGTCAATACACTCACGGTAAAACCAGCATGTTGATCTTGTAAATATCCCGGTTGTGCCTGGGAAAATCTCTGCAAAAGACGATCGCGTACCCCGCTTTTCACACGGGCTGCCAACATCACTCCTGCCCGCGTATTCGCATAATTCAACAGAGCTCTGCCGATAAATACGCACAGCAACATCCACGCCATTGATTCCACAAGTTGTAACGGCTGTTTCTGCAAAAATACCTGTTCGACAATAGAGGCTATTAGAAATCCCTGACTGATCGCTAACAAACCGCCTATGATGGCAAAGCAAACCAGGAGCAAACAAATTCCTTTATGCTTGAATGCTTCCTGGTTTAATCGTAAATCAATCATATGAAATTCTAGTATCCTGCGCGTTCAGAAGATGCTTTCCCGCGGAATGTGTAGTATACATATCCTGTGTATACTAAAACCAAAGGTACTCCGATCGCTGCAATCACCAGCATAACAGTTAACGTCAGGGATGTTGATGATGCATTGTAGATCGTCAAATTCTGTGCAGGGCTTGATGCGATCAAAAGATTCGGGAATAATCCTGCCGCCAGTGTCAATACTTGTGTCGCAATCACTAATGAACTCGCAGCGAATGCTTTGCCATACAAGGCTCTTTTCAAAAAGACCGGTACCAAAATAATGCTTAACAGCGTCAATAACGGAATCACGTACAGAACAACTACATTATTATAATTGGCAAACATATGTGGTGCGAACACATAGGTCATAACCGTTCCCAATACCCAAGCACCAAGCAACGCCCAACTGAACTTTTGCGCGAGGGCAACGGCACGTTTTTGCAAATCATTTTCCGTCTTGATCGCAGTATACGTCGTTCCTTGCAACAAAAATGCCAGTAAACCGACGATGCCTATGATTAACGCATATGGATGCAATAAGCCGAAGAAGCTGCCCGAGTAATTTTGCATATCATCAAGCGGAATTCCTTTTACAACATTACCCATAGCTACCCCGAACAACAATGCAGGTACAATGCTTCCGATAAAAAACATCTTACCCATCAACTTTTGCATCGGTTTATCATCATTTAATTTGAAATAATATTCAACGCCTACGGCACGGAAAATCAAACCAAACAATACAAGCATCATTGCCAAGTAGAAGCCACTGAACGTCGTCGCATACACATAAGGGAATGCAGCAAATAGCGCTCCGCCACCCGTCAACAGCCATACTTCGTTTCCATCCCAGACAGGACCGATCGCATTGATCAAAGTCTTTTTGTCAGCATCTGTTTTCCCCAATGTGTAAAACAGACTTCCAATACCCAGATCAAATCCATCAAGGATCGCATACCCGATAATTAACACACCGACAAGAAAGAACCAAATTGTATTCAAATCCATTATAGAGTGACCCCCTTACCTGTATCGATCGGCTTATCATACGTAGTATAGGCATCGACATTGAATTTTTTGATTTCTCGAATCATCAGATAAACCATCAGGTATAACAAGAAGCAATAGACACCGACGAAAAACACAAGAGAAATCATTAGCTCTGCGGCGCTCAAATTAGACACCCCATCCGATGTTTTCAATAACCCGTAGACAATCCACGGCTGTCTGCCCCATTCCGCAAGTATCCACCCGAACGTGTTAGAAATATACGGAATCGGCAAAGTGAACATCGCTGCTTTTAAAAGTAATTGATTATCATACAACTTGCCACGTTTCATTTGAATTGTCACAAATGCCATCCAAGCAATCATCACAATCCCAAGTCCCGCCATAATTCTAAACGAGAAAAATGTCCCCATAATATTCGGGCGTTCATCTTCCGGTATATCCTGTAAGCCCGTCACTACAGCATCAGCTTTGCCAAATGCCATCCAGCTCAGCAAATTCGGTACACCGATTTCAAATTTATTCGTTTCATTTTCGTAGTCGGGAATTGCTAAAATTAGCAATGGAACATTACCCTTCGTCTCCCAATGCGCCTCATATGCCGCCAATTTCGCCGGCTGTTTTTCCGCTACAAGTACCGCGCTGGCATGCCCCGTTACAAATTGCAGTAAAGAAATTACTAAACCAAAGATAATGGCAATTTTCATCGATTCTTTTGCCAAATCGATATTTCTGTTTTTCAATAGGTAATATGCCGACACTACCATGATAAACACAGCCGCCGTAATATATCCTCCTAACATTACGTGAGGAAAGCGCGTTAATGTCGATGGATTGAAAATAACATCAGCAAAATTTGTCATCTCTGCGCGTCCCATAGCCTCGTTAATTTGGAAACCGGCTGGAGTGTGCATCCATGAGTTCGCTGCAATAATCCAAAACGCTGACATATTCGTGCCAAATGCCACCATTAGTGCCGCAAAAAATCTCATTCCCCGGGAAATTTTATCCCGACCGAATACGAGCAAACCGATAAACGTCGACTCAAGGAAAAAAGCAAAAACTCCTTCTGCCGCCAACGGTGCGCCAAAAATATCTCCTACATATCGCGAGTAAGCTGCCCAGTTCGTTCCAAACTGAAACTCCATCGTAATTCCGGTAGCCACCCCTACGGCGAAATTGACAAGAAATAACCGTGTCCAAAAGCGAGACATCTTGTCATACAATTGGTCACTTGTGCGCCAATATTTATATTCCATATATGCAATAAGGACAGCCATACCTAATGTCAAAGGTACGAAAAAATAGTGAACGATAATAGTAAACGTAAATTGCAATCTTGATAGTGTAACTACATCCAACATATCCAACATAATGAAACAAACACCTCCTGATAATCTCTGTAATGTACATGTATTACATCTTGATAATATTACGCATTAATTCGCACGATTCACGACGATCGCATTTCCTTCAACAAATGGCAAACCACATCCTTTCACTCTCTCTTCTTTGTGCAACAACTCTTTAAAATTTATTGCATTCAGTCGACTATAGATATCATGCCGTAAACTCGCTAATTCCTGATGAACCGCACAGAATCCCGCCGACTTTCGATTGCATTGATTTTCATCTTTAAAACAAACATTGAGATATATGGGTCCCTCAACTGCTTCGACCACATCGAGCAACGTGATCAATTCCGGCAGACGTGCCAACGCAAACCCGCCATTCATACCCCGATAAGATTTTACAATCCCTGCTTTGGAGAGTTTACGCATCACCTTAAATAAGTAACGTTCTGGAATGCATTCATTTCTACTAATTTCCATAGCCTCTAGCCGCGTACCCAAGGGGCTTTTCGCCAACCTTAAAACAATTCGGAATCCGTAATCTGTCGCCTGATTGAACATCATCGATATCCCATCCTGACTCTCCAAAAATTTAAACTGCACCAATCGGGTGCACTTACAACTTCAATAATATGGCATTTGCGGAACAATGTCAATATTCCCCTGAAAAGATTTTTATGATTTTAACTGTTCCCATTCAGATTGCTTAAATCCAATCAAGATGATATCTTGTCCTACGATGATCGGACGCTTTACAAGCATCCCGTCCGTCGCCAATAACGCGATTTGCTGCTCTTCGGTCATCTCCGGCAATTTATCTTTTAATTGCAACTCTTTATACTTCATTCCACTCGTATTAAAGAATTTTTTCAATGGTAGCCCACTGCGTACGACCCAATCCTTTAATTCCGCTTCGGTAGGATTGCATTCGACAATATGTCTGTCCTCATACGCGATTTGGTTATCTTCTAACCACTTCTTCGCCTTTTGACAAGTACTGCAACGTGGATACTGAATAAAAAGATATTTCACTACCGCAACCTCCTACATTTAAATCTATAACTACATCTGTATCCATTATATTATGATAGCAATTCTATAGCAAGGCAATAAATTCTTATGTAAAAACCATATATTTAAAACAGCATCCGTAACACTTTTTATAATCCATTTTTATTTGCCCTGCATAGAATATGGCAAAAGGTTCTGAGCAAAAATCTAAATTTTGCATATTAAAAATTTTGTATACCTAAATTTGTATACTCAAAAGTGAGGGATTTATATGTATTGCAACAACCAAGTTGTTATCAATGCCATTGCCTATGTAAGTGGTGGACCTCTAGCACCGGACATTCGCGGTTTTGTTCGCTTTTATCCTGTTCCCGGCGGTACTGAAGTTTATACAGAAATGTGGGGACTTCCACCGTATCGTCCTGCGAAAAACGGCGAGCAGCCTACAGGCCCTCTAGGCTTCCACTTACATGAACATTGCAGTTGCGAAGTCGGCAATCGCGAAGATCCGTTCCAAGCTGCCGGATCACACTGGAATCCGACAAATCAACCCCATGGAAACCATGCAGGTGATTTCCCTGTTTTATTCTCCAACGACGGTTATGCACGCATGAGTTTTTTCACAAACAAATTCACCGTCGATCAAGTGATTGGAAAAACTGTAATCATTCATCAATATCCCGATGATTACCGTACACAGCCTTCGGGAAATGCCGGAAAGCGTTTAGCTTGCGGAATCGTTCAGTGGGATTATTAACGCATAACTAAGTGTGACTTTTATCATACTCAAGCCAGTTGGTTTTCTGTATAATGGACAATAGATAAACCAAAGGAGATGAAAATTCATCATGATGAAAAGAAAAATTGTCCATATACATGAAGAACTATGCAACGGCTGTCAATTGTGTGTTCAAGCCTGTCATGAAGCTGCGATCCAAATGGTCGACGGCAAAGCAAAGTTACTAAGTGATAAATATTGCGATGGTTTAGGCGATTGCCTGCCTGCTTGTCCAACTGGTGCTATTGAAATTATCGAGAGAGATGCCGTAGCCTATGACGAAGAAGCCGTTAACGTTTTATTAAAATCTTTAGGAAGAGCACCTTTGCAATCTGCTGCGACACAAGTAGTTACTCATGAAGAAAAAGCGCCTGCTGCTGCACCGATGGGGTTTGGCGGCGGATGTCCTGGCTCTCAAGCGAGAAAGCTCGCCGAACAAGCAAATGCTGCCACATCGACTGAAAATGATGATACAAACGGTGTACGCCCATCACAATTACGTCAATGGCCGATCCAAATCAATTTGATCAATCCTGCTGCCGACTATTTAGAAAATGCCGATATTTTAATTGCTGCTGACTGTACGGCATTTGCCTATGGAGATTTTCACAAGGACTTTATGAAAGGCAAAGTGACGATGATTGGCTGTCCGAAATTAGACGACAACCAATTCTACGCACAGAAACTGACGAATATTTTCACTAACGCAAATATCCGCAGTGTCACAGTGGCACGCATGGAAGTTCCTTGTTGCGGCGGTATTGTCGCTTCTGCACAACACGCACTGGCTGCTTGTGGCAAACAAATTCCGTATTCCGAGCACATCATTGGTGTCGGCGGAGAACGACGCTAAACAAACCGTTAAACAAACGACGCTAAGTATAAAAATACATCATAAATGTAAAAAAGCTATGGTATCGCAAGTGGATAACCATAGCTTTTAGTTTATTATCGAAATTTATTATTTGATGTACTCGCGTAAAACCTCAGCCATTCTGAAAAGACCTTCCGTAATTCTTTCTTCCGGCATATTGGAAAAGTTAACTCTAAATGTATGCTCGTTTCCGCCGTTCGGGAAGAACGAACCGCCTGGCACAAAGGCAACATTCTTTTCTATACATTTATCAAGTACATCGCGGGCATTAATATGCTCTGGAAGCTCTACCCATGCAAATAGTCCGCCCTGAGGCTTAGAAAACTTCACTGCTGATGGGAATTCCTTTTCCATAACCTCAAGTGCCAGATCCCGGCGATGTCTGTAAACTTCACGTATCTTATCAATATGCTCATCGATATCATATAACTCCAAATATTTGGCAATTTCCATCTGAGCTAAGGTGTTGCATTGTAAATCAGTTCCCTGTTTGACGATAACGAATTTACGGATAATTTCCGGATCGCCGGCAACCCAACCGATTCTATACCCCGGACAGAAAATTTTCGAAAATGTCCCTGTGCTGATCGTATAGCCAGCAGTATCAATCGATTGAATCGATGGGAGGTATTCCCCTTCAAAACGTAGTTCCCCGTAAGGATTATCCTCCAAGACGACAACCTTATACTGCGCTGCAAGTTTTGCCAATTGCTCGCGTCTTGGCAAAGTCCAAGTGTTGCCAGTTGGATTTTGAAAATCTGGAATGACATATATCGCTTTCACATTATCAGTGTTTTCCAAAATTGATTCCAATTCACTTATGATCATTCCGTCGCGGTCCGTAGGCACTTCAATGAAGTTACATCCATACGCCCGCAGCGCTGTAATTGCCGCCAAATAAGTAGGGCTTTCACATAGAACGACGTCACCTTCGTCAAGAAAGACTTTTCCCGCCAAATCAAGGGCTTGCTGTGATCCATGGGTAATCAAAATGTTATCAGCATCAAATTTCGTCGAGAAACGGCGATTCATTCGTTCCGCAACCCACTGACGCAGCGGCTGATATCCCTCTGTCGTCGCGTATTGCAGTGCTTTGGTTCCTGATTCGTCTAAAACAATTTGACTGACTCTTTTAATCGCCTCTATAGGAAATAGTTCCGGCGCTGGAAGCCCTCCGGCAAAGGAAATCATTTCTGGATTTTCAATTAACTTTAAAATTTCCCTGATTTCTGACGTTTTTAAATTCGACATTCGCTTTGCATATTTAATTTCCATAAGGCAATTCTCCATTTATATAAATTTTTCTCTCTATTCTATAACGTTCCACAAAGAAAAACAAGGGAAATTTAAAAAAGTCACGCTACATTTGGTACGTTGAAACATGTCTTATCGTTTGATTGAACTATTCAAAAACTTCCTAAAAAACGCAAAAAACCCCGCCGCAACAGGGTTTTCAGAAAAAATGGTGGGACTAAGTGGACTTGAACCACCGACCTCACGCTTATCAGGCGTGCGCTCTAACCAGCTGAGCTATAGACCCAAAGTTGTAAACTCTATGAAACTATTTCATTTTACTGAGGTTTTTAGAATTATAGAGGCTAGACATTGTCTAACCTCTATAATCTATCAATTTGGTGACCCGTAGGGGAATCGAACCCCTGTTACCGCCGTGAAAGGGCGGTGTCTTAACCGCTTGACCAACGGGCCATTATGGTTGCGGGGACAGGACTTGAACCTGTGACCTTCGGGTTATGAGCCCGACGAGCTACCAACTGCTCCACCCCGCGTCATTTCAGCGACATTTATAATCATATCATATAGTGCGCTGTAATGCAACTACTTTTTTGAAATTTTTTCTTTAAAAATTCCAGCCTGGCAACGACCTAATCTCCCAGGGACCTGCGTCCCAAGTACCTTCGGCGCTGGAGGGCTTAACGGTTGTGTTCGGGATGGGTACTCGTGTGTCCCCTCCGCCTTCGCCACCAGACTCTTCAACT
>JAEWFW010000046.1 GCA_023388635.1 Bacillota bacterium
AAATGTATCAACAGAAGGAGGCGAAACGATCATGACAATAGCAGAGCAATTGATTAAAGAAGGAATGGAAAAAGGACGACAAGAAGGAATAGAAAAAGGGATAGAAAAAGGACGGATCAATATCCTCGTAAAGCAGTTGACAAAAAAGCTGGGAGAATTGCCGTCACATATCGAGGGTCAGTTGCACAAAGCATCCCCGGATATCATAGACCGTCTTGCGGAAGACATCTTTGAAGTGGAGTCCTTGGCTGATGTTGAGAAGCTGTTGCGTTAGAGTAAAGCAAACTACAAATAAAAATAGGTACGAAGTATTGAACAGTTTGTTTTGACTGTCTAGTATTTCGTACCTTTTTCTATGCTCCAAAGCCTGTATTCATAGCTATCTGTATGTTAGGGCATTTTTTCTATTACCTTACATATGGGTTGCCGACGGATTGACATTGTTTCTATCTATATGTTACGTTTACTTCATATAGATACAAGTGGAGTTTTTGATATTATATAGTATGGATTATGGGGGATGGAGCGATGAGTAAAGAATTTGAACAACAAATTAGTTCTTTGGTGTCGTCAATTGTTTGTAGCTGCAATGATAACAGACGCTCGTGGTTAAGTGATTTGAGTTACTTGCCCAACAAAAATTCCATTAATGAGAGTCTGGAGATGCTTTTGGAATTACTGTTTCCCGGTTATTTTGAGAAGGAGCATGTTGATATACCGGCGCTTGAATATCATATCGGTACGCTACTGAGCAGGGTTCACAGAAAACTTAAAAAGCAGATCGGCTACGCGTTAAAACATCAGGCAAGTTCGACAGGGGCTTCGTTAGACAATACCGACGCACAGGCGGAAAAGATTATTTATACGTTTCTCAGTAAAATTCCTGAGTTGCGGGAAATACTTGCGACAGACGTGCAGGCAGCATTTGACGGTGACCCTGCTGCGGGAAGCAAAGATGAGATTATTTTCTGTTATCCAGGTATTTTTGCCATCAGTATATACCGTTTGGCACATGAATTACATCTTTTAGAGGTGCCGTTGATTCCACGAATTATGACGGAGTATGCTCATGGTCTTACGGGAATTGAGATTCATCCCGGTGCGACGATCGGTCGTCATTTCTTCATCGACCATGGTACAGGTGTCGTAATCGGGGAAACGACGGTAATCGGCGACCATGTGAAAATCTATCAGGGTGTCACTTTAGGTGCGCTATCTACTCGGGGTGGACAAAAGCTGAAAGGTGTTAAACGCCATCCGACGCTGGAAGATGAGGTTACGGTTTATTCTAACGTATCGATTCTCGGCGGCGAAACGGTAATTGGCAAAGGCGTTGTCATCGGAGGGAATGCGTTTATCACGCGGTCGATTCCTGCCGGAGCAAAAGTTAGCATGAAAAGCCCGGGGTTGATGATTAAAGGTGATGAAACAGAGGAATACATCGGGGAATATGTGCCTGACTGGGTGATATAAATGTAAATGTGGTGGTGAGGTTTAATTGGAAGTAACAATACGCGATAGAATTTTTCATTCTGCGCAAAAGCTGTTTGTAGAAAAGGGGTACCACAATACTTCGGTACCTGATATCGTAAAAGATGCAGGGGTAAGTATAGGGGCTGTATACCATCATTATAAAGGGAAAGAAGATTTGGCTCGTTGTATTCATCTGCATGCGGTAGATGAATTTCTGCACAGATTCGATCAATTAGTAAGTTGTAAGACAACTATAAAAGATAAAGTATTTGCTTATGTTGATATGATGTTTGTTTGGGCAGAAGAAGATCCAATTATGGTGGCGTATTTGTTGTATGCGCGTCCTAGCGAAATTTTCGAAAAATGTATGACAGTATGTTCAGAAGAGGGACTGGCTGTTGTAAAAGAAATTATTGAAGAAGGAATGATTACAGGACAACTTCGATCGATGGACCAATTAGTTGCAGCCGCAACTATATCGGGAATATTGATTCGCATGATCGAAATGAGAAGAGACGGTATGTTGGAAGCATCGCTAACATCGATGAGTGAAGAGGTTGCAGAAACGATTTGGATTGCCATTAGAAAGTAAAGGGGCTGCTTGCGGCCTCTTTTTTATTTTCAGATATGCTTTTACATTTAATTGTGAAATGGCTTTCATAAATTTTCATTTTAAAAAGGATTTATATTGACTTTGTAAATAAGCGATATTATAATAAAATTACAGAATGAATATTCGTTCGGTGATTTTGAGAGAACGAAAAAAAATTATGAAAGGGAGATGTACTGTGAAAAGTAATATGTCAAAAGCACAGCTCAATCGCTTGAGTATGCTGTTTCAAGATCGTCTGCGCTCCGATAAAATTGAGCGTATTGTCTATTCACACGACATGAGCATTATGCCAAAGCAGATCAAAGATATGATTAACAGCATGCCGGATGCCATCGTACAACCGATAAACACGGATGAGGTTGTATCACTAGCTCAGTTTGCGATCCAAGAGAAGATTCCGCTCGTACCAAGAGGAGCCGCGAGTGCTGGGTATGGCGGTGGGGTTCCTGCAAAAGCAGGAATTGTCGTTGATTTTGTCAGAATGAAAGATATTATTTCTGTCAATAAGGAAGAAATGACCGTAGAGGTAGAACCCGGAGTTGTGTGGGAGAAACTAGAAAATTATTTAAATAAAGAAGGATTCGCGCTGTTATCGTATCCTTCTAGTGCGAAAAGTGCGACGGTTGCCGGTTGGATTGCCCAGGGTGGCAATGGTTACGGTGGATATATGTATGGTGATTGCCGTAACAGTGTGGTATCAGTTGATTTGGTCCAGCCTAACGGAGAGATTAAAAGGTATGATGGAGAAGAGTTAGATCATGTATATGGTCTTTGTGGGATTACCGGGATGATTATCAAGGCGACTTTGAAAATTCGTCCTCAGACAGACAATCAAACGAGTTTGATTCAATTTGACCAATTGGCAGATGCGGCAGACTTTTTAATAGCATTATCCACTAAAAGTTTTCCAGTCTGGAATGCGGGATTTTCAACACCCGCGTATGTGGACTTAAAGCAAAGGGCTTCGGAACATGATATTCTTCCTGCCAATAAATATTATATACTTCTCGTATATGCAAATACTGTGGCGAAAGTAGTTCAAAAGGGATTAGCGGATTTATTGATTGCTCATAGAGGAAAGGTCATGCCACAAGCAACGGCAGATGAAGAATGGGAAGACCGCTTCTATCCAATGCGTTTTAAAAAGCTGGGACCGACAACAGTTGCTAGTGAAGTAATTCTGCCAATCAAAGAATTGAGTCGTTTTGTCGATACAGTGGAGAAGCGATATAAAGGAAAATTTGCGTTGGAAGGTACAATGGTAGGTCGAGAGCATATGTCGATTTTAGGCTTTATGCTGGCTGATGAACGCAAGTTAGGTTTCCCGTTAGCCTTTGCATCTTCTTTAGATGTGGTGAAACAGGCGGAAAACAGCGGTGGACGCGTATTTACGTTAGGGCTGTATTTTGCGGATTATGCAGAAAAGGTATACGGTCGCAAAAGATTGGAAGAATTATGGGAATTCAAGCAGCAGATAGACCCGCAAAGGATTATGAATCCGGGCAAAGTAATACCGCCTTCCCTAGATAAAGAGTTTCCGGCAAAAATGCTTTTAGCTGCAACAAAGCTTGCCAACGCGGGCAGCGGTCTCATTGGTATGACAGGACGTTTGTTGTTAGATTGGCAAGGAAGCAGCTTTTCTTCTCCACTCAATGAGCAGATGACGGAAGATGCGCTTGCCTGTGCATTGTGCGGTTATTGTCGGGATGTTTGTGCTGTATTTGAAACAAGTCCATGGGAAAGTAATTCGGCTAGGGGAAAATATTTTCTTCTAACTCAATACATTCAAGGAAGGCTTACAATGGACGAAGAAATGGGCAAAGCAATATTTCCGTGTACAACGTGTAAGCGATGTGATACGGTATGCCAAGTAAAATCGGAAAATGCACAAAATTGGATGGCATTGCGCAACGATATTAACCGCAATCAGCTGCATAATACTGGTTTAGAGATTATACGCAATAATGTGCTAACGTCAGGAAATTTCTGGGGAGTAGAGAGTAAAGATCGCTTGGATTGGTTAGATGTTCCTACGGATAAAGAGGCTAAGATCGCCTATTGGTCCGGTTGTTGGGCAGGAACAATCACTGATAATATGGCACAGAATTTCACCCATATTTTAGATCATATAAATATTCCTTTTAACCATTACGGTGAAGATGAAAGATGCTGTGGATTATATTTGTATTTGGGTGGATATAAAGAAGATTTCTATCAGAAAGTGCGTAGGAATGTGGAACTGTTTAATGAGTCAAAGGCAGAAACGATACTTTTCTCATGCCCAGGCTGTTACGCAACTTTTTCTGAAATTTACCCTCATGTTGCTAAGGAATTAGGTCTTTCGTATAATGTGGAGTTCAAGCATATTATCGTATATTTGAGTGAGCTTATTGCAAAAGGAGACATCCAATTTAAGAAGCCGTTCGCTCATACAGTGACCTATCATGATGCTTGCCATACAGGTCGCTGGTTTGGACATTATGAAGAGCCGCGCGCAGTTATCAACGCGATTCCCGACATCGAACTGCGGGAGATGGAGCATATAAAAGAGGATGGTCTGTGTTGCGGATTGGTTTCATCCTTCGATTCTTTGGAGGTCGTGGCAAACAGCGGAATAAAGCGCATAGAAGAAGCTGAAAATACAGGCGCTGAATATTTAGTCACTAGCTGCGCCGGATGCGGTGCGCAATTCCATTCTGCCTGCAAGGCAATGGGCAAAGACATACAGCAGCTTGATCTGGCAGAATTAGTTGCGAGAGCACTTGATCTTCCGGTCAAAGATCAGTCAGATAAAATAGTAGCATTTATGAACCAGGCAGTAGAATTATTAAAAGACAGTAAAGTAGTTCCTACGGTTATTCCTCCACTACGTAAAAGTAAAACTGTATAGATATTATAGAAAACTAGACTTTATTATGCCATCGCATACCTTGAATGCGATGGTCTTTTATTCAAATGATATGCTCTTGAATTAGGTAGATAAGATGAATTATACGTGGTGGTTCAAGTTTGATGTGTGCTTTTAGCTCCACTTGAATATGATATAAAAAGATTGGTTACAATGTAGGCTATGTACGTAGCACCATTTTATTTGAAAAAGAAAAGCGTTATGTTATAATGTAGTGGTTATATTTGCAGTTTAATACATACGGATGTAATCTGGGAGTAACTTTAAGGAGGATTTTATTAAAATGAGTGTTAAATGGGAGAAAGTTGGGACTAACAAAGTAAAATTAGAGATCGAAGCGAGCGCAGAAGTTGTCAATAGAGGGCTGGATATTGCATTTAAAAAGGTTGCTAAGGATGTAAATGTACCGGGATTTCGTAAGGGAAAAGTGCCGCGCGCAATTTTTGAGCAAAGATTTGGCGTAGAGGCGCTGTTTAACGATGCTCTTGACCAAATTTTACCTGAGGTATATGAGGATGCGATTGCAGAAGCAGGAATTGAGCCTGTCGGTAGACCGGATATTGAAATAGAAGAAATGGGAAAAGACAAGCCGTTACGTTTGAATATCACTGTAGACGTAAAGCCTGAGGTCGTTTTAGGTGAATATAAAGGCATGGAATTAAAAGTAGAGCGCAAATTCGAAGTGCTAGACGACGAGATTGAGATGGAAGTTGATATGTACCGCGAGCGCAGTGCGCAATTGGAAGTGATTGAGGACGGAGAAGTTGAATTTGGTGATTTCACAAAGATCGACTTCGAAGGCTTTAAAGACGGTGTTCCGTTTGAAGGCGGTAAAGGCGAAGATTATCCTTTGGAAATCGGTTCCGGAAGCTTTATTCACGGATTTGAAAAGCAAATGGAAGGCATGAAAGTTGGCGAAGAAAAAGAAATTGATGTCACATTCCCAGAAGAATATCATGCAGCAGAATTAGCCGGAGCGCCCGTCACTTTTAAAGTGAAGGTCAATGAAATTAAGCGCAAAAACATTCCGGAAGCGGACGACGAGCTTGCGAAAGATGTCAGTGAATTTGAGACATTAAAAGAATTAGAGCAAGACATTGCTGAAAAGCTCAAAGAAAAAAAGGCTAGGGAAGAACAGGAATATAAGCGCGAATTAGCGGTTATGAAAGCGGTAGAGAATTCTCCTGTCGATATTCCTGAATCAATGATCGATACAGAAGTTAAGAACATGGTCGAAGATTTCAGCAGACGTTTGCAGCAGCAAGGAATGAACATGGATCTATACATGCAGTATACTGGACAAAGCATGGAGGAATTTGAAGCGCAATGCAAAGGCGATGCAGATAAACGTGTACGCAGTCAGTTAATCCTCGAAGCCGTTGTCAAAGCAGAAAATATTCAGGTTGAAGAAACGGATGTCGAAGCGGAAATTGCAGCGATTTCGGAAATGTATAAGAGACAGCCGGATGAAGTTAAAGCCATGCTTGAGGCACAAGGCAACATGGATGCTGTAAGAAATGAGTTGTCAATGCGTAAAGCGGTAGACTTCCTGGTAGAAAAAAGCACATATATTGAGGAGTAATTTTTGATTATGTAGTAAAATATAAATATTCACATTAACATTGAGACTCACAATGTGATATTTAGTGTATTAGGAGGGATTAACAATGAATTTGGTTCCAATGGTCGTAGAGCAGACGGGACGTGGCGAGCGAGCGTATGACATTTATTCGCGTCTGTTAAAAGATCGTATAATCTTTCTAGGCAGTGCAATTGATGATAATGTTGCGAATTCGATTGTTGCACAATTGCTCTTTCTGGATGCGGAGGATTCTGAAAAGGATATCAGTTTGTATATCAACAGCCCAGGAGGCTCTGTATCTGCCGGTCTGGCGATTTATGATACAATGCAATTTATCAAAGCGCCTGTATCTACGATATGTATAGGTATTGCGGCAAGTATGGGTGCATTCTTGCTAGCTGCTGGTCAAAAAGGAAAGCGCTTTGCGTTGCCAAATAGTGAAATTCTCATCCATCAACCGCTAGGCGGCGTACAAGGTCAAGCATCAGATATTAAAATTCACGCGGAACATATATTGAAGACGCGTGACCGCTTGAACAAGATTCTGGCGGAGCGCACCGGTCAAACACTCAAGAAAATCGAAAAAGACACCGATCGCGATAACATTATGGATGCTCTGGAAGCTAAAGAATACGGTTTAATTGATGAAGTGGTGCTACCTAAAGATGCAAAGTAAAGGAGTGATACTCGATGTTCAATTTTCCTGACGAAAAGGGGCAATTAAAATGCTCTTTTTGCGGCAAAACACAAGAACAAGTGCGTAAATTAGTCGCCGGTCCGGGAGTATATATATGCGATGAATGCATCGAGCTTTGCACTGAAATTGTAGAAGAGGAATTAGGCAGTGAAGAAGAATTTGAGTTGCAGGAAATTCCTAAGCCTGTAGAAATTCGAAATGTTTTGGACCAATATGTCATTGGTCAAGATAACGCCAAAAAATCATTGGCAGTTGCTGTTTACAATCACTACAAACGAATTAATTCTGTGCAAAAAGATGATGAAGTGGAGCTTCAGAAATCGAATATTTTGTTAGTTGGACCTACAGGAAGCGGTAAGACGTTATTGGCGCAGACGATGGCGAAGATTCTCAATGTACCGTTTGCCATCGCTGATGCGACGAGTTTGACAGAGGCCGGTTATGTGGGTGAAGATGTTGAAAATATATTATTAAAGCTCATTCAGGCGGCAGATTATGATGTGGAAAAGGCGGAGCGCGGCATTATTTATATCGACGAAATCGATAAAATTGCCCGTAAATCTGAGAATCCTTCAATCACGCGCGATGTTTCCGGTGAGGGAGTTCAGCAAGCGATTCTGAAAATTCTCGAAGGGACGACAGCCAGTGTACCTCCACAAGGAGGAAGAAAGCACCCACACCAGGAGTTTATTCAGATTGATACGACGAATATTCTGTTCATCTGTGGCGGAGCGTTCGATGGCTTGGAACAAATTATCAAGCGCCGCATGGGTAAAAAAGTCATCGGTTTTGGTTCTGATACAGTGGCTAAGAAGGATATGGAAAAAGAAAATCTTTTGGAGCATGTTTTACCGGAGGATTTACTGAAATTCGGACTGATTCCGGAGTTCATCGGAAGATTACCCGTAATTTCAACTTTATCAAATCTCGACGAGGATGCGTTGATCAGAATTTTGACAGAGCCGAAAAATGCTTTAGTCAAACAGTATAAAAAATTACTGGATATTGACGGGGTAGAGTTGGAATTTGATCCAGAAGCGCTTGTTGAAATTGCCAAACAGGCAATTCAGCGTAAAACGGGAGCTAGGGGATTGCGTTCGATATTGGAAGGAATTATGCTGGATGTGATGTATGAAGTACCTACAAGCAAAGATGTTGCGAAGTGCTTTATAAGCAAAGAAGTCGTTACAGAGGGTAAAACACCTGCTTTATCCGCAGCAGAAGACAAAAACGAAGAAACTGCATAGATTTGTGAAATAAAACAGACCTCCCGGTTGATCGATGGGGGGTCTGTTTTTATGTTACCATTTTATTTTTGAAATTACGATGTTGTATGACATTTTGTACAATCACTGTAATCCCCAAATTTTTCGTGGGTAGCTTGAATTCCCGCATGACAAGTTGTGCAATTAGCATATGCACCATCGGTTGCGTGGGGAATTTTTGGTGCCTGACCTGTTGTTTCTCCAGTGTTGTTATCGGGTTTGTTTGTATCAGGTGTTGTCCCGTTGCCGTCAGGTTTGTTCGTATCAGGTGTTGTGCCTGGATTGTTATCAGGGCTCGGAGCGCCTGTGCCAGGGGTATTCGTGTCCGGTGTGTTTGTATCCGGCTTGTTGTCGTCAGTAGTACAACCAATAACTGATACGATCAACAGAGATGCAATAAGAACAAGCGTAATAACTTTTCCTATCTTCAAAATAATTCACCTCCTTTCAACAACTCCGTAATTGATAGCATTCCCATATTTTAAAAAACTATGATAATTCGATAAATAAATAAAACCAGTTTCGTCCATAATAAGCATGAATATGAAAGCAGGAGGAAATATTGTGAGCAAAAGATTTGAGCAAAGCCAAACATTTATCATTGTCCAGATGATTATCTATGCAGCCATCTTGGTGGCATTTCTGTATTTCTTCATACCAATAGGATTGAAGTAGGTGAAAATATGAGACAAGGCGGTTGTTTTTGGCGTTCGCCATACGTTCAAGGGTTGTTGTATGGCGTGTTGTTAATCATATTGACAATCTGTACTGCGGTGACGGCATATGCAGAGGAAAATTGTCATTCGTGCCATGGAGAAGAGCACCGTAGCACTCTAGAGGAATCGGTTCATAGTCAATTGAGCTGTATCTCTTGCCATGTGGGATATGAAACGTATCCACACCCCAAGAATGATGTAAATCCGCAAGATCCTTGCTCGACTTGTCACAGCGAGATCGTCGAACAATATCAGCAAAGTGTGCATGGGCAGTTTGGACATGGATGCAATATATGCCATGAGAGTGCGCACAGCATCCTCAGTACGAATAATCCTGCTTCTAAGATGTACCCTCTACAGGAACCAGAAACCTGTGGTACGTGTCATAAAAACTCACTTCCTTACACGAGTTACCGTGATAGCTTCCATGGCATTGCTAATTCTTTGGGGAGTGAGAAAAATGCCACTTGCGCAGACTGTCATTCATCACATTTGATCCTTACACAAAGTGATCCGCGCTCTTCGGTGCATGAGGATAATGTGGCGGAAACATGTGCCAGTTGTCATGGGGTCGCGGCTGCGGGATTTGCCCAAGGAAAAGAGCATTATGAAGTTACGCGTACCGGATATGGCGCGCCGATGTATTGGGTGATGAAATTATTTACATGGCTGACGATCGCTGTCATTACTTTGTTAGTCATACATATGGAGCTGGAGTTATACAGAAGGCTCATCAATGTACGCCGAAGACAAAGGGGGAATTTGCGATGAAAACGAGATATATGCGTTTTGACATTCACCAGAGACTGCAACATATTTTATTGACCATCGGATTTCTCGGTTGCACTTTGACGGGATTGCCTATACGTTATTACGAAACCTCATGGGCATCGGCAATTGTCAAGATGTTCGGAGGCTTCGACAACATGTATGTCGCGCATCTGGTTATGGCGGTAGTTTTGTTTGTCAGTGCCATATACCATCTGCTGTATCTTGTTGCTTTGATCGTTCTCAAACGCTGGTCGTGGGAAACGATGCCCAGATGGAAGGACGTCAGGGATGTTTATGACAACATGAGGTATTTCCTAGGCTTGACAGATGAACGCCCGAAGTTTGAGCGTTATACGTACAAAGAAAAATTCGACTATTGGGCAGTGTTCTGGGGAATTGCGCTTATTGGCGGTACCGGATTGATGCTGTGGTTTCCGGAAATTACTGCACAGTATACGCCGAGATGGGTATTACAGGCGGCACGTGTCGCTCACAGTGATGAGGCGATGCTAGCGATTCTGACGATTTTCGTATGGCATTTCTATAATGTGCATTTCAATCCGACACTTTTTCCCGGAAGCCGAGTATGGTATAGCGGATATTTGGATAAGGAAGAGATGGAGCGAGAGCATCCGCTGGAATTAGAACATTTACAGAAAAAATAGTATGTCTACCCAGTCTTGGATCAAGATAAAGCAGTCTTTTATGCAGTGGCCTGAAATATAAACCAACCATCCTCGACTGAAAATCGGCATACGCCGCCGTACTTTTCCACAACGTGTACCATACTTTTTGCGCCAAAGCCGTGTCCCTGTTCTTTCGACACAGGTAGCCCTTGATAGAATACCGGTTCTGCCTGATATCTGTTGCGAATGTCGATGCAGAGCTTCGTATTCTTGGAATACATACGCAAATGGATGATGCGTTGATTGCTGTCGGCTATCTTTTCACAGGCATAAATGGCGTTTTCCAAAGCATTTGACAAGAGTGAACAAAGCTCAGTGTCACTGAATAGAAGCCTATCAGGCAATTTTGCATCTACCGTCAACTGGGTTCCTGACCGTTTTGCTTTGATGGCGAAAGCAGACAAAATCAGATTGACGGTTTCATTTTCGCAAAAACGCATGGGCGTGATGGCATCCATGTCGGACTGGGCAGTCCGTAAATACTCTCTGATCTCCCCGATGCGTCCCTCAGATGCCAGCCCCTGTAAAAGTGCGAAATGGTGGCGCATATCATGCCGATAGGACGCGGCATTTTGCTGTAATTGTCGCAGAGAAGTAAACTCCGTCTGTGCCAATCGAAACTGCGCATCCAACATATCCCGTTCTCTCTGGAGCGCTGCTTGTTTTTGTGTTTCAGCGTAGTAAAGGATAATAAATGCAAAATAGAAAACGGAAATTGTTGAAGGCATGAACTGCACTGCCCATTTCGTCCCACTGTAAAGCACATCGGTGTAGATGGTGGTAGTGTAGTCAAATATATAGTAAAAAAGCGGAACCCCGCCTAAGAACAAACAAGATTTAGTGGAATTTTCCATAAGCTGTCGGACGGACTCGGCCACATACCTTTTCAGAAAATAGTAGAACAGAAACACCGCTACAATATAAAAAACGTGGTCTGCAAGGCTGCTGTCTAAGGCAGCTCCAGCAAGGAAGCCGAACCAACGGGGCGCTTGACAGCAAAGATAACCGGAAAGCACGCTGACGGCTGATATGAGCCACGGCCGTTTATAGTATAGGGAAAATATCACTATCAGCGGCAGGTGAATAATCAGGGGATACAGCTTTGATGTCAAATCTAAGCCTAAGAGCCACCAACAGGCGGTCTGAACAAAAAGAAAAATGACACAGAGCAAGCTGGCGACCAGCTTGTTTTTTCTTGTGGGTTCTATTCCTGCAAAAAGAACAGACACCGCTATGCCAAAGACCAGAGAAACCCCAAATCGTGAGAGTCCTATCACGGTTACTAGCATTTTAAAGCACCTCTCACCATTTGATTATTCCCCTTCCATTTGATAATTCAGATACTGCTGCTTAATCTGCTTTGCCTTGCCCTGTGCAATAGGAACAGACG
>JAEWFW010000004.1 GCA_023388635.1 Bacillota bacterium
AAATGTATCAACAGAAGGAGGCGAAACGATCATGACAATAGCAGAGCAATTGATTAAAGAAGGAATGGAAAAAGGACGACAAGAAGGAATAGAAAAAGGGATAGAAAAAGGACGGATCAATATCCTCATAAAACAGTTGACAAAAAAGCTGGGAGAGTTGCCGTCGCATATCGAGGGTCAGTTGCACAAAGCATCCCCGGACATCATAGACCGTCTTGCGGAAGAAATATTTGATATAGAAAGCTTGGTCGATGTAGAGAAGTTGCTGCGTTAAGCATTCGATCAAAGGCAATAAAAATACTTGCTTGACATCGTAGATACTATCTGATATCATGTTTTGAGTAATGAAGTAGAAGCATCCGCTTCTCACCTGGTTGGCGCAAGTGTTGACGGGTACAACAAAGACCGATAAAGGATTAACTATGGTTAGCGTTGAGTGCGGATAATACTGTCCGTACTTTTTTGATGCTGTCTAATCATATTGCGACATAAGGGAATTATGGATACAGAATAAGGGGGTGTATACTATTAGCAAAGATTTATTCGTCAATGAGGGAATCAAATCTCGGGAAGTACGTTTGATTGATGTAGAAGGAGAGCAGTTGGGAATCGTTCCGTTAAAGGAAGCGTTACAACGTGCAGTTGAACGCAATCTCGATCTCGTCAATGTGGCTCCTACCGCCAATCCGCCTGTATGCCGTATTATGGACTATGGAAAATACAAATACGAGCAGACGAAAAGGGAAAAGGATGCCCGCAAAAATCAGAAAATCATCAGTGTCAAAGAAGTGCGTCTCAGCACAAACATTGAAGAAAATGATTTTCAAACGAAACTCCGCAATGTGCGCAAATTCCTTGAAAAAGGAGATAAAGTGAAGGCGACGATTCGGTTTCGCGGACGCCAGATTGCCCATAGCGATTTAGGGAAGGACGTTCTAATGAAGCTCTATGAAAATGTCAAAGACATAGCTTCTATGGAACGCACACCCAAAATGGAAGGTCGGAGTATGCTGATGATCTTAACTCCGTCAAATGAAAAATAGCAATCAATACAGATTTATTGTAACAGGAGGAAATGATAATGCCTAAAATGAAAACACACCGTGGTTTGGCAAAACGTTTGAAGAGAACAGGTAGTGGAAAATTAAAGCGCGGTCATGCGTACACAAGCCACATGTTCAGCAACAAATCACAAGATCAAAAGCGTAAACTTCGTAAAGCAGGGATTGTCTCTAAAGGGGACCAAAAGCGCATTGCACAATTAGTAACATACATCTAATATTTCGGATTAAGTAGGAGGTTTCATCATGGCAAGAGTAAAAGGCGGATACACAACACGTAGAAGACGCAAAAAAGTTTTGAAATTAGCTCGCGGTTATTTTGGTTCCAAGCATAAATTATTCAGAACTGCGAAACAGCAGGTAATGAAATCATTAATGTATGCATACCGTGACAGACGTCAACGCAAGCGCGACTTCCGTAAATTGTGGATTGCTCGTATCAATGCGGCAGCTCGTCAAAACGGTTTGAGCTACAGCAATATGATTCATGGTTTGAAAGTGGCTGGGGTTGAAGTAAACCGTAAAATGTTAGCTGATCTTGCTGTTAACGATAAAGCTGGATTTGCTGAATTGGCAAACGTAGCAAAACAAAAATTAAATGCATAAAATAATAGAGCTCGCCTGATTTACAGGTAGAGCTTTTTTATTTTCATCCCCCATTCTAAATCAATTGCATTCACACCTGATTTTCGCTATGATAGTGCTAGAAAGACTCCATCTTACGGAGAAAGAGGTGCTGATTATGCTATATGTCAAAGATTTTTGTAATGCCCCGGCGGTTACGGTACAACCGTTAACGTCATTAAAAGAGTGCCTGGAAATTATGGAACGGGAAAAGTTTCGCCACTTGCTTGTGACCGAGAAAAATGAGGAAACAGGTCAAGATATGCTGAAAGGAATTGTCGTGCGTCGCGATATTGAAAGTGCTTTGCTTCAACCGTCGAGGATTCCTCAGACACCTGTAGAGTGGATCATGTCCAAGAATTTGATCACAGTAGAAGAAAAAGCGCCTTTAATTGACGCTTTGAAGCTGATGAACCAGTATAAATACAGTGGACTGCCGGTCGTTCAAGGGGAAGCACTTGTAGGTATGTTTACGGAAACCGATGTTGTTAAAGCTCTGATCGCATTTTTAGAGGGTGAGCATGACCAATAATCAAGTGATTCAATCCCTTGAAAATCCGCGTATCAAAGCGGTACGCAAATTATATCAGAAAAAATACCGCAATCAATCGCAATCGTTTTTAGTCGAGGGAGAAAAAATCCTGCTCGAGGTGCTACAACATCAGACATTGCATCCGCACTACATAGTGAAAGAATTGTATACGAGCGAATCATTCACTTATTCCTTGATTTGTTCGGAAATGCTAGAGGGAATACCTCATTGGTCAGTCACGGACAAGATTTTTGCCAATTTATCTGCATTGCAGTCGCCACGTGGATGCATAGCGGTTATAGAACACAAACCGTTTGCTCTGGATGACGCGATATTAGGTAACGCGTCTACGAATCAGGTGTTTTTGCTTGATGGCATACAAGACCCAGGAAATGTCGGTACGATCATTAGAATTGCTGATGCCGTGCAGGCACAGGCAGTGGTTCTCGGACATGGATGTGCTGATCCGTTCAGTGATAAAGTGGTGCGCGCGGCAATGGGTAGCTTGTTTCATTTGCCTGTGCTAGAGTTGTCACTCGTCGATGCGATACGGCGGCTTCGAACGAGCGGATATACGACTCTGGCGGCAGATCTCGAAGGAACTCCTTACTATTCACTCGAAATCAGTGATAGAATTGCCATAGTGCTTGGGAGCGAAGGACAGGGAATCTCCGAGCATGTGAAACAGGAAATTGACCGGTTGGTGACGATACCAATGCCGGGCAATGCAGAATCACTCAATGTATCTGTAGCTGCCGGAATTCTTGCCTTTGATTTGGTGCGCCGCAGAGAATTCCATGACTGACTTGCAAAAGTCAATGAATCCATGTATAATATGTCAATATTCAACCATTGCTTGAATATTTGTCATGGGTGCTCAATAGGGAGCATTTCGGTAAGTATCACATAAGATAAATGATGTGTACGATTCAATTGCATATTAAAAAGTAATGCAGGTGTGAGTAAATATATTGCCTTATCCAGAGAGAGTCATGTCGCTGAAATTGACTTTATGTGTGGTATATTGAAGTTCTCTCCGAAGACTGCTATCCAGAATTTTACAGTATGGATAGCCGGCGATGCCGTTAACATGGAATGAAGTTGGGAAACAGCGTTTTTGGCTTGTTTCCAATTAGGGTGGTAACGCGAAACCTTCGTCCCTTTATGGGAGGTAGGTTTTTTTATTTTTATGCCAATATCGATAATCATGAAAGAGAGGGTTATAAAGAGTATGCGAGATAAAATGATGGAACTCAAGCAAACGGCAATTGAACAGTTAGAGCAACTCAATGTGAAAAAGGATTTACAGGATTTAAAGGTGAAAATTCTCGGGAAAAAGGGCGAGCTGACGGCAATCCTGCGTAATATGGGACAGTTATCTGCCGAAGAGCGCCCGTTAATTGGTCAGATTGCCAATGAAGTGCGCGAAGTTCTCGAAGAGCGGTTCCATCATAAGGAACAGGAAATAGAGCAAATCGAGGAACAGAAGCAATTGGCAGAAGAATATATCGATGTGACACTACCGGGTACACCCGTACAGTTGGGCAGCCAACATCCTCTGACACTAGTCGCTCAGCAGATTGAAGATATCTTCATCGGGCTGGGTTATGAAATCGCTGAAGGACCGGAATTGGAGACAGATTATTATAACTTTGAGGCATTGAACTTGCCGAAGAACCATCCGGCACGGGACATGCAAGATTCGTTCTATATTACGGAAGAGTTATTGATGAGAACCCATACGTCGCCTGTTCAGGCACGGACGATGGAGCGCAAGCGCCCGGAAGTACCTGTGAAGATTATTTGCCCAGGGCGTGTGTATCGACGTGATGATGATGATGCGACACATTCCCATGTTTTCATGCAAGTAGAAGGGCTTGTGATTGACAAGCACATTCGCATGAGCGATTTGAAAGGTACGTTGTTGACGTTCGCCAGACAATTGTTCGGAGAAGACCAGCAGATACGTCTGCGCCCTAGCTTCTTCCCGTTCACCGAACCGAGTGCCGAAGTTGATGTCTCTTGCATTATTTGCCACGGAGAAGGATGCCGCGTATGTAAGCAAACCGGATGGCTGGAGATTCTCGGATCGGGTATGGTACACCCACGCGTGCTGGAAATGTCGGGCTATGACCCGAAAATATACAGCGGGTTTGCATTCGGAATGGGAATCGAACGGATTGCCATGCTGAAATATGGTATTGAAGATATCCGCCAGTTTTATATGAATGATGTGCGCTTTTTGCATCAATTCCAAAAGAGGGCATAGGAGGCTGAAACATGAAAATTTCGTATAAGTGGCTCAATGAATGGATAGATTTGACTGGGATAACGCCGGAAATGATCGCTGATCGCCTGACAAATGCCGGCATTGAAGTTGATGAAGTGGTTTCGTTAGATAAAGGCGTAGAAAATGTCGTCGTCGGCAAAGTGCTGTCGGCGGAAAAGCATCCTGATGCCGATAAATTGCGTGTCTGCACAGTTGACGTGGGAGAGCAAACACCGCTGCAAATCGTATGCGGGGCGGCAAATGTCGCAGCCGGGCAGCTAGTGCCTGTTGCAATAGTCGGCGCTGTGCTGCCGGGAAATTTCAAAATCAAAAAATCAAAACTCCGTGGGATAGAATCCCAAGGGATGATCTGTTCCGGTAAGGAATTGGGCTTAGAAGTAAAATATCTTCCAAAAGAATTACAGGAAGGCATTTACGTTTTCCCCGAGGAATATCCATTAGGCAGTGATGTTCGAGAAGCTTTGAACCTCGATGACACAGTGCTCGATTTGGATTTGACGCCCAATCGCTCCGACTGTCTGAGTGTACGCGGTGTCGCTTATGAAATGGCGGCATTGCTTGACCGCCCTTTGAAAAAAGGGGAAAGTGCTGTACAAGAATCGCGCAAATCGATTGACGAGTTGATTACTGTCGATGTCCAAGCACCGGAGTTATGCCCGCGCTATACGGCACGCATAGTCAAAAATGTGAAAATCGCTCCGTCTCCGATGTGGCTGCGTAATAAGCTGCAGGCAATCGGCGTACGCTCGATCAACAACATCGTCGATATGACGAACTTAATCTTGATGGAATACGGGCAACCGATGCATGCATTCGATTATGACAAAATCTCCGGCAAGCAAATCATCGTCAGAAATGCCCGTGAAGGAGAAATCATTAAGACGTTGGATGGAACAGACCGCAGATTGACAGCAGACATGCTGGTGATTGCCGATGAACAGGACGCGGTAGCTGTAGCAGGTGTCATGGGAGGATGGGAATCGGAAGTTACTGAATCGACGACGAACATCTTATTGGAATCGGCATATTTCAACTCATTATCAGTGCGTAAGACTTCGACGGCGCTTGGTTTGCGTTCGGAAGCCAGTATTCGCTATGAAAAGGGGACTGATCCGAATGTCGTGATCGATGCATTGAATTATGCAGTGCATTTGGTCGCAGAAATCGGTGGCGGAGAAATTGTCTCCGGGTTGGCGGATTCCAATGACAGTGAGATCCAACCAGTGGAGATCCGTACATCAGTGGAACGGATTAACAAGCGTTTAGGTACGGAAATATCGAAAGAACAGATGGAGAATATTTTCCGTCGTTTGCAGTTTACTTTGACCGCTAATGGTGAAGAATGGAATGTAAAAGTTCCTAGCCGCAGAAAAGATATTACGATTGAAGAAGATTTGTCGGAAGAAGTCGCCAGATTGTACGGTTATGAAAATATTCCGACGACATTGCCGGTCGGTCAATCGACACAAGGCAAGCTCAATCAGGAACAGCAGGCACGCCGCCGTGTTCGTGACAGCCTTTTGGCATCAGGTTGGGATGAAGTCGTTTCCTATAGTTTTGTTAACCCGGCAAAAGTTACAGCCCTGGGGCTGGACGACGTATACGGTGATATGATCGCGTTAAAAATGCCGATTTCCGAGGAACGGAGCCATTTACGTACGACAATGCTGCCTTCATTGCTAGAATTGGCGGAGTATAACAATAACCATAAGAATGACTCCGTGCGTTTATTTGAACTGGGCAAGGTATTTCTGCCGAAGCAATTACCGTTGCAGGAGCAGCCGGAAGAACGCACTGTGTTGGCAGGGATTGCCTATGGAGCCGTCAACGAGAATCACTGGCGAGCGCAACAAGTGCCTGTAGACTTTTTCTATGTGAAAGGAATTGTCGAGCAATTATTGGCGTATTTCGGTATTGCCCGCGATGTTCCTGTATATAAAGCTGTGAGCAGAGCGGCATTCCATCCGGGGCAAACGGCGAGTATTGAGATTGACGGACAAGAGATCGGTGTCATCGGACAAATTCATCCGCAGGTCGTGAAAGACTATGCATTGCCGAAGGCGTTTTATTTCGAAATCAACTTCCATGCACTTCTGCAATGCGCGAATTTGTTCATCCAACACCGCAGCCTGCCACGCTATCCGGCAATTAAGCGGGACTTAGCGATTGTAGTTCCTCAAGCAACACGGGCACAGGACATTATGGCGACAATCCGTGCCAACGGCGGGGAATTATTGACAGATTTGCAATTGTTCGACTTGTATGTAGGTAAAGGCGTTGCCGACGGTAAGAAGAGCTTGGCATATGCCCTGACTTTCCAGGCTACGGAGCGAACGTTGACCGACGAAGAGATTCAAGCAGTCATCCAGACGATTGTCACGGCACTAGAAAGCCAATGCCATGCGGAATTGCGCGCTTAGTTCAGTGAGATAGAGAATATGATATTTTGGTTTTCCGCAGATATGGCAGGAATAATCGGAATATTGGGAGAATATTAGGAATAATGTATCTAGGAGGGATCATTATGTCCGAGAAAAATAGAATCACGATTGAAATTTTTGGTCAACAGTATACATTAAAGGGCTCTGCGTCATCGAACCATATGCGGTTGGTCGCAGGCTATGTAGATGATAAAATGAACCAGTTGGCAGAAGTCAATCCTCGACTGGATGCAAGAAAAATTGCGGTGTTATCTGCGGTCAATATTACCGATGAATATTTCCGCCTGAAAGAAGAGTATGAAGAGTTACTAAGAATCATTGAAAGACAGGATGATTGATGGCATGTATTTAATAGATATCCTGATTATAATCTTGCTCATAGCGAGCTTTTGGAAAGGATTTCGCAGGGGATTTGTCCTACAGTTTATCAGCTTAATCAGTGTGATCGCTTCACTTGTGATCACATATCAATTTCATCCCGTGATAGCAGATATGATTGCACCATTATTTCAATTTCAAGAGGTGCATGAAGTGTTTGCGTTGCCGATACCGATAGAAATTCCTGTGAACAGTATGGCGGCGACGGCAGTTGCTTTTGTTCTCCTGTTTTTTCTGTGCCGCATGGGATTCATGCTGGTGGGAAATGCGTTAAATATGGTCGCATCGCTCCCATTATTGAACAGCGTCAATCGCATTGCTGGCATTCTGTTGAGTCTAGCGGAGACCATCGTGATATTGGTGTTACTGATTAACATAGCGTCTATGCTGCCTATCGAATCGGTGCAGAATATATTGGCGGAATCAAGTATTTGTCAGTACACGATTACAGAGCTTGGATTCGTACGAGAAAAAATGATCGAGATATTGAACACACAGACGGTATAAGATTATAAACAATACAGAAAGTCATGGGGTACATGCGGTCCCCATGACTTTTTAACGTTCTCATGCAGTCTTTCAATAGCAACTCTACAAAAGCGACGTTTGCTGTAATAGTCACTGTTTAAAGGCAAAAGAAAGTATAATCTGTGGCTTTGTTCGTGTATAATGGAACGAGAGGTGTTATGAGATGAAAAAGATAAAATTATTAGCGCCGGCGGGCTCGTTAGAGATTTTGCGCACGGCAATCCATGCAGGAGCAGACGCGGTATATTTTGGAGGAGATTCTTTTAGTGCGCGTGCAAGTGCAACCAATTTTTCCTATGAAGAAATGCAAGAGGGAATTGCATACGCGCGATTTTTCAATAGACAGACTTTGATCGCCGTCAATACGTTGGTGAAAGATGAAGAAATCGAAGAATTACTAGATTATGCGGAACAGCTGGCTGAGCTTGCACCGGACGGCATCATTGTCCAGGATCTCGGTGTCGCGAAAATCTTTCGTGAGTGTATTCCGCAACTGCCGGTTCATGCCAGCACGCAATTGACGACAAGTAACCGATATGGTGTACAAGCATTAAAGGAGATGGGCTTCAAGCGAATTGTCCTTTCGCGAGAATTGACATTGGATGAGATCGAACAGATCGCTCAGCACCATCCCGGGGTTGAACTGGAAGCGTTTATTCATGGCGCGCAATGTTTCAGTTACTCGGGGCAGTGCTTGATGAGCAGCTTGATCGGCGGACGCAGTGGTAACAGAGGATTATGTGCCCAGCCTTGCCGCTTGCCGTATCAATTGGATGGACGCAGCGGCACGTTGCTCAGCCCTAAAGATATGATGGGACTGCCATTCATCCGCAGAATGGTGGAAATCGGCATTGATACGTTAAAGATTGAGGGGCGTTTGAAAAATCGTGATTACGTATTTCAAACGGTCAGCAGTTATCGTCAGATGATTGACCAAGTGTATGAAGAACTGGATGGCACTTCGGGCAATAAGCGATTGGATATGCTGGGAATTACCGATACGCTTAGCCAGACATTTAATCGGAGTTTCTCCACCGGATATCTTGCCGGTGATTTGGGAAAAGATTTGATCGGTCTGGAGCGTCATAACAATAAAGGAATATGCATTGGAACAGTAGAAAACTACCGATCGGATGATCGCATGGCAATGATTCATTTGCAAAAGCCGTTATCTATCGGCGACGGAATCTATTTGGAAGGTGACGGGCAAGAGGGGAATGGCTTTACAGTGTCGGAGATGTTCCGCCAAGGCGAATCGATCACAGATGCCGAAGCGGGAGACTACATACAAGTGTATTGCAGAAAATTCGTCAATCGTGGCAGCCGGGTTTACAAAAGTTTCGACAAAAAACTTTCCCGGGAAATAGTGTCTTTAGATCAACCGCTGCGAATCGGCATGAAATTCCATTTAATAGCAGAATGCGGACAGCATGTCGTGTTGCATTATCAAGATGCGGATGGCAACAGCGGAAGTGTCACCCATGATTTTATAGTAGAAAAAGCACACAAACATCCACTTACTCAGGAAACCGTTGACAGTCAGCTGCAACGTCTCGGTAATACGCTGTTTTATTTTATGGAATGCCAACTGACTATGGGAGAAGGTATCATTGTACCAGTGAGTGTATTGAATGAGCTCCGGCGCCTGGCTGTCGAACAATGTATGGAGCAAAGAACGTACAAAGAGCAATATCAAATGCACCAGCCGGACTTTCTGTTTGACAGTGACGGACAGAGTGATAATATCGATAAGCAACTATATGATCCAACGATTCAACCGTATTTGGCAGCGAAAGTATCCAGTTTAGATGTATTACGAACGCTTTCTAACTCCTATACAGTCGTGTACTATTCCGGCAATTGGGGTGAACTGCCCGAGGCAGTTCATATCTGTCAAAGCACGGGAGGGCAGACGGTCTACGCGGTGATGACTGCGATGATCAAAGAGCAGGCATGTGAGACGGCGGTACAAGCCATTCGCAAAGCTGTGGAGTCAGGCGTTGGCGGTTTTGTCGTCAATCAAATCGGGCAGAGAGAGATGGTTTTGGAGGCTGTACCACAAGCTAAAATTATTTTTGATGTGGGAATGCATGCATTTAATCAACATTCGTATCAAGTGCTCCAAGATTTAGGGGCAGAAGCCATTCACTTGTCATTGGAATTAAATAAATGGCAGTTGGAAGAGTTTCTAGGAAAGGGCTGCGTGTACTTGCACAGTAGATATCGCCTGATGATTACGGAGCACTCGTTGTTGTCAGCGTATAGCGACAGACACGACGAGGACGACCAGCCCAGTCAGCCCAATCAGCCGAAATATCTGGTTGACCGCAAGGATTATCAGATGCCGGTGATTGAGAATCAATACGGGCAGGCGGAATTGTACAATTCACAGGTGACTAGTATCTTGGTAGATGTGCCGGAATTATACCTGAATCATCACCAGGGATTTATCGTTGATGTCAGCCGCGATTTCCGACCTGCTGCCGATTTGCATCATATTTTAGAATTGTACGCCCAAGCATATCGATTGGTTTGCTCAAATGGACAGGCAATAGAAGATGCTAACGACGACAAGCATGATCTATATCTGGAACTTGAGGAATTGCAACGTCAGGTTAGGGAAGAGTATAAAAGCAATTTGACGAAAGGTCATTGGCAACGGGGCGTCAAATAGGAGGAACATATGCGCGAAAAAGATTTAAGAATTTTGGAATACAATAAAATTAAACAATTGATCGTTGAGCGGGCACAGACCAACGCCGGCAAGGAACGCGTTGAAGAAATGCTGCCTGTCAGTCAATTAGATACTGCCGTACGTTTGCAAGAAGAAACACGTGAGGCGAAAGACGTCATCCAAAGGAAGGGCAACTTATCCTTTGGAGGGGTACGTGATATTCGCAGTTCATTGAAGCGAGCGCAGATTCAAGCAGCACTCAACGAAGAAGAATTGCTGAATATCGGCAATACTTTGAGGGCGACGCGTCTGATCATCAGCTTCATGCAGGATTATTGGAGAAATCATGTGAAGCACTTGGCTATGGACAAGGCTGCCTTATATCCGTATTTTGAACCGCTGACGGAGCACCAAGGATTGGAAAAAGAGATTGAGGCGTGCATCGATGAGAACGGGCAGATGAAAGACACGGCGTCACCGATTCTTTTACAAATCCGCCGGCAGATCGTCACGGCACAGCAACGGACTCGTCAGAAACTTGAAGAAATTCTGCGCAATACCAATTACCAGAAGATGCTGCAAGATTTAATTATTACGACGCGCAATGATCGTTATGTTATACCGGTTAAGCAGGAATACCGTTCGGTATTTGGTGGCATGGTGCATGATCAATCTGCTAGTGGAGCTACGTTGTTCATAGAGCCGCAGAGCGTTGTCACATTGAACAATCAACAGCGAGAGCTTGAAATCAAACAGAAAAATGAAATTGATCGAATCCTACGGCAGTTGACGGAGAAAGTCGCTATTTACAGCGAGGAGATATTGCTTAACATCCAGCAGTTGCGGGAACTCGACTTTATCTTTGCCAGAGCGCAATACGCAATCGACAAAAGAGGCGTGTATCCAAAGCTCAACCAGCATGGTTTAATCAAAGCGAGAAAGGCGAGACATCCACTATTGCCAGACGAAGCGGTCGTCGCCATTGATTTTAGTTTGGGTGAAGAGTACCGGACAATCGTCATTACGGGACCGAATACCGGGGGAAAAACTGTCACATTGAAAACGATCGGCTTGCTGTCGCTGTTAGCTTGTTCGGGAATACAGCCGACGACGGAAGAAGAGTGCCAATTTACCGTGTATGACGGTATTTATGCCGATATTGGGGATGAGCAAAGCATTGAGCAGAGCCTGTCGACATTTTCCGGGCATATGACAAACTTGATCTACATTTTGCAAATTGCCACATCTAAAAGCTTAGTGCTGCTTGACGAGTTGGGAGCAGGTACTGATCCGCAAGAAGGTGCGGCTCTCGCCATGGCACTGCTGACGCATCTGCATCAACAGAGAATCGCGACGGTGGCTACGACGCATTACAGCGAACTGAAAAATTTCGCTTTTGACACTCCGGATATGACAAATGCGAGTGTTGAGTTCGATGTGCAGTCTCTGCGCCCGACATACCGTTTGATGATTGGCGTTCCTGGGAAGAGTAACGCTTTGGCGATTGCCAAGAGATTAGGGTTGGATGAGCAGCACATTCGCATGGCGGAGAGTTTTCTGAGTACGGAAGAAAAAGATGTCAATGCGCTTTTGGAAAGTCTCGAAGCAAACCGTATATTACTGGAAAAGGAAAAAGACAAAGTCGCGGCAATGGCAGCAGAGCTTGCTGACGAACGCAAACAGCTTGCCGGAGAGTACACAAAATTCGAGCATGAGAAAGAAAAAATCATCCATAAACTCGAATTGCAGGCAAAAGAAGAAATCGCATTGGTAAAAATGCAGGCAGAAGATATGATCCGCGAGTTGAGAGAACTGCAAAAAGAGCATCAGACAGTAAAAGAACACATATTGATTGAAAAGAAAAAAGAACTGGAGAATTTAAATGATTTGCAGTTTGCTAAGCAAAAGCAGCAAGTGATACAGAGGCATTCAGGAAAAATGCAACGCCTGGAAGCCGGTGACGAAGTCCATGTCAAATCCTTGCGCCAGAAGGGCAATATCATACAGAAAGTCTCAGAAAAGGAATTTCTAGTTCAGGTAGGCATTATGAAAGTTACGTTACAGCGTGACGACTTGGAAAAAGTAGCAAGCAAGCCGCTCGTACAAAGCAAACAGATTGTCCGTTTGCAGAAGGAGCATGAAAATGTCAAAATGGAACTCGATTTACGAGGCAAGACGATTGATGAGGCAATCTATGAAATCGATCAGTATATCGACAAAGTCATTTTAGCCGGATTTCACGAAGTTTCAATTATTCACGGAAAAGGCACGGGAGCACTTCGCGCCGGAGTGCAAGATTATGTCAAACATCATCCGCGTATCAAATCGTCACGCATCGGGGCATTTAATGAAGGCGGAATGGGTGTCACTGTAATTACGGTGAAATAAACAGACCCGTCATCGAATAAACATATAGTTTTTGGATTTACTGCAAAAGGAACAGCCCGTGAAGTCATAAGAGGACTTATAAGGCTGTTTCTTTTATATAGTTTATATTTGTGCAAGAAAATATTAATAATAGGGAACTAAATCGTTGAAAGAGATGTCTATATTAATAAAGGAAACTTCTAATCCACAAAATATTTGAATGTGATGAAGGACGTTATGGGGAAATATGTATATCAAGCAAAGTAAGATTAGACCTAGACACGGCGGCTTTGTTGAGTATTTCAAAGCCGCCGCTACCATAATAATTAATGAGTGATTGGAATTTCTGTGTCAAAGAATGTGATAGATAGTATCTCCTTATCATTTATAACATTTTCAAAGGTTTTGATAAACCATATGCCGTCAGTACCCATAGAGTGCATACCTTTAAGAACATCGGTTGTTTCTGAAGTTCCATCTTTATAATTTATTGTTATAGGATAAAGATCCGAATGCTCGCTTAGTCCAAGCGCTTCTAGGTTTTCCGTTTCCCAATTTTCTGAAGCTTCAACGATATCACTTAAAAACTGACTATCAAGATTTAAGGCAACAGAAATTGGCGAAATTGAAACTGTTTTTAAAATTGCTTCATAGCCATAAATATTCACCCATTTATCTAATTGATAGGTTGTTGAGTAGCTTTTGAAGTTAAGCTTGAAACGGGTCTCCCATTCACCCGATACAGCGGTAGTAAACTCTCCGGGTTTTGTATCTGCTCCTTGTAAATTTGTAAATTTCAGATGAATTTCTCTCCCCATAAAGCTATCTCTGTTATTTATTTGCATTACCATACTGATTTTATTATCGTTAATATTTTCATCTTCCAACGAAATAATGCCGTAACCATAAAAACCATGGTTTCCCAAAATATTAGTATACATATCCTCAAAACTATAATGCGCCTTATTTAAAACAGTTCCTTCAGGTGCTATAAAATCCATTAGAATTAAAGTCAAATTGCTGTCACCGATCACTTGTTTAATGTCCAATGTTCCATTTTTGTTTTTCACCTGTTTATCAACGACGTAAGCTCCGTTTGCAAAATATTCCGCTTGCTTATCGCTTGAAGGATTAAGAAAATTGAGAAATTTGATATCTAATCCTAAATGTACAGTGGCAAACGCTGTTGTGGTAATTAAACAAAAAGCCATCACTGCCGCCACTAAAGAAGGTCTTAAACGCTTGACCGATATAAATCGTCTTTTCTGTGTAAATCTATTTTCGTGGTTGTTTAAAATATTATTAAACATTCGCTCTTTTTGTTCCTCTGTAGGGTCAAGAATTTCAGATAGTTTGTTTACAACTTTTTTATCCAAAGTCTTTACCTCCTAAATCAATTTTGAGTTTTTCGCGTCCTCTTTGCAGTTGCGAGCGGATAGTGCTTTCATTACGCCCTAAAAGTGTTGCTAGTTCTTTCACGGAATAATCTTCAAGATAATAAAGGTGTAAAATCACTCGGTATTTTTCGGGGAGAGCAAGAAGCTTTGCAATGATTTCTTTCTCTTGCCTATCTTCATCTTGTGAGGCGATATCTGGTAAAACTTCAAAATCAACGCGTTGTCGTTTCCACCAAGATTTAAGTATATCTTTACAATGGTTTTTGGTTGTTGTGATGAACCATGCTTTTTCGTGCTCGTAGCTATTGAAATAAACATTTGATTGTAGCAACTTAAGGAATATAGATTGAACGGCGTCTTCTGCATCCACAGCGTTTTTCAAGTATATATAGCACAGCTTATAAACTCTATTCACATTCCGCTGGTACATTTCAGCCAATTCTTTACTCGTACGCAATAAAGAATTGTCCTCCATTAGCTCACCTCCTAGATATAACACGATTCACCTATTCAAAAAGTCTCATTTTAATTATATACGGTAAACAACTTCAGTTTTTTGGGCGTTATAATTCACTGAACCTCTTCATATAATTTCACAGTACAATGTGCGAGTATGTGAATTCTATTGGAGGGGAAGACTGTGCCCGATAATAATGATTTTTGCCGGACAAGGTTAGATTTGCCGTATCCAGAAATAAAGGTAGCCGGCTGCAACCCCGATTACGCCCTGGCTATGCTTAGCAATGTAGGGAGCGGCAATTCTGAAATGACGGCAGTGAGTTTGTATTTTTATAACAGCGTTATTCTAAATCCTGATTACGCTAATTTTGCCCGTTGTTTTCATGAAATCAGCGTTGTCGAAATGCATCATTTGGATATATATGCTAGGCTGGCTTTTTTGATGGGAGTTGATCCTAGGCTCTGGACCATGGAGAACCGCCAAATGGTTTACTGGACACCTGGATATAATCAATATCCTTATCAAGTAAGAGACGTGATCTGTAATTCTATTCGCGGCGAGGAAGAGGCAATTCGAAAATACACAAAACAGGCTGAAACGATCCGCGATCCTAATATAGTCGCCATATTAGAACGTATTATCTTAGACGAAAAGACTCATGTTGAAATATTTTATAAAATGCTCGATATGATCAATTGAATCAAATATTTGCCTCGCAATATGGCGCAAAAGTTAAGATGAATACAAAGTTGAAAATAGTAGAAAAACGAAAAGTGAGGGAAAAGATAAAAGCTGTTGCAAAACGAAAACAATAAAATTCGTTTTGTAACAGCTTCGTGTATTATATAAACTGTTTTAACTGCGAAATGTTATTTTCCTCGAATTTAAGAAGTCGCTGCATGAGTTCGAGAATATTGGGCTCGGAATTTTGGTATTGGCGGATGCTTCGGAGTGCCTGAATAACGCCCATCGTGCTGCCGATCATCATCATTTCTGCAATATGCGAGGCTGATTTGTCCGTCAGTGTCTGGATGTTGATCATCAGATAAGTGCGCAACCTTTCTAAAGCACTGATGCCTTTTTCGTCGTAGCCGTTTTGGTTGAGCAGCTCCTTGGCAGCTTTATGGATAGATTCATATTCGCTGTATTGGGATTGTAAGTGTTGATTGAAATTGACGTCTTTGGAAATGTCGAGCAACTGATTGATTGTCGTAACACCCATTTGAGAGTTTTGATATACAAAATTGAGAAGTTCTGCATTGCCATTCATCATATCACGCTCCTTTTCTTTAGTGTGCGCTGCTAATTAAGTAAATATGTAAAGCCCCTTGAGCTACAGTTGCATTATAGCTTAAGGGGCTTACATACGTTAGACTGCAATGAAATGTTAGATTGAAATAAACGGTGCTTGCTATCTACCTGGGAATAAATTGTCTAAAAACCGATTGCTCTGCGTATCGTCGGATGAATCGTTGGTGTTTCCGTTGTTCTGTCCAGCGGACGATTCAGAGCCTGGCTGTTCGGATTGACCTGGTGGGTTCGACGGTAATCCAGAACCATTTGGTTGTCCGTTAGGTTGTTGCCCGTTACCAGGCTGCTCATTTGTCGGAGCAGACGGTTGTTTCGTAAGTGTCAGAGTTTTGGTTTTTGCTGATTCGCCGCTTTCGTTTTCTGCGGTAATGTAGTACCAAAATTCGCCTTCCGAACTAGCAGCTACATCGGTAAAACGTGTATCAGGCGTTGCACCAAGAAACTCAAACGGACCTGTCGCTGCCAGTGCACGATATATGCGGTAACGATACACGTTATCGCTTGATGAATTTGCACGCCATGTCAGGGTTATGCCCATCGGCGATTCCGATATGCTAACATCTGCCGGTGTCTTCGGTGGATTGACTCCCGGGCGAATACTGACGACATTGCTCGGGTTTGATGTGCGCTCCTGATTGTCGACGGCTTTTACTCGATAGTAATACGTAAATGAATTAGATACAGCATAATCCGTGAATTGAGGTGACCCCAATACTCCGTCGTGTACAGCCGTGAAAATACCGGCAGGGGAATCGCTTCGTTCTAAGATATACCCCAGAAGTTCACTGCTTGAAGACGGCGACCATCGCAATGACACAGATGAAGGCGAGTGGTTTGTCACTTGCAGTCCCTCAGGCTGACCAGGTCCGAATGTTTCCGGATTGTATAATGGGTCAATCTCTGTCGGCAATTCTAAACCGGCATCCAACGGTGCATACGCAGAATTACCATCAGGTAATTCGTAAGGAGCACGTTTAATGAAATAGCCCGTTTTTATTCTATCCAGTGGCGTATAAGGGCTTGGTAGATATTTGACACCTTCGACTTCTACATACTCACTTTGCACGACAACATCACAGTATTCTATAGGCTCTGTACCTTTGACAAATAAATCGGTAACGACCCATCCTGCATCATGTGCTACTTCCGTAGGTAATTTTCCTGATTTGCTTGATACAGACACAGGAATCAGCCCCGAAGGTTCTGTGAAACGGCTGGAAGCAGGGAAACGCTCTGGGAATGTTTCGAATACTTGCTTCATGATCATGTTAAAAATAATTGTCGATCGGGAGCCTTCGCTATTTGGCATCGGATACGGAATGTCAAATCCGATAAACACACCTAGTGCAACATCAGGAGTGTAACCGAGGAACCAAGAGTCCTTCGTATCGTTGGTCGTTCCGGTTTTTCCGACGACATCGCGGCTGCCAAATGTAGAGCCGACACGACCACCTGTACCGCTGCGCGCTACTGTACGCAACATATCAGTAACTATGTAACTGGTTTGTTCGCTGAATACAGGATTTGGTTCCAGTTTATGTTCATAAATTACGTTCCCGTCTCGATCGGTAATTTTCTTTATAAGATGTGTCTGATTGTGCACCCCGTTATTGGCAAAAGTAGCATAAGCGCCGATCATTTCTTCAACACTGATACCTTTTTCTAGACCGCCGATGGCAGAAGCGAGTTGTCGTTTGTCGCCGTCCGTCAGTGTTGTTACACCCATTTGTTCTACATAATTCATACCTACTTGTGGTGACAATTGTTCAAATATTTTCAGCGCAGGAATGTTGTATGACCATTTCAGCGCTTCTCTGGCGGTAATTAAGCCGTGAAATTTTCTATCCCAGTTTTGTGGTGTGTAAAAACCTGATTTTGCTGATGGATCAGGACGTGAAAATGGTACGTCGTCGATGACCGATCCAGGCATGAGAATTTTCTTTTCGATTGCCGGTGCAAATACGGCTATTGTTTTCATTGCAGAGCCCGTTTGTCGCATGACTCGTGTGTGATTTGTCTGACTTCGGCTAAAATCGCGCCCGCCGCCCATCGCCCAAATGGCACCGGTTTTTGGATCGACCATAGTGACGCCGGCTTCTTGCATGGCATCTTCAATCGGATCTCCGGTGGTTGGATGTTTGTAATTGATATTTTTCATAAAGTTTTCTGGATTGCTGATAACTTCGTCGACAATCGCTTGCATTTCCGGCTGGATCGTCGTATATACATGCACACCACTGCTGAGTACGGCATAATGTGCATCGCTTATATTGTCATACATTCCGGTAGATACTAATGCTTCTGCGGCGCGATTTTCTATATCCATCATCAAGAAAGGATATTTCGAGTAAGCGCGCGCCTGTGGTCGCACGAGATTGGCATCAATATTATAGGCAATTGCTTCGTCATGCTCGCTTTGCGTGATAAAATTGTTCGTCTGCATGTAACTCAATACACGATGCTGGCGGTTGGTTGCCGCTTCGAGATTGTTATACAGAGAATAGCCGATCGGATTCTGCGGCAGTCCGGCGATCATTGCAGCTTGTGCGAGATTCAAATCTTTGGACTCGACCCCGAAGAATGCTTTAGCAGCGGCTTCGACCCCGTAAATATTAGAGCCATTGGCATCTTTTCCGAAATAAATTTTATTCATATAGGCAGCCAAAACTTCTTCTTTTGTCAGTACACGTTCCATGCGCAGTGCGAGGAAGATTTCTCTGACTTTTCTTTCTAATGATTGCGTATTCGTCAAAAATGTATTTCTCGCCAACTGCTGCGTAATCGTACTGAAACCACTGACGATTTCTCCTGCCTGGAGGTTTTGAATGACAGCTCGAAAAGCAGCCTTAATGTTTACACCGGGATGGTTGAAAAAATCTCTGTCTTCTGTGGCGACAAAAGCATCAATTAAATAGGGCGACATTTCATTCAATTGTACGGTTCTTCTGTTTTCTTCAGCGCGCAATTGTCCGATTTCCGACCCGTCATCGAAATAGGCAAAACCGACTTGCCATCCTTCGTTTACCTTTTCGCGGATTTCGGCGGCAGAAGGCGTAGGCATGCCTTTGACCTGTGACGCAATAAAGCCGGTAACGGCTCCTCCAGCAAAAAAGCCGATGACGACCATAAAGATTAAAAATAGCTTGAATCCTTTCCAAAAAATCGTTTTAAATTGCTGCATTTGTTTTTTGCGATTTGCATTTGTATTAGGTGACTTTTCAGCCATCGTGGGAACCCCTCTCTATAAAAACCGGACTTCTTACATTTTTTGTTTTGGGAAAAAATCATATATTATTATAACATAGTTTATATGACGGAACAAAAGCTAAATTAGTTGCGTATATTTCCAAAAATGTAGTATAATAATCAGAACATAATTTAATAATGGTAGCTATGAACGGATTCTTAGATATGCAGCGATATGTACAGAGATTCGGTGGTTGGTGCGAACCGAAAGTCGCGTATATTGAAATTACACCCGGGAGCTATTGTGCAGGAAAGTGCATGCCGGTTTGGCGTGAATTAGGGTGGTACCGCGATTCAACTCGTCCCTTCATTAATAATGAAGCAGGACGAGTTTTTTAGTTTTCTGTATTAAGAGTATGCAAATATTTTCATCAAACAAAATGGAGGAAATAAAACATGGTAAACGAAGCAAAAGCGGCGGAACAGGTGTTAAGCCCAGAGGTACAGCAAGAGCTAGAGAGGCAACTGGCGCATATCAAGCGTGGAGTGGCGGAGGTTATTCCCGAGGAGGAACTTGTCAAAAAACTGATTAAATCAATAACAACAAAGACTCCGTTGAAGGTGAAACTAGGGATTGACCCGACGGCTCCAGATATACATCTCGGTCATACGGTTGTGTTACAGAAGTTAAAGACGTTTCAGGAATTAGGTCATACGGTGCAATTGCTGATCGGCGATTTTACCGGACGAATTGGCGATCCGACAGGTCGTTCCGAGGCGAGAAAGCAATTGACAGAAGAGGAAGTTCAGTACAATGCAGCGACTTACTTAGAGCAGGTTGAGAAGATCCTTGATAAAGACAAAATCACCCTACTGTTTAACAGCAAGTGGCTTGCGCCTTTGAATTTTGAACAGATCATCCGTCTCGGCAGCCAGATGACAGTCGCCAGAATGCTGGAGCGTGAAGATTTCCATAAACGCTACACTTCGCAGCAGCCGATCAGCGTGCATGAGTTTTTCTATCCGTTGATGCAGGGATATGATTCTGTAGCGATGGAAACGGATATTGAATTGGGCGGTACCGATCAGACGTTTAACTTGTTAATGGGAAGAACATTGCAGAAGGAATTTGGACAAGAGCCACAGATCGCCATTACAACTCCGTTGCTCGAAGGGCTGGACGGCGTGAAGAAAATGGGCAAGAGTGCCGGCAACTATATCGGCATTGACGAAGCGCCTAGGGATATTTACGGGAAATCGATGTCAATTCCTGATGAATTGATGATAAAATACTACGAACTTGTCACCGATGTGAGTTTAGAAGAATTGGAGCAGTTAAAGCGCGGATTGTCCGACGGCACGATCCATCCACGGGATGCGAAAATGAAGCTTGCCTTCCATCTGACGGCGAAGTATCACAACGAAGCGGCAGCGGAAGAAGCAGAAGCAAACTTTAAAAGTGTCTTTCAAAATCATCAGCTTCCGACAGATATTGAAGAGAAAAGTGTACCGCAAGGCATCTTGAACGAACAGGGAGAAGTATGGATCGCGAAACTTTTGCTGGAGTTGGGATTGGTGGCATCAAGCGGTGAAGGGCGTCGGATGGTGCAACAAGGTGCCGTTAAGATTGATGAGCAGAAGGTCGAAGACGCGAATTTAGAATTAGAGCCAAAATCCGGAATGATCATTCAAGTCGGTAAACGCAAATATGTAAAAATAAAATAGATGTGACAATAAAATAGGATACAAGCAGGGTAGTTTTCCAACATTCCTGCATACACTTTTGATAAGTGGGGTGTTGGAAATGGGAATATTGCGAACAGGGCGGAACCGGCGCAGTATCATTGTCTTTCTTGTGTTATCAGTATTTCTCTATACTGTGGGTTACACATTTTATTTTGTCGAAACACAATTTCGTCCCAATCTAATTACGTTGGCGGAAATGCGTACGAGGAAATTGGCGACGGAAGCAATTAATGATGCAATTGGCAAAAAAATTGCCGAAGAGACGGACTATCGGAATCTGCTTGATGTCCAGTTGGATCAGCAGGGTCGCGTTGCTTATGCGCAGTTGAATTTTTCAGAAGTGACGAGAATTTCGGCTGCGACAATGGCACGAGTGCAGAATGTGTTAAATAACGTGCAAAAAGAGGTTCTTCGCTTGCCCCTGGGAATGGCGATCAATTCGGCAATTTTGTCGCAATACGGACCGACAATCCCGATAACGATCATTCCGCAGGGTACTGCCTATGTAAATATTGATTGGAGTTTTGAGGAAGCGGGAATTAATCAAACATTGCATGTTATTTATATAGATATTCGCGCCGA
This sequence comes from Bacillota bacterium, assembly GCA_023388635.1. Classification (GTDB taxonomy): domain Bacteria; phylum Bacillota; class Bacilli; order Desulfuribacillales; family Desulfuribacillaceae; genus JAEWFW01. Next base: position 21,578 of record JAEWFW010000004.1, read on the forward strand.
TGTCAGGGTTGTCATCCCTTTTTCAACGACGATTACGAGAGTTACCACAAGGGTTCCAATCGCGTATGCCTTATATATAGGAAATGTTCCACAATTCTATTACAATGGTAACGGAACGCCTATGGGGCAAGGCACTGATAAAGGCGGCACGCTTGTCAATCCGCCGAATATCTTCCCGCCGATACAAATTCAAGGCAACTAAAATTCAAAGCAATTAAAACTAAGTTAATTAAAATAAGGAAGTTAACACCACGAAAGAATAAGCGCTTACAGGCGTTTATTCTTTTCCTAATATAGCATCTCCTAGTATGTAAAATGTCTTAGATAGAATCTGCTAGTATGCACCTGTTTAGTCTTGACCTTTCCGCTTTACATGCTATAATGTCTATCAAGCAAAGACGTTTGTATTTGTGCAGAGGACAGTTGTGTGAGAGGCAGGGAGGTGAATCGAGTGGCGATGACGAAGCAGACCCAATATTATCTGGTACAAGCCGCAATATTGCCGGAAGTCATCATTAAGACAGCAGAGGCAAAGGAATTATTAAATGCGGGGATAGTATCGACTGTAAAAGAAGCAGTGGAGAAGATGGGCATCAGCCGCAGTGTATTTTACAAATATAAAGATGGGATTTTGCCGTTTTATGAATCGCTGCGCGAATCTGTCGTGACGATCACGTTGGAATTATTGCATGAATCGGGAGTACTTTTCGAAGTACTGGGAACCGTTGCGAGATTTTCGGGAAATGTATTGACGATCAATCAGACTTTGCCCTTGCAAGGGATGGCGATTGTTACGCTGACGGTCGAAACGAATTCTATGAGCGTAGATATTAAGGAATTCATGCAAACGCTAGATCAGATTCACGGAGTAAAAAAAGCACAAATAGTCGGACATACTTGAATAGGAGCGTGGTAATAATTATGGAAACGTTAAAGATAGGGTTACTGGGTTTGGGAACCGTGGGAACCGGTATAGTGAAAATGATTGAAAATAATCGCGAGGATATATCGCAAAAAACCGGATACAATGTCGAGGTCACTCGCATTGCCGTAAGGAATCTCAATAAAAAACGCGATGTGCAATTGCCGAATGCGCAATTTACTGATGATCCGAACGAAGTGATTCATGATCCAGAGATTGATATCATCATAGAAGTTATGGGTGGGATCGAGCAGACGAAACAATATATTCTCGCCGCACTGAATGAAGGGAAGCATGTCGTGACAGCCAACAAAGACTTGGTGGCGGTTGCCGGTCAAGAAATATTCGCGGCAGCAGAACGGGCACAGCGCGATTTTATGTTCGAGGCTTCTGTGGCGGGGGCGATTCCGATTATTCGCGCTATCAAAGAAAGCATGTCCGCCGATCAAGTTACGGAAATTATGGGAATTTTGAACGGAACGACAAATTACATTTTGAGTAAGATGGCGCAAGAGGGGGCTGATTTTGCCGATGTGTTGGCGGAGGCACAGGCATTGGGTTATGCTGAGGCTGACCCTACAGCAGACGTAGGTGGATTGGATGCCGCGCGAAAGATCGCCATATTGGCATCGATTGCATTTAACTCGCGGGTGACGTTTGATGATGTTTTCGTAGAAGGCATTACGAATATATCGGCAAGTGATATTTCTTACGCCAAAGATTTGGGCTATGTGATTAAATTATTGGGTGTGGCTAAGCGGGAAAACGGAAAAATTGAAGTTCGCGTACACCCGACATTCATATCGGATAAGCATCCCCTGGCAAACGTCAACGGAGTCTATAACGCCGTATTTTTAAAAGGGGAAGCCTTTGGAGATGCGATGTTTTATGGCAAAGGTGCCGGTGAATTACCGACGGCAAGTGCGGTCATGGGCGATGTCGTAGAAATTTTGCGTAATATTCGTGCCAATGCCGTGGGAAGACTTGGCTGCACATGCTATAATAGTAAGCAGATCAAGGAAATTGACGATGTTGTTTCCAAAGCGTATATTCGGCTGCTCGTAAAAGATGAATCAGGAGTTTTAGCCGGAGTTACGAGAATTCTTGGAGAATATCAAGTCAGCGTCGAATCGATTATTCAGCGCGGTGGTCGAAGTTCAGGCGGAGAAAATTGCGCTGTCGGTGAAGCAGAAATCGTATTAGTCACACATGCAGTAAGCCATCGGAATTTGCACAAAGCGGTTGAGGAAATCGAAAAGCTGGACAAAATTATTCAATTGCACAATGTTGTCAGAGTAGAAGAGGGAGGACGCTAAAGCATGAAATGGGAAGGAATTATTGAGCATTACCGAGAGTATTTGCCTGTCAGCGAAAAGACACCGGCAGTGACTCTATACGAGGGAAATACACCGTTAGTCCATGCGAAGAATTTGTCGCAGGAATTGGGAATCAATTTGTATTTTAAATATGAAGGGTTGAACCCGACAGGCTCGTTCAAAGACCGCGGAATGGTTATGGCAGTCGCGAAAGCGGCGGAAGAAGGCAGCGAAGTGATCATGTGCGCTTCGACGGGGAATACGTCGGCGGCAGCAGCGGCTTATGCGGCACGGATGGGTATGCGATGTGTCGTATTGATTCCAGCGGGGAATATCGCTTTGGGTAAGTTGGCGCAGGCAATCATGTACGGTGCACAGGTTGTGGCAATTGAGGGGAACTTCGACCAAGCGTTGACAATTGTCCGTGACATTACGGAGCGCGAACCGATTACATTGGTCAATTCTGTGAACCCATACCGGATTGAGGGACAGAAGACGGCGGCGTTTGAAATTTGCGATCAATTGGGAGCGTCTCCCGATTATTTGGCGATCCCTGTAGGTAATGCAGGGAACATTACGGCGTACTGGAAAGGGTTCAAAGAATATTTCACATTGAAAAAAGTCAATAAGACTCCGATTATGTTCGGTTTTGAAGCCGAAGGAGCAGCAGCGATTGTCAAGAATCAAGTGATTGAGCAACCGGAAACGATTGCGACGGCAATCCGCATCGGTAATCCTGCAAGCTGGCAAGGAGCCGTCAATGCGGCACAGGAGTCAAACGGCAAAATCGATATGGTTACCGACGCGCAAATTATCGAGGCGTATAAGCTGATGGCGCGCAGAGAGGGTATCTTCGCAGAACCCGGCTCGGCAGCATCGCTTGCCGGTGTATTGCAATCAGTCAAAGACGGCAAGATTCCTAAGGGAGCAACTGTCGTCAGTGTGTTGACAGGTAACGGTTTGAAAGACCCGGATACGGCGCTGAAGGTGACTAATTATCAACCGGAAGTCGTCAGTGCGGACAGACAGGCGGTCATGAAGAAAATTATCGGCTAATCAGAGGGCAAATATAGAGTTGGGGGATACGTAGCATGGTAAAGGTCAGGGTACCTGCAACATCAGCGAACCTGGGACCGGGTTTCGACACAATGGGTGTAGCACTCAACATGTACAATACAGTTGAGATGGATTTTTGCGATACTTTGAAAATTACGGTAAGTGGTGAGGGAGCCTCACAAATCAGTACGGAAGCCGATAATATTGTATTTGAGGCGGCAAGCCGTGTATTTGCACTGGCTAGGCGTCCGTGTGAAGGATTGCGTATTCATCTGGAAAATGAAATACCGGTGGCACGCGGCTTGGGAAGCAGTGCGGCAGCAGTCGTCGGCGGTGTGGTCGCCGCCAATGCACTTCTAGATTTTCCGCTGGACGAACAGCAGCTTGCAGAATTGGTGACGAATATCGAGGGACATCCCGATAATGTCCTCCCAGCACTTTTGGGAGGAGTGGTCGTCGCCTGCTGGGGTGCAGACCGATTACTTTATCATAAGATGCATTTGCCTGACAATATTCAGACTGTCGTGGCAATCCCGGAATTTATTCTGCCGACGAAACAGGCGCGGGCTGCACTGCCGGAGATGGTGCCACATAAAGATGCTGTCTTTAATGTCGGCAAATCCGCTATGCTCGTGGCTGCATTGATATCCGGTAAAACGGAATTGCTGTCCGGTGCGATGGAAGATCGTTTGCATCAACCGTACAGAAGCTCGTTGATACCGGGCATGGACCAAGTGATTGAAAATGCCAAGCGTGCCGGCGCATTGGGTGTCGTTCTGAGTGGAGCAGGACCGACGATACTTGCTTTCGTCGAACATGACCCAGACGGCATTGCCAAAGTGATTCAGCAGACATTCAGTGAATATCAAGTTCCGTGTACGGTGCGCACATTACAGGCAATTGATGAAGGCGCTTGTCTGGAATCGTTTCCGGAGGTAGATTAAATGAAGAACAGAGTCGTCATCAAAGTCGGCAGCAGCAGCTTGACTGTTGACGGAGCGATTGATTATGAACAAATAGAAAGATTGACGACGCAAATCGCGCATATCATCCGTAAAGGATATGAAGTGGTGCTCGTATCTTCCGGTGCCGTGGCTGCGGGGCTGGGGAAATTGCAGTGGGAACGGGAGACGATGACGGTGCCGCGCAAGCAGGCAGCTGCCGCCGTCGGTCAGGGACTGCTGATGCATCGTTATGAGCAATTATTTCAATGTGAGGGAATCAACGTCGCACAGATACTGTTGACGGGAGAAGACGTGGCTGACCGCAAGCGATATATTAATGCTAAAAATACCTTCCAAGTGTTACTACAGGAAGGTATTGTTCCGATTGTCAATGAAAACGATACGGTCGTCGTAGATGAAATTCGCCTCGGCGACAATGACCGTCTAGCAGCGTTAGTTGCAGGCGTTGTCGAAGCAGACAGCCTATTGCTGTTGACGGATATTGATGGATTATATACCGACAATCCGAGAAAAAATCCCGAAGCTGTAAAGCTAGATATTGTGGAAACGATTGACAAAGAAATTCTCGACATGGCGAAGGGAGCCGGTACTAAGGCAGGTACGGGCGGTATGGCGACGAAAATTGAAGCGGCGAGAATTGCCACGTTAAGTGGAGCGAAAGCGATCATCGCCAAAAGTGACACGCCTTGGGTGATTAAAAAGGTGTTTCTTGACGGCGAAGCAGTCGGAACGACATTTTTGCCGGCAAAAGAAACGATGAAACACCGCAAGCAATGGCTTGCCTTTGCCAGCAAATCACTGGGCAAAGTAATTATCGATCCGGGTGCTATGAAAGCACTCATAGAAGAAAACAAAAGTCTACTGGCGGCGGGTGTCAGACAGACAGAGGGTGATTTCTGTACAGGGGCTGTGATCGATATTTGTACAGAAGACGGCGAGAAAATCGGCAAAGGTATGTCCTGTTTGGCGAGTGGAGAACTACAGATGCTATTGGAACAGAGCCCCAGACCGAAAGGCAGCATTGTGGTTCACAAAAATGATATGTTTATTTATTAGTCAACTGACTGCATTGTTTTACAGGTTGATCGAAAATCATGCTTTGCTTCACCGGTGAGTTGTGAGATAATGGATGAAATTTATTGAGGAGGAGATTAGATGTCAGAGGTTGTTAAAAAGGCGCAATTGGCGAAAAAGTTGTGCCGTCAGTTATCTGTTATGTCTACCGAGCAGAAAAATCAAGCCATTCTCAAAATCGCCGATGAATTGCATCAACGCAGCGCGTTGATTGTCCAAGAAAATAAAAAGGATATCGATGCGGCGATTGCCAATGGAACACCGCAAGCGATGATTGACCGCCTGATGCTCAATGAAGCACGCATTGCCGATATGGCTGAGGGGCTGCGGCAAATTGCGGAGTTAGAGGATCCAGTCGGAGAAATTTTGCTTGAGCGCACGCTCGATTCCGGCGTGCATATGCAAAAGGTCAGAGTGCCCTTCGGATTGATCGGAATTATTTATGAAGCGCGCCCCAATGTGACAATTGATGCCATCGGTCTGTGCTTAAAGACGGGTAACACTGTGTTGCTGCGCGGTGGTTCCCATGCGATCCACAGCAATATATGCTTAGTTGCGATCGTCAAAGGTGCGCTCGCTCATACGGAAATTTCTCCGAATGCAGTGCAATATATTGAGGGAACTGACCGCAATCTTGTCGAAGAAATGCTGACATTGAACGAATATTTGGATTTGGTCATTCCGCGTGGTGGAGCAGGCTTGATAAAAATGGTCGTTGAAAAATCAACGGTCCCTGTCATAGAAACCGGGGTGGGCAATTGTCATCTTTATATTGACGAGCAAGCTCAGGTTGACATGGCAATTGCGATTGCCATCAACGCAAAAACACAACGTCCATCCGTATGCAATACGATTGAGAATATTCTCGTTGAGAAAAATTGGGCAGATAAATATTTCACTCAATTGCTCGACGCTTTGAATGAGCATGGCGTGCAGGTTCTAGGATGCGAAGAAAGCCGTGCTTACGACGAGCGTGTCCAAGAAGTGTCGGAAGCAGATTATTATAAAGAGTTTCTCGATAACATTTTGAGTATGAAAATCGTCAAATCTGTTGACGAAGCAATTTCGCATATTGAAAAGTACGGCAGCCGCCATTCGGAAGCGATTGTCACCGATGATCAGGAAAATGCCGAGAAATTTCTCGCACAAGTCGATGCTGCTGCTGTGTATCACAACGCATCGACGCGCTTTACAGACGGTTTCCAGTTTGGATTCGGCGCGGAAATCGGCATCAGCACACAGAAGCTGCATGCGCGCGGTCCTATGGGACTACCGGAGTTGACCAGCTATAAGTATCAGATTCGCGGCGAGGGTCAAGTGAGAAAGTAGGTGCTTTTTTGAACGTCTTTTTTATCGGAGCAGGTTCCATGGCTGAGGCAATGATTAAAGGATTGACAAGTTCAGGGATAATTGCCGCAGACAATATATATGTGACAAATGCGCGTGACAAAGCAAAGCTGCTGGGCATGCAGCAACGGTATCAGGTGCAGCCGACCGATATACAAACGGGATGCAGACAGGCACAAGTCATTATATTGGCGGTAAAACCGGCTGCAATCGTCCCCGTTTGCCAGGAGATTGCGCCGTTACTGACAGCACAGCATACGGTGATCTCTGTGGCGGCGGGTGTGACGACGCTGATGATTGAACAGGCGCTACAAGCGGAAATTCCTGTAGTACGTGCCATGCCTAACACATCCAGTGCTATCGGACGGTCGGCAACTGGTATCTGCGCCGGAGCTTACGCTACAGAAGCAACAATGGATATCGCGGAGACGATCTTTGCGACGACCGGAAATGTGGTCGTCGTCGACGAACGGCAAATGGATGCGGTGACAGCGATCAGCGGCAGCGGACCGGCGTATATCTATTATCTGATCGAGGGTATGGAACAAGCGGCAATCCGTTTGGGATTGTCGGCGGACGATGCGCGCAAGCTAGTGCTGCAAACAGTCTCCGGTGCGGTTCAAATGGTCATCGATACGGCGGAGGAACCGGCTGAATTACGCAGAAAAGTCACTTCGCCGAATGGCACGACGGAAGCGGGGCTGCGGTATTTAGAGCAGCATGATTTTCATGGGTTATTGGAAAAGATGGCGAGCAAAGCGGCATCACGAGCCGAAGAGATGAGAAAGGAAATTGAACAGGCATATGAACTATAAGATAGGTTTTTTGGGACCGGAAGGGACGTTTACACAGCAAGCGGCACAGCAATTGGTTCCCAAGGAATGCTGTACGTTGTTGCCATACCCGAGCATTGCCGATGTTTTGCTGTCTGCCGATCAAGGCGAGATTGACGGTGCCGTCGTACCGATTGAGAATTCAATTGAGGGATCGGTCAACTTAACAGTTGATTTTCTGGCAAACCAAGTAGATTTAGGGATTGTCAAAGAGGTCGTCGTGCCGATATCCCATTCTCTGCTCGTCAGCCCGGGGACGAAGCTCCATCAGATTCGGAAAATCTTCTCGCATCCCCAAGCGTTGGCGCAGTGCCACCAGTATATGCGAGAGTATTTTCCGCATATTGAGACAGAGTCTGTCAACAGCACGGCAAAGGCGGCGCAAATGGTACAAGAAGCCGGGAGTCACGAATTCGCCGCCATCGGTACAGTGTTAGCGGCAGATATATACGATTTGACAATTTTAGCGGCGAACATTCAAGACCGCACAAATAATAACACGCGTTTTGTCTTTGCGGCGAAAAATTGGCGAGATCTTTTGGAGTTTGTCAAAACCGAAACGGAGCCGTGGAAAATTGCCACGATGATTACCTTGGGTAAAGACTATCCGGGGGCGCTTTACGAAGTGTTGCGTTCCTTTGCTCAAGAAGAAATTAACTTGACCAAAATTGAATCGCGACCGACGAAGCGTCAATTAGGCACTTATTATTTCTTGATTGACTTTTATGGAGAGCTGCATGATCCTAGAGTGCAGAGAGCATTTGCCGGGATTGAAAAAACCGGTTCTGCTTTGCGCATCTTGGGAAACTATCAACTGCTGACATTTTCTCCGATCAAGAAAGCAGGCGTAACCGAGCATACAAGGTAATGTGAATATCCGTAATATGGTAAATTGTATGCCGTACAAATTGTATTGCATACAATTTTGTTCTATAGTATTATGATAAAGCATGGAAGGATTAATACTTTCATGTTTTTTTGTGTGGATAATTTGTGGAAGTTTTAAAAGTTTTTGTATGCAAATACTAGGCATAGGAGTGATGAGAAACCCGAAATTATATTTGGGCTTTTAGATATGAGCGAGTATATAACACTGAGGGGGATTTCAGTTGGAACAGGCAAAAGAGAGATATGGTATATTTACGGCGATTACAATGATTGTAGGGATTTGTATCGGTTCGGGAATATTTTTTAAGAGTGATAACATTCTGATTGAGACAGGCGGAAGTGTGTTTTTGGGTGTCGTCGTATTTGCATTGGCGGCGGTTAGTATTATATTCGGTGGTCTTTGTCTCAGCCAGCTCGCATCGCGTACCGATAAGGCCGGTGGAGTGATTACCTATTACGAGGAATTTGGCAGTAAGCGATTGGCTTGTGCCTTCGGCTGGTTCCAAACATTTATTTATTACCCGACGATCACGGCGGTCGTTTCTTGGGTCGTAGGGATCTACACCTGTATATTGTTTAATTGGGACGCTTCTCTGGGGCTGCAACTCTTAATCGGAATGGGATTTTTCACATTATGCTTTTTATATAACACGCTTGCGCCGAAGTTCGGCGGACTTTTTCAGGATGTAACGACGATTGTCAAGTTGGTTCCGCTGTTTTTAATTGGGATATTAGGTTTCTTGTTCGGCGACCCGATTTCTGGTTTGTCCAATGTCGGCGGGAATGTCGTAGCCGGGACAGCGTGGATTGCGGCGGTCGGACCGATTGCCTTTATGTACGATGGTTGGGTTGTTTCGACGGCGGTGGCGCATGAGGTGAAGAATTCTAAAAGGAATATGCCGCTAGCGCTGGTCGTTGCACCGATTTTCATTTTTGCTATTTATATTTTATATTTTGTCGGTGTGAGTTTATATATTGGTCCGGAACAGGTCATAGCGATGGAGGACGCCCATGTAGCCTATGCGGCGACAAATTTGTTTGGTGAATTTGGGTCAAAAGCGATCATCATTTTTGTGACAATTTCCGTCATGGGTACTGTAAACGGACTGGTGCTGGGATATATTCGCCTGCCATATCTGTTGGCGTTGCGCGGCAATGTCATACCGTTTGCGGAGAAATTGCGGATTGAAAATTCTGATTTGAAAATGCCGGTGAATTCGGCGGTTTTTGCTTTTGTTTTTACGATGATTTGGACGGCTGTGCATTTTTTCACGATGAATTATCAGTTGCTGCCGAACTCCGACGTTTCAGAGATATCAATTACTATCAGTTATGTCATGTATGCTATTTTATATTATAAAGTGTTCGATCTCTATCGAAAAGGCGAAATTAAAAATGTCGTCATGGGCGTTATTGTTCCAATCTTGGCGACATTGGGGTCAGCGTTTATTCTTTGGGGTGGAATGCAGAAATCGATGTTTATCTTTTACGCACTGTTCTGTATGCTCTGCTTCTTCGCGGCATTCCTATATTACAATGCCAATTATAAAAAGACTCCAGAAGTGCAATAAAGTAAGCCGACGATTGGTTATCGGATAAAAAGCTACTGTATATAAATTTTTTAGACATGGAAGAATGAAAATTCTTTTGTGTCTTTTTTATTATGTGTGGTCGTTTCCGTTATAATATATAATGAAATAGCAGAATTTCGCTGTATGCGTCATTTTATCGGATAAACAAATGAAGCAAGAAGTTAACTTAGTCTACCGTGAGGTGGTTTGATGGCTTTACATGACAAAATTAGCACAGGGATGCAAGGATTCGACCAGGTAATTGATAAGTTGCGGTTAGGCGATAATGTCGTCTGGCAAGTAAATTCCATTGAAGATTATAAAACGGTTGTTCAGCCATATGTGCGGCAGACGATTGCCGACGGGCGGAAGTTGATTTATGTGCGCTTTGGCATACACGAATCATTGATCGAGGATCAGGATCGGGTAAAAGTGTATCACATAGATGCGGCAGAAGGATTTGAATATTTCGCTACGTATATCCGTCAATTGATTGAGGATGAAGGGAAACGGGCGTTTTATGTATTTGACAGCCTGACGGATTTGCTCGAATATTGGCACTCTGATTTGATGATCGGCAATTTTTTTAAGGTGACTTGTCCGTTGTTGTATGAATTGGATACGATCGCTTATTTTGCGTTGATTCGCAATGCCCATACATATGATACGATTGCGGAAATTCGCGAGACGACACAGCTTTTGCTTGATTTGTACAATGTCAATCAGCAGCTTTATATTCATCCACTTAAGGCATGGCTGCGCTATTCACCGACGATGTTTTTGCCGCATTTGATTCACGGTCAAGAGGCGATTTGTGTCACTGCCAGTGCGGAGGCGGCATCGTTATTTGCATCGATTAGTCGCAGCGGTGAGCGTCTTGACTATTGGAATGTGATTTTTGAGAAGGCGAAGGACATACTTCTTTTAGGACATGAAGAACAAGAGGCGACGAAGCGCAAGTTAATGGAAATGTTGGTCGGGAAAGGTACGAGGATTTTCCATTTATGTGATACGTATTTTTCATTGAGCGATATTTTGATGATCGCGGATAGGGAAGTCGGCACGGGGTTTATCGGCGGCAAGAGTGTCGGTATGCTGCTGGCGCGCAAGATTCTCGAAAAGCAAAGCGGAATCCCCGCCACATATTGGGAGCCACACGATTCCTTTTATCTAGGTTCCGATATTTTTTACACGTTCATTGTCAGGAACGGTCTATGGCAGTTGCGGACAAAACAAAAGACAGAGGAAGGTTATTTTGCATGTGCCGGTGAATTGCAGCAGAAAATTCTCAACGGAGTCTTTCCGGAGAAGATTCAGGAACAATTTATGCAAATGCTGGAGTATTTCGGTCAATCTCCGATTATCGTGCGTTCAAGCTCCCTTTTGGAAGATAATTTCGGCAACGCCTTTGCCGGCAAATATGACAGCGTTTTCTGTGCCAATCAAGGGACGCCGGAGGAACGCTATGAAGCATTTGAGAATGCGGTGCGCCTTGTTTATGCCAGTACGATGAATGAGGATGCATTGGCATACCGGTATAACCGCGGTCTCGTCGATAAAGATGAGCAGATGGCGATTTTGGTACAGCGGGTTTCCGGGGACTATCATGCCGAGCGGTTTTTCCCGCATCTGGCAGGGGTGGGAAATTCGTCAAATTTGTATGTATGGGATCAAGATGTAGACATGCGGGCGGGGATGCTGCGCTTAGTGTTCGGACTGGGGACGAGGGCTGTCGATAGAATGGTCGGGGACCATGCGAGACTCGTCACGCTGGATTTGCCGACACGGATACCGCCGATGCATTATGAGAACCGCAAAAAATACACCCAGCGATACGTAGATGTAATTTCGTTATCGAATAATCAGTTGCAAACGGAAAAAGTCGAACAGGTCTTGGCAGACGATATTCGCGTGGATGTAGCGATGTTTGCCGAGGTCGACACAGAAGCCCATGAAGCTATGCGGCAAATGGGAATGAGCGGATATACTCCCTACATTTTAGATTTTTCCAAATTGTTAAAGGAATCTACATTTTCGCAAACGATGCGCAAAATTTTACATGTTTTGTCCGAAATCTATGAATACCCCGTCGATATTGAATTTACCGCCAATTTTACCCCCGATGGCGAATATAAAGTGAATCTGCTGCAATGCCGTCCGCTGCAAACGAAAGGGCTCGGCAAATTGGTAGAGTTTCCAAGCATCGATGAATGCGACTCGTGCTTCTTTTCCTTACGTGGGAACTTCATGGGTGGAAATGTGCGTTTGCCGGTTGAATATGTCATCTATATCGATCCCTGCGCGTATGCGAGTTGCAATGAACAGCGGAAATATGCCGTTGCACGTGCCATCGGCAGTTTGAACAGTCGCATGAAAGGCAGTAGTGTGATGTTAATCGGACCGGGAAGATGGGGGACGACGACGGCTTCTTTAGGAGTTCCTGTCCACTTTTCGGAAATATGCCATATGGCTGTTTTGTGTGAAATGGCTTCTGTGGAAGCGGGGATGGTACCGGAGTTGTCATACGGCAGCCATTTCTTTCAGGATCTTGTGGAAACAGATATTTTCTATGTGGCGGTATTCCCTGACAGAGACGACGTAATGTTTAATCTGGAGCATATCAAAAAGCGAGACAATGTATTGAAAGAGTTTGCAGAGCAGTATGAGCATCTGTCCGATGTCATCTATATAGCGAAGACGGACGGTATGGAGATTTACTCCGATATTGTTTCGCAAAAAGTGCTGTGCAGATAGAGAAACAAAGTGGTGAATAGTGAACTGGCAAATGAATAGCGAACCGGCAAATAAAAAAAGCGGAGATTATCCGCCTAATGTCAAGTCTTGATCTTGATACCATGTCAACGCTTCGTGTACATGCTGAACTTGGAAGTCAGGCCACATATCGTCGACGATATAGAAATCGGCATAAATCGATTGCACCGGCAAAAAGCCGCTTAAACGCCGGCGCCCACCCCAACGGATGATCAAGTCGATTCGGGAAATATCGCTGGAAGCGAGCCCTTGGTCATATTGACGTAGATCCCAATTCCATCCGTAATTGACGAGAAAGTTCACATTAATGCCACCTTTACCGACGGTAACTCTCTTTTCGGCAAACGGCAGCAGTTCTTTTGGGAACAGCGGCGATTTGGTATTGCCGACGACAAGCAGATTGACGTCGCGATCAGTCAGTTTCATTACAGAATCCACACATGCTTTGCGAAAGGCGTCTGTCTGTACAGAGGGACGTTTTGTATTGTCTTGTGTGAATCCGTAAAACGTGATTTCTTTAACTCCCAGTTCATCACAGGTCTCAAACAATCGCAGACCGGGAGATATTCCGTGATCATAACCGTCTTGTTTTTCCAGACCGTTATTTTCTGCCCAACGCCTGTTACCGTCAGGGATGATACCGATATGTTTGGGTATGCGCTTATAGATTGACATTGCATGTTCCTCCGATTGAATCCTGTAGTTCATAGACAGGTGATAACGATTTCTAAACATCAGTTAGAGTCCGAACTCTGCCTGATACTAAGAAGCTCTATTTATGAGTATTGCCTATTTTCTTCAGTTAAAACAATTTTGTGAAAAATAAAAGCGCCGCAATCATGATGATTACAGCACTTGATATCAATTATCGTTGGTCACCGACGAAAAACAGTGCAACTGTTCCGGGACCTGAATGGGCGCCGATCACAGGACCGATATCGCTGATAATTACGTCTTTGACGATAAATTGCTCATTGATCAAATCTTTGACCATCTGCGCGTCATGGAAGCAGTCCCCATGACCGATGAAGATTGTCTGTTCTTCCGGATGTGTAATCGTTTTCTCCATATGTTCGACCAAGCATTTCAAAGATTTCTTCCGACCGTGTACTTTAGAAACAGGTATTAAATGTCCATGATTATCGACATGCAGTACAGGCTTAATCGACAATGCTGAACCCAATACGGCACTGGCTGCGGAGATGCGCCCGCCGCGTTTGAGATGGTTCAGATCGTCGACGGTGAACCAATGGCAGATTTTCAGCCGTGTATCGAGCGCCCATTCTTTGAGTTCGGACAGAGAGCAGCCTTCTGTTTTTTTCCGCGCCGCCAAATAGACAAACAGACCTTCTCCCAGCGACGCACCCAGAGAATCGATGCAACAAATGGTGCTTCCCGGATATGTCTCCATTAACTCATTGGCGGCGATTAATGATGTCTGGAATGTGCCGCTTAAACCGGATGAGAAACCGAGATATAGAATATCTTTTCCCGATTGGACGATTGGTTCGAAATAGTGCATAAAGGTGGCATAGTTAATTTGTGTCGTTTTGGCGGTATTGCCTGTACGCAATTGCTGGTAAAAATCATGGTAGCTGAGATTTCTAGCATCGGAGTGATGGGTGTAATTTTGTTCCCCTACAGTCAATTCCATAGGTAATGCAAGGATATCGCAAGTTTCCAAAATATTTACGGGCAGATCCGATGTCACATCAGTCACAATAACATAATCGCGCATAATTTCTTCTCTCCTCGTTTTGTTTTTTTACTTTCAGCAATGGCTTCTAAGTGAACGGGTGATTTTTAAGTAATTTTTGTGCGTCATGATACCCCAGTTGTAAATCATGCTGGATACTTTTCTGGTCGAAATTGAACGTATGTCCCAAATTTTCTGAGGGGATCAGATATGTCACTTGCATATTAGGGTTTCTCGGCTTGCGTGTGATACCGATACCCATCGTCCTAATGGCGATGATGTGATCGTATCCTTTGCGATTGAGCAAATTGATCGGACAATTGTCATAAAATCCACCGTCGATATAGTATTTTCCGTCAATCGGTTCTAATTTGAAGACGGGAAGATTAGCACTTGCCATCAAGAAGTCTAGCATCTGCCCTTTAGGTATATCTTCCTTATACAGTTCTAACGGCTTTAGTTCAGAAAGGGATACCGTTACGATCCCGAAATCAATCGGGGAATTTCTCAGTTTTTCTTCATCAATAATCCCATGCAGCATCCGGCGCATGTTCTTCGTATCCAGTCCTTTGTTGCCGATGATGTCTTTCAATTTTGCCGAAAAATACCGTAAGGAATCTTTATCGATTTTTTTATTCAGCAGCTTCTGTACTTGCGGTTGATCAAGATCGAATAGAGACGCGTTGTTGACGGAATTCCACCATTGGAAACCGGCTTCGAAATCTCCTTGTGCAATGACGGCACCGTTCAATGCGCCGATGGATGTACCAGTGATGCCGCCGATTTCGTAACCGGCTTCTAAAAAGGCTTGAATTGCACCCATGTGAAAAGCCCCTTTTGCACCACCGCCTTCTAGCGAAAGACCGAGCATACATGTCACATCCCTTTTGCGTATTTGATAAGTCATTCGGTGTATTAACTGTGCAAGAATCATTCTGTATATTAACCGTGCAAATGATTGTGATGAGGTTAGTATAGTTTGGATCCCAATGTTTGTCAATTGATACCGCCAATAACATGAATACGGCAAAATACTGTTAAGAGATTGACATGAAAAATGATGTTCGTTACTATTAAGTATGCGAAGCAAATCGGAATTTAGAACAAGCATTGCGTATGCTGAAATTGAGCGAGTCGGTCCGGAATTATGTGACATAAGCGTCACACCTGTGGAGCTATAATTATATTTATGGTTTCGCGGGTGTTTTTCTTGAATATATTAGATACTAGTGATTAGAAAAAAGGCAGGTGTATACCATTGTTTGAAGATAAATTTGTAGAGATTAAGCGAATTTTATGGTTGCTTTTGTTCGCGAACCTGGCGGTGGCAGCCGCCAAAATTATTATGGGTACGATTATCAACAGTTCTAGTGTGACAGCGGACGGTTTCCATTCGCTATCGGACGGTTCATCCAATATTATCGGTTTGATCGGTGTCTGCATTGCCGCGAAACCGGTCGACGAAGACCATCCTTACGGACACCGTAAATATGAGACATTGACAGGTTTGTTTATCGTCGCGATGCTGACATATTTGGGGTTGAAAATTATTTTCGAAGCGATTGGCAAATTCTCCAATCCAGTGCCGATGGAGATATCGCTCTGGAGTTTCGCTGTCATCCTTGTGACGCTAGTCGTCAATATCGTCGTCGCAAAGTATGAACACCGCAAAGGGTTGGAATTAAACAGCACGATTTTAATTTCCGATTCGAAACACACACAAAGCGATGTCTACATTACTTTAGGCGTTATTGTCACATTGGTCGCGGTGAAATTAGGCGCACCTCCGGTCGTCGATGCGTTGGCGTCTTTAGTCGTCGCCGGATTTATCCTGCATGCCGCATATGAAATATTTATTTCCGCCAGCGGTGTGCTTGTAGATAGCTCTGTCGTCGATGAAGAAGAAATCCGTCAGCTAGTTATGAGCAATCAGCATGTCAAAGGTGTACATAAAATCCGCAGCCGCGGAACACTCGACGACATGTATATCGATATGCATATTTTGGCTGATCCGATGCTCAGCCTCGAGATATCACATCAATTGGCACATGACATTGAAGATGCAATTCGAGAGAAGTATGAAAACAACGCGGAAGTCATTATCCACGTCGAACCCTATGAAGAACGCTGAGTGTAGTTTATATCTGATGAGAAGTAATCATAGTTTATCAGGAATTATTTTAGAACAGTTATATATTTAATTTTGTTTGCAAGAGAAAAAGGAATTACAAGAAATGTGGCGAATAGAAATTAATACGAAATATGAAATAAGGAGCTATGATGTCTAGTCTGTACTTGGTCACTTGGGCTGGATTGAGCGAGTAGTGAAACCGGCTTACATGATTTTGCATGGAGCCGTTTTTTGTTGTCTGAATACAAAATTTCCGCATTGGTGAGGATTGTTATTATGCACGTTCTAGTCTATCTCTATGTTTTTATCGTAGGAACGATCATCGGTAGTTTTCTAAATGTAGTTATATGTAGGGTACCCGAGGGACAGTCTATAGTTTACCCAGGCAGCCATTGCCCCCGATGTCAAAATAAATTGGTATGGAAACAGCTCATTCCGCTCGTCAGCTTTATTGTGCAAAGAGCGAAGTGCGCTTATTGTGGAACGAAGATACCTGCTACATATCCGTTAGTTGAACTGTTCACCGGAATCGTATTTGCACTAATTTATCATGTAACCGGCTTTACTTGGTTAACTCTAGTCTATTGGATTTTGGCGGCTTGCTTTATTGCTGTTATCGTCATCGATTGGAAGCATACGATTATCCCCGATGGGATTAACCTAACAATATTTGCTGTCGGTATCGTCGCGAGTTTGACAGGCATTACACTGCCGATTTCGGAAGCACTTATCGGCGGATTGACCGGTGGCGGCATTTTACTGCTACTAGCGGTTGCTTCGCGGGGCGGTATGGGTGGCGGAGACATAAAGTTTTTGGCGGCTGTAGGGTTGTTTGCCGGCTGGAAGCTCGTTTTATTGACGCTTTTTTTAGCTTCGATTACGGCGACAATTTATGGGCTGGTCCGCATTCTGCGTTTGGGGTATGCACGAGGAAGGCAAATTCCTTTAGGTCCATTTCTGGCGGCATCAGCAATGGCAGCTTTGTTATACGGCAACCAACTGATAGATTACTATTTATCGCTTTTTTGACGATGACGACATACAAACATGGGGGTAGATCATAATGCAGAGAAATATACGGTTAGGCGATATATTAGTAGATTCCGGTTTAATCACACAGCAAGATTTACAACATGTACTAGAATTGCAAAAACAGCAAGGGAAAAAAATTGGCGAATTGCTCGTCGAGCAAAATATTATTACGGAACATCAAATTATCGAAGTGTTGGAATTTCAACTGGGAATCCCGCATATCAATCTACAAAATTATTACATCAATCCCGAAGCACCGAAAAAGATCAGTGAAAATCTCGCACGTAAGCACATGATGATTCCCGTTGACCTTGCACCGGGCAAAATCACGGTCGCGATGGCGGACCCGTTGAATCTCGTAGCCATTGATGATGTAAGGTTAGCGACAGGGCGTGAGGTATTTGCCGCCATTTCCACTAAAAACGGCATCGTGACGGCGATTAACAAATATTACGACAACAAAGAATTGGCAGAGCAAGCGATTGAGGAATTTATCGTTCAGCAGGAGCATACCCAAGTCGATGAATTTGACAGCAGAATGCAAGACGAGATTGACAACGCACCGGTCGTCAAATTGGTCAACACGATTATCAGTCAAGCCGTCAAAATGAAAGCCAGCGACATTCACATAGAACCGTTTGAGAAAAACGTGCGCATCCGCTACCGGATTGACGGCGACTTACAAGAAATCATGACACCGGCACGCAATACACATTCGGCAATCGTCACGCGGATTAAAATTATCAGCAAGTTGGATATATCGGAGAAACGCTTACCGCAAGACGGTAGAGTAGAGATTGTCTTAGAAAACAGACCGATCGACATGCGGATTTCGATTTTGCCGACCGTTTATGGCGAGAAGGTCGTCATTCGTCTGTTAGATCGTAAAAATGTCGTCATCAAGAAAGAGCAGTTAGGGTTTACAGAGAAAAATCTGTTGCTGTTTGACAAGATCATCAAAAATCCCGAAGGAATTATTCTCGTCACAGGACCGACCGGCAGCGGCAAGACGACGACTCTATATACGATTTTGACAGAACTAAATCAAATACAGAAAAATATCATCACCGTGGAAGACCCGGTGGAATATCGATTGGAAGGCATCAATCAGGTGCAAGTCAATCTAAAAGCGGGCATGACATTTGCTACAGGCTTGCGCTCGATTCTGCGCCAAGACCCTGACATTGTCATGGTCGGGGAGATTCGCGATGAAGAGACGGCGGAAATTGCCATCAGAGCGGCGATTACCGGACACCTTGTTCTGAGTACGTTGCATACGAATGACACTGTCAGCTCCATAGCACGCTTAATTAACATGGGAGTAGAACCCCATCTCGTCTCTTCGGCGGTTACCGGCATTATCGCCCAGCGGCTTGTAAAAAAAATCTGTGTCAATTGCAAATATGAGTACGAGGCTTCACCACAGGAAATGGCACTTTTGGGTACCGATCAACCTGTGAAGTTGTATAGAGGAAAAGGATGTAACGTATGCGGCAACACAGGATATTCCGGCAGAACTGCCATCCATGAGGTAATGGCGATGAACAGAGAAGTGCGTACGCTGATCAGTCAGCAAGCGGACCCGGATCGCATTAAAGATCAGGCACTCGAACAGGGAATGATGACATTGTATCAATCAGGTAAGGTTTTGGTGCTCAGCGGTGTTACGACTGCTGATGAACTTCTGCGGGTGGCTTACAGTATCGATATTTAACCTGACTAACTTCAAGAGAGGTGATCGAATTGGATATTCTTGACTTACTGACACGTACCATTGAAGCAAAAGCATCCGATTTACATATAACGGTGGGAACGCCTCCGGTCATGCGGATCAATGGGAAATTGGTTGAAATGGATTGCCCTAAACTAATGCCCAATGACACTGACGACATCGTAAAGCAAATGATGACACCGGAACAACTGGGGAAGTTTAAGGAAAAGGGCGAGCTAGACTTTTCCTATTCCAATCCGGGATTGGGGCGATTCAGGGTCAATGCCTATCGCCAACGAGGCAGCGCCAGTCTGGCATTGCGTGTCGTGACTTTGAAAATTCCGACGATTGAAGAGTTGAACCTACCGCCGGTCATTACGGAACTTTCCAAAAAGCAACGCGGTTTGATCTTGGTCACGGGACCGACAGGCAGCGGTAAATCTACGACATTGGCAGCGATGATCAATTACATGAACACCTATCGTTCCGAGCATATTTTGACGCTGGAAGATCCGATTGAATACTTGCACAAACATAATAAAAGTATCGTCAACCAACGGGAAGTCGGCAATGATACCCAGAGCTTTGCCTACGCATTGCGGTCGGCACTCCGCCAAGATCCCGATGTCATTCTTGTGGGCGAGATGCGCGATTTGGAGACGATCTCCATTGCGATTACGGCAGCAGAAACAGGTCACCTCGTCTTATCGACATTACATACAATCGGCGCCGCCAAGACAATTGACAGAATTATCGACGTTTTCCCACCACACCAGCAACAACAGGTGAAGGTGCAACTGTCATCGGTTTTAGAAGGTGTAATCTCCCAACAATTGTTGCCGCGAGCAGACGGTAACGGTCGTGTCGCCGCCCATGAAATTATGGTGACAACACCGGCGATTCGCAATTTGATTCGTGAAGGGAAAACCCATCAGATGCAAACGGTCATCCAGACGGGAAGCAAGCAGGGGATGCAGAGCATGGACGCATCATTGATGAATCTATATCAGAGCCGAATCATCACCCGCGAAGTGCTGGAGAAGTATGCTGTCGATTTCGATATGGTCAGCCGCCAACTAGGCATACCGGGCAGATTGACCTAGCTTTCAGAATTTTTTCAGATGAAAGTACTAGTGGATTTTTCGATTCTGCTTATATTTTTTCAGAGAAATCCGATATATAAGGTATACAACGAGATTGATTATGGGGCAAAAGTAGGTGATGATACTTGGCGATTGAATATACTTATAAAGCAGTTAGTGGCACGGGACAAATTGAGGAGGGAACCTATACTTCTACTTCCAAAGAAGATGTCGTTCGTATGCTTCGGGAGAAAAACCTCCGACCGATGAAAATTGCAGAGCAGAAAACCTTGGGCAAAGAAGTAAGTGAAATGACAATTTTTAAGCCAAGGGTCAAACTCAAAGATTTGACTATTTTCTGCAAACAGTTTCAAACGATGCTCAATGCGGGCATGGCATTGACGAATTGTCTGGAAGTGCTGATGGATCAGACAGACAACAAGACATTAAAAGAAGTCGTCAGCGATTTGTACAGTCAGGTACAAAAGGGCAGTATGCTGTCGGAAGCGATGAAGAAACACAAGAAAATCTTTCCGCCGCTACTGATCAATATGGTCGAAGCCGGTGAAATGACCGGAACCTTGGATGATGTACTGACTAGAATGGCTGAACACTTTGAGAAGGAAAATAAAATCCAGTCGAAAATCAAGGGCGCGATGACCTATCCAATTATCCTGAGTGTCTTGTCTATTTTGATCGTGACGTTCTTGCTGGTGTTTATCATGCCGACATTTGTCGGGATGTTCACATCATCAGGTGTCGAGCTGCCGGGACCTACGAGATTGTTGATGAATATGAGCGACGCACTGCAAAGCTATTGGTACCTGTTTTTGCTGGTGATCGGTGGAATTGTTTTCGGCATCAAGAGTTTCGCCGGAACTGAGGAAGGCAAACGAGCCTTGGATCAATTGAAGTTCAAAATCCCAATTGTCAAAGGCGCCATCGCCAAAATTGTCACAGCGAGATTCACCAGAACACTCTCGACACTCCTTGCGAGCGGTATATCGATTATCCCCGCATTAGAGGCATCTGCCAATGTGACGAACAATAAGGTCGTCATCGACGGCATGAATAGCGTTGTCGAAGATATCAGAAAAGGAATCGCCCTTGCGCCATTATTCAATAGAATGGGCGTCTTTCCACCGATGATGGTATCGATGGTCAGCATCGGCGAAGAGTCCGGTTCCCTAGACTCAATGCTCGCCAAAACAGCCGACTTTTACGACCAGGAGCTGGAGCAAGCAATCCAGCAACTCACATCGATGATCGAACCACTATTGCTTGTCGTTATGGCATTTGTTGTAGGATTTATCGTCATTGCGATGATGTTGCCGATCTTTGATATGGTGAAGACAGTGGCGTAATTCAAAAAATGTTTGCTTATAACCTGATGCTCAAAGTAGCACAGTTTATATAAAAAATTAAAAACATACATGAATGAGGGAGGAAATAACATGTTTCAGAATTTGAAAAAGAGGTTGAAAAACAGAAAAGGATTTACGTTAGTTGAGTTGATTGTTGTAATTGCAATTATTGGAATTTTGGCTGGGATCGCTGTACCAAGATTTGCGGGATTTGGTGATTCAGCAAGGGCTCAAGCTGCTACAGCAGAACATAAAATTCTTATAAGTGCTATTTTAATGTGGCAATCTGCAGAGGGATTTGACAAAGTTCCTAAACAAGACGATTTAGAACAGTATATTGATGGTGGCTGGGAAGGGCTATCAGAGACTCACACAATAACTGGGGAAACAATAACTGAGTTTAAGTTGACTACTAAAGTTCCTGGCAGTGACGATTTGATTTATCCTACTCCTGAACCTGCTTCTGGTGACTAAGAATTTTAAAATATTTATTAAATCAATAAAGAGGGAATTTAGTTCCCTCTTTATTGAAATACACATCTAGCTTTTTCAAATTAAGGAAGGGTGATTTTCGATGATAAAAGATAAACTGATTAATTCTAAAAAAGGTATCACCTTCATTGAAATCCTTCTTTCTATTGTTTTGTTAGCAGTGATTGTTACTCCCTTTTTGGGAATGTATACTCAGGCGGCAAAATCAAGTGGCAATTCGAAAGATATATTGGATGCTACCTATATGGCACAAAAAAATATGGAGCAAACCTACGCAATCAGCCAGTCTGAAAATTTCCAAAATGGTTTAGACATTTTGGAAGCGGATGGTTTTTCGAAGACACAAATTACCCCAGATAAAGAAGATTACAAATTTACGAAAACGATAGATAGTTATGATGTATCCATAGAGATATACACGGATGGATATACCGATGATTTAGTAAAAGTGCTTATTAAAATATATAACGGTACAAAGTTGGAAGTACAGATGGAGACAATTTTATTGTGGGAACATACAGGTGTTTAAACGATGAACAAGTATATAAATAACGATAGAGGGGTCACTTTAATTGAATTAATAATGTCTATTGCGATTATAGGTATAGTCATAATTGTAATTTTCTCAGTACTTTCATTTGGAGTAAAGAGTTTTACTACGCAAGCCGATAGCATTGAACATCAGTCCAATCTACGGCAGACGATGAGTCATATTACAAAGGAAATTAGAAAAGCGGATGGAGTGTCTAAAGAAGGTAGTATTTTGAAAATAGAAAAAGGTAGTATTGAAGATGAATATAAACTAGATGGTCATATTCTAAAAAAAAATACAGATCAACTAGCGCAAGATATACAAAGTTTTGAAGTTGAAATTGATGGAGATAAAGTCAAAATAACGATAATGAGTATACAAGGCAAGAATGGGCAAAATGAATCACTGTCTTCGGAAATTAATAGAAGAAAGTAGGTAGTTAACTATGAATAGCATAGTTAAATATTTAAGAAATCATACAGGGTCCACTTTGATGCTTACCTTGATTACGTTTGCGGTATTGGCGATTTTAGGCATGGTGATATTGACCATATCTACAAGCCATTTGAAAATGACAACTGCAGAAAGGGATTACCAAGCGGTGTATTATATCGCGGAAGCCGGTTTGAATCAGCGGTTGAGTGAAGTTAAAACAAAAATAGCAGAAATCTACGAAGAAACAACATCAGAAAGTGATTTTTTTCGTGAATTTAATGATTATATCAGTATGCCTACTGAATCTATTGATTTTTTCGAATCTATAAACGGGCAGAAACCAGTTGCAACGGTAGAGATTGATAAGAATGATCTAACTAAATATACGATTAAGTCGACAGGGAAAATTGGAAATCATCAGCGATCTGTAATGAAGACTATAGAAGTGACTTGGATTCCTGAAAAAAATATATTGAATGACATGGCTGTGTTCTCCAATTCTAGAATTGCTTTAAATGGTGGGAAAATCAATGGAGATTTTGGAACAAACCTTACTGAACTTGGAGCAATTTCCATAGGGGATGGGAATCCTACTATTGAGAACGGGAAAATATTCTTGGGACCTGGAGCGGACATGGAAATTATTACAAAACCTCATTGGTGGTATAAAGATGTATGGGAAGAAGAAAAAAAGAAGCGAGAGAAAGGAGAAGCTGATAGATTAATTAATAATATATATGAAACTAGAGAATACAAGCTACCTGAGTTTCCACAATTTCCATCCTTCGATATAATTCCTGATGACACAATATATTATGATAGTAATTATCATAATGTTATACGTGGAGGAAAGTTAAATCTTTCAGGCAATCTTATTTATAGACTAAATCTGGATAAAAATTATCATTTATCTGAGATAAAATTGATTAGTAACACTAACTTGTCTATTGATGTAGGCGATTCAGATAGAGAAATTGTTGTGGATCATCTAAATATAGAAAATGGACATATAAAAATTTTGGGAACAGGAAAGCTGACTATATACACGAAAGAGATTACAATGAATTCAAGTAGTACTATAAATCATGGAAGCAATTCTAGCATTGACATAAAACGATTGAATATCTATGTCCAGGCCTCTACACCTGTTAAAACTATAACTTTTAGTGGAAATCAAAGAGTATCGGGTTCTATATATGCTGAAAATGCAAATTTTAATATAACTTCTAGTGCAGGTATTCAGGGGCATATAGTTACAGGAGGGAAGACTGTGCGGATTACAGGAAATGCAAGCGCACCTTCGAAATTGATATTTGCACCAAACGCTGACGTAACTGTGTCCGGAAGTGGGAAAATGGAAGGTACTATTATTTGTAATACATTTACCTCATCAGGTGGAGCGGAGATAAAGTTTAAGAAATTAGATGGGGAAATCCCATTTTTCTCCGATGGAGTTGGTGGAATAGGTAGTGGTGGTGTATCTCCTTCACTAGAAAACTTATTGAAAATGAAACCTACTAGAGAATTATAATTATAGAAGTCAGATCAAGGAGGGGTACATTGAAGTCTCTTATCCCATTTACATTAAATAAAGAACTGCTAGCAATCGATTTCGGTAACCATAGCATTAAAATCATAGTGGGCAAATTAGATAAGGGCAAGGTGATTGCGTCAAAGGCGATCACGTTGCCAATTTCGCATGAGTACTATGCGGATGGTAGGATTCTCAACGTAGACGGGCTAAAGGATGCGATTGGGAAGGCACTGAAAGAACATAAAATTTCCGCGAAGTCCGTTATCTGTACCTTAGAAAGTACGTTTGTCATTACTCGTGAAATCATCCTGCCGGCAGTGCAGAAAGAGGATTTATATGAGATGGTTCAGTATGAGATTGGCGAGCTTCTGCCGAATGAATCAAATCAATATGTCATCCAGCATAAAATTGTCGAAGAATTTGTCGATGAGGGCGTTAACAAGTACCGCTTGTTGGTCGCCGCTTTGCCGGCTGAAATCGCTTCGGGATTTTTTAAGCTGATTGAATCGTTGGATTTGACACCAGTCGCGTTGAATCTCCATTCGATCGTCATCGGTGCGCTTTTGCATGGTCAGACCATTGTGAATGGCAGAGAAGTGGTTGGTGACAAAGCAGTCGCGATTGTCGACCTTGGGTATAATCAGATCAATGTGGTCATTGTGGAAAATGGAGTATATAAATTTAGCAGAATCATTAACGCCGGAGCGTCCAATATTCCTGATCATGCGGTGGGTGAAGCGGACATGTATCAGGGCTTTCAGGAGGCTGCGGCTACCAGTCATTCTACTTTTAATGTAGAAAATGCGAGTATGAACGATGTCGTCAAAATGAATGTAGACTTTTGGTTTGATGAAATTAACCGCGTGTTTAAATATTACACGAGCAGAAGTCAGGAAAATGTAATTTCCAAAATTCTGATCTACGGCGGCGGTTCTTGTTTCGGCGGACTGGCGAATTATATGGGCGATGTATTGCAAATTCCTGTGACGCGTGTCGATCATGTGGATCATGTGGAATTGCATGAACGATCGGGCAGTTATCCATTGTTTCTCAATACCGTTGCCGCGATTGTCGGGGCGAATAAAGACGAGGCGGGAGTATTCAACTTTTTTCAGCCGTATATTAAGGAACCGGAAAAGACGAATGTCAAACGCTTGGCTGTGTTAAGTCTGGCAACGGTCATAGGTTTTTATCTGGTATTCTACCCAGCGTATTTGTATATGGAAACGAAATCTCTTAAAAATGAGATTGCTTCATTACAGCAAGTCATAGAATCTCCTGAAAACCTGCAAAGAGTGCAGGTGATTGAAGGGAAAGAAGAGCATTTGCAGACGCTGTTGATGCGGCAGGAGTTTTTGCATGAGCTTGATTTGGAATTGCAAAGTAAGGAAAAGATTGACGATCTGTTATTTCGCAATCTCCATTTGACGGTACCTGACGGGGTGTATTTTAATACGGTGACACTGGATAACCAGCAAATCAATATAAGTGGGCATGCGATCGACCGGATGGTCATCGCGCAAATGGAATATAATTTGCGCCAATCTGCTTATTTTGATCAGGTTTTTGTGTCGGATATTGTGGAAGCAGAAGGTCAGTGTACGTTTTCTGTTACGTTTGCTATGAAGGATGTGATATCTGATGACGCTCAATAAGCGCGAAAGAAATTTACTATTGTTATTGGCGGTTATCGTTCTAGCATTCGTGTATTATCAATTTTTGATGACACCGTTGCGTGCGAGTTTACAAGAATTGCAAACAGACAAACAGTTACAGGAAGAAAAATATAATGCTATGCAGCAGGTTTTTAGTAAAGAAGCGCCGTTAGATAAGCAAATTGCCGCTGCCAATGAAGGCAGTAAGCTGCTTGCCACCGATTTGTTCGGCGCATTGACACAAGAAGATATTATGGTATTGTTCTATGACTTATTGAGCGAGGGAAATATTGAGTTAGCGCAGCTTAATTTTACTGAGCCGCGCATTCAGGTGAGCACCAGCGAGCAAGCTGCACAGCAGGAAGAAGCAAACGAGCAGGATTTTGCAAAAGTCTATTCGTTGCAACTGCGTTACAAGGCTGCGTATCAAGATTTGGTAGACTTTTTGCAGGCAATTCGTGAATATGAAAGACGGATCACGGTCAGCAATATGCAGCTATCGGATATCAGCGACGGCGTGTTGACGGGCGATATCGCATTTGATTTTTACAGCGTGCCGTATGTCGATCAGTATTTCCCAGAGCGGGCGAATCTACTGGCGGCGAAGCAATTTGAGATTGATAGAATTAAATTGGAGAATCCGTTTATTTTCTTTAAACCGGAGGAAGTAATTGTGGAAGAGGTGAACCCGTATCCTGATTGGTCGCCTAATCCGTATCCTTGGGAGGGCAATGAAGAGTCTAAAGAACCGGAAGAAGAACCGGTTATTGAAAATTGGACGACATTATATGGTTTTGCCGATCAGCGTTATTTCTTTGTAGGCAATCCGCGGGAGGTTTATGGTTCTGTCACGCCGGAGAAGCAAGCTGCCAAAGGCAAGTCATCGGCGAAGCTACAGTACGACTTTTTGCGGGGGCGGGACTACAGTGCGGCGAATTTAGTGTTTGACGGCGATGCGGTGCAGATTGCGCGCCAGCCGGAGTTTTTGGGAATGTCGATTTACGCATATGAAACGAACAACCATAAGATCGGTTTGATCGTCATCGACAGTGCTGGACGTCAGTATAAGGTGCCACTGGCTGACAAAGTCGATTGGTCGGGCTGGCAAACGATAAAAACAAAGTTGCCGGTCGAGGTCACGTATCCGGCGATTGTCCAGCGCATCTATATCGAGAGTCATGAAGTGTCGGGCAAGCTGAATGGAAGTTTCTTATTTGATACAGTGGAAGTTCTGTATCCTGACATGATATCTGGAAACGGCGAACAGGCAATGAAAAATGAGTAATTGATTGGGAGATAGGAGGTGGATGTATTTTGTATAGGATGCAAAGGAGATGTAGGAAGCATAAAAGTTATAAAAAATACAAGAAGTATGTGGTAATTTGTCTGGCAATGCTGATGTTCATGCCGTTCATCTTGTCGAATGCGACGGAGGTTTTTGCCAATCAGGATGAGGATCAAATCCGCGGATATAATGATGGATACAAAGCGGGAGAAGATCAAGGGAAATCCACTGGACATTACGACAGAATGCGGAACCGCAGTGAAGATTGGGAGCGCGAATATAATGCGGTGTTGCCGAAATTAAATCGAGAGTACGATCTTGATACGCAATCATCGACATACAAAATATATTTTCGTGAAGGATTCAAGGATGCGTTTCCCACTGCCTATAAAACAAGTTATCAGGATATGAAATTAGAAACCGGTTTGACTCCCAAGGAGCAAGGGGAACTCCATGGAACTTTTTTCGGTAAGCTATCAGGGGAAGTACAAGGACGCAAAGACTATAATAGCAATCTGGCAAGTAATTGGGGGCGCGATTTCCCTAGCAATGATCAGATCATCCAGCTCTTTGGCTTGCGCAACGACGACAAAGAGTACCGTGAAGCGTTCTTGGAAAAGTATAAAGAAGGATACAAAGAGCACTACGAACATCAGTACAGAATGGCGAATTATGACAATCACCGGGTCAATAAAGAGCAGGGGATAGCCCATGGAATTGAGGCGGGTAATCTCGCCGGAGGATTTATGAGTGCCAAGTACCGTCTGGAAGGTGTCCGAAATGATTGGCAAGAAGCCAGAAAAATTTATATCAGTACATATCCATTGGATGAGACATATTCGCTGTTAAAGGAATCGGCGGAATACCGTCAGGGCTTTATAGAGGGCTTTACCGAAGGGTTTAAGTTGAAGTTTACGGCGGCATATCAGGATTCGAACATGACGGCGAATAAAGAGAATGTCAATTACAAGACGGTTTCTATGTTTGAGGAGCAGATTGCTTATAAAGAAACAGTCATTGACTATGTCAGTGGTGCAGAAGCTAAACGGCAGGTGACGCTGGCGAATTTGCAATTCGCACCGGGTACGATTTACCGCAATACGTTGATTGGTTTAACGAAAGAGGAAGGCAGCTTTGACAAAGTCAGCCATAATTATTATCAGGTGAATGAAGTGTTTGAGGTCCATGTCGTCAACAACGAGCAGCGTGTACTGCTGAATAAGCCGGTTGTGTTGAGTTTTGATTTCTATGGAAGTGAGCGTGCCGGCATTTATCAGTTGCTTAACGGGCAGTGGGTATACCAGAATAGCACCTATAATTATGAGACGCACCAATTGTCTGCGGAGATTCCGGCGGGGGCGTTCACAGGCGGAAAATATGCCATTTTCATTGATGACCGCTATAGAGAGTTGCGCGATATATCGATGCATTGGGCAAAAGATGAATTGTACACGTATTTGCGGAGACATTATATCGAAGGTGACGGATCGCAGAATTTCATGCCACAGCAGGAAATCACCCGAGGCGATTTGCTGGTTCTATTGTCAAAGGTCGACAAGTGGAAGTTGGCAGACGATCAACAAGCAATTTCCGGGCTGGCAGATCATGCGCAATTGGGCTCTTACGCGAAGGTTGTCAATTATGTGCTGGCGAATGGGATTATGAAGCCTGGGGCGGACAATCGTTTTGATGTCAACAGCAAAGTCCCGTATTGGGAATTAGAACAAATTATCAGTGACGTAATGGGGCAAAGTTTCTCATGGAATGAGATTGCCGACAAAATGATGCACGAAAAATATACGCGCTCACAAAGTGTCAAGGATACAAATGCCAAACTGACGCGCGGCGAAGCGGTGTATATGTTGCATGAGTTAGAAAAAATGCGCAGAATGTAATGGAATTCGGGCATGATTGCAAACTACAATTTGAGTAGTTTGCAATCGTGCTTTTTTTATCGGATAACAACTTGATTTAGACTTTAGAGTGACCAAATTGCGATTTAAAATCACCATTTTGATAAAAATTATCGAAAAATGTATATTTAAATCGATGATATGCTATAATGAATAAACAGAGTTCCAGGGAATTAACGCCACTTGAGCCTCAAAGTCTTTAGCGGCGGTTAGCCATCGGGTACACGGTTTACATTAAGGAGGTGTTCATAATGGAACAATATGATGTGAAAGTTGTCTCACTTACAATGAAAAATATTAAAAATGTTCGATATGGCGAAATTGACTTGGATATGAATAAGGACGACATATTGGACACACAAGTTGTCGGGTTTTATGGACAAAACGGGTCAGGGAAAACGGCGGTCGTCGAAGCATTTTACATCTTGCAATTGCTTTTACTGGGCAGTGAATTACCTTTTAAAGATAAGCGCTTAATTTATGCGGGCGAAAAAAGTTTATCACTCGCTTTCGAGTTCATGATTAAAAATGATAGTCAATTATACAAAATGATGTACGAAGTCGAGTTAGAGTACGATGGTAACCGGATGGTGGTGAAATCGGAGCGGGTAAGGGCGAAGGAAAAATCCTATAGAAAAATGTTTGTTTACCATCGTGACGAGCAGAGTCCAATTGAATTAAGACGCATACCGAGTAAAGATGTCGAAATCGTCTTAGGTGGGATTAAATTATTATCCCAAGAAATCAGAGGCTCATTATTTTTCAGCAAAATTGTCTATGGTCAATCGGAAAAAATCTTTAATGGCATTGACTTGCTTATTTATCGTGTGATCAAGGATCAATTTTCTAAGAAGCTGGTTGTCATTAAAAATTTGCAAGAAGGGGTATTCCCTTCGTATGTTTTCCACGATTTCGGTTCGAGTCCGCTAGAAAACAGTACTTACATGCTTACAGACTCACTCAGTCTATCGAAACAGCAATATCAGCAGCTTGCTCGGATGATCGAACGAAACAATCTGGTCATCGGTGTGGTTATTCCCGGATTGAAAGTCGAATTGAGGAATATGGGTGCGACGACACTGAGCAATGGAGAGATCGGTGTGCGTGCGGAATTCGTATCTTTGAAGGGGAAAATTGCGTTGCCGTTGAGTACCGAGTCAGCGGGTACGTTGAAATTATTTGCGGTGACAACTTCTCTGCTTGCTGCTTTTCATGACTCGTCGGCTTGCGTAGTAATCGATGAATTAGATGCGGGAGTATTTGAATATCTGCTC
This sequence comes from Bacillota bacterium, assembly GCA_023388635.1. Classification (GTDB taxonomy): domain Bacteria; phylum Bacillota; class Bacilli; order Desulfuribacillales; family Desulfuribacillaceae; genus JAEWFW01. The sequence continues at coordinate 52,458 of JAEWFW010000004.1, forward strand.
GGAGAACTGATGGAAATACTGCAAAAACATATTAAAGGGCAACTGTTTTTCACGTCACACAACTTGCGTGTGTTAGAAAAATTGCTGCCGCAGACGATATGGTTCACAACGACAAATGAGAACAATCGTTATATTAAGTTTAAAAATATCCAGAAGAATAATAATATGCGAAATGTGTATTTGCGAACTGTGCTGGTTGGCGGTCAATCCGAATTTTTGTATGAAGAGACCAATCCGACAAAAATCGTTAGATCCTTTATAGAAGCGGGGATTGATGAGGATGAAGAATAGGAATAGGGACAGAAAAGTACTGTTTGTCATTATTGAGGGAATGTCAGATGAACTATTTTTCTTCGATGCTTTGGAACGGTATACTAATGAGCAAATCATCATCAAATCCTATGGTGGGGATATTTTTACCGATCCTGCGCAGGAGACGACGCCGATCAGGGAAAGAATTCGCAACTTTTTCATAGACAGATTAGGCGATTTGCAATTGAAGGATATTGTAGGTATCATCCATATATCGGACACCGATGGAAGCTATATACCAGACGAAAAGGTTATCATTGATGAAAATCAGCAAGCTCCATGCAATTATAGCCAAGATGGAATTTTCGTAAAAGAGTGGATGGAAAAGGAGAAAATAGAAAAGCGCAATCAAACCAAAAGACAAAATACGGTTGCCGCGGCTAGTCTAGATCACGTGCAATACAAACGTGCGAAAATCCCGTACCGGCTGTTTTATTTGTCACAAAATCTAGAACATGCCATCTTCGGCAGACTGAATGTGCCATCGGGCAGAAAAGTGAAGAATATGGCTGCGTATCTAAAAAAGGTACGAGGAACCGCAGCAATAGGGGAATTACTGAAAAGTCTCCTTCCCCCGATTGATGAAATGTGCATCGATAAACATCAAAACTCTTGGGACTTTATTATGGATAGCGACCATTCTTTACAGCGGTTTAGTAACACATCGTTGATGTATGAGTTTATTAGTGAAATTTCCGGTTCCCAGGATGGGAAAGACACAATTTTAACATGATGGTTCTTTAGCTATCATGTTTTTTAATTTTTTGGAATTTTTTATTTGAGAGTTTTTATTGTGGGGAATTTGGTATTTGTAAGAAATTCGCAAGAAATTTGTCAGATGAATCGTTAGAATTTGTTGTTATTCTGCTTTTATAAAGGATGTGATATGCTGGAGAGAATGAGCAGAATGTCAGGAGGGTTTGGTTTGAAGATTTTGGTGTGTGACGATGACAGAGAGATTGCGGCTGCCATAGACGTGTATTTGAAGCATGAAGGGTACGAAACGGTGTTAGCGTACACGGGCAAAGAGGCACTGGATATTCTGAATCGTGAGGAGATTCACTTAATTATCATGGATGTGATGATGCCGGAGATGGACGGTCATCACGCGACATTGGCGATCCGGGAACATCGCAATATTCCGATTATTATGCTTTCGGCTAAAAGTGAGGATACGGATAAGATCATCGGGCTCAATCTGGGTGCTGATGACTATGTGACGAAACCGTTTAACCCGTTAGAGTTGCTGGCGCGTGTGAAAAGTCAGTTGCGGCGGTTCACGGCATTGGGAAGTTTGCCGACTGCTGAGACGGGCACATACACGGTCGGCGGTCTGACACTCGACGACAGCCACAAGCAAGTTACGGTCGATGGCGAGGAGGTTCATCTGACGCCATTGGAGTACAAAATACTTTTTTTATTAATTCGCAATCCCGGTCGAGTGTTTTCGATTGATGAAATTTATGAACGTGTATGGAACGAAGAGGCAATTTGCGCTGACAACACAGTGGCAGTACATATTCGCCGCATTCGCGAAAAAATTGAAATTAATCCGCGGGAACCAAAGTATATAAAGGTGGTGTGGGGCATTGGGTACAAAATGGAAAGGATGGACGGCAAATACAGGAATTAAGGCAATTTCTTATATTTTGCTGCCTGTCTTAATATTTGTCTGGATTAGCAGTTTTTATTCATGGGCGGAGGACTGGGAGCAAGATCCGGCGGTGGATATGCATCTGTTGTTCGCCAGTTTTGAAAATGACAATTATTTTTATGATATGTATATGAACGGTGCACGGTGGGATGCCGAAGCAATCTTGAAATACCAAGATGAAGAAGCGATACGTTCGATGAAATATTTGCAGTGGATTGATCAGGATGGTCGCACATATAAAATTTCTGATCAGGTCGGTGACGGCGCGGAAGTTGAGCAAACAAACCCGACCGCTACGCATACGCCACCGTCAGATGTCCAAGAAGTACCAGAATTCGATGAACATGTTGATGTACCGGCTGTCGAGTTGCCAGTCATAGATCAAGGAGATGTTCCGAAGTCGTCGGAGGATATAGTAGATGAATTGTTATCGGTAACGGGCGGTAAAGTTACGCAAGCGACGGTATATTCATCGGATCATCCACCGCAAACAAGAATCATCTCGGAAGATCCGTCAAAAGGAAGAATCATCATTGAGCATCCTGATGGATCACGAACGATTGAGTTTATAGAACAACAAGAACAACAAAAAATGGAATACCGTTTGATGTCGGCTATAGACGGTAGAAGATGGGGTTATGTGCATGATACGCGGCTCATCAACCCGGAAACTGCCGAATTAGTACAAATGGCAATCGGAGAACAATTGAAGGATTTTCGCTATGTAAAGCAGCAATTGGAATCAAGAAAAGGGCTTGTCTATTACATCACAGATGGTCAGCATGTATTTTCCAATGCTGAGCAACAAAATGAGGAGTATTTTAAATCACAGCCTGTTTATGCGATTGTGCGCAATGGGGAGATCAGCGATTACAGTAAACAAGGAAGAGACACGTATGACAGAATGTATAATTATGATTGGGAACGCACGCAAGTAGAGAACGGTAGCAAAGAACAGACAATTTACCTCGCGTTTGAGCAGGATTATGTTGAACGTCAGACGGCAGCGTGGAAGCAGATGCAAGAAGAAATGCGCTTACAAGGGCTTTTGGTCGCTATCATTACACTAATGGTGTTGATTGTATTTATCATTATATTGATGGGAGCGGGCAGATCGCGCAGCGATCATGGGCAAGGTGTACACTTTAATGCGTTTGACAAAATTCATTTGGATGTTGGCTTGATACTCGTGATCATCATAGAGGCGATTGTCATTGCCGTAATGGCGGAAGTATTCGAAAGCATGCAGCGCTATGGAAGTGAGTCAATCATCTACTGGGGGTTCGCGGTTTTTGCATTCGGTGTCTCTGTTCCTGCTTTGTGGTGGATCGTAAATTTTAGCAAACGCGTGAAAGACGGTTCCGTCATGCGACATACACTGTGCTATTGGATTATCAACAAACTGTGTGTAAAGACATGGAATTTTTGCAGCAAATTGTGGGCGGGTGTAGCGATTACGGTCAAGGTTATCGTGATTGTCACAGGAATTTTCTTCGCGATGCTGATTAGCAGTGAAGAACCGTTCATGGCTCTGGTATTTAGTGCAATCATACTCGTCTTGGCATCGCTTTGGGCGAATCGCTTGCAGCAAGTGGTCAAGGGAGCGCGGGCGGCGAGCAACGGGAAATACGATCAGCCGATATCGGTAACAGGCGGAGAACTGGGAAAAATAGCATCATCAATCAATCACATATCCAAGGGCATTAACCAGGCGGTTGATGAAAAATTAAAAAGTGAACGATTAAAGACAGAGTTAATTACCAATGTGTCACATGATATCCGTACACCATTGACTTCGATTATCACATATACAGACCTGCTTAAAAACGAAGGACTAGATCATGAAAAAGCGCCGGAATATCTCAATGTGCTCATACAAAAATCGCAGCGTTTGAAGACATTGACCGATGAGTTGTTCGAGGCTTCAAAAGCAGCGACGGGCAACGTAGAAGTCCATATAAAAGAACTGGACATCTGCGCACTGATCCGTCAATGCTTAGGAGAACTCCATGAGCAAGTTCAAGCATCAGGGCTTGATTTTCGCTTGAATCTGCCGGAAAAAGCAATGGTCTATGGTGACGGTAAATTGATCTGGCGTGTGATGGAGAACCTGATTTCCAACGTGTTCAAATATGCCCAGCGTCAGTCGCGCGTGTACATTGATGTCATTCAGGGCGTCAATGAGTATAAGCTGATTATCAAGAATATCTCCGATGCTCCGCTGAATGTTGATCCGCCGGAATTGATGGAGCGTTTCAAACGAGGCGACAGCGCACGTGCCGGCGAAGGCAGTGGGTTGGGGTTGTCGATTGTCCAGAGCTTCGTGCAAGTGCAGGGCGGCAAATTCCTGCTGGATATTGACGGAGATTTATTTAAGGCAACTGTCACATTGCCCGCAGCTCAGCCGAAAGAGTCCGACACTGATTCAGGAGATTATCACCAGTCCGAACAATTTGATCAGCAACAGGGATTTGCAGAACGATTAAAGGAAAGTCAAATTGTACAATATGTCAAAAAAAATCTGGGAATGAAGAGAGAAAAATAAAGTACTTCGCACAAAATCAAACAAAGCGGATGCGAACCAGTGGGAAAACCACGGTATCACCGCTTGCCTCTTCAATGGTATTCACCGTAAATTAGATGTAACTGCTGACGTAAAAGCGGCTGTGCGGCTATAGAAATATTTAGTCGCGCAGCCGCTTTTTTCTTGCTTATTCTATAAATAATGTGCAAAGACAAACGAAAAGCGCATAACGGCGCATGCTGCTAAGTTCATTTACTTCCGGATTGACGGACTTATATCAATATTTTCACTTACATGCAAAGATTTGGATTTCATTTGAATGGCGAATATATGATATATTTATAGTGTAGATAATAAGCATGCAAAACAGTATATACTTTCATGCATGCAGCAAATAAACTCTGATTGGTTCTGTCATATGGGAAACCGCGATAACAGACCAGGAGCCATTGGTATAACCGGCTTTTCTGAAGGTCGGCTTTTTTATGTCTTTTTTCGGGAGGGTTACGTATGAACAAGAAAATTACGATTCTCATTCCTGTATTCAATGAAGAACAAACATTGCTTCTTACGTACGACCGTTTATATAAAGTTTTAAAAGACCTCGCCTATGATTTTGAAATCCTGTTTATCAATGACGGGAGTAGGGATAAAACGCAGATGTTGGTTGAGCAATTAGCCGACCATGATACGCGTGTTGTTTATGTAGATTTGTCGAGAAATTACGGTAAGGAAATTGCCATGGCGGCGGGCTTCGATTATGCAACGGGTGATGCCGTGATTATTATGGATGCCGATTTGCAGGACCCGCCGGAGTTAATTCCGCAAATGATTATGCACTGGGAAGAAGGATATGACGATGTGTATGCCAAACGCACAAGCCGTCAAGGGGAGTCTTGGATGAAGAAGAAAACATCCCAGTATTTTTACCGACTATTGCAGAAACTTTCGAAAATCGACATTCAGGAAGATACCGGGGATTTCCGTCTGCTCAGCAGAAAAGCGGTTGACGCTATTAAAAAATTTAAGGAGCAGCATCGATATACGAAAGGATTTTTTAGCTGGGTTGGCTTTAAAAAGAAGGAGATTTTATTTGAAAGGGAAGCCCGGGCAGCCGGAGAAAGCAAGTGGAATTATTTTAAGTTGATTGAATTGGCAATTGAAGGTATTACGTCTTTCAGTGCGTTTCCTTTACGGATCAGCACTTTTGCCGGATTTTTCACTGCCGGATCAGGGTTTTTATATATGATGTTTGTCATATTTAAGAAATTGGTATTTGGAGATCCCGTAGCCGGTTATGCATCGGTTGTGACGATGCTGTTGTTTTTCAGCGGCATACAGTTGATTAGTTTAGGGATAATTGGCGAATATTTGGGAAGAATTTTCGATGAAACGAAAAAAAGACCGCTCTATTTTGTCAACCAATACAGTGGACATACTGTCACGTCGGACAAGGAATAACGTGACGGTGCATCAAGCGAAAAAATTGATCAATTACGGCGTAATTGGAGCGGCTACGACGTTGATCAATCTCACAGTGTACTACGTTTTTACCGTATTTGCATTCCATTATATGGTCAGCAATACGGTTGCTTTTGTTATCTCCGTAGCATTTGCTTATGTGGCAAACAAGAAGTGGGTTTTTAGCCAGGAGCGTGTATTTACATTTCAGTATCGAGAATGCTTGCGGTTTTTCGGTTCGAGAATTTTCACATTGATTGCGGAAAGTGTATTGCTTGTGGTGTTGATTACTTGGGTTGGCTGGGATTCCTATGCAGTCAAGCTGTTTGTCACCGTATTGGTCATCATCGTAAATTATGTCATGAGCGAGCATCTCGTGTTTCATAAGGACATATACCGTGAGAAAATTGCAAAGGATATACAGGAGTAAGGAAAAAGACGAGATGTGAAAAGAGACATGAACAATGTATAAGAGGTATTCGCAGAGATATATGAGATACATCAAGAGATGCGCGAAAAATATTTTCCGACCGGCTGTTGTGGCTGTTTTATTGCTGTTGATGATATCGGGATACGCGTTGTTTGTACAGCCTTTAGTTGGCTTGGCGGATAACGGGGATTTCGGACGGATTATGCTGCCGAATGATCTGCGCCATGAAACGGAAAGGGAGCAAAACGATTATTTTGGGTACTTCAACCATTCATATGATCGCTTGCAATATTACAACGATGTCAAAGGCAATGTCATTTCAACACATAGTATTCTAATTAAGCTCGCCATGGCTGTCGACGATATTTTTTCGCGCGATCATAAATTCGACATTCGTTTTGCGGCTGTCATTAGCCTGACTGTTTTAGCCGTGGCGTTATATTGGATTGTCGAAGTAGTTTCACAATGGAATGACCGTAAGGCATATCAATATGCGATTGCTCTGCTCGCCGTCGTGATTTTTGGAGATATCGGTTATACAGTGTATTTTAACAGTTTTTTCGGTGAAGCAGTGGCGTATCCGTTTTTTTTATTATCGGTGGCGGTACTGCTTAAAATAGCTTTCGAAGATAGGATACGCGTTTTATATATTGTGATTTACTGTCTGTCGAGTTTGATGTTTATGGGGGCGAAGAGTCAATTCGCTCTTAATGGAATTTTATCTTGTGTGTTGCTGGTTGCTGTGCTGGCGCTGAATGTCCGCAAAAATACGAAACTGCTCACAGCCTTTGCCGGCGTATTTTTGTTAGTGTCATCGGTATTTCTGTATGTCGTGATCGACGATACGATTTATTTAATCAATAAATATCATATGGTGACACGAGGTGTGATGTTATTTGAGCCGGATGTGGAGCGGGTAGCGGAGGCGATTGGCATTGATCCGCAATTTTCTCTGTTGGCGGAGACGATCTATTTTGACCGGACACCGGTGATTGATCCCGAAGATGAACTTTTATTGGAGAAATTCTATGCCAACTATAGCTTGGCGTCGGTTACCTTGTATTATTTGCAGCATCCTGAAGCGTTTGAGAAAATAATGGATTTGGGATGGAAGAACAGTTTTACAATCAGACCGGAGGTTTTAGGGAATTACGAGCGGGCTTCGGGGAGAGAGTATGGAGAACGTACCAATTTTTTTGCCGTGTGGAGTTATATAAAGGAGAACAGAATTCCTCATTCATCAAACTTTGCGTATTTTTTGCTGGTGATTTTTCTGGCGTTGTCTGCCAACAGAATCATTACAGAGCGCCGGAATGATAAGCGCACGAGTATGAAATATTTCAGTGAGCTTGTCATGGTATTTGTGTTTTTGACGGGATTGACTCAGGTGTTAATTTCTTTTATTGGGGCGGGCGACACGGATTTGAAGAAGCATTTGTTTATGACGACTGTGTCTTTGGATATTTTATTTTTCTACTACTTTAGTTACGCACTGTCGCTGCTGATCAAGGATAAGCCTCGCGCAACCAAGGAGGGATGATTACGTGCTAAAAAACCTGTACAACGCTGACCGGTCTAAGGCAATCGATATTATTTACATGTTGATCATTTCCATGTTTTTCTCATTGATTTTGATATTTTCGTACTTGCGATTGGATGAAAATCCCTATAGCGTTTTTCTGGTATTTGCGGCAATGGTCGGAACGGTGATCGGGTATTATACGAATATTGCGGCGTCGATTTTGTATGGTATTCTGTTTGTTTTTTTGTATGGAAGTATACATATCTTTGCCAATGTCGCCAGTGGTGTGCCGGTCGGAAATGATGTTTACCTATGGATGCTGATTATTCCGGCGTTTTCCGTTGCCCTCGGATATTACGGAAGCCTCATCAGTGATATTCAGACAGAGAACCTGGCGCTGAAAAAAGAAAACAGCGAATATGTCGTCATTGATAAGGATACGGGCTTGATGAGTTCGCAGACATTTTTCAATGAATTGCAGATGTATATGAAAATCCATGAACGGTATCACATCGAAGTGTATTTGATGGTGATTCGCATTCGCTATGAAAATCAGTTGATTAGCATTCTCGGACAATCAAAATATGAAAAAATGATCAATGAAATTTCTAAAGCAATTTATGCTATTTTGCGTGAAGAGGATCGCAAATATATTTTGCGTGATCTGCATATGTTTGGCTGCATCTTGCTGTCAAATAAAGACGGCGACAAGTACGTTAAAAACAGAATGAAAGAGACGATCAATGGCATGACATTCGAGGATGATCCGATGATCAATAAAATAAAGTTAGAAGTGCAGATCGGTTTGGCTAGGTTTGACAGCGAGCAATTCTCCACTCCGTACGAATTTTTCCAAACGGCGGAAAGGGATTTGGAGTTCGATGTGTAGATGAAAGGCACGCTATTTGACAGGTATGGTAAGGGAAGTCAGGCGGCGACGGAGATAGCGGCGATGGCGATGAGCGCGACGGTAGCAATAATTACGGTTGCAGTGGTAATGATCCCGATCTTTGTGTGGATGTGTACGGGAATTTCCCATGCGGCAGCTACGCCAACAATTGTTATTCGGAATCAGGTAGCGGGAGATATCGCCATGCGAAATCAGGGAATGGGTGATATTGCTATTCGAAATCAGCAAGTCGAAGAAACTAATGCTGGGAACTCGCAAGCAGAATTTGTGATTGTCTATGACCGCCTGTACGATTATGGCACAAATACGAGTAAAGCGCTTACACAATATATGTCCATGAAAACTTCGGGGAAAAATGTCGTCTTACAGCAAAAGGATGATACATCTAGCGAGGAGTTTGACGGCAGCGCTATCGTAGATTTTCCTAACGCGAATTCCGGTGTGATCATTGCCATTGACAACGTGTACCCTTTTTCCGATCTCAACCGTTTGATGGATATGGCGGAAGTGTTCAATATGGCAGGGATCGAATACATAGTGTCGGTGGCACCCGTGTACGAGAATTATCAGATGCACGCGTATGAAAATTACATTGAAGTGTTGCGGTATATCAGCCAGACTGGCGGTCACCTGTTTGTTCGGTATCCAATTGAAAACAAGTCAGGGACATACAATCTCGATCCGAGAAAACCGTTTACAAGAGCTGTGGCGGAGTTTCATCGGCGCGGGCTAGAGGTTGTCGGTATTGAAATTCCCCAGGATAAAATGTTCACTCATCTTAGTGTGTATGAGGGATTGGGTTTTCAATGCTTGTTGGTGACAGAAGCAGAAAAGAAAATTCCTACGCAAACCGATTTGTCGGCGGTATCTCAAAAATTGTTAGGTTATCAAATGATTAACGGGGCAGACAGACAGCAGTGTATTACGGTATCTGCGAACGATTCCGCAGTGAACTTAGCAGAAATGCCGACAAAGCTCCATGCACAACAAATCATGATTAAGGATTTCCAAATTGACAAAAAATATAAACGATCGTCGGATGGTAATCAGCAGGGAATGCAAGATGGCAATCAGCAAGGTGCCGGTAACAATCCGCCGCAGGGACAACAAAGTGGGGACAAGACGCAGATGGAGCAGTTCCTAGAATCGGAACTGGAGAAAATCACCGGTGAAAATCTCCAAGGGCAAGAAACGGAAGAGGTCGTCGAAGGATATGATATTTCGGGCTTATCTAGCATTGTCATTAAAGTGGCACTCGTTATTTTATGTGTTTTGGCGGTTTTAGCCGTGATCGGGAGATATCTGGAAAGGAAGAAATTCTATAAATAGTGAGGGCGTGTTCGCTTGTTTCAGACGGTATACGACTATTTATTATTCGGTTCATTAATTTCTATCTGGATCGTAATTTTACTGAATATGGTGCTGGTCACAGGCGGGTTCATATTTTATCTGAAATATCGGGAAAGGCGCGAAAGCTACGAAAATCGCGTTGCCGGCAAAGCTTTGCCGTTTGTCTCTGTGCTGATCCCAGCACACAATGAAGCAAAGGTAATTGAGAAAACGGTACAAGCAATTTTAGATTTACGTTACGCCGATAATCGCTATGAAATTATCGTGATCAATGACAATTCCAGCGATGCATCAGCCGACATTCTTGACGCAATGCAAAAGAAATATCCTGAACGGTTGTTGAAGGTAATTAACACAGATAAGACTACCGGAGGAAAAGGCAAATCGAATGCGCTGAACATCGGATTTGCCCAAAGTCAGGGGTCACTGATTGCCGTATATGATGCCGATAACACGCCGGAGCGGGATGCATTGATTGAATTAGTGAAGATGATTGAACGGGATGAAAAGGCGGGCGCGGTGATTGGAAAATTTCGATGCAGGAACAAAAACCGGAATCTGCTGACAAAATTTATCAACATCGAGGGCATTTATTTTCAATGGATGGCGCAAGCCGGGCGGTGGCAATGGCTAAATCTATGTACGATTCCCGGGACGAATTTTATTGTCAGACGAAGTATTTTGGAGCAATTGGGCGGATGGGACACGGAGGCAATTACAGAGGATACGGAAATCAGCTTTCGGATTTATATGTTGGGATATCATATTTGCTTTTGTCCGTACTCTGCGACATGGGAACAGGAACCGGAGACGCTCGCCGTATGGCTGAAACAAAGAAAGCGCTGGGTTAAGGGAAATTACTATGTATTGGTGAAGAATTATCGCTATCTGTTTGATAAACATGCGGGACCAATTCGTTTTGATTTGCTGTATTATCTGGCAATCTATGTTTTGTTTCTGGCTTCATCGATCATCTCGGATATGATTTTTGTTTTTGGATTTGCAGGGTTTATCGAAACGACAATTTTGGGATACAGTTTTCTTCTGTGGATTATGGCTTATATTCTGTTCGTCCTGTCTGTATTTATTTCTGCGAGCACGGAAAAGGGGGAAGCCAATCTTTCCAATTTGGCAATTACGTTACTGATGTATTTTACATATTGCAAATTGTGGGCATTGATTGCTGTGATAAGTCTGATGAGTTTTATCAACGATATTCTATTTAAGCGTAAAACGACTTGGTATAAGACTGAGAGATTTTAGGGGTGTGACGGAAGATGAAAAAAATGATCGTATTGCTGGCTGCCGTATGTGTCACATGTGTGCTGCTTTCATACACTTTTGCTGGAGCAGAAGATATGCAACAGATCACTGTACGTGCGACGGATCATGGGACTTTGGAGTACACATACAGAGTACTGAATGATATAGAGTTGCGCGGTATTCATGGTGAGAATCAATGGTTTTTCCATGTGGATGAGGATATGGATGTGGCAGATTTTCATTTTCGGCTGTTTTTGCGGATGAGTGAAATGATTAACAGCGAGACATCCTATTTTACGGTATATATGAACGATCTTCCGGTTACGTCGATGAAATTAAAGCAAGAAAGTCATACAATCAACGACAATTGGGAATTTGACATTCCGGTTCAAATGATCAAGCAAGGATATAATGAGTTAAAAGTGAGCACGAGTTCGCGTATTATCAATACGTGCGAAGACGACCGCAACATTGCCAATTGGGTAACGATTGATGGCAATACAAATTATACGATTTCTTATGTCAAACAACCGCGCAATTATCTCATATCTGATTTTCCCAAACCGTTTATCGGCATGTATGCTGACGATGCGAAGGGTATTGCTGTCGTCGTTCCTGACGATTATACAGAGACTGAGATAGGAACGGCTTTGACATTTATGGCGTATTTGCAAGCAAATAGCCTTTCTTATGAAGTGCCTGCGACATTAGTTGTCGGTGATGATTCGCAATTGCAGGAGTATGATAGCTTGGTGTACATCGGTCGTATTGATCATATTCCACAGGCTATGACGGGCATTTTGCAGAAGCACGAGGGTTCTAACAAAGACCAAGCGCATATTTACAGTGACGTTTGGGAAGTAGGCAGCAAACCTGTCTTGCTGCTCATATCTGATGATGGAAAGCGACTACGCGAGGCGGTGCAAGCGTTGTATAACCGTGAGCTTAGAGAGCAAATGGTGAGTGACAATGTTACGCTGCCTATAGATATTGACGTGTCACTCGATGTAGAAATTGATCAAGACTATGTTTATTTGAATGATTTAGGTATCAATGGTATTGAATTACATGGAAGTAACCAGCAGGTAGCAAACATCGGCTTGCGTATTCCGGTCGATTATCAGTTGGCAAATGAAGCGAGTGTAAACCTGAGAATGCGTTATTCCGACAATTTGGATTTTGAAAAATCAATGGTGACGATGTATATTAATGGTGTGCCGATTGGCAGTCACAGATTAGAGAGGTACAGTCGGGATTATCACAGTGTGAATTTTTATTTGCCGGAAAAGGTGAGGGGCGCTTATTATTACGATGTTCGTGTTGTATTCGATTTGATTCCCAGTGGAACCATCAATTGCGAGCAGTATTTGGAAAGTGCACCGTGGGTATATATCAATGAAGACTCAAATTTTTATCTTCCGCGGCGGCAGAGAGCGTTTATTTCGCTCAATTATTTGCCATTTCCGTTTACCGAGCATGAAGATATCACTTCCGTCGTGATAGTCATACCCGATAATCCCAGTGCGCAGGATTACCGCACGGCGGGCATCCTCGCACAAATGCTAGGTGCTGGTGCGAAAGGCAACCAGGGGAATATTCGTCTAGTGAAGGGATCGGAGATTGATGATACACATTATCAGGAAAATTTAATTTTGTGGGGGTCTGCGCAAAATAACAGCGCTATACAGAATTTTAACAGATACTTGTGGTTTCGTTTTGCTGATACGTTTGACAAGTATATGTCCAATGAGAAAATGGAGCTATTAGATGAGACGGCGAAGACGGCAACGATTTTTGAGTTGAAAGTGTCTCCTTTTGCAAATGGAAAGAGTATCTTGTCGATCACATCACCGGATCGCGTTGCGCTGCTTGATGCCAATGAGTATTTGCAGAAGAATAAATGGGCTGTAATGACAGGCGATGCGGCGGTCGTGAGTAACCAGGGCGACGTGACAAGTTTACGATTTCAAAAGAATGCAGTGGAACGTCCAGATCTCGGCAGCAGCACATCCAATATCACGCGCAGTTTGCAACAATATCTGGTGTTTTTCGGTATGCTGATATTGTTCTTGCTGATTAGTTTAGGTTTTTACATATATAAAAATCGCAAAAACCGGTAAAGCAAAGCGATTTTGAAAGGGATATGGGAAGCATTGGCTTAGAAGAGGGGTTACTTATGGGCTATCGAAGCGGTTTTGAAATATGGAAGGGGATTGCGAAAGGAATTGTACTTGTCTCACTGATAGTTGGTTGTATGTACGGCGCACTCTTCCTGCTTCAGAAGCTCGACATTACGGAAAATGTGCAGCAGCCTCAAACAGAATATAGTGAGACTCTTTACGTAAAGCGAGAAAATCGTTTGGCATTGGAAAATTTCATTGAACGTCATTTTATCGACGACGGGTTCATGCGAACAAATCTCGTCGATTCCGTACAGACAGATTTAGCCTCCGGCAGCGATGTTTTGTCGGAATCAGTCGGTCTATTAATGTTGCTCTATATAGAGACAGATGAACCAGCATTATTTGATCAGCAGGTGCAGATTCTCAAAGAGCATTTTTTAAAAGAAAATCAGTTGCTCAAGTGGCGTATTCGTCCTTCGGAAAGTAAGGAAATTGCCAATCAAACGAATGATCGAGCGGGCGAGCGGAGGAACGCTAGCGACCTCGTAGCCCTAGACGACAATATGATGATAGTTGACGATGGCACTGTTAATGCGACACTCGATGATTTGAGAATCGCTAGAGCGTTGCTGCTGGCGGCAGATAAATGGAAACACGAACAGTATGGTGTTTTTGCCCAGCAAATAGCTGAACACTTGCTTGAATATTGTGTGGTGGACGATCAATTAAGGGCATTTGACGACAGCGCAAGTCCTGCTGCACCGATGGTTTATTACGATTTTCTGACGATGGAAATGTTGAGCGCGTCCAATGTGCGCTGGAATGACATTATAAAAGCCAATCGTAGCAGAATCATTGAGTCACAAATCAATGGATACCCATTTTTTGACGACCCGTGGTTTGCGGCAAATGTATCACCATCTTCGGAGTCAAAAGGATATCCGATGATTGAGAATTTAATGGTATTCATGCATCTATCGGAAATCGGGGAAGCAGATCGACAAGCGCTTACATGGCTACAAGAGCAAATCAGGCTCGGAGGAATCTATGCGAATTACGGCAGCGACGGCAAGGCGCTCAATTCCGTCGAATCACCGGCAATCTATGGGATTGTCTCATATATAGCTCTGCTACACCAAGACGAGCAGCTTTATCGCTTAGTTTTAGAGAAATTACAAACGATGCAAAATATGAGTCAGGGAGACTATTATGGAGGTTTTGTCGATCTTGCCCAGCTCTCTGCATACTCTTTCGATCAGTTGACAGCGTTATTAGCGTATTCAAGAGAACAGGACCGCCGCCAGTTACCAAATTGAACCTGACTAATTTGGCGTAAGTCTCAAATTTATGTATTGACATTGACGCAACGTAAAGGTGTATCGTTAAGATATCAGGAGGTGATCATATGGAATATACAGTGCAGAAACTGAGTCAAATGGCGGGAATCAGTTCACGAACATTGCGTTACTATGATGAAATTGATCTTCTCAAGCCGGCGAGAATCAATTCATCAGGCTATCGAATTTATGGAGCTAAGGAAGTAGAACGGTTACAGCAAATACTGTTCTACCGTGAGCTTGGTGTGAATCTTGAAAGTATCAAAACAATCGTCACATCGACAGATTTTCAGCCCTTAAAAGCACTGGGAGAGCACTATGATAAACTTCTTGAAAAACGTAAGCAATTGGATTTGTTAATTACCAATGTGACAAAGACGATTGCTGCAATGGAAGGGAGAATTACAATGAGTGACCGTGAAAAATTTGAAGGATTTAAGCAAGAAATGATCGATGAAAACGAGAAAAAGTATGGCAAAGAAATTCGTGAAAAATACGGCAAAGATGTGGTAGAGAAATCAAATCAGAAATTTAAAAATATGACTGCCGATGAATATGAAAAGTTTACGAAATTGCAACAAGAGGTCTTGGATACACTATATGACGCGTATCAGACAGGAGATCCTGCCGGAGAATTAGCGCAGCGAACCGCCGATCTTCATAGACAATGGCTGTCATTCACATGGGATCAATATTCTAAAGAAGCCCATGCCGGGTTGGCACAGATGTATGTTGATGACCCAAGATTCACCGAATACTACGATAAAAAACAACCTGGGTTAGCGGAATTCTTGCGAGATGCTGTGCATATTTATACAGGCTATAATAAATAAGAGTTGGTTTTGTTCTGACCTGACTAACTTCAAAGGATGTGGGATGTGTTGTCCCTGTCGTAGGTCAAGGTTTATCAAAGCAATGGGATGCTGTGAAGTGAAATTCGACTTTTCAGAACCCCATTGCTTTTTCTACTATGAATTCAATTGCAATACGGATGCCAATGCCGAATACGATGAAGAAAGTGGCGTTGACAATACTAAAAATGTATACTAAGTAACATAGGCAACGAATTCTTGGGAGGTTATGATATGTTAAATTTATTAAAAACACGGAGAAGTGTTCGGCGATATAAAGATCAGGAAATCAGTCAAGAACAAATAGATAGTATACTGAATGCAGCATTTATGTCGCCTTCTTCCCGAAATTTGCGTTCATGGGAATTTGTCGTTGTGACAGATAAACAGTTACTCACACAATTATCGCAGGCAAAACCGGGTACTGCTGCCTTTTTGAAAAATGCGCCCTTAGGGATTGTCGTCTTAGGCGACAGCGAGGTCAGTGATATGTGGGTTGAAGATGCTGCAATTGCGTCGACGATTATCCAATTGACGGCACAATCGATCGGACTTACTTCTTGCTGGATTCAAATTCGCAAAAGAGAGTATGATCAGCATAGGAGTTCTGAACAATATGTGCAGAGTGTACTCGGCATTCCAGATACGAAAAAGGTTTTGACGATCATAGCCATTGGACACGCCAACGAATTTCCACAGCCCTATGGAGATGATGTATACCAAGCTGCCAAAGTACACTTTAATCAGTACGGGATGAGATAGTAAATTGCAAATTATCTGAAACGATTTGCAAAAGGAAGAAGGGATTAAAGATGGCGCATGTATATTTTTATCAGACGGATATAGGTACGCTGGTGATTGCGGAAAATGGACAGGGAATAACAGATATTTATTTTGGCGATCAGGCTCCCGATTCTCGGAATACGGTCGTGGAAACACCAATGATAAAGATTGCGTATGAGCAGTTACGTGAATATTTCGCGGGAACGAGAAAACAATTTGATTTTCCGCTCGATCTACAGGGGACGGAATTTCAGAAAAAGGTATGGAAGGCATTGATGGAGATTCCCTACGGTCACACATATTCTTACGGACAAATAGCTGCCGCTATCGGGCAACCTAAAGCATCGAGAGCTGTCGGTATGGCTAACAATCGCAACCCCGTATGTATTGCCGTACCTTGCCATCGTGTGATTGGCAGCAACGGCAAACTTGTGGGATATGCCGAAGGATTGCATATTAAAGAGTATTTACTGCAATTGGAAAAGGAGTAGGGGAGATTTCAATTTATGGAGGGATTGGGTTGCTGAATATAGGATGCCATTTATCGACGTCAAAGGGATATGCTCATATGGGCAGAGAAGCTGTGAGCATTGGTGCAAATACATTTCAATTTTTTACGAGGAATCCGCGCGGCGGTGCGGCGAAGGCAATTAACGAGCAGGATATTGCGGAATTTTTGCAGATTGCAGAGGAGCATTGTTTTACAAAAATTTTAGCCCATGCACCGTACACATTGAATGCCAGTTCCGCTGACGAACGGACGAGGGAGTTTGCCGGAGAAGTCATCGTCGACGATTTGGCGAGAATGGAGTATTTGCCGCATAATTACTATAATTTTCACCCAGGAAGTCATGTGCAGCAAGGGGTAGACGTGGGAATAGCCTATATTGTCGATATGCTGAATATGGCACTCAAACCGGAACTGACGACAACGGTGTTGTTGGAGACGATGTCAGGCAAAGGCAGTGAAATCGGCAGAACATTTGAAGAATTGCGTCAGATTATCGATGGCGTTCATTTGCAAGACAAAATGGGAGTCTGTCTCGATACTTGTCACGTTTACGATGCAGGGTACGATATTGTCAATGATTTGGACGGTGTACTTGAGCAATTCGATCAAGTGGTCGGCTTAGACAGATTATTGGCAATCCATTTGAACGACAGTAAAAACCCATTTAAAAGTCATAAAGACCGCCATGAGAAAATCGGACAAGGCAGTCTGGGTATGGAGACGTTTGTGAAGATCATCAATCATGAGAAACTGCGTCATTTACCTTTCTATTTGGAGACGCCAAATGAAATTCACGGATATGCGGAAGAAATACGTATGTTAAAGGCGGCTTATCAAGGATGAATCAGCGAGGCGATGGGAAACACGAACACAGGCATGAATACGAACATGAACAAAATATAGATATCAAAGGACAATTGCGTGAATTGTCGGAAGAAACATACCGGAAGTTTGCGGCATCGCTGATTCCTACGATTGATAATGTCTTAGGTGTAAGAATTCCTACCCTCAGACAGCTTGCGCGTCAAATAGCCAAGGGTGATTGGCAAAAGTACCTGCAAACAGCAGATCACGAGTTTTTTGAGGAAGTGATGTTGCAAGGGTTAGTAATCGCCTATGCCAAAGTCGACGAACAGCAACGCATCTCACTGATTCGCGAATTTGTTCCGAAAATCGATAATTGGTCTGTCTGTGACAGCTTTTGCAATAGTCTTAAATTTACGGTCAAGCACCGTTCTTTAGTGTGGGATTTTCTCCAACCGTACGTGACTTCCGATCAGGAATATGATGTGAGATTCGCCGTCGTGATGATGTTGAACTACTATATAACGGAAGAATATATCGAGCGAGTATTGGCGATTCTTGAGCAAATAGACCACGAAGGATATTATGTGAAGATGGCAGTCGCCTGGGCATTGTCAATTTGCTATGTACAGTTTCCCGAGCAGACAATGGCATGCATACAGAGGAACACATTGGACACTTTTACCCATAACAAGGCATTGCAGAAAATCACAGAATCATTGCGAATTGATGCGGAGATGAAGCAGCAGATCAAAAGCATGAAGCGTTCATCTAAATCAAGCATTTTATGAGTAATTTTAAAAAGATATTAAAATTACAGTGCGATGCTTACATACAGAGTGGAGAGTACTTATGATTATCAGCGCCAGCAGACGGACAGACATTCCGGCATTTTACGGAAAATGGATGATCAATCGTTTAAAGGAAGGATATGTAATTGTCCAAAATCCGATTAACAAGAAACAGTTCAGCCGCATCAATCTTCAACGCGATGTTGTAGATTGTATCGTATTCTGGACGAAGAACCCCCAACCGTTTATGGAACAGATCAAGCAAATCGAGCAAATGGGTTATCCGTTCTATTTCCAGATGACGATCACACCCTATGATTTGTCGATTGAGCAAGGATTGCCATCGAAGACCCAGATTGTCGAAAGCTGCAAATGTCTAAGTGATGCGATTGGACCGCATAGAATCGTCTGGCGCTACGATCCAATCATCATTAGTTCGGAGCTGTCGGTTGCCTACCATCTCGATGCCTTCGGCAATTTGGCGCGGGAATTGAGTGGATATGTTGAACAGTGCCTATTCAGTATTTATGATGAGTATCGCAAAACCCGTCAAAGGATGATGTCGATTGCACCGCGGGAATCGGATGGTTGTGAAAACAATGATTTATTGGCTGGGTTGGCAAAGGTTGCGTCTAGTCATAGCATGCGTCTTTCTGCATGTTGTGAGCAAGTGGACGGTTCACAATTTGGCATATCGAAAGCCGCTTGTATCGATCAGGAATTGATTGAACACATCGTAGGGTATCCGCTAAAAGCGAGCAAAGACACCAATCAGCGAGCGATGTGCAAGTGCATTGCAAGCATTGATATCGGTCACTATGACACTTGCTCGCACGGCTGTCTTTATTGTTACGGAACATCCAGTCAATCGCTTGTCAAAAACAATCAAGAGAACCATCAAAAGCAATCACCATTGTTGATCGGGCAGGTAGACAAGACGATGGTTATCAAGGAGCGCAAAGTGGAGCTGTTACAAATAAAGCAGACGACATTATTTTGAAGAAATTCTCCAATTTAATTTCAATTTCCTATCTTGCTATCGGTTTATTTTCAAAATAGAATAATTCGTTACAAGCACTTCTAATTTTTATAAGGTAAGTGAACCGGATGAGAGTACGAGCCCTTTTGACTACAGTTTTTGTAGTTATTTTTTTCAGTGCGTTTATGTTCTATCAATTTTCAAAAGCCGATGAACAAACCAGTCTTCCAAAAGCCGATAACGGTTACCTCGATCTAAGCGGTTATGAATTATCAGATTCCGACCCAATCAGGCTGGATGGGGAATGGGAGTTCGTTCATGGAAAGCTGGTACAGTCCGACTATTTTGTTTCACAAAACCAATTTCTCTACGTCTCGGTCCCATCTCTTTGGAGAAATTATGAAATGGACGGAAGTCCGATCCCGCGTTATACGAGCGCCACTTATCATTTGACAGTTAAGGTCAATCCTAATGATCAGAACTTGGCGATTAAAACTACTAATATTCGTATGTCTAACAGCCTCTATATTAATGGAGAGCTGGTCAAGCAAAGCGGCAAACCGGCGGAGGATCGTTCTTATGTTCAGGGCAACAATCCTTATGTGGCATCGATTTATGCTGCGGATCCGATGATTGATATAGTCATTCATGTTGCCAATTTTGATTATGCAACAGGTGGAGGAATCCTTGGTTCGCTATACTTTGGAGATTAGGATCGTATCTATCAAATGAGGGAACGTTCGATTGCCTATGACTGGATGATGTTTGCCATCTTCATGACGATGGGAATTTATTTTTTGGGATACTATTTTCAGTTTCGGAAAAGTATAAACTTCCTAATCTTTACGTTTTTTTGCTTTGCAACTGCTCTCTATACATTTACCCACGGTGAAAAAGTCCTGATGTCACTTTTCCCCTCAATGCTATATGACGCATTTGAGAGGATTCAATGCGTATCGGCCACTGCGATAGGCTTTTTTCTGCTATTATTCTATTACTTTACACTGCGAAAATTTGTTCATAAAAAAATAGTCATCATTTTATCGGCATATGGTCTTATTTTGACATTTTTGTTTATCGTATTGCCTATTTCAATACAGTCTCATTTTGAGGTTGTATTGGGTATATACTTGCTCTTAAATTTCAGCTATATCATTTATATTACATTTGTCGCGGCTTTTTCACGGGCAAGCGGTGTTATTTATTTGCTGATTGCCGCTATTATTATGATGGTTTTGGCAGTTGCCGGCACTTTGGATGTGGCAGGAAATACGGCGATCAATCAGGCTTCTTCGCCTATTTTGTTATTTATTTACTTAATGATGATCGCACTCTACATGTCCCATCACTTTACTACCGATTATCTGCAAAAAGATGAACTGACACGTCAAATGATCCAAGTTGATAGATTAAAAGATGAATTTCTTGCAAAAGCTTCACACGAATTCCGAACGCCATTATTCGGAATTACTGCAATTGCCCAATCGATTCTTGACTCTAAAGAAGCCGAAGGTTTATCCAAATCCCAGGAGGAAAGGGTAGAACTGGTCACTAATGTTGCGAAACGGTTATCCAATTTGGTAAATGATGTTTTGGATTTTTCAAAGCTAAAACAAGGGAAACTGGAAATTGATTGTCGACCTATGGAGCTTTATTCCGCTGTACATGTTGCTGTGGAAATTTGCCGCTATCTGGTGGGGGAAAATGTCGAAATTATTAACCGAATTGCAAAAAATCGACATTACGTAATGGCTGATGAAAATCGCTTGCGGCAGATCTTATACAACCTCATAGGCAATGCCGCGAAATACACGCACGAAGGTCAAATTGTAGTTGAATGCACAGAAAAAAACGGGCTTGTTCATGTTTCTATTGCTGACACTGGAATAGGAATGAAAGAGGCTGACCTTGCGACGATTTTCGCCCCTTTTCAACAGGCAGACAATCAAGCCGATGGGGCGGGGCTTGGTCTGAATATTACAAAACAGCTTATTGAACTGCAAGGAGGTCGCATTACTGTTCAATCAGAAGCGGGAAAAGGTTCGGTATTCTCATTTACTATTCCCATTGCAACGGGCGCACTCGCAGAAAAGGCGTCGGAACAGAATGGGGCGTTCCGCTCCGCAGATTTACCGGGGATCAAACAAAACAGACAGGTTCTTTTCCATACACCGTATGTGATTGACAATGGCTGCGATAAAAATATTCTGATAGCAGATGATGATCATACGAATCTAAAAGTATTGATAGATATCGCAAACAACGAGGGCTATAATATTGTCGCAGTGGAAAATGGAGAACAGGTTCTTCAACAGCTAAAACAACGCGATTTTACCCTTATCTTGCTCGATATTATGATGCCGAAAATGTCTGGTTTTGAGGTTTGTCAACATATCAGGAATTCTCATAGCCTTACGGATTTGCCTGTTCTGATGTTGACCGCAGCGATTATTCATGAGGATGTCGTCGTCGCCTTTCAATCAGGTGCTAATGATTTTTTACATAAACCGTTTGATACATCGGAATTGAAAATGCGCATGCGCAATCTCATTACGATGAAAGAATCAGCTTTCACAGCCACAAAAATGGAGGTTGCGTTTCTACAGGCACAAATCAAGCCGCATTTCATCTATAACGTGCTTAATTCCATTTTGTCGCTGAGTTACAAAGACATCGACAAAACGCGAAGTTTGATCATCGACTTTGCCAATTTCCTGCGAAGGAGCTTTGTGTTCACCAATACAAATCAACAAGTACCGCTTTCTCATGAGATTTCGCTAATCGAATCCTATGTCAACATCGAGCAAGAGCTTTATCCGGATCGATTTACATTTGAACTGGAAATGGATGCAGATGAAAAATTTATGCTGCCTCCGTTGCTCATTCAACCACTCGTGGAGAATGCGATTCGCCATTCCATTAACAGAAGAAAAGAAGTCGGGTTTGTCAAGGTAGTAATTAAAAGTGCAGCTGATCATATTTTGATAAAAATCACCGATAATGGGGAAGGCATGTCGGCTGAAAAACTCAATCAAATCCGCAACAAGCCTCTGGAAACTGATGGAGGAGTCGGGCTCGCCAACATTATGAAACGTATAAATCAATGGAGTGGGGCGACATTTAACATTGAAAGTGACGAACTGATGGGAACAGCGATCACAATGACCGTTCCTAAAAGTTTTGCAAACGTAAAAGAGGGATAAAATCATGTTAAAAGTTATTGTAATTGACGACCAGATTCATTCTGTTACTTTGCTGGAGCATTTTCTGCAAGAAATTGACGGCATACAAGTGGCGGCAACCTATACGTGTCCAAGGGAGGCAATGGCTAATCTCAAGGAAATTCATCCTGATGTCATATTCTTAGATATTGAAATGCCAAATGCCAACGGCATTAAAATAGCAGAGCAGGTTTGGCAGTTGGTTGACACCTGTGAAATCGTTTTTGTCACAGCCTATGATAGCTATGCACTAGATGCATTTGCCGTCCATGCATTTGATTATATTTTGAAGCCAGTGGACGGTAAACGATTAGCAAAAACAATTGCAAATATAAACAGGCGAAGAACTGGTATTACTCCAGTAAGCGTCGCCCAAAGCCCAATCTTAAAAGCACAGTTTATGGGCGATTTTGTTTTGTTTGATTTGGACGGATCTCCGATTAATTGGCGAACCCAAAAAGTAAAAGAATTATGTGCTTATCTGTTGCATCATCGTGAATTTGTCCACCGTGCAAAAATCATCGAGGACTTGTGGCCAAACACTCCCCACGAGAAAGTGCATAACACGCTCTATACGAGTGTCTATCAGTTAAGAAAGGGATTGGAAAGGCAAGGGCTTGTCGGGGTGCTGCAATACACCGATGAACGGTATTCGCTGCATCTCGATATTCCCAGCGATGTCAGGGAGATTGAGAGTTTAATAGATTCTTTTAAACCTGAAAACGTGCCGAATATCATTAATCTGACCGCATATGAGTATTTGGAACGTGAAGATTATCGTTGGTCCTTTGATAAGCGGGAGCAACTACGCACGCGTTTGCTTCACGTATTAGAAGAAGTCAGCATTTTATCTGCCAAAGGGAGAAATATCGATGAGAAGTACTTAGAGCCCTGTTTGAAAAAGCTCGTTGCCCTCGATCCGTATAACGAGTTGTATACAAAGCAGCTTATCCAGTATTATATCGGTATCAGAAACATTAGCCAAGCTGTTCGGACATATGAAAATTTTAACAACTTGCTGTGGGAAGACTTGAAGGAAAAACCTAGTTTCGAAACGCGGAAACTAATGAATCAATTTATTAAGTACTAGCAAAACACTCCCTCTTTCACCTCAGTAAGAGAGAGATGAATGCGACAATGATGAAAATTTAAAATCGGAAATGTTGATTTATCAAGGTTTCTGAACATCAGCAGGGTGTCTTAAAGTTGAAGATTCGACTTTAAGACACCTTCTTTTATTTATCAGGAGACTATTTACTTGTACAGAAATTGTACAGCTAAGTCTTTTAGACTAATCATGTAGTAGTAAAAATTTCACATTTGACGGTGGGCTGCTTCCTTACGCAGCAATGGTGCCCTAAGAAGGTTCTGTGAGTTTGCATAGGTATCTATTTAGGGATTTTTGGTTCAAGAAAGAAATGCATTTGAAGAGATTTATTTTTAAGGAGGTGTAAAACGTTAGCCATAGGTATTGATATACCGCGCTGTAAGCAAATCTTTATTTTATCTTTGTTTTTAATGGGAAAAGAAGACCGAGAAGTATTTAATTTCTTAGAATTCTATCAGAAGGGGATCAAATTATGAAATTGAAATGTAAAAAAGTGTTAATTGTGCTACTCAGTTTAATAATGACTGCAGTAGCAATTCCAATAGGAAGCGCACCTGTATATGCCAGCGGTAATCCTGTAGAAATTTGGACAGCGGAGGATTTGTACAATGTGAGAAATGATCTTGAAGGAAGTTATATCTTGATGAATGATATTGATCTCGGTGGTGAAGACGGACCATATGGGGGTAGTTTTGATAATGGAAAGGGTTGGGACCCCATTGGTAAAGTAATTACACCGTTTACAGGTATTTTTAACGGCAACGGGCATAATATCAACGGACTTTACATTGATCGTCCTGATGAGGATTACGTAGGATTGTTCGGTTGTGTTTTGGGCGTGAATATTCACAATTTAGGCGTTGAGAATGCAAATGTAAACGGGAAAAATGCTGTCGGGGGGATAGTAGGCTATCAGTTTTCCAGCAACATGAGCAATTCTTATCTCACGGGTGATGTATCAGGCATAGGCTATGTTGGAGGTCTGATAGGATATAATGAGGGCAGCAGTGTTAGCAATGCTTATTTCGAAGGAGGAGTTTCATGTGGTGACCGTTATGTGGGTGGCATCACGGGTGCTCAAAGGAATGGGAGTATTGGCGGTTCATACTCTACCGGTACAGTATCAGGTGAGGGATATGTCGGTGGTTTGGTAGGTTTTTTAGTAAGCTCAAATATTAAGAGTGTGATTAGACAGTCCTATTCTTCTAGTAATGTATCAGATACCGGCGATAAGTATACGTTTACTTATATCGGCGGTCTGGTAGGTTATGGTAGTTTGAGTGAGATCGTAGAGTCCTACTTCATAGGAAGCGTAGAGAGCACAAAACAGCATAGTTATGCCGGAGGATTAGTAGGCAGAAATAGTGAGGGGAATTCGATCATTGACTCTTATAGCACAGGAAACGTATCGGGTAAGGAGTATGTTGGTGGTCTAGCGGGAGGAAATGAGGGTAGCATTGCCAAATCGTACGCCACGGGTCTAGTGTCATTCTCTTCATTGGGAGGTGGTCTCGTAGGGGGAAAGAGTAGTGATGGAGGAACCGTTACAGATTCCTATTGGGATTTCGAAACTTCGGGAGGTCACGACGGCAGTATTGGGGGCGACTGGTATGGGACGGAGGATATGCAGGAAGAAAGTACATTTGAGAACTGGAACTTTACCGAGGTATGGAAGATCGATGAAAATCCATCAAGCTACCCCTATCTTAAATGGGCTACATTACCGGCTATCTATTCACAGACTCGAAGTCAGGCAGCAGCAGAAGGACAGTCGGCAACTTTTAAAGTTCTAGCATCTACACCACAGGGGGGACCTATAAACTATCAGTGGAAAAAGGACGGGACTAACATCGATGGGGCGACCTCGGCAATATTCATCATATCTAACGTTCAAGCTTCAGATGCGGGGAGCTACAGGGTAGAAGTCAGCAATCAGGCAGGAAGTGTCATGAGCGCCCCGGCAACCTTGATATATAATTCGGTTAGCGGTGGTGGCGATCTTATAGAAATCTGGACTGCGGAAGATTTGTACAATGTGAGAGATGATCTTGAGGGAAGTTATATCTTAATGGCTGATATTGACCTTAGCGATACATATGGAGCTAACTATGATGAGGGTGGAGGCTGGAAACCTATTCGGCGCGGCGAGCATGTATTCGAGGGTATTTTTGACGGAAACGGTCATACGATCAGCGGACTTTATATCAACCGTCCCGATGAGTATTATATAGGATTATTCGCTTATTTCACTGAGGAAGCAGAGGTATTCAATTTAAAATTGATCGATGTAAATGTGGTAGGGAATGAAAGTGTCGGTGGTTTGGTGGGCTATAGTGATGGCAGCATCAGCCAGGTTGGTGTCACAGGCAGGGTATCCGGCACTGATCATGCTGGTGGTCTAGTCGGCACAAACGATGGTGATATCAGTAGTTCGTATGCCAACGTCAATGTAACAAGTGGTTATAGCGGTGGAGGATTAGCGGGGGTTAGTGCAGGTAATGGCGTCATTGAGGATACCTATGCACTGGGTGAGGTCAGAGCTGGGAAAAAGGCGGGAGGTTTGTTAGGTGACAACGGTGGAGTCTTGACAAGATCCTATGCCGCAGGTCGCGTGATTCTTACCGCCGAGTCGACTGCGGGAACAAGCGTCGGCGGTTTGGTGGGAAGAATGTCTTCCTATTATGATACGATCAGTGATTGTTACTGGGATACGGAAACTACATTTCAGTCGGAAGCAGGTGTGAATGTAAACCCTGTAGCAGCAACTGGTCATATCACAGAGCAAATGAAACAACGAGACACTTTCGCAGACTGGAACTTTGATGATCTTTGGTTGATCGATACAAATCCGGCAAGTTATCCGTATTTTCAATGGCAGGGAGCAGGTTCGCAGCCAGTACCACCGACTATCACAGGTCAGCCCCAGAACCAAACAGTGATCATAGGACAGACAGCGACATTTACTGTAACAGCAGAAGGTTCTGATCTCAGCTACCAGTGGAAAAAGAATGGAACTGATATATCTAGTGAGACGGAGGCAATCCTGACGATTGACAATGCGCAGAGTGAAGATGCAGGAAGTTACACAGTAGAAGTCAGCAACACAGCAGGGAACATTATCAGTGATCCAGCAACCTTGACAGTCAATGAGGCAGGGTCTTTAACACTAAACTTTACACCGGGAGATAGTCTTGTAGGCTTACAATGGAGTGAAGTTCCCGAAACAGTATCGTATGCCGTTTATCAGGACACGTCACACATACAGACAGTGACAGGCAGCGTTTACAGTTATGAAGTAACAGGGCTGACGAACGGGCAATCGTATACTTTCGAAGTACGGGCTTTTGATGCAGAACAAGTCGTCATAGCTGAGTCCGGTCAAATCAGTGCCACACCGCGAACAGTGCCTGATGCACCGACAAATGTGACGGCGACAGCTGGAAATGGGCGGGCAACAGTGAGTTTTAGTGCACCTGTCAATAATGGAGGAAGCCCAGTGATCAGCTATACAGTCACGGCTAGTCCAGGTAATATTACAGCCAGTGGAACAAGCAGTCCGATTACAATCACTGGTTTGACTAATGGAACGGGCTACACTTTTACAGTGAAAGCGACCAACGCTGCAGGAAACAGCGTACAGTCATCGCTGTCTAATAGTGTCACTCCTCGAGTTCCTTCTAGCAGTACTGGGGATAGCAGTGGGGGCAGCAACACGCCAGGAACATCTCCGTCCACCGGAGTAAAAGTCATTGTCAACGGCAAAGAAGAGCGGATCGCTACAGCGGATACGACAAAGGCAGGTGGCTCAACGATTGTCACCATCACCGTAAATGCTCAGCAACTGGAAGAAAAACTGCAAAGGGAAGGCAGAAATGCTGTTGTGACAATACCGCTGGAAAGCAATGCCGACGTAGCCATTGGACGCTTGAACGGACAGATAGTGAAAAACATGGAAGGGCAAGAAGCCGTACTGGAAATTGCGACAAACAACGTAAGCTATATCCTGCCGGCGGCACAAATCAACATCGATAGTATATCGTCACAGTTTGGTCAGCAAGTAGCGCTAAAAGACATTCTGATTGATGTCAAAATCGCTGCATCCAATCAGGATACGGCAGCAGTCGTCAAAGCGACAGCCGATCGGAACAACTACGAAATTATAGCTGAGCCAATCGAATTTGCGATTACCGGAACCAAGGGCAATCAGACAGTAGAGATTACAAAATTCAACACCTATGTCGAGTGTATCATCGCTATCCCAGAAGGAATCGATCCGAGCAAGATCACGACAGGCATTGTGCTCAACAGTGACGGCAGTTTCTCGCACGTACCGACGGAAGTCTTTGTAAAAGACGGCAAGTGGTACGCAAAGCTGAACTCGTTGACGAATTCGACCTATTCAGTCATCTGGAATCCAGTCGAAGTCGGTTCCGTAGCCAATCACTGGTCGAAAGAATACGTCAACGACATGGCTTCACGTCTGGTCATCAAGAACCCTGACAGCTTCCGCCCGGATGGAGCTATCACCAGAGGAGACTTTGCCGAATATATCACCAAAGCCCTTGGAGTATACAGAACGGGAGCAGCCAAGACAGGCAAGTTCAGTGATGTCGGAATCACCAACAGTCTGGCAGATGCGATCACGATTGCATCCGATTACGGAATTATCGCCGGGTATCCAGACGGAACATTCAAACCGGGAGCACAGATTACGCGGGAAGAAGCGATGATCATGTATGCACGTGCGATGGACATCGTAGGATTGAAAGAGAGAAATATTGATAGAATTGATAGCTATGCAGATAAGCAGGAAGTGAGTTTATGGGCATACGGATATGTGAAGAAAACGCTCTCTGCCGGAGTATTTAACGGCAAGACGGAGACGACGATTGATCCGAAAGGGACATTCACGTATGCCGAGGCAGCGACAGCGATTCGCAATCTGCTGACAGAGACAGAGCTGATCAATAAGTAAGCTGACAAAATAAAAGCCCTATCGGAAGCATAGGTATTAAATGCCTTCCGATGGGCTTTCTATTTATTCACATTATTTTTACTCAATATTTCACTCAATCGTAATACAATACCCGTTTTCCTCCAATGCTTTCACAAGCTCATTGCCGTGCTTGGGGCTGCTCACTTCAAAAGCGACATGCAGGATTGCTTCATTTAAGTTTAGATCGGCATGGAGTCGGTCATGCTGCACCATGATAATGTTAGCACCGCATTTAGAAGCAATCGATGCAAAATTTTCCAGACTGCCGGGAATATCGAGCATAATCGTCTTTAATTTCAATTGTCGTCCACGGGTGACAAGTCCCTTTTCGACAATTTTATGGATAAAGCTCACGTCGATATTGCCGCCGGACAGCACACAAGCAACTTTTTGACCGGACAGATCAATTCGGTTGCTCAAAATAGCTGCCAACGCCGCAGCACCTGCCGGTTCAACGACTTGCTTATCGCGTTCCAGCAGCAGAAGAATCGCAGCGGCAATCTCCGCGTCGGAGACTGTCACCATTTCGTCGACGTACTGTTGGATCAGAGCAACGGTCAGTGTGCCTGGATTTTTGACAGCGATACCATCGGCAATTGTCATCGCGCGTTGTGTACATGTATATTTAGAGCAGCAGAAGCTTTGAACGATTGCATCGGCTTCTGCTGACTGTACGCCGATAATTTTCATATTGGGTCGTATTGGTTTGACACAAGCTGCAATACCTGCAAGTAGCCCACCGCCACCTGCTGGAACTATGATTACGTCGACATCCGGCAGATCGCGCAGAATTTCTAAGCCGATCGTTCCTTGTCCGGCTATGACATCTTCGTCATCAAAGGGATGAATGAACACAGCGCCGGTCTCACTCTGGATCTCCATTGCTTTCGCGTAGGCATCGTCATAGCAGTCTCCGTGCAGCACAATATTAGCTCCGTATTGTTCGGTTGCCGCGATTTTGGCAATTGGTGTGCTTTTGGGCATGACGATCGTAGAGGTGATCCCGAGAGCCGAAGCGGCAAAGGCGACTCCCTGGGCATGATTGCCGGCACTTGATGCGATTACGGCAGGTGGAGCTTGTTCGGCGATCAGTTTAGCAATTTTATTGTAGGCTCCGCGCACTTTGAACGAGCCTGTTTTTTGTTGGTTTTCGTATTTTAGATAAACGGAACTGTTTGCCATACGGGAAAATGTCTGTGAATGTTTTAAAGGTGTGTTGTGAATGACATCTCCGATTTGGCTATGGGCAAGTTCGAAATCTTCTCGTTTCACGGTAAATCCTCCTGTATTTCGTATCGTTTTTCGCGACGATGACTGTGTTTTCGGTTATTCAAATAATGTACCATAAATGGCAAATAAATTCCCGTTTTTTTGATAAACATTTTATGATGTTGGCAGTTGATGGTATACTACACTATATATCGCAAAGATTAGGAGTACATATATGATATTTAAACAGTATGGCGATTGTCAAAAACCTTCGATCATGTTTCTACATGGAGGAGGCGTGGCGAGCTGGATGTGGGGTAAACAGATTGAGGCATTGGAAAGAGATTTCCATATCATAACGGCAGAACTTGACGGACATGGGGAAGCCTATCAAACAACCTTCACTACGATTGCCAAGTGCGCCGAGCAGTGTATTGCTTACATTGAAGAACATTTACAGGGGAAGATTTTCGCGCTCTGCGGCTTCTCGATCGGCGGACAAATTGTCGTGGAAATTTTGTCAAGGGCGAATCATATTGCGGAAAAGGCGATTATTGAAAGCGCTTTGGTGCAACCGTTGTCAGCTCTTTATCAGCGGATGAACCGGATCGCTGTTATGTCCTATGGGCTGATACGCTACCGCTGGTTTGCCAAAATGCAAGCGCAGCAAATGTATATTGAGGATGCGCTGTTTGAGCATTATTATCGGGATAGTATGCGCATCTCGAAAGCGTCTTTTGCCAATATGATAGAAGAAAATTCGCAGTACCGATTGCCTGAGACATTCAAGCATACATCGGCGAAAGTGCTCGTCTTATGCGGTGGCAAGGAATTGGCGGCGATGCAGGAATCAGCGGAGCAAATTGCCGCCGCAGTGCCCGGCAGTTATTTGCAAAAAGTTGCGGAATGCGGGCATGGTGTGTGTATGAAACGCCCCAATGTCTATACTGAACTGGCAAGACGGATGTTTCATGTGCATCATCATGATCATAGTCACGATGATCACAACCATCACGGTCATCTTCATGAGCACAATGGCAATCCCTGCGACGATCACCAACATCACTAATGTTTCTGCAATTGACACGTAGATGAGAGAATTATATAATGGGCTTCATAATTACATAGAGTATTCTGGTTGTGACAGTGGTGTGTTTGCCGCCGTCATATTAAAAGGGAAAACAGTGAAAATCTGTTACAGTCACCGCTACTGTGAGAAGGACGAGCTTCTTAAAATACCACTGAAAAATTTCGGGAAGGTAAGAAGTGAGGATGAATTCGAGTCAGGAGACCTGCCGGATACGCGATCAAAGAAATCTTTCGGTGGGTGAAGAAATCTTTAGTGAAACGGAGTCGTTATATAGGATCATATGCGATTCTCCGTATTATTAAAGTTGAACACCGCTGACCGGCGGTGTTTTTTCGTTATACCTATCAAATTTACAGAAAAGAGGTAGGAACATGCAATTTAGAAAAATCATTATTAGTATACTTATCGTGAGTATGGTCTTGACGTTGGCAGCATGTGGCAAAGCACCTGCTGTCGGAGCACCTGGGGAAGTCGGAACACCTGGAGAAGTCGGCACATCTGGGGAAAATCGGACTGAAAAGACGGTTGTTGTTACAGACGATGTGGGGCGTACGCTGGAATTCACAGAGCCGATTGAGCGGGTTGTCGTGGCAAACCGCTATAACAGTGAATTGATTCGTGCCATCGGGGCAGCTGACAAAATCGTATCCGTTGATCGCAATACAGCGCAAGATCGGGAATATTGGGGTCAGTTTGATCCGGAAAATGTGATCGGGAAAGGACAAAGTGAGCTTAACTATGAAAAAATCGTAGAATTAAATCCACAAATACTAATAACTCCACGTAATGGCAGCTATGAAGAGGATATAAAGAAATTAAAAGCCTTCGATATTGAGGTCGTTGTCGTCACAGGATGGGATAATGCCGATATACAAAAACAAATTGAAATCTTAGGTACACTATTTCAAAAAGAACAGCAAGCGCAAGATTTGATCACGTTCTTCGAAGAAAATTTAGCAGCGGTCCAGGAACGACTGCAAAATGTCGGTGAGCGCAAAACAGTCTATTGGGAATATGGCGATCCGTTTACTACATGCGTTCCGGGAACTTCCAACGACGGTTGGCATAACATGATTGTCTCTGCCGGTGGAGACAATATCTTCGGCGATGCGTCGCTGGCTGGCAAAGATATTGACCCGGAAATGATTTTATTGCAAAATCCCGACTTGATTATAAAAACATCCTCAGGACCTGCATTAAAGAACACGGGGGTGTATACGCCGCCCTCACAGGAAGATTACGTGACAATGGCGGATGAAATGGTTAGCCGTGCAGGATGGAGCGAATTACAGGCGGTGAAGGACGGTAATCTATATATTACGACCGGTTTCTGCGCCGGAGGGCTAGGCAAAATGATCGGTGCAGTTTATACAGCGAAATGGCTATATCCAGAACTCATGGAAGATATTGATCCCGATGCCATATTTGCTGAATGGATGCGGTTACAGGGCGTTGATCCGATTGACGGACACGTGTATCGTGTATGGAATCGCAAGTAAAGGCTTATCAGCAAAAACGGCGTGTGATTGTATTCATCGTATTGGCTCTATGGATACTTACTGTTGTATGGAGCAGCTTGACGGGAATCGCCGATGTGAATTTTATGAGGATCATCGCGACGTTTGTTTCTGAGACGGTATTTGATGCCGCTCCGTTGACAAAGACAGAGCTAACGGTATTACGAGATTTGCGTTTGCCGAGAATTGCTATGGGAGTTCTTGCCGGCATGGGGCTTGCAGTCAGCGGCTTGGTGATGCAAGCGATTACCGGCAACAAAATGGCAAGCCCCTTTACCACGGGACTTTCCAATGCAGCAGCTCTAGGTGCGGCGTCGGTGATTGTTTTCGGTATAGCTCCGTTGGGCTACATGCAGTTGGCAACGGTATTGTCGGCATTTGTCTTCGCGTTGGCATGTACAGCCATGGTATATGGCATTGCTGGTGTGAAAGGTATGGGAAAAGCGACGATTATTCTGACAGGCATTGCATTAAATTATTTGTTTTCAGCGATGAATGCCAGTTTGCAGTATATCGCCAGTGAGCAGCAGTTGTCTTCGATTGTCCACTGGACATTTGGGAGTCTGTCAGGTGTCGATTGGATGCAGATTTTCATTGTTGCCGTTGTCATTAGTCTGACGTTTCCTTTTATTCTGCGCCAAGGATGGGCACTGAATTTGTTGTCAACAGGTGATGAGAGTGCTGTAGCCCTGGGGGTTAACGTGCGGCGATTGCGCTTGATAGGTGGAATGATCGTCACGTTGATGGCGGCGTCTGTCGTCAGCTTTTGCGGAGTCATCGGTTTTGTCGGTTTGGTGGCGCCGCACATTGCCAGATTGTTGGTGGGCGGAGATTACCGCGCACTGATCCCGCTCAGCAGTTTATTAGGAGGGATTCTCGTGGTTGGAGCCGATACAATTGGCAGAACGATTGCATCACCTGTGGTCATTCCCGTGGGAATCGTCATTTCTTTTATCGGAGTGCCGGTATTCATATCCTTGATTTTACGAGAGAAGCGGGAGCGATTGGCATGAGTTTGCAGATTAGTGATCTATCATTTTCCTATAAAAATAAGTGCATTTTGCACGACATTAATTTTGCGGTATCGAGGGGCACAGTGTGTTCCATATTGGGTGCTAACGGTGCCGGTAAAAGTACATT
Source organism: Bacillota bacterium (assembly GCA_023388635.1). Lineage (GTDB taxonomy): Bacteria > Bacillota > Bacilli > Desulfuribacillales > Desulfuribacillaceae > JAEWFW01. The sequence goes on from JAEWFW010000004.1 coordinate 86,344, forward strand.
GCTGAAATGTATAAATGGTATTTTGCGACCGCACTCGGGGACAGTACATCTCGATCATTGCAATTTGCAGCAATTGACACAAAAACAACGTGCTAAGTTGATCGGATATGTCCCCCAGAGCATCCATATACAAGAGAGTGGCTTGAATGCGTGGGAAATCGTATTGTCAGGAAGAGTTCCGCATATAGAAGGGAAATTAAGATCGGAGGATCACGATATTGCCGCCGATGCGATGAAAGCGATGTCTCTGGAAGCGTACGCACTGCAATTGCCTGGGCAATTAAGCGGCGGTGAGCAGCAGCGTGTTCTGATTGCCAGAGCACTGGCGCAGCAGCCGGAAATTATGCTTTTGGATGAACCGACGAGCAATCTCGATTTGCGTTTTCAGTTGGAGACGATGGAGTTGTTAAAGCAGTTGAGCGAACAGCGGCAGATGACAATTTTGACGATCATTCACGATGTCAATATGGCTGTCGCATACTCGGAGCAAATTGTGCTGCTGAAAGATGGGACGATTTATTTTTCTGGGGATGCCTGTGATGCGATTCAGCCCCAAAGTATCGGTGACATATACGAAGTAGAGGCGTTTTTCACCGAAATTGAAAGTAAACAGTATATCATTCCAAGAAGGGTTTTATAAAAAAATCGCATTTAGAATCTAGCGATTTAAGTAATTCCACCACTTGAACATTTCTTATCGAGGAAATAGAATAGAGAAAACGGTGGAAAGAAGGCGCTGCGTATCAAAACGTTCATTTATAAACACAGACTTTTGACAGTTATGCTGGCAGTATTGCTTACAATGGCAGCGCTGGCGGTGTTGATCAAGGTTTCCTGGTTTACTGCAGAGGCTCCTGCAAGTGTCACAGTTATGGAACAAGACGGCGTTTACGACCTGACCGGTATTGATGATTGGAATGCGACCGTTGTTCGCCTTGCCCCTGGAGATATCTATTATCCCGGTACATACCTGTTCTCTGACAACATCGATACAGCCGTACCCGAAAGTGTCGATAGATTTAATGCACGGCGCAGCGACTACCTGTCGCAACTGTTTGTCCTCGAACTTCCTGATAACAGCGACGTCTATACCCTAACATTCACCCTTTCCGGGCGCCATGCCATGCGGGTTTACGTCAACGGAGAGGTAGTCGGGCAAACCGGCACACCCGGCGTAACGAAACGTGATACTGAAGTATGGGAAAACAACATCACCTGTAATGCGGCGGCGACGAACGGCAAAATGCAAATCATTCTCCACAGTGCGGAGTTCTACCACGCGAAAAAAGGCGCATCCTTGGCGGAACTGCGTCTCAGCAAAGCGGGGATGGTCGTCGATCCGTTTGCTTTTGATCGCATCAAGGGCATGACGGTCATGGGTGCGTTTTTGAGTGCGGCGGCACTGCTGCTGAGCATTTATTTGTTGCTTTCGCGAACCAAAGTCACGCTCTATTTTGCTGCCGCTTGTGTCGTCATGGCGATGCGGGAATGTTTGCAAAGCCAAGCATGGACGTATTTTCCTATAGACGGAAATGTGTCGTTTATGTTGGAATATCTCAGCGTCGTATTGTTGACAATTTTCCTATCATTATACCTCGGTCAGTATGCAACCGGCAAATTTCTGCGCAGTATTCAATATCTGGCGATCGGCGGCACCTTTGTCTACGGAATTTGTGTCGTATTCGGCGATTCTATCTTTTATACCTCGTTATTGAGTCTCTATCAAATATTGCTAGTTTTCTGTATCGTTCCGGGGATTGCCGGTTTGTTTTGGAATATGCGCCGTCCGACAAAAGAGCAAGCCGCCGCCATGTACGGTATAGCAGTGTTTTTCTTGGCAGCCATATCAGATATCGTCATGTACAGCGATCTTTTTGGTGACCGGAATAATACACCTATCTCGGAAACAGCGATGTTGGTGTTCGTGCTGGCGCAGACAGTATCGCTGTTTCTTATGAATAATCGCTTGCTAGCGCAAGCAAAGGAAGCGGAACAGAAGCTGTCGGCAGAAAAGGAGGCTCTCGAAAGCCTGAACAGAATGAAAACGGAGTTTCTGGGCAATGTCTCCCACGAATTAAAAACGCCGTTGACAGTAATGTCCGGTTACGCGCAGACGACAAGGCAACTTGCCGAGCAGCCCAAAGAATTGGACGGCGTGGAAGTTGCCCGTCGGATGAAGCTTATTTCTTCAGAAGCGGAACGGCTTTCTTTGATGGTCGGTCATATCCTTGATGTGACACGCATGGAGGAAGGTCGCATGGTTATGGAGCGAATTCCCTGCTATGTAGATGAAGTGATTCACGAAGCAGTCGAAACCCATTACCCCATGCTGAATAAAAACGCCAATCGCTTGGTTATTCGTATCGAAAGCGGACTACCGGCAGTCAGCGCCGATCCGGCGCGAATTTCACAAGTGATCGTCAACCTGATTTCCAACGCCGTGCGCTTTACGGCAAATGGTATGATCACTGTATCTGCAAGGCGTGAGAGCAATACGATTGTGATTTGCGTCGCCGATAACGGTGTAGGTATCAGTGAACAGCAGCTTCCGCAGATATTTGAACGCTATTATCGCAAACAAAAAAACGGCGGCGGTCAGGACACCGGCACCGGACTCGGTCTTTATATCTGTAAACATATTGTAGAACAGCACGGGGGAAGTATATGGCTGGAAAGCGTAGAAAACCAAGGCACGTCGGTATTCTTTTCTCTGCCTGTCGCGTAACGCCTAAGCTCAATACCTCACCTTGCTGAAAATATACTCTTCCTTCCCTGAATTCGTCAATTCAAACCATCCTCCGCCGTCGGCACCGAGTTTTTTGCGCAGATTCGCCACATGTACGGCAATCGTTCTCGCCGCACCGGGGGAGGTTCCGCCCCATGCCCGTCGGTAGATTTCGTCATAGCTCAGCCGCCGTCCGGCAAACAGGGCGAAGCAGCCTAACAGTTGCAGTTCCTTTTGCGTCAGAGGGATTTGCGCACCTTCCAGACTTGCTTCCCCCGATAGAAAATCAATCGTCAGCGGGAAAAGATCGATTCTTCCCGCTGTCATAACACCGCTCCGGCGAAGCTGTGCTGCCACGCGTGCGCTCAAAACATTCAAATCATAGGGCTTAGTGACATAATCGTCGCCGCCCTGTAACAGCCCCTTGATCACACTTTCATTCTCATCACGGCAGGTCAGGAAAATGATCGAGGCGTTGGTCTTTTGCCGAAGTTCGGCGCAAAACGCAAACCCGGAACCGTCCGGCATCATCACATCGAGCAGAATCAGGTCGGGTCTGTGCTCCTCCAATTGAAACCTCGCCTGTGCAATCGTCGCTGCACATATGACATCATAACCCTTACCTTCAAAGTATTCACAGTTGATTTCCAGCACATCGGCCTCATCCTCTACCAGCAAAAGCTTGGCTTTTTTCATGCATCGCTACCCCCTTGACCGTACTCTCATACGATTACAGCATTATACGCTTAATGTACCATATTTTAAATAGAAGCGGAATACGAAAAAATTCGTCCGTAGCTGTTAAGAATTCTTAACAGTCCACACAGAGCCGAATTTTTTTGTTATGCTCGCATCATACGGCAGAATATTATTTTTCTGACGGAGAAAGAGGTGATGATTGTGCTGCAAATTACCAGAGTGGATGTGGTGGACAGTCAGACGCTGGATATTGAGCTCAACAATGGGCATTTGATCCTGTTCGATATGCGGTGGTTGATCGAGACAGTTCCCATTTATAGCTTTCTGCGGAATTCCGAGGTTCTGCCTCGCCCGCATACCGACGGTCAAAGCGTTTTCTGGCAAGACGGACCGCGGCTGATGCTGGCGGAAATTATGACTCTGCTGAACCGGCTGGAATCCACCACCAACTAAGTCATGGATTTACCATTCTACAATTCAGATGGAGCCAATGAAGAAATACACAAAAAATGATGAGAAGGAGAAAAAATAATATGAGAAAAATGGAAATGAACAAACACCTGTCTGTAATGCTGGTGCTCACAATGCTGTTCAGCCTGCTGCCTGTCTGGTCCGGTACGGTAATGGCTGTTGCTGATACTTCTCCTGCTGCATTGGCAGCTACGATTAATCAGTATTTTGGTGACACCAGCGTATGGGAAGCGGTGTACGAGGATAAGACGGTTACAGTTAAAGGAAAAACAGTTACCGAAGAGGTATATCAAGCAACCCAACCCTTGGAACTCGATATTGCTGGTGATGTAACGGTCATCTGGAAAGCTGCGATTGCTCAGTCGGAGAGTGCTACATTCTCGCCGGGAAGTGGCCTAATTAACATAACCGGTAGCGGAAGCTTTACAGTGGCGGAGGGCGGTTCAGTCAGTACGACCAAGGATGGGTCTACTGCCATTCATGCCGAAGGTGATAAACTCCAGGTAACCGTGGACGGCGGTGAAGTAAGTACGAGCGGAACTGGGTCTGGTGCCATTTATGTCGAAGGTAATGACAACAAAGTAACGGTGGTGGATGGCAAAATAAGTACGAGCGGAAAGCCGTCTATTGCCATTTATCTCTCCGGTAACAATAGCCAGGTAACGGTCAACGGCGGTGAAATAAGTACGAGCGGCGGCGGTGAGAACGGAATGCATGCTTATGCCATTAATACCACCGGTCAGGTAATGGTGAACGGCGGTAAAGTAAGTACGAACGGAAGTCAGTCTGTTACTATTTTTGCCGAGGGCGATGTAACGGTAGAAGGCGGCACTATTGCTGCAGATGAAAGCGATAGAGCTATCATTTCTGGCGGGGGTAATATAACAGTAGAAGGCGGTACTATTACTGTGGATGGAAGCGAAGGAATTGCCATTACAACCTTTAGTAGTAATGGCAAAGTAACGGTGAGCGGAGGTACTATTACTGCGAAGGGAAATCCCGGAGCTGCCATTGCAGCCTCTAATGTAAAGGTAGAGGGAGGTACTATTACTGCGGAGGGAGAATCCGGAGTCGCCATTTCTGCCGTTAATGTAACAGTGGACGGCGGAACGATTGCTGCGAAGGGAAGCAAAGGATCTGCCATTGTTGCCGAGAACCAGGTAAAAGTGAACGGCGGCAGCATTTACGGTGGGACTCACAAATTGACTCGGGGATCTAGTGGGGAACCAATTATTGCTCCTTTACAGCCGATTAATGCTGACGGTGCCACGCTCTATCTGGTTACCCTAAATGGCTTGCCGACGAATGCGGCAATTAAAGATCTGAGTCAACCGACCGACTATCGCATCCAAGATGTAAAAACTGATGAGACTGGCAAGCTGTATTTTTATCTGCCTGCAGGCGAAATCGGGATAAGCTTAACCGTAGGGGAGCGGGAAGAAACATTTATCGGCAGCTTGCATGTGCAAGATAATAATAATAATCAGGTCGCCATGAAAGGTGAGGTTACGGTTTTCCCTACGCCGACTCATGGCAAAATTGGAACGACACCTGTTACAGGGCTGATTCTGCATCCTGAGAAGATTACCGGAGCCGGCATAAGCGGCACAGTTTCTTATAATCCCAATACGAAAACCCTTACTTTAAACAATGCCACAATTGAGTCTGACACACAAATCGACAGTGCGATCGAATTTTATGACGATCTGACAGTACATCTAATCGGCACTAACCGCTTAGGCAAAGCACCGGCAGATCCGTTGAATGCCAATGCTTATGATTTTATAAACGGAATCTCGGCTCCCGGGAAAAGCGTCACAATCACCGGAGACGGCAGTCTGGAAATTTATAATGGAAGCGCCGGTATTGTCGCTGAGAATGTCACCATAGATACGACAGGCACGATTACGGTCAAAGAACGGGGAGACGGAGGTAAAGCATGCGCTTTGAAAGCAGACGGCGGAACGCTTACGATCAACAGGGGCACGCTGAACTTATTCTCGTATTTCTCTAACAACCTGTACGGTGACGCGATTGTGATTAACGGCGGTACGATTACGGCGGAGACAAAGGGAAGGGGAGAAGGGGCTGAGCATAAGTATGCTTTCAGCAACGCACCAATCTTTGGCTCTGGCTACAGCTACAAGGTGACTGCCGGAAATGATGCTTCCTCGGCACGGGAAATTGCTAATCCTAGCGATGCAACCTTTACGAAGAGCCTATATGTCAAAATCGAGCCTAAAACAGGTACAGGAGGCAGCGGAGGCAGTGGAGGCGACGGAGGCAGCGGCGGCGGAACACCACCGGCAACCGTGCCGGGCGCAGTCGTCGGTGCCGATCAGGCAGCGAAGACCGTTGCGGATGCGATCAAAGCAAGCAAAGAACCGGTGATTGTCATTGATGACAAATCGAAGGGGGCAGTGCTGGGCGGTTCCGACTTGCTTGCCAACCAACAGCAAGGCAAGGCGTTGCTGCTGGAAAACCGCGGACAGCAACTGGTGCTGTCACCGCAATTGGTTAAACAACTGAACGAACAGTCGGGACTGAAAGCCGAGTCGAAAGCGGAGATTGTCTTCACACCGTCTGTCGGCAATGTCAGTCAACAAACAGCGGAAAATCTCAAACGCGTCGATCCGCTTAACGAACAGTTGCTGGGACAGAGACAGCAAATCGGCATTGAGATTGACGGACAGCCGATCGGCAGAACGAGCCAGCCGATGCGGGTGACGGTCGATGTGTCGGAATGGAAGCTGACCGATGGGCAAAAGGCGAACTTCACCGGAGCAATTTACAATGCAGACGGCAAGATCACCCAACAGTTGGGCGGAGAATTCAGCGCTGACGGCAAGACCTTCACCTATTACACATACCAGCCGGGAGATCACGGAGTGATCGTATCGGGGAACTTGAACAAACTGCAGTTGCAGGTGGGTAACCAAGCATACACCGTCAACGGAGAGCAGAAGAGCAACGACGTATCGCCGGTGATTGAGGAAGGCAGAACACTGCTGCCCCTGCGCTCGATAGCGGAGGCACTGGAAGCAGCGGTCGAATGGAACAGTGAGACGAAAACCGTAGCGATCACCAAGAATGACAAAACCGTATATGTAATCATCGGTGAAGAACTGGCGAACGGAATGGGCAAAGCGGAAATCCGGGATAACCGAACGTTTGTACCGATACGCTACATCGCCGAGCAATTGGGAGCGAACGTCGTCTGGGACGGAGAGGCGAAGCAGGTCTATATTTATCAGTAAGATAGATATGTATCAGTAGCACAGAAAAAACCGTTTTTCGATCAATGGAACAAAGTGCTCCATTTGATCGAAAAACGGTTTTATAAATTATAGCAGCCAACCGTAATCCTGCCGACAATCCACAACGGCTGTTACAGAAGTGTTCCCTCAAATAATCAGTGTACGTATTGCGGATTTCTGTTATAAGACTAAGAAGGTGAATATTTATCAGTACGATAGATTGGTATCCTGGGGTATGATATAATTAACATAATAAGTAATTTTTCCACTGGGGGGAGCAGTATGGGTGAGACCAATCAAAAAGGTCTTATGGACAAGGAACAATTGTTAAAGATATTTGATTATCTAAATGAAAGGCTAAAAGAAAATCAATTACAGCTTGAAATCACTGTCTACGGAGGATCGATTATGACCCTCGTTTACGACAACAGACCTGCGACTAGGGATATAGATTGCGTATTTAGTGAAGTGAATTCTCAATTATTAGAAAACATCTTAGAACTCACACAATTCACCTTTAACTTATCTGCTGATTGGATCAACGAAGAAATTAAAGAACCGTTGAAATCAATCATTAAGGAAGATAAGGAAATCTATAGAATGTATACGAATTTGAAAATTTTAAAGCCCAAAGCGGAACAATTATTGGCGATGAAAATACTAGCGGCACGTCCGGAACCGGCAAAGGATTTTGTCGATGCCTACATACTATGTAAAGAGCTGAATATAACAACAAAGGAAGAAGTGCTCAATATTTTTCAGAAATATGTACCGTTGACGCTCATTGGCGAAAGGCAGGTAAGCTTTATTCGATATTTGGGAGATGATTTGGGTTATGATTGGCAATGAAACTTTACGAGAGTTGTATAATTATGCTGACCAAGATACAGGATTTAATCAGCTTCTGGAATTATTAAAATACAAAGATTTGAAATTTATCAATAGCTTGCGGAGCCAACCTGTAAGCCTCGAACAATGTACAGAGGAAGAAATCAGATATTTGACAAAGGTAGCAGCCTTAGCAGATTATTATTTACAAATCCATCGCATGGATATCCCTGATTGGTTAAGGGATGAAAGGCTGCAATTTGACACTCCATATTACCACCCTAAGCGATTAAGTGACTTTGAAAAACTAAAATTGCAGTATACAAATCCGGCACCTTTTAAAGCGCGCAATGTCTATTTTGATTTAGACGGGATTGAAAGAATTTAGATGCCACTTGGCGAAAAGCCGTAAATAGATAGTTATCAGCAGCACAGAAAAAACCGTTTTTTAATCAATGGAACAAAGTGCTCCGTTTTGATCGGAAAACGGTTTTCAATCCATCTCCCCACGCAACTCGTCTCTGATAAACTGCTGGAAGGTTTTACGCACATCGGGCAGAGCACCTTTGCTGATCGGCACCCTGTGACTGTTTTTCAATATAAAATCCCTGTCCAATAAGTCGTCTACATGTGTCAGATTGACGATATAGCTGCGGTGACAGCGGAGGAAGGGAATGCCGCCGAGCGTTGTTTCGAGATTGTCAAACACCATGCGCGCGACCATGACACCGCCGGCAGTCACAAAAACGCACGTTCCTTGCTGCGCTTCTATATAATAGATATCACGCAACCGCACGGCAACCGGTAGACGGTTTACCGTGATGTCAATCGTTTTGGCAAAGCGGTCAAGTTGCTTGCGGCATTTTTTCATCGCCTTTTCGAGATCGACATCCTTGATCGGCTTGAGGATATAGTAGACGGCAACCTGATACCCGGCGATGCTGTAATCTTTGCTGGTAGTCGTAAAAATAATTGCCGCCTCTTCGTCGCCATCATGCACCTGCTCGGCTGTTTCCATCCCCGTCAGTTCATCTGCTTTCATGAAAATATCCATAAAAATGATTTGGTAGATTTGCGGTTGGAATACCGCCAGAAAAGCTTCTCCGCTCTCAAAGCAATCGATTTCCGCGTCGATGTTGTTGGATTTCAGATAGCGTTCCAGCGCTGTCCGCAGATGTAGAGTGTCTTCTTTACTGTCTTCACATATGGCTATACGCATCAATCGTCCTCCTTCAGCAATAATTATCCATCGCCCTTCTTCGGCAATACCCATCAATCGCTCTCCTCTACGCTGTTCGGTAGCACTCGAACAGGCAGGAATACTTCACTGTAAAACATTTCGCCTTCATGGTAAAATTCGGCGTTGCCGCCGTACTGGGCAGCAGCCGCGCGGATGGAAGCAAGACCGACACCTTTGCGCTTTGTTTGTTTTTGCGAGAAAACATCACCGTTTTTCACATGCAGACTGCCGTCAAATCGGTTCTCCACAGGAAACACCAGCTGATTGCGTTTGAGACCGATGCGAACGACGATTTGCCGTTTCGGCGGGGAAATGCGCACCGATGCTTCCAACGCGTTTTCCAAGATATTAGAAAGCATCACGCACAAATCGATATCGTTTATCGGCAAAGATTCCGTAAGCTTCGCCTGTACGGCAAATTCCGTATCCTGCTCGGCGGCAAGACCGGCATACATGCGCAGCACCATGTCGGTGACATAGTGGTTGCAATAGGAGCTATCGATCGGTGTGAATTGCTTGTCACTGTACTCGTTCAGATAGCGTCGAAGCGTATCAATATTGTCGTCTGCCAGCAGTTCACGCATCATCACAATATGATGGCGCAGATCGTGGCGCGCTGCCCGAACTTCCCTTTCTTTTTCGAGAATCATAGGATGATAGGTTCGCTGTACTTCCAGTATTTTCGATACACGTTCTACCCGCGCTTCCACCGCATGACGCAGCCGCAGTTGCTTGGCAAGCTCCAGCGCCATGATAATACCGATAACCAGCACCATGACACCGCCGGAAAGTTCGGTAAACCATCCGAAACGAATCGGTTCATACATCGGCAGCAGCCTGTCCATAATCAGCGAAGCGGTAAATACCGTCGTGCCGATCAGCAGCGGGTACCCGTAAGCCGCCGTGCCCCGCACGACACTGTAAACGGCGCAGGCAGTGAGATACAAGGCGCTTGTCCACATATACAACTCTATTAAATGGGAGTATGTCATCATGAGATTGAGGCTGTCACTTAATAATAGGGGAACGAGCAGCGCCCAACTGCAAACAAATCCGCCGAGGATGGCGAAAATTTTGGCAAATGTTCGGTTGACCGGGGAAATTTGGCTCTGGATCAGATTGACAAACAACAGCATCATGCACCAAGCGAAATTTTCCAACAAATAGAACTTCATTCCTCCCGGCACCAGTGTTTTCACCACCGGATAACAGATAGATATAGCGAACGACAGACATACGACCGCATAGAGAAACGGCAGCGTCGCGTGGCGGTCATTTTCTCGATTCGTCTTTGCAGTGCTCCTCGTTCTGCTGAAAATACCGACCAAAAGATAAAGCACTCCGATACAGAGGGCGACGACGAGAGCCGCCGAGCGAACAACCAGACGGAGATTCAACAAGTCTGTCACCGCAGCCGCTTCACCGAAAGCGGGCGGATAGACAATCCCGCTGTAAACATAACTGTAGTCGGAAACGGCGATCAGGATTTCCAAGCGTTCCGCCGCCTGTACCGTCACCGAGCTGTTGCCGGTCTGTGGTCGATAGTGTAAAGGATCGGTTTCGCCCATCTGTTTCATCAGTGTACCGTTGATATACAGCTTGTATGCCGAATAGATTTCCGGCAATTCCAGCGTATAACTGCGCGGTTCCGCAGGCAGGAAAATATTCAGCCGGTATGTAGCACTGCCGTGGGGGCTGCGCGCAGTATCTGCTTCCACGCGCCCTTCAAACCCGCCGTACTGACCGATAAAGGTGTACTCGTCCGGCAAGGGCGCGTTTTGTAGAAATGCTTGCGGACTCAGCAGCTTGCCGCGGTAGATTTCCCAGTTGCGTATCAGATGGACGACGGGATACTGTTCCAGTGCCGCTTCGTCTAAGCGCATAACACCGCCCACAGGCTGAGGTCCCGGAGCGGTGTATTTATTGTCGAATTGATAGCACAGATAGAACAAGCCGGCAGCCGCAAAGAGCACGGCAAGCATCGATACCGTGATTCGCAGGAACGGTTGCGATCGCGACCGCCTATTTATGTGCAACTGGTTATGCATTGATAGGTTACTATGCATCGATAGGTTACTCATGACCGTTTCCTCCGCGTTTACGGCGAGCGGCAGTTGTGACGTTTGTGAACACTTTGTAAGCGCCCCCCAAAGACACCAAACTGAGGACGGCGATCAATGCCGTCATTTCCCAAGTGTCGGTATAAGCGGGTTCGTCTTCCGCCGTGCCTGGCGCTGTCGCATTAGTTGGCGTATTGGCTACGAAAACCTTTGGATATCCCGAGTTGTCGGAGTCGTCCGCTTTTGCAGCATCGGTGCCTGCATGTTCGGTATCTGCATGCTCTGTGAGCGTATAGGTTCCCGGCAGCGACAAAGAGAACGTCACTCTGGCAGAGCTGCCGTCCTGTGTGGCTTCAACATCAGTGCCGTTCGGCAACGCGCGGGTAACCGCTTTGCCGCTCCAAGGGAGGCTCACCAGAAACGGCTCAGTGAACACTTCCGCCGGCTCTTTACCGTTGACCGTGAAAGCCACAGTAAAACTCCGGCTGTCCGTTTGGTAAAGCGTGACCGCGAACGTATCCGCAGCACGAATACCGAGTTCCGCAAGGTACGCAGTCGGCAATGAGACGCGCAATTCCCCGTTGAGAAAAGATACATACTCTGGGTTTGCCGTCATCATCATTTCCAGCGACTTGCCGGATACGGTGACACCGTTGGCATCGACAGTCTCGGCGGAAATGCCGGGCGATGTTGTTTGCTTGTGTATGGCGGACGGTTCTGTCGGCTGCTTTGTAGGCTCTGTCGTTTGTATAGACGGAACGTCAGCAAGATCCTCCGCTACCTTCTCTATATCAGATTTGTCGATATGTATCATCATCTCGTTCCCAAGCGAATCGCCCGGTGCTGTCGGAGCGCCATTACTGGCAATTCCCGCTGCATCGCCCGGTGGCACGACAGACCGCTTGTCGGTGCTTGGTGCAGGCAGCGCATCCCTATCTGGTATCGGCAATTCGGGAGATTTGTCGGCTGTCCCGCCGCCGGGCTGTTGCTCGGGTATATGAGCAACCGGTTTATCAGCACCGATATCCGGAGTTCCCGGCGAGATAGGTGGATCGCCGTCCGAAGCGTCCGGTGAATCGTCTGAATCATCGTCTGAACCGTCCGAGGAATCATCGTCCGGGTCTGTGGGCGGCGGCAGAGTGTTCTCGCCACGGTCGCCGCCTTTGCGGTCACCGCCCTGCTCATTGGTGGCACGTGGCAGGCTGTTGTTCACCAGATCGAGCACGATCACATTGGAAAAGCGCTGATCGTCGTATTCTACCTGAAACTTGTAGATATGCCCGGGAGTGAGGTTGCGGAAAAATATTTCCAAGCCGTTCACCTTCTCCGTGCCGCCGTCGGCAACAAATCGACCGTAGGCATTGTAAAATGGACGTGCTTGATCGTTTTCCGGCTTGTGCCAGTCGCCGCCGTCCACAGATGCCCAAAGCACAGGTTGGTCTGCCTTGTATAACCACTGTATCAGATAACCCGACTGGTAATGGCTCACTGCCCGCAGATCCACCGCGTCGTCGGCGACGACATGGACGCCGGATAAATAGAACTCTTTTCCGGAAAATGTCACGCCGCCGGGCAGGTCGAACACAAAAGGATAATAAACCCCGGCGGTATTCGTATCAATCCTATCGAGATTCAGCGCCACCGGAGCGAGAAACGAGTCGCCCCGTTCCGTGGTCAGATGCGCTTCATCATATATGTATCCGAAAAATTGCGGCAAATCCTCACGAGAGGTGCCGAGGGGAATCACGGCGTTCGGCTGATCGGTATAGAGGCAGCTTGCGATCGTTTCCGTAGGCTCGCCCTCCGGGTCGTACACAATCACCGGCACCTCTGCCGTAAGCGGTTGATCGCGAAAAACATAGCCGTTCGGAAGTGCCATATTGCCCGTAAGCATACGGCGACCGACGCTCAAATTGTCAAAGTCATCGTACCTCCAGACAATCTCACATTCTACCGCTCGAAATCTATCATATACGGCATAAGCGACAGTGGGAACCGAGAGCGTATCGGACTGCTCTCCGCGTCTGAGAAAATGTGCCATATCGCTGTCGTCGATGAGAACATCGTATACTTCCAACGGTGCATCGACCATTATCGCCACAGGCGTATCATTCGCATAAATAACCTGTGACGGAAAGCACAGGGCAAGCAACAACAACAAAGCTTCCAGCAAAAATAGAAATCTGATTTTCATATCGCCGATTCACCACCTTGGTACATTATAGCGTTTACCATTATTATATCACAGGGAGGACAGTGAAGATAAGCGTAGATTTTACTACCCGTTCGTGACACTTTAGCCCTGTTCATGATAGCTGATTGATTTGCGAGAGCTAATTTTGCTAGAATTAAGCTGTTCGTTTCAGAAAAGCTACGTCGTCAATGTTCGGGCTAGAACAAAAGAACGGTTAAGATTTCTTAACAATTGACACAGAAGCAGACGGCTATACTACAATAAAAATGATATAGAGGATCAAATGAGGTGTTCGATCAAAGGAGGGTGACGATGGAGAACGATGTGCTCCTGTATTTCCAACAATACATCATAATGACTCAAGGCGATTCAGCGAAGCTGCGGCGTGTAGCCAAGCAACTGCATCGAGCGGGGATTGCCAATATGGACACGTTATGTGGGATGATTTTGAAGAAGCCGGAAAGAATTCGCGCTTGCCGTAATATCGGCAAAAAGAGCATGGTGCTTATAGATGAAGTGTGCAAGAATTATCGCAAAGAGAAGGAAGATGTCGAATAAGCGAGCTTTCTATGTCTTTACAAACCTGCTGTTAAACGTAACAATTGTTGCTATACGATGAAAACAAATAATAGGATTAGAATATTGCCATGACGAGTTGGCAATAAAAGACTATGCAGCATTGCAGCAGTCCAAAAATAAACAACCGCATCGTACAGCAGACTTATCGGTCTGGGCGATGCGGTTTTGCTTTGCTGCCACGGCGTAAAGGTCTCAATATCCATAATAACAAGGTCACCGCTGCCGTTTTTAGTCAGATAGTAGAAACATAGATTTCACAACCCGTTCGTGCCATTTCAGACCCGTTCGTGACAGTTCGCTTGATTTGCGAACACGGCATTTGTTAGAATTCTGGGTGTCCGGTTTTGCCAAACGACATGCTGGATGTGAGTGCACAGGAATGGATGCATGATAAAAGTATGGTCTTGGTATGCGTTGAAAAAAGGAAACGGAAAGCGGAGTCAAAAAACGGGAAAAATTAGGGAGGATTATCATGAGCGAAAATAAGGATATCAATGCAGGCAATATCAGTCAAGGAAATAAAAGCGCGGCAACAAACAATTTTAAAGACACCGCCGTGGTTTCTGAAGCCGATGTGACAGCAATGATCTACAATGAACTCAACAAAATATTCGGTTCCGGCAATCAATTATTTTGCATGGAAATGCCCGGCAGAATCCTGAATCAATTGGACTACGCGTATCCTATGGAGGATTATAACAGCAGTTCACTGACGAAACCGTATGTCATCCAAGAAAATGAATTTCGTTTAACCGACAAAGAAAGGGTCTGATAAACTATGCAAACAAAATACATGCACAAGAAAGTGGGTTTGCTTTTTCTTGCAACTATAATGTTCTTGAATATGATTGTAGTATCATCTATCGAAGCAAAAGCGGCAGCAATCGATCCAAACACATTACAAAAGGGAGATATCGTATATTTCGGCTTATACCCGAAAACAGAGATAGGGACAACAGAACCCCCGGAAGGAGCAGAAGGTGTCGACTGGGTTTCACGGCGTGACGTTAGGGATTCTAATCAACAAAAATATTACTCCATAAAACCCATTGAATGGAGTGTATTGAGCACAACTGACAATGAGTTGTTTTTAATAACGGAAGATTCAATTGATTCAAAGGCGTATTGTTCAAATTACGACGGCTCTGAGTGGATCGACTCAGAAGTCCGTCCATGGCTGAATAAAGAAACTGAGGGTGGTTTTATAGCCCAAGCATTTTCCGATGTCCAAAGAAGTGTTATAAAAACGGTATATAATCAAAATTATAACAACGATAACTTTACCTCCGGAGGGACTCCAACAAATGACAAAGTGTTTTTACTGTCTTATCCGGAAGCAAAAAATTCAACATATTTCACTGGGAATACGAAAACATTAGCAAAAAACACTGATTATGCGATGGCGGCATACCAGATTCACTATACTCCTGAGCAAGGTAATGTATATTATTGGCTTAGAAGCAAGACAGCAAACAGACACGCAACTTATGTAGATAAGTATGGTAATGTACTATCCGGAGACGAGAATACAACGCGCAGCTTAGGAATCCGACCTGCCGTCAAGCTTAATCTCACGCAATTAACGATCGAAGCAAGCGGAACAATTAAAGTCAATATACCTGAAAGTGATATTAGTGTCACACCTTACAACGGTGAATATGACGGTGGTGGTCATAGCATAACTGTATCGGATTCAGGTGGAGGCACGATTACTTATAGCACGACGGCAGACGGAGTCTACACCGATGTAAATCCGCAATACGCCAACGCAGGAACGTACACGACATATTTTAAAGTCAACAGAGGCGGTGATTCCGTTGAGTACAGCGACTCATCGACAGTCACAATCACGAAAAAACCGCTTGCGAACAGCATGATCGGAGCGATTGCCGCCGAAACATACACGGGCAGTCCGATTGAACCGGCGCTTACGGTGACCGACAGCGTGTATTTGACTTCGTCTGACTATACCGTCGGCTATGCAGGCAATACAAATGCCGGAACGGCCACGGCGACCATAACGGCAACTGAAACCGGTAATTACAGCGGTACAGTAACGGCAAATTTTACAATCAATAAAGCATTTATATCGGACGCGAATCAAACATTTGAAGTAGCGGAAAACACCGCTCATGGCTACACGTTTGACTTGACGACCCTTTTGCCGGGTAACATGAACGTATCAGGAGTTGCTTACGCTCCGTCCATTATATCAAATGATGACGGTCTTTTAGAAACAAGTCTGAATTACACTTCCGGAAGCTCCTTGACGATTCCCGTGCTGGCGGTGGACGATGCTGGTAAAACCGCAACCATTAAAGTCACTGTTTCCAGTGATAATTACCATGACTTCGATGCCGATATTACGGTTCGCTCTATCGAAAAAACCGCGGTAACGATCTCGGGCATTACGATCGAAGGCGGCGAATATAACGGCAGTCCACATTCGTATGTTGGGACACCGATATTCACGTCTGCCCTTGGCGGCAGTGCTGTTGCCGTATCCGGTTTTGATGTACGATACGAATCGACGGACGGTCGAGGATATAGCGGCACGACCGCCCCGGTTAACGCAGGAGCCTATGTGCTGACGATATCCGTTGCAGGCACAGATATCCAATATGCAGGCAGCCACAATTATTCATTCACCATTTCTCCTAAAACAGTAACAGTAAGGGCTGACGATCAAACGATCAAGCAAGGAGAGCCACTGCCTGCTCCGACAGTGAGCTATCTGGGGTATATTTCACCGGATGACGAAACGAATACATTAAGCACACAAGCGGTAGCGAGGTTACATGTCAGCGACAGTAATACGGCAGGAACTACAGTGATCGATTTCCAAACCCAATCCGTCTTAGAAAGTGTATACGCGAATTACACACTGAACCATATAAACGGCATCTTGACGATCAACGCACTGAGTACAGAAAGTAATCTATTGAATGTGATTACGCCGAGCAATGCGGCGGTAACAGGAACCAATATTACTGCCCGTGTCGCGAACAATGTTACATCGCAAGTGATCGACGTTGCGGTCAGTGATGAAGCGACGTGGAAGCTATACAGCGACGCATTGGGTACTGATGAAATTGCGAATCAAACAATGACCCTGAATGTCGGAACCAATACGGCGTATATCAAGGTAACGGCTGAAAATGGGTTGGCATATACAATCTATCAAATTGACATCACGCGGGCAAGCGCCGGCGGCGGTGGAGGCAATGGGGGAAGTGGAGGCAGCTCCGATGGTGGAGATAGTAGTTCCGGCGGCACACCACAGCCGCAGGCGCCGACGGAAGTCATCAAGCAAGCACAGACAGACCGCGCCATTGAAGCGGCGATTGAGGCAGGGGAAAAGCCGGTAATCGCTATCGACGGTAAGACTAAGGGTGCGGAAATCTCAGCCGATCAACTGCTTGCCAATCAGCGGCAGGGCAATGAATTGCTCCTCGTCAATCAAGGGCAGCAGCTCAGTCTGTCGCCGCAATTCATCGAAGCGCTTGACTTGCAAGACAAGTCTGCGGCGAAGGTGGTCATTAACTTCGCGCTATCACAGCAAGCCATCAATTCGCAAACAGCGGAGAACCTTATGCGCGTCGATCCACTCAATCAAACGCTTGCCGGACAGAAGCAAGAAATCGACATTCACGTCGACGAACAGTCTGTCGGTCGCATGAGTCAGCCGATCAAGGTCACAGTCGATGTATCGGAATTGAATCTGACTGACGCGCAAAAAGCCAATTTCAGCGGCGTGCTCTATGACACAGACGGCAAGATCGCTCGACAACTCGGCGGCGAATTCAGCGCCGACGGCAAGACGTTCAGTTATTATACGTATCAGACCGGTGAGCATGGCGTAATCGTATCGGGCAATCTGAAAAAGCTGCAACTACAGATTGGAAGTAAAGAATACACCGTCAATGGAGAGCAGAAGAGCAACGACGTGTCGCCGGTGATCGAAGAAGGCAGAACATTGCTGCCGCTGCGTTCGATAGCGGAGGCGCTGGAAGCGGCAGTCGAATGGAACAATGAGACAAAAACCGTAGCAATCATGAAGAACGGCAAGACTGTGTATGTCGTAATCGGCGAAGAACTGCCGGGAGGCATGGGAACGGCTGTCATCCGCGACGGACGCACCCTTGTACCGCTGCGCTACATCGCCGAGCAACTGGGAGCGAATGTTGTCTGGGATGCGGCAACAAAGCAGGTATCGATCTATCAATAGATTGTATGTATCAGTAGACAGCATCTATATATTGCACATAGAAGCTGAATAACGAAAAAAATTCGTCCCGAGCTGTTAAGAATTCTTAACAGCTCACATAGGGCAGATTTTTTTTGCTATGCTGACATTGTACGGTGGAATTTAGGAGAAATTATGATCTGCTGAACCGGCAGAAATCAATTTGAATGTCACTATGAAAGGAGAAGAAATAGTATGAAAACGAAATAATGAGCAAACGAAGTCGGATGATTTGTTTTAAGAATAAAACGAATGGGGGCGTTGCGAAGTTGAGCAGATATAGATTATTCCGGCGGTTCATGGGGGTGACATTATCTGTCACCATGATATTGGGAATGCTGCCTATGATGACGGCACAGGCAGGCGGAGGTATCGACCAAGTAAGAGATGGAACTTTTGAGGCACTTGCAGAAGAGACTGTGATACAAACGGTATATGCAGGCGGTGCATCTGTGCTTATGGATACAATGAGTGTAACAAGCTTGGAGGGCGCAGGAACATCTGTAAGTCCTTATCTCATTAAAAATGCCGATGATCTGGTGTTTTTGGCAGGTCAAGTAAATGAAGGAGTGTATAATAACACAAATCATTATTTTCAGTTGGAAAATGATATTGATCTTGCCGGTATTCCCGATTGGACACCGATCGGTTACGAAAACACTACCGCCCAGCCTGAAATAGTGAGACCTTTTAAAGGTAAATTTAACGGCAATGGAAAGACGATATCTGGTTTGCAAATTGCCGCCAGTGCTGGTAATAATCTAGGTCTATTCGGTATTGTCGATTCGAATTCTGAGGTAAAAGGGATTGCCCTTGAAGACGTTCAAATTACCGCAAATGTTGGGTCGAGTAATATTGGCGGACTTGTCGGAAAAAATAAAGGTACAGTGACAGAATGCTACGTTACAGGTGGGATTGATGCTTTTTATGCTACTTACGTAGGAGGTATTGTCGGCAGCAGTGAAGGCAGTGTTAGCAATTGCTATTCTGCCGCTGATGTCGAAGGTGGCTTATTTCAGGGCGGTATCGTCGGCAGAGTTACAGCCGGAACTGTAAACAATTGTTATTCGACAGGTTTAGTGAGTGGAAGTATGGACATTGGAGGTATAGCGGGAAGCATTTCAGGCGGCAGCGTTAGCCAATGCTTTTCCATGGGAACGATCACAGCTACGAATAATACAGGGGGAATTGCGGGAAGCATATCCGGCGGTAGCGCGGCAAAGCTGGCCGCACTTAATTTCGGTGTATCAGGCTCTAGTAATGTAGGGCGCGTAATAGGGAACAAATCAGGGGGGACTGTTACGGAAGAGACTGCCTTCCAGGGTATGCTTATAGCTTCCAAAGGGTCTAAAGTAGATGGCACAGCAATTTCTACACAAACGATCCATGCCGACGGCTATTTCAGCGTCTTGTTTTCAAACGACACTGCATGGACTTTCGAAACGAAGAAACTGCCTATACTTACAAATGTGAACGGAAGTCAAAATAATTCGCTTCCAGAGCATTTGGCGAGTGTAGTGCCCTCAGCACCGCGCAATATTGCGGCAACAGCCGGCGACCAAGCGGTTACAGTGACATGGCAAACCCCTGCCAGTAATACTAATGGAATCACAGGATATGAGGTTACCAAAGACAATGACAGCGATTGGACAGCGGTCGGTACGGACTTGACATATACGTTCACAGGACTGACCAACGGTCAAAGCTATCTATTCAAAGTTCGAGCAATTACATCTGAAGCTAAGGGGACGACATCAACGATCGAAGCGATTTCGGGTCGCCCGCCTGGTAAGCCTACTGAACTTGAGATTACGACTTTCAGAGATGAATTTGGGAACAAGAGAGTAAAGCTGACTTGGGCTGTACCTGATTTTCCGGGAGACAGTCCGATTACAGGCTATCAAGTCAGCATTGGCTCGATGGGGGTATATTCCTCAGCGGGAAATGACACTGAGTATATATTTACAGAGAGTGATCCCAACTTTAGTACGATACAGTGGGGAGTAGCAAACCAAGAATTCCGGGTATATGCGAGCAATGTTTCGGGCAATGGTGCGTATCAAGCGATATTCCATCGGCTCAGCACTGTTCCCGCTTCTCCACAAGCTCTCACTGCCACTCCTGATGAAAGCGGCAATGTGGTACTGGCATGGAATCAGCCGACGGATACAGGAGGTGAGCCTGTTACAGGTTACAGGGTGTCAAAGGATAACGGCGGTAGCTGGACTGAAGTAGTTGGGACAACACACACGTTTAGCGGTCTTATAAACAACCTGTATTCTTTTGCGGTGCAAGGATACAACACCAATGGTTGGGGCGCATCGGCGACAACAACGGCAACGGCAATACGGAAAGTTATATTTACCGACGGACATACTGAGTTAACTGTGGAAAGAAAATCGGCCGGAACACTTACATTTACAGCCAGCAGTTCAGGTTCGATTGCGTATAGCTTAGAAGGAACGATACCGGCAGGGGTGGCAATAAATGCCGCTACAGGGGTATTGACCGTTGATGGCAATGAGACCCCGGCAGGGAATTATGGTTTTGAGATTCAAGCGACAGATGCGAGCACTAATGGTAAAGCAACTAAGCCGTTTACGCTAACAATCAATAAAATTATTGCCGGTAGCAATATGATTGTATTGCCTAATGCATCGGGCATTACGTATGGTCAAACACTGGGAAATTCACATTTAACCGGAGCTTCGGAATACGGCACGTGGCAATGGCAAAATGTCAATGAAGTTCCGCCGGTTGTCAACAGCGGCTACCCGGCAGTGTTTATACCAAGTGATACAGAGAACTACGACTGGTCGGGTTTGACTTTGACCGATACGGTGAGTATCAGTGTAAATAAAGCCATACCCGGAGAACTTACATGGCCTGTGGCGGCAGCGATCGGCTACGGTTCGAAGCTTTCGGAATCAGCATTGACGAACGGAGTAGGTGACGGCACATGGCAATGGCAAAATGCTAATGCAGCTCCGACGGTTGTCAACGGCGGTTACCCGGTAGTGTTTACACCGAATGATACAGCGAACTACGACTGGTCGGGCGTGACTTTGACCAAAACGGTGAGTATCAGTGTAAATAAAGCCACACCCGGAGAAGTTACATGGCCTGTAGCGGCGCCGGTCGGTTATGGTTCAAGGCTTTCGGAATCAGCATTGACGAATGGAGCAGGTGACGGTACATGGCAATGGGAAAATGCCAGTGAAATTCCGACGGTTGTCAACAGCGGTTACCCGGTAGTGTTTACACCAAACGATACAGAGAACTACGATTGGTCGGGTTTGCCTTTGACCAATACAGTGAATATCAGTGTAACCAAGGCTGATGTCGAAGTAGAAGATGTCTCTGAAATCGAGATACCGTACAATCAAAGCGTGTTCCGAGAATTTGAATTAGATGCGATTGCGTTTGTGTCAGGTTCGCCCGGTGTGTCCGGCAATCGAACGTACTCGGTTCACTCGATAAGCAATCCGGGATTTTTCAGTATACAGCCTGCCGTGATTGATCACAAATTGACATATACAAGCAAGGCGGCGAATATTATCGGTGCGGAAAGCATTATAGAGGTGACGATTCAAAGTGAGAATTATACTGATAAGAACATAGCATTGACCTTTAAGGCAGTAGATAAGAAGGCTGTTGTGATTAGCGGACTTAGCATTAATGGGAAAACGTACGACGGAACTACTATAGCACTATCAGGTATGGCAAGTATTCAAGGAGGGGAAGTAGATACTGCCACATTGGAGTATCGATATACGTCCGATAATGGCTATAATAGCGATACCCCGCCTAGGGATGCAGGAATATATACATTGACAGTCAAAGTTCCGGACAGCAATACGCAATATATGGGATTCAAGCAGTATCCTTTTGTGATCGAACAGCGGGAAATCATCCTGAAAGCAGATGACAAGTCTGTTATACTGGGCAGTGATTTGCCTAACCTGACCTATTCAGTGCAAAACATAATACCGGAGCAAAGTGTAGCGGACGCACTTGTAATGGAGCCAATCCTTACCAGTCCGATGTTTGACAAAAATGAGCCGGGGAGTTATCCGATAATCTTGACAGGTGGAACAGCAACCGCAAACTACACGATTGCCGGACGAATAGATGCTGTACTTACCGTCGAGAAGCAATCTCATCTTGTAACGGTAGTGAACGGAATAGGTGGCGGAAGCTTTGTCGAAGGTGTGGATGTTAATGTTATTGCTGTTCCGGCTTTGCCAGGTCAGGTATTTGAAAAATGGACGGCGGACAGTGCCGGTGTGACCTTTGTCAACGAAAATAGTCTGTCGACTAGCTTCACGATGCCGGATCACCCGGTCAAGATAACGGCGAATTATCGTAACACAAATGAAGGCAGTGGAGACAATGGCGGGAGCGGCAACGGCGGAGGCAGTTCGGGCAATGGAGATAGTGGTTCCGGCAGCGGCGAAACACCACAGCCGCAGGCACCGACGGAAGTCATCAAGCAAGAACAGACAGACCGCGCCGTGGAAGCGGCGATTGAGGCAGGGGAAAAGCCGGTAATCACCATCGACGGTAAGACAAAGGGTGCGGAAATCTCAGCCAATCAACTGCTTGCCAATCAACTGCTTGCCAATCAGCGGCAGGGCAATGAATTGCTTCTCGTCAATCAAGGGCAGCGGCTCAGTCTGTCGCCGCAATTCATCGAAGCGCTTGAATTGCAAGACAAGTCTGCGGCGAAGGTGGTCGTTAACTTTGCGCCATCACAGCAAGCAGTTGACCGGCAGACGGCAGAGAACCTTATGCGCGTCGATCCGCTCAATCAAACGCTTGCCGGACAGAAGCAAGAAATCGACATTCGTGTCGACGAACAGTCTGTCGGTCGCATGAGTCAGCCGATCAAGGTCACAGTCGATGTATCGGAATTGAATCTGACTGACGCGCAAAAAGCCAATCTCAGCGGCGTGCTCTATGACACAGACGGCAAGATCGCCCGACAACTCGGCGGCGAATTCAGCGCCGACGGCAAGATGTTCAGTTATTATACGTATCAGACCGGTGAGCATGGAGTGATCGTCTCCGGCAACCTCAAGCGGATAGAGTGGCAGGTCGGCAGCCAAACGTACACAGCCAACGGCGAGAGCCGGGAGAACGATGTCGCTCCTGTAATTGCCGAAGACAGAACCTTATTGCCCTTGCGCTCGATAGCAGAAGCGCTGGGGGCGGGAGTCGAATGGAACGGCGACACGAAAACCGTCGCGATTACCAAGGACGATAAGACGGTCTACATCACCATCGGCGAAGAACTGCCGCAAGGCATGGGAACGGCGGTCATCCGCGAGGGACGCACCCTTGTGCCGCTGCGCTACATCGCCGAGCAATTGGGAGCCAACGTCGTCTGGGATGCGGCAACGAAGCAGGTATCGATCTATCAATAGACTGCATGTATCAGTAGACGCTTGCGTCTAGATATCTCACATAAAAGCTGAATAACGAAAAAAATTCGTCCCGAGCTGTTAAGAATTCTTAACAGTTCACATAGGGCGGATTTTTTTTGCTATGCTGACATCGTACAGTGGAATTTAGGAGAAATTATGACCTGCTGAACCGGCAGGCAACCAATCGTAAGGAAACGCGCATGAGAAATGTGCATTTCCCATCACATCTATAAACAAGGAGGAGAAAGATGAGTAGACGAATAATGAGTTTGTTTCTGGTATTTTGCATGATCATCGGGTTATTGCCGATGGGGGCAATGGCGGCAGTAAGCCGACAGGGGCATTGACAGTTGCAGAAGCTGTCTATCACAATAGCATAGCCTATACTGTCGTAGAAATAGGAAAGGAAGCCTTTAAGTGGTGCGACGAAATTACGGAGGTAACTTTGCCGGATTCCGTAAAGGTTTTGGGGGAATCTGCCTTTTATTTTTGTGACGCTCTTACGACTGTCAATTTGGGCAATTCCTTAGAAATCATTGGGGCAAGCGCATTTGCCATAAGCGGATTGACAACGGTTCATTTACCGGCTTCCGTAGCGACCATAGGAGAAGAGGCATTTAGCCAGTGTAACGCTTTCACAGGTTTTACCGTAGATAGCGGCAATCTCAATTTTTCCGCAGCAGACGGAATATTATATAACCCAGACAAGACGAAACTGATTGCATATCCGGGGGGGAAAACGGAGACCTCCTTCACCATACCAGGTACGGTAGAAATCATTGGTGAAAATGCGTTTGAGCTCAATAATAAGCTTGAAAACATCATGATCGGAGACTCTGTAGAATCCGTAGAGGATGGAGCGTTTTCAAATTGCCAGAACCTAACCGATATCACCATAGGCTCAAATGTGGAGACCATAGGAGAAGAGGTATTTGCAAATTGTCAAAAGCTTGAAACGGTTACGTTTGCAACGGACGCTAAGCTTAAGTCTATCGGTAAAGGAGCCTTTGGCTACTGCGGCATAGAAAATCTAGATCTGCCGGACTCATTAGAGACAATAGGGGAATATGCTTTTGGTTATTGCGATAATTTACGGAGTGTCACCATAGGACCGTCGGTTTCGGTCATAGGAAACGATGCTTTTTATGCTGTGTGGGAACTTGCATCGCTGACTATAGATGAAAGCAATCAACATTACACAGCGGAAAAAGCGGTATTATATGATAAAGCTAAGGAAACTCTTATACGATATCTACCGGCTAAAGGCGATACGTCATTTACCGTGCCAAGTACGGTAAAGACAATTGAAGCAAGCGCATTTTATGCTTGTGATAATCTTATCGATGTGACGATCCCGGCTTCTGTCAATACGATTGGGGATGATATTTTTTACTGGGCTAATGCAATGGAGAGCGTAACATTTCTGAGCAACACACCTCCGACAATAGGAGACTCTATTTTCAGCAGATGCGATAGTCTGACTTCTGTTTATGTACCGGAGGGCAGCGTAGAGGCGTATAAAACAGCTTTGGTTAATAGCAACTTATCCGATTATCAAAGCAAAATAAAACCGTTGGAAATCCCCGGCACTGTCACGGGTCAAATGCATATAGGTGGCACAACAGTAAACGACCTTACAAAAAATGCTGTCGGCACCGGATGGATTTGGAATGCCGGTACGGCTACGTTGAGTTTGACAAGTAGCTATATAGTTGACAATTTTATAGAAATCAAATGCGCAGACAGTGCTACTGTAAACCTTGTGTATACGGGGGATGTCGCGATCGACGGAAGAATTTCCTGCAACGGAGACTTAAATATATTAGGAAGCGGCGGGACACTCACTGTTACCGAGAATTCAGGAATAAGCTCGGCGGCGATTTCGGCAAACGGACACCTACATATAAGCGGCGGAATTGTTGAAGCCAGTTCCTCATATGAGGGAGCAAAGGTTATTTCTACAGAGGGTGGTATAACGATTTCCGGGGATGCCCAAGTAACAGCTACCCCGACGGCGACTAACGGCAGCGGACTTTATAACAGCGGTCCGATTATCATCAACGGCGGCACGGTCACTTCCACCGGTAAAGGCACGGGATTTGCTATTAGCGCAGCTACGAAAGTGACGCTATCCGGCGGAAATGTCCACTTACTAAGCGAAGCGGGGAATTTTGTAAAGCCCGGACTGTTGCGCGCAGGAGGAAGATTGACGAGCAATGGGCTGCTCAATACTTTGAGTATAGCTGCGCAGCCGATGGATATAACTGTAAAGGAAAATGATATTACGGAAACACTTACAACATCGGCAACTGTGGAGAATGGTACGGTAGATTATCAATGGTATCAAGCGCCTTGGGAAGAAGATTTTCGTTCTATACAAGAGATACAAGGAGCCAATCACGCTGAATTTGCTATACCGAAAGATTTAACGGTACAAGATGGCACAAAATTCTTCATCTGCAAAGTCGGTGCAGAGGGTATGGTGCCGATATTCAGTCGATTCGCTAAGATCAGCGTGATTGAAAAGGAAGCTCCAATACCGGATGGAGGTTCGGGCGGCGGAGACGGTAGTTCCGGCGGCAGCGGTGGCTCCGGTGTCACACCACAGCCACCTTCACAAGTCGTGGATCGCCAGCAGACAGACAAAATCATTGAAACGGCAGTCAAGGAAGGCAAAGCGCCGGTAATCGCCATCGGTGATAAAGTAAAAGGCGCAGAAATCTCCGCAGATCAACTGCTCGCCAATCGGCAGCAGGGGAATCTGATTACCTTTACCAATCAGGGGCAGCAGCTTATGTTGTCGCCGCAATTGATTCAAGCGCTCGGACTGCGAAGCGGCTCAAATGTTGCAATTGACTTCGCGCCGTCGGCGCAGGTAGTCGATCGGCAGACGGCAGCCAATCTGACGCGGGTCGATATGCTCAATCAACAGTTACTCGGTCAGGGACGGCAGATTGATCTTCGCGTTGACGGGCAGTCTGTCGGACAGATGCAGCAACCGCTCCAAGTCACCGTCGATCTGTCGCAATTTAATCTGACGGAACGGCAGAAATCGAACTTCACCGGAGTACGCTATGACGAAAACGGCAAAATCGCACAGCAGCTGGGCGGAGAATTCAGTGCAGACGGCAAGACATTCACCTATTATACCTACAATGCGGGAGAACACAGCGTTATTATTTCCGGTAATCTGAAGAAATTGCAGTTGCAAATCGGCGGTAAGGACTATCTTGCCAACGGTGAGAGCCGGGTTAACGATGTCGCTCCGGTAGTCGTCGAAGACAGAGCCTTATTGCCCTTGCGCTCAATCGCCGAAGCACTCGACGCAGGGGTAGAATGGAACGGCGAGACGAAGACGGTCAGCATCACCAAGAATGGAAAGATGATCCACCTGACGATCGGCGAACAGTTGCCCGGCGGCATGGGAGCGGCGGCGATTATCGACAACCGCACCTTTGTACCTGTGCGCTACATCGCCGAGCAATTGGGAGCGAATGTCGTCTGGGAAGAGGAGACGAAGCAGATAGCGATTTATCAATAGCAAGCAAATTTGTTGTCAATACAGAGAGAAAGCGAAACAGCCACAGAGCATCATGCCTTGTGGCTGTTCGTCTCGAAATAGACTTTTCACGACCCGTTCATGACACTTTAGACCCGTTCGTGGCATTTCTATTGATTTACGAAATCAATTTTTATAGAATTTTATAAGAATCAAAGTGTCCGATCTCGGTAAAAAACGAGGTCGGACGATCTGTTTGACGATGCGTTTTTTGAGAAAAATGGAGGTGCAAAAAATGAACATACCCTACAAGTTTCGAAAGATTATTGCTATCATGCTTACTTTTATTATGTTAATAAGCATAATTCCTGTCAATGCAATAGCGAGTTCAGATGTAGTAAACAATACCAAAACAAACAGCGGAGGCGATACAGCCTTCGGGCTTGATGCATCAGGGGAAAATGGCGAAAATACGACTGCCGGAGAAAAT
The DNA here is from genome assembly GCA_023388635.1 of Bacillota bacterium. Taxonomy (GTDB): domain Bacteria; phylum Bacillota; class Bacilli; order Desulfuribacillales; family Desulfuribacillaceae; genus JAEWFW01. Next base: position 114,058 of record JAEWFW010000004.1, read on the forward strand.
GCCGGTAGTGGCAATGGTGATAATGATGGTGATGAAAACGGGGACGGCGATTATCAATGGATTCGTATACCCGTAGATCAAGCGCCGTTTGAAGAGTATTTGAATGGAGATGAAGACGGAGAAAAAGACAAAGAGGATGAAAAAGAAGAAGGTAAAAAAGAAGAAGACAAAAAGGATGTTCCGGCAGGTATGTTTACTTTGTTCGGAGCCGGAGACGGTACGGAATTTGAATGGACTGAAGATGCATCAAATGAAGATTTAACAGGTGTTACAAAGGTAACTGTAAGAAAGGGAGCGACAGGAACTTTAATGCTTGTAGAACCTGATGTAACTATTGATGTGCAAGAGATAGAAAAGCTTTATAATGATGAAACATATCAATATACGGATATCTATGCTGATGCAGAAATTGTTCTTACGGAAAGTGTAAGTGCAATTCATTTAGTATCAGGCAATGCAACTACTGATTGGGATGGATATCCTAAATTCTCCAAGTTGGCGTACGAAGGCACAGAAACCCTTACGATTAATACGGATGGGGCGGCGGCCTTTGGTTTCGAAGAGTTAGCTATATCTTATGGCGGCAGTGGGGATTTTACAGGAACTGGAACACTTAATGTAAACACGGTTACCGGTCAAGCGAATACATTCAATATTAATAGTGCAGTTACTGTAAATGATGGTATTCTGGCGACACTAGATACCTTAAATGTTAATACGGACTTAACTATTTGGACGCAAAATCCCAATGATGAAGTAACGCCTAATCCGGGAATCAAAGAGGTCAAAAATATAAATATCGCTTCAGGGAAACAATTAGCGGTAAAAACCGTAGGCTTTAACAACGTTCTTGGCGCGGATACTCCCCATGCTGTAACCTTAGCGGATGAAGGTAAAATAGAGATAGCTGATAATGGCAGTTTGACGATAAACGCCTCTAGCGGAGAATATGTTGGTAATCTGGGCGGAAACGCTATCCATGCTTTAGGTGACGGCACAATCATCGTAAACAACGGTGGCTCCTTATTGGCCAGTGGCGGGGCCAGTGGATCATCCGCCGGTACCACTGCCGGTGTAGGAATTTACTCTGCCGGTGATTTACTTGTTGAGTTATACGGTGGGAATGCTAGCTTGATTGGCGGTAGCTATAATCCTGCCACCTACGCTGACACCGACGGAAAGATTACGGTAGCATTTCATACCGGAAGTACGGAGTATTCATTAGCATTGCGAAACGGAAGCGGCTTTGGAGGAGAAGCGCAGTCTGTTGCCATCAACCGCATGGTACCGGGAAACTTTACCTCTATAAACGATACCGTATTTGATATTACGGGTGATCCCAATACAGATTCAAAATTTAGCGTAACACTAAAGAGTAATGATGAAGGGGAAATTATCTTCAATCCAAATATTGAAGACAAAGCAGTCACTTATACGGCATCACAAATAGGCGGTACAGACGGAACGGTCAGCACCACAGGGATACTCTTTACATTTAATACAGGTGTAAACGGGCTCACGCAAGAGCATATTACAATAAAAGATGCGGGCAACAACGTATTAACCAATATAATAAAAGGAACTGTTACAAATAATGGGGATACTGACCCCGCAACCTGGTTTTTACCTATAAGCGGAGACTTTGCAAATGCAACAGCAATCACTGTGGAAATTTCCGATTGGTCTGGGGATTTTCATTATACAATAGCACCTGAGCAAACAGAACAAGCAATTACTATCTATAAAGGCACAGGTCAAAGCATCACATGGACTGCTGAACAGGTAGGCGGTGCAATGAACTTAATAGATTCCACAGGAATTCTGGTCAATTTTTCAGAAGCGGTCGAAGGATTAATAGCAGACAGGATCACTCTGACCGGCGGAGCAACTGTAACAGCAGTAGCACAACAGGGGGAAGATGCCAAAACATGGCTGATATCGATTGGCACATCCGGTGCCGCAGCGGCAGGTGAGGTAGATTTAAACCTCAAGCTAGCGAGCTTCGACGATTATATATTCCCGAATCAAGCCGTGATCGTAACAATATACAGAAAGGTCATCAAAGAAATTTCGTATACGGCGGAACAAGTAGGCGGAAACAGTGGAACAGCCGATACGACAGCGATCAAAGTATCCCTTTCACCTAATCCGTGGAACTTGACGCTTGCAGGATTTACAAAAGATCAAATTATTCTAAAAGGTGCAGACGGAAACGCAGTAACGGATATAATTAAGTCTGATTTAACACCGGAAGGCACCATGAATACTTGGCTGCTACCTATCAGTGGGGATTTTGCCAATGGGCAAGAGCTTACAATAGAAATTGTACCTTGGGTTGGGAATTATCACTATACAGTTGCATCTTCTCAAACAGAACCCCAAAAAATTACAATCTACAAAGATGCGCGAGACGTATTGACATACACACTGCAAGAAGTTGGCGGCGAGTCTGGAAAGTTAAGAACGCAGTACCTAGCAATTAAATTTAATAAACCCGTAGCAGGGCTTGAAATAACAGATATAGACTATAAATCAACAGTAACAGCTAGATACCTTGTGCCCATCGAAGCGGATGCTGATGGTAAAACGGATACATGGTATTTTTACGCAGGGGAATTTGGTGTCGCTGATAAAGAAGAATTCACTTTAATTATTAACGATTGGGATGATTACAAAGTCACTGACGGTGAACAAAAAGTTATCGTCCATACAGCGGGCGATCCGTATTTACGTTTTCATATTGAACAAGTAGGCGGAATTGACAGAGACAAGACGACGGAAAGTATTAATATTATCTTTAATAGAGGGATGGAAAACCTTACACTGGACGATTTTACCTTTGAAAACGTCACTCCAACAAAGCTTACTGAGGTAGCGGATAAAGATGGTAAGGTTTGGAACCTTGAAATTAAGGATGTAACGGCAAATAAAACCAAAGCTAAGATTGCTTTAAAGCTTGATCCGGAACCGTATTCAGATTATGGCAATCCTAGATTTAAACATTATGCTGTCAACGCATTCTCTAAAGAGATAGATATATATTTGGATACCTTCGTCTATGTCGATTATTCTGTTACAGTAGATGGAATCGATGGTGTAGAAGATACTAAAAAGATAACAGTTTGCTTTACGGGTGCGAATGGCGCTCCATTAGCCCCTGAAACATTTAAGACTATGTCTCCGTATTCTGTGTCCATTAACCAGGAACCCAAAGCAGGTTATCTGTGGATCGATGACGCCAATACCTATAAGATTGCTGTTAACGTAGATGGCTTTGAGAATGGCGATCCATTTACGATAGAGTTTTTAAAACTGCCTGTACTAAGTGACGGGAGCCGTCTAAAAGCAGTTGAGCCGGAGAAAACCTTTACGATTCATAGAGATACCAGAGAGCTGCTAAGATATCGCTTTTCTCCTTTGGATGGTGAAAGCAATGTAGCCGACACGAAGCGTATTCTCGTATATAACGAATATACGGAAGTGGGCTTGCCGTCGCCGGAAACATATACAGCAGCTGATTTTGCAATAGACTGGGCGACAATAGTCAGCGTAATGCCACAGAATGAAGGAGAAACAACAGGTGTTATAGTAGAGCTGGACGATATACAATTTTCTGAGGGCAGAGGGGCGCAATGGCAACCTATTACAGTAAGCAAAGCGCTGCCGGCTGGCTATAAGTACAGTACGCCGCAAGCGCATACAGGTCATGTTAATGTGTATCATGATATCAGAAAGCTCGTAACCTATGAAATCATAGATGTTTCAGGTAAGCATAATGAAATAACAACTGGTAGCGTGACGGTACGGTTTTCCGAAGATATAGCATTTGACAGAAAATATGGAATTGAGAGTACATTTAAGGAAATTAACTTATATCGGGATAACAATGGGGAAAAAGGAGAAAAATTTGCATACATCGATATATATCATAGGGTAGATATTAATCCTGTTGACCAATCGGGGGGAAATAAAAGAGATTTCCGTATCCGTTTCAGTCCTCCATCTAATTTTGAAAATGGCGACAAGTTTATTTTAGAAATAGATTTTCGTAGAGGAGTAATTGGGCAAGCGCCGGAAATATTGGAAAAAACGAAAACCTTTGCAGCTTTTAAAGCACATATGTCTGCTGGTAGCGGCGTGAGAATAGAAACAATCAGTCCGTCGATTATTCACAAAGATTCGAAAAGAAGAGAATTTACCTTAACCGGATACTTCGGTACAGGAGGTCCCAAGGGCATCAAGGAATTAATCTTTAGAGATAAGAATGATCGGACGAATGAACAGCGTTTAGCATTAGACCATACGAACAAGGATTATAGTGACTCCACGGAATTTAGACATAAATTAGACCTTTCCTTAGAAAATATAGCGATGCTTTACGAACCCGGCGAATATGAGGTTGGTTTCCTAACGTATACTAACTATGATTCTGTATTTACACCGCTCCAAGTAGTCGATGATGTCAAGTACTCGACAGACGGTTATGGCGTCTTAACGGTGACGCAAAAAAACAATGGCGAATTTGCTGTAGAATCGTTTCCGAGTGAACAGGAAATGAGGAAAAAGAAGGCGGAAGGCACGACTCTGGTCAGAATCAGAGGAAATATCCATAATTCCGCCGAAGGAGCATTTGTTGTAGGAGATTCGGTTATCAATGAAGCGATAGAATATGCTGGCAGTCTGGACGACAGAATATCGATCATCAAAACAGCAACAGGTGTAAAGATATCATCGAACAAAGGGAAATTAAAATGGAACGGAATGACGATAGCAGATAACGGTTTCGGTATTGATTTGTCAAAAGCTAAGCGCTATAAAAACAAACGAACGGACGTAGGAGAGTCTGTAGAGATAACAAGCAATGCAACAGATGCTAATTTTGAGGCGTTATTTATCAAAGTCGATGTAGGGACATACAAACTTTATGAAGATGAATTTACCATGGATGGATTGGTAGGGCTCCAAGGTGTACTGCCAAACTTCATGGGAGATGCAGGAGCCTATGTCAACTTGGAAGAATTGATCTTAGAAAACAGATTTTTATCGGGCATACCGCCGATGAAAGCCAATGGATATCTGGGATTTCAGCCGAGTGAATTGTTCGGCGATTTCGTAGCTGCCAGTGGCGCATTAGAAGTAGAGCTAGATACTTTGCCGGAAACAAATCCCCATTATTTAAGGGCAGAGGGTGAGATAGACATCAGTGAAGTTATTTATTTGCAGGGGAAATTTGTCTTTAAATGGGGCAAAACACGCAGTAATAAGATGATATTTATGCCGGATACCCTCGAATTTTTTGGCAGAATAGGCTCGGGAGGAGTTCCTTTAGTTCCGCCGATCGTATTAGGATATATCAATGGGATAGGTGGAAAGATTGAAAATTTAGGGGAAGCAGCATTTAACAGCAATTCGAGAATTCCAGCCATAGAAATAGGCATATCGGCTGCCTTCACGGATGTGACAGGATTTATTGCCAGTATCGATAAAGCTTCGATCATTATCGGACCTAAGATATTTTCACTGTCCGCCGATGAAGTTACGATTCTGAAATTCATCAAAGTGTATGAGCTGGGATTGGCCTTCGGTCTGAAAGAAAGTATCGAAGACCCTGACTTTTTAGACGCCTTTTTTGAAGCAGGCGGTATTATTAAACTGGGTGGCGGAATTATTGAAGGCGGCGGAAAAATCAGTGCAATCCTATATGGCAAAAGAATGGGCGACATGATATTGGCGTATTATAAAGAGCTAAGTGAAAATAAGGGTGCCTTTAAACTGCCAAGTGATAATGTTGCAAAAATGCTTTATGATGTCTTTGATGTTTATGCGAGTGCATATGTAAAGGCAGAACTCGATATTTGGGGGGCAGTCTTAAAGGGCGATGCGGAAATATCAGGGAATAAGACCTATGTCAGCGGTAGAGCATACGGATATATCGGCGGCAGGAAGAAAGCATTAAAAGAAGCAAGTGCGGCTTTTGAGTACTATTATGGGAAGAAGCTCCCTAAAATTAAGGACGTCAATATGAGTAAAAGCCTGCGGATGATGACTAGTGAAGACAATCGAGATGATAAAAATCATGCAATGGTAGAAGGTAACGGAGAAGGAGTCGCCATTGTCACCAATACGGTAAATGTCGGAAGCTTCTCGCCGAACAATTCGGCATCTGTATTCGGCAGAGGAATGATGGCAACCAACAGCGAACCGGGTACGAATGTCGAGGCAATGAAAGCAGGGAATATTGTTGTGATCCTGGCAAATGAAAAATATGATGTAATAGAAATATATAAAGATAGTGCGGAAGAGCCTATTCTCATAGAGGGAGATTGGGAAGAGGTAGAAGAGACCAATACGGAAGTCCGTGCCCAAGGTATATATAGAAGCTTCTATATAATTCCTGAGGATGGCGAGTACCGATTTGTCGCAGATGGACCTTTACACTGTAATGTGATAGAGCTGACGGAAATACCCGGCTTTGCATCTGTAAATTTAGATTTAGCTAGCAAAACAGTAAGTTGGGTACTAGACGCGATAGGACAGACAAGTAGTGACAATTTATTTGTCAGCCTAAGTTTAGTCAATGAAAATACCGGACATGTAGAAACACATCTAGCATCCGGTTTAAATGCAAAGACCCAGAACAGTGTTACGTACAGTCTGCCGGCAGCACTGGAAAGCGGCGACTATCATATATCGGTTAAGTTATATACAACAGCCCAAGTTGAGTTAATTGACCAAGAGGATGGGACTACATCTACGGAAACGGTGGAACGGGTTCAAGATTTATTTCACACAGAACCTTTCGCACATGTAAATAACAACGGTTTAGCGAACGTAACCAATATAGCCACTGAGTATGCCGGAAACGGTCTGGTTAAAGTTACCTGGGATGCCGTTGCGGGGGCAGATGGTTATAGGGTAGAACTACTGGATGCCAACCAAGAGGCGACTACCGGAATGGCACCGATCATGGTAGGTAAATATCAAGCAGGTGAAGAAAACGCAGGTGCAGTAAAAAACTTTGTAGAAATTCAGGGTGGATTATTCAATATTACCTACAGTGAAGGAGAAGACGGTACAGACAAAAAAGAAATTAAAGGCAAAAACGAAATCAAAGGATTGGAATTCGGTCAAGAGTACATCGTATCCGTGGCTCCGTACAAAAATAAATCTCTGAAGATTGGTGCCGAAGCTAGTACAGACAGTTCTGAGTTGCCGGTATATGGAGAAAAAGCATATCATCCGTTTATTGTACAGCCGCCGGAGATTCCGGAAATAGCCATTTCGTCTTTGGGAGCCAAGGAAGTCGTGGAAGTAGACGGTAGTTCCGTATTTTATGCCAATCATTTCAATCCAACATTTGAAATGCATTTTGATAGGGAAATTACTGAATTACATGTTGATTTAGACGGAGAAGAAATCAATATTGAAAATAATATCATTGATTATACCTATCCGGAGGATGGACATTATAACTTCAACATTACTGCGAAAAACGGTAAGGACGAGGTTCATGCCGGTATATATGTAATCATCGATACCAAGGCTCCTCTGCTGTTGGTCGATGATGATAGTTTTTATGTGCAGGACGGTCGGGTCAAGATCGACGGTTATGCGGAAATAGGTGCAACCGTTACTTTGCAACCGTTTGACAAAGCAATGCAAGCTGTGAACGGAACATTTTCGTTTGACTTCACAACTGCCCAAGAGGCAACGACGGTATCTCTTGCTGCAGAGGATCATGCCGGAAACAGAACTGAGCGGGCAGTGGCCTTGGTTTACCAAAAAGGGAAGGTAGTCGAGCCGGAAGAACCGGACGACTCAGGAGGATCAGGAGGATCGGAAGGACCGATTGCTCCGAAAGAAAAAGAAGTGAAAGAAGCTACCAGCATTGCTGTCGGTAAGGGTTTCTTAGTTATAGCAGAAGCTAAGGATGTGATGATTTCTGCTGACGGAACGATCACATTATTGGGTGCGGGAGCGTTGACACTTGCCAATGATGCTGTGATGAATCTTCCTAAAGGAACGACGATTACGGCTGCCGGCAGTATACAAATTTCGGGAAACAGCGAGGGAACTGTCAAGCTGCCTTCCGGGTTAGTACTTAGCATACAAGGCGGCACATCGTTAGCCCTAGATGAAACCTCCAAAATCGGATATACAGTAAAGCCGCAAGGCAACTTTAATGATGTAAGTGCCGGAAGCTGGTATGAAAATGATGTCGCTTTTGCCTATGCGCACAACTTGCTAAAAGGAACAGGTGAAAATGCCTTTAGTCCGGATATTACGATTACAAGGGGAATGCTTGTCACGATTTTGGGACGTATGCACGGCGTAAGCGCCGAACAGTTTAACACGATGTCCTTTAATGATGTGAATGGAGACCAATATTATGCACCTTACGCAGAATGGGCAAGGCAAATGGGGATTGTAGCAGGCATCGGTGAAAATCGTTTTGCGCCGGACGCACCGATTACAAGACAAGATTTAGCGGTCATGTTTTACAATTATACGAAATTTTCCAGTATGGGTATGGAGAAATTCGGCGAATATCAAAGCTTTAATGATAATGGGGCTATATCCGGCTATGCTATGGATGCTATACAAATATTTGCGGAAGCGGATATATTGAAAGGCAAGCCCGGAAATATGCTGGATCCTAAGGGCGAAACGACTCGCGCGGAATCCACTGCCATATTACACCGATTTATATCGGCGTTAAAATAAAATAGGAACGAAGCGTGCAGGATTGCATGAACCCTAAAGGGAAGTTCAACAGGTACCTGACGATCGGCGAACAGTTGCCGGATGGCATGGGAACGGCGGCGATTATCGACAACCGCACCTTTGTCCCTGTACGTTATATCGCCGAGCAATTGGCAGCCAACGTCGTCTGGGATGGGGGGACGAAGCAAGTCTATATCTATCAGTAAATAGTTAGGTTATCATATTGACACAAGCGCAATAATGTATATAATGAATATATACATTATTGCGCTTATTGCGTTTGGAGGGTAGCTATTGGATATTATAATCAGCAATTCGAGTGATAAGCCTATATATGAACAGATTACATTGCAAATAAAAAATATGATTTTGACAGGGCGTTTGCAAGCCGGTGATCCATTGCCTTCTATGCGATTTTTAGCAAAAGAGCTGCGGATCAGTGTGATTACGACAAAGCGCGCCTATGAAGACCTTGAGAGGGACGGATTTATCGAATCTGTCGTGGGCAAGGGCAGTTTTGTATCATGTCAGAATGCAGAGTTTATGCGGGAAGAGCATCTGCGTATGACAGAAGAGCATGTGCAGAAGGCAGTGAATATGGCGAAAATGGCAGGTATTACACTAGAGGAATTGATGGAGATCGTCACAATGCTTTATGAGGAGGAAGAGTGATGGATTACGCGTTGAAGGTCAAAGGGGTATCAAAACGATATAAGGAGTTTTATTTAGATCACGTGAATTTGCAGGTACCTAAGGGCAGCATTATGGGCTTTGTCGGAGAGAACGGAGCAGGGAAAAGTACGACGATTAAGTTGATTTTGAATATGGTGCACCGGGACAGTGGTAGTATTGAGATATTTGGCATGGATGCGATCGAACAGGAGCAGCAGGTAAAGCAATTGATCGGTGTCGTTTTTGATGAAAGTAATTTCCCGGAAAATATGGTTGCGAAAGATGTCAACCGTATGATGAAGCATATTTATGAGAACTGGGATGAAGCAAAATTTCAGGAGTATTTGCATAAATTCTCTCTGCCGGACAAAACAAGCGTTAAAGAGTATTCCAGAGGAATGAAAATGAAATTGTCGATTGCCGTTGCCTTGTCTCATGATGCTAAATTGTTGATTCTTGATGAGCCAACGAGTGGGTTAGACCCGTTTATCCGTGATGAAATACTTGATATCTTTTTGGATTTTATTCAAGATGAAGAGCACACGATACTAGTATCGTCGCACATTATTAGCGATCTGGAAAAGGTTGCTGATTATATTACGTTTATTCATAACGGCAAGATCGTGCTCAGCGATTCTAAAGATGAAATGTTGGGAAAGTATGGATTACTAAAGTGCACACATGAAGAATTACAGGCGATTGATCCGAAGATCATACTCGGGATCAGGAAGAATCGCTTCGGCGTGGAAGCGCTGATTCTAAGGAAAGAATACAGCGGCAAATGTCCGGTCGATAAAGCGACAATTGAGGAGATCATGTTGTTTCATACGAAGGGGGAGCGGGTATGAAGGGGTTATTAATCAAAGATCTGCTGACAATACGCAACCAATTAAAAGTGATTGTTCTGCTAATTGCGTTTTATATCGTGTATTCTCTGACAATGCAGGATATCAGTATGTTGGGGGCGATGATCGTTCTCTTGACGGTCATGATGCCGATTACGGCAATGGCGTATGATGAAAAAAGCGGTTGGGGACGCTATCAATCTGCGCTTCCCATATCAAAGAAGATGGTTGTGTTCAGTAAATACGTTTTCGGAGTTATATTATTAGCTTTGGGTAGTTTGATGTCGGGTCTGAGTATCTTGTTATTATCGATATTTTCACAATTTGTTGAAATTACTGATGCATTATGGCTGCTTGCCACATTCGCCGCAATGGGAATAGTTTTTATGTCGTTGGTTTTTCCGATTATTTTCAAATTCGGTGTGGAAAAAGGCAGAATGCTTATGTTGTTAGTTATCTTTTTACCGGTGATGTTAATTATGCTGTTATCGAGAATGCAGATTCCCATGCCGGATTTAGAAACGCTGACGTCTTATGCTTATATGGTACCAGTCGGCTTGCTTGCATTGCTGGGAGGATCGATGGCTCTATCGATCTGGATTTACGAAAGAAAAGAATTTTAACAACGGCTTTCCGTGAAGTGTTTTATAGTGAAGATAGTTCGATTCGTTTCGATGTCAACACTGCGTAGTTTGCAGTTAAAGACATCTTTTTTTATTCTCAAATAGTTGCAAAGGAAACTATTTGCATATATGATGGAATTATTCGTAAAGAATTTGGCAAGGGTAGTACCGAGGGGGCACGTTATGTCGACAATCAGTAAATATAATGCAGCTATATACAGGAATATTCAGAGCATATTAAATGATAGGCTGATCGATCTTGCCATCGGAAGCGGGCAACATGATTTTTTGTACGTCATATCAAAATTTCAGGGTATCACTTCTAAAGCATTGAGTGAGCGCTTGCATGTCGGCAAATCGACGACCGCGAAAGCGGTCAAGCATTTAGTACTCCATGGGTATGTTCGGAAAGAAAAAGATGTAAAGGATCGGCGCTGTGATCGGCTTTTTTTGACAGATAAAGGAGTTGAGATCGCCCCGCGAATTCAGGCTACCTTCAAAGAACTTGTCGATTTGACGACGAATGGTTTGACTGATGATGAGGTAGAGGGAACGATTAATATTTTGAAGAAGGTTCTCGAAAACTTACATAATGAAAAGGTAAAGATAAATACAGAGGCAGAGTAGATTCTACATTTGAAGGGATAGAACGATATGGGGCAAAAAGACATGGAACAGATGGATACACATCACAAAGAGGCTGGCAATACGCTGTGGTCGAAAGATTTTATTCAGATTACGTGCTGTAATTTATTATTGTTTTTAAGTTTTCAAATGTTAATGCCTACGCTACCGATTCATGTGAAGGAATTAGGGGGAGCAGATTCAATCATCGGGTGGATCATTGGTGTAGCAACCATAGCGTCTTTGATAGTGCGACCTTTTTCTGGTTTGGCGCTCGATAAAATCGGGCGTAAGCCGATACTGATTACAGGGTTGATTGTGATTATTCTTACGACAATTTCTTATGCATGGTTTTCAGCGATTGCTTTAATACTGGTTTTGCGTTTTATTCACGGTTTTGGATGGGGAGCGACAACGACGGCGAGCAGCACAATGGCATCAGACGCTATACCGAAATTGCGATTCGGCGAGGGTATGGGTTATTTCGGGCTGTCTACGAGTTTGGCGATGGCATTGGCACCGGGAATTGGATTGTATGTATTGGCAAAGACGGATTTTATGATGGTAACTTGGCTGTCGGCACTCTTGGCGTGTTTAGCGGCAATTTTGGGCATGACAATCCGCTCTCCTGAAATACGACGCACATCAAAGCCTAATAGTAAGCGTAATTTTTATGAAAGATGTTCGATTCGGCCGGCGATTATTATGTTTTTTGTCAGTATGAGCTTTGGGGCGATCAGCGGATTTATTTCCTTATATGGCTATGAAAAGGGGATCGAGAACATTGGCGTGTTTTTCACGGTATATGCTACATCTGTATTGGTGACGCGTCCGTTTATCGGCAGGTTAATTGATAGCAGGGGTTTCGATATTGCTATCATACCCGGATTGGTGTTATCGGTCTTGGCATTGTTGCTTCTTTCACAAGTAGAGACTTTGGCTATGTTTTTGGTCAGCGGACTGATATACGGAGTCGGGATTGCCGCCGTTCATTCGAGCTTGCAGACAATGGCCGTAATCAATGCTCCGCGAGAGCGTTTTGGCTCTGCCAACGCGACGTTTTTCACGGGGTTTGACAGCGGCATCGGCTTGGGCTCTGTGGTGGCAGGTATGATTGCATCGGCTGTCGGATATGGTCAAATGTTCATCTGGTTTGCCGCCGCCATCGGAATCGCTTTGGTTCTGTATTTGTTGTTTGCGCGAGAACAGGCTACGGTTGGTCAGTCGAGCGCCGATTAACAAGGAAGTCGAAAATTTTTATAAATCTATTGATAAAGCGCAACTGGTTGCATATAATGGGAAGAGCAACTAGTTGCGCTTTTGCGTGCTGATTTTTCTGATAACTAAGCAGCCTATTTATCATAAAAATATGAGGAGAACATTATGATGCGTAAGGAGAATGAACAGTTTGTTTTCGGGTGCTTGTTTCTATTGGCAAATAAAATTCAGAGTGCCGGAGATCAGGTGATTCCCGGGATCACACTAAAACAGTGGTTTCTGTTGATGATGATTACGAAGATGGAAAAGGACAGTCCGTCACTTACTGAGATAGCTGAATTTATCGGCAGCACGCGACAGAATGTCAAAAAAATGGTCGATATTTTAGAACGTCAGCAATTCGTCATCACCAAGAGGCTAGAGGAAGATAAACGAAATGTCGGTGTCTCTGTGACAGAGAAAGTACACATTTTATTTCGTCAATATGAAACGGCAGGCGATGGTTTCCTCGATGTGCTGTTTACCAATGTACCGGAAGCAGACCTCGTATGTGTCCGTCAAACATTTATGACGATTTTAGAAAATCTGTCGACGCAAAAACAAGTATAAGCATAAAAGTATATTCACGAGAAGTATGTAAGTGATTATGGAAAAAGTCGCTGAGGAATGTGAAAGCAGGTGATAATTGTGTCAAAGGTTGTAGTTGTGTATCGTTCAAAATGCGGGAGTGCAGAGAAATACGCGCGTTGGATTGCCGAAGAACTTCAAGCGGATTTGTTAGGAGGAAAACAATTAAAGATGTCGGAGCTGTCGGCATACGATGTGATCGTATATTGCGGCGGAATATATGTAGGTGGTATTCTAGGTTTTTCATTGATTAAGAAGAACTATGATGATCTCAAGCATAAACGGATATTTGTTGTTGCTGTCGGTGCCACGTTAAAGAAAGAAGAGGCGTTGGAAGAGATCAAGAAACGAAATTTCACTCCGGAGATGAATGACCGTATTTCGTTGTTTTTGTTGAGGGGTGGGTTAGATTATAAAAAGATGAAATGGTTGGATCGATTGTTGATGAAATTATTAGTTCGTTCACTTAAATCAAAAGACCCCGATACATTGGATGATGAGTCAAAGGGAATCATAGCGACTTACGGAAAGACAGTCGATTTTACTAATAAAAATACAATTTACCCTTTGATAGAGGCAATTCGAGGCGAATAAAAATTTTTCTATCTCGCAGCTTATAAATATGGTATTCTATTAAACACAAAATAGAGTGTATAAGTTGGGAGAGATGACGGTGGCTCAGGCACAACAAAGCAATTTGAATGTATCGATACTGTTGAATGAATTAAAGCAAGCGAATCAACAAATGGAAGAAGTCATTAAGAGATTTAATCAAATTGCTTCACAAGCAAATCTGCTGGCGTTGAATTCTGCGATTGAAGCTGCGAGAGCAGGGGAAGCCGGCAGAGGATTTT
>JAEWFW010000052.1 GCA_023388635.1 Bacillota bacterium
AGCTACCGAATCAAAGAGAAGAAAAAGGCTGGCTTTTATGATGTTAGTCGTTATGAATCAAATCATAGCGAGTAATTTGGGGAAATTTCGACCGTTTATTTTGGGAGTTTTTAAAACGCTATTGACATTCGGATTTATAGGCATTTAAAAGTTTGGCGGTTTCTGATAATGTGAAACCTAGTTTGCGATAGGATCTGGCTCTTATGAGCATATGGATTTCCCAGCCACTATAAAGGCGATAGCCAGATGTTTCGGAACGTTCAGGATCAATGATTCCTTTAGATTCGTAATAGCGAATGGCTTCATCTGAAATATTCAATAATTTAGCGACTTCATTAATCTTATATTTCATAACGTTGTCCATAATTTGCCTCCTATATCTGATAGAGCATGATGAAACACGCAAAACATCACGATATTTCTATAATAATGTTTTGCGTGTTTTGTATTAAATATGTCTTATTTTATAGAATCTGCGACTTGCTTTGCAACAAATCTACCGCTATTTGATGCATATGACAAACCGAATCCTGCTCCAGGGTATTGATGCGAGAAAATATTCCCGGCTGTTAATTCACCTGCGGCATATAGATTAGGTACGGCAGTTCCGGTGCTGTCTAGGACTTGCATGTTGCTCGATACCTGAATTCCGGGGATTGTAGAGAATGTTCTGACAACTACTTCACCTGCGTAAAACGGACCTGTTTGTATTTTCTCCGCTTTTTCTACAGGCAAACCAAATCCAGGAGATTGGTTATTTGCAATTGCTGTATTATAGTTTTCGATCTCTTTTTGTAGGTTCGCTTCGTTAATTCCCAAATCTTTAGCTAAATCCGCGATAGATTCGTATTTTTTCCATATCCCATCTTGTTCCGCTTGTTTAACGGCGTCGATTTTTGAATTTTGTGAATCGACGATTTGGAAGGCATGTCCATTGGCATCATCTG
Organism: Bacillota bacterium; assembly: GCA_023388635.1. Classification (GTDB taxonomy): domain Bacteria; phylum Bacillota; class Bacilli; order Desulfuribacillales; family Desulfuribacillaceae; genus JAEWFW01. The sequence goes on from JAEWFW010000052.1 coordinate 948, forward strand.
CGATAACGCGTTGCATTCTATACGATAAATCGCTTTCATTGACGAAGCGTTTTCCTTCGCTCGTGACCATAAATGGCATTTGTTGCGTCGTCTTACCGTTGCTAGCATAGAAGGTGCCCATCGTACCGTCGCCTACAACTTTGGTGCCAAATTGCTCGACAAAATGGAAGCCATCACCGTTGGAACCGGCGTATGTTGTAATGATTCCGTCTGCAAATTTAGGGGCGTATTTTGTCATATACTCACTATTGTTGGCAAATCCACCTGTTGTAAGAACTACTTTTTTGGCAAATATATTGTACTTCTGTTGACTGTTTTCTACATGGATTCCTTTTACAACTCCATTTTCTACAATCAAGTCTGTCGCTTTACTATTTAATCGGATATCCATGTTCAAGTCAGGAAGGGCTCTTGCCAATGTTTTATAGAAATCAGCTCCGCCGCCGTTCGTACGACCTTGTGTCCATCCGACATATAGTTTGTTTGAATGTGTTGTAGAAAGTGCCAGTTCCTTTTCAAATGGTACTCCGAAATCGACGTACCAGTCAAATGTTTCGCCGGATAAAGAGAATACATTTTTGATCAATTGCTCGTTTAATGGAGCTTCTTTGGAGCTTTCCTTTAGATATTGGACAACATCGTCTACAGTAGATACAGCACCCTGTTCTTTGTGCCACTTGGAATCTGTTGCAAAAACTGCTCCGCCGGTAGTAGGGAGAGAGCCGCCGAAAACTGGGAGTTGTTCGACAATTGTAAATGTAAGGTCTGGATGATTTCTTTGTAGTTCAACGCCTGCCATGAGACCCGCAAGACCGCCGCCAACGATCACAACATCAACTTGCTCGTCTTTGCCTTGTGCTAATTCTTTTTCTTTGGCAGGCGTCTTTAAAGCGGCAATATTTCCACCTGCATTCAAAAGTGCCTGTTCTGCAGCAGCTAAAATGCCATTACTCGTATAGGTAGCACCGGAAACTGTGTCAACGGCTAACGATTGTTGATTGACTATTTCTTTAGGTATTGTTTCTAAAGCACCGTCTGCAATGCCAACTGTTTCTGCTTGTTCGAGAATTTGCACAGATTGTATTGCTTGCTCATCGACGGTAACGGATAATTTGATTTTTCCGTGAAAACCATCTGCTTGTCCTTCGTAGGTTCCTGGTTTGTAGGAAACTGATTTTGGTGGTTCATTTTTTAGCGGTTCACTGGGAACCTCTGTGCAACCTACCAATATAGCTGCCAACATGGACAACATCAGTAAAATTGCTAACGACTTTTTCATGTTCATTCTCCTTGTATAGTATATTTTGTTAGGGATTACCTTCAGGATAAACTATCAAGGACCTTTAGAGTCAATAGTAAAATTCATTTTTATTTCATAATTTCTGTGGAAAGATAGTGGGGGATTTTTGGGATTCACTGTGGAAAATTCAATGATTGAAACAAGTTCTTATTAAGGTGGAGATTTTATATGTTTGAAATTCGTGCAATGTATTTACGTTGCACATATTTTTTGTTAATATGAATATAATAGAAATGAAGGAGTGATTGTAATGGCTGAAACGACAAATTTGAGTATTCGAATGGATAAAGAATTGAAAGAGCAAGCAGAACGGCTTTTCTCTGAGTTAGGCATGAATATGACGACTGCATTTAATATTTTTGTCCGGCAGGCTGTTCGACAGGGAAAAATCCCGTTTGAAATCTCACTCAATATTCCCAATGCTGAGACTATTGAAGCGATAGCAGAAGCAAACAAATTAAGCTATGACCCTAATGCTAAACGCTATTCGAGTTTTGAAGAGTTGGTGAGAGAGGTTCAAAATGAAATATGAAATTGTAGCAACCGGTAGATTTAAAAAAGATTTAAAGCTGATGATGAAGCGGGGTTATGACATTCAATTATTGCAGGATGTCGTGTCCCTGCTGGTTAATGGGGACCCTCTGCCAGACAAATATAAAGATCATGTACTGGTAGGGAATTGGCTTGGACACAGAGAATGTCATATTACTCCCGATTGGCTCTTAATTTACAGAATTGATAGAGGAGTTGTCTTTTTGACGTTGACTAGGACAGGTACACATAGTGACTTATTTTGAATAAAAGTGCGGAATTGTTCAACTGTTTTCGCCCATTGTTCTACAGGAAGGTGCTCGGTAGATTGTGGATTCTCCGTTGTCATAGCTTCCATAACTTCAAATAATATCGGTTTCCGCAGACCGACCGCTTGGATAATATCATTTCGTGAGAATAGGTATGCCGGTGTACTGTCAAGGATAATTTCACCTTGATGAAGTACCAATACGCGCTCTGCCCAACGCCATACGAAATCCATATCGTGAGTAGAGATCAATAAGGTCATTCCGCTGTCGCTCAATTGGTGCAAGGTGCTTTCTAGCAATTGCGTATTGGACGGATCGAGAAAGGCGGACGGCTCGTCGAACAGTAATATTTCCGGTTGCATTGCCAAGACATCGGCAATTGTCAGCCGTTTTTTTTCGCCTCCGCTTAGATTGTGTGGTTGACGGCGGCGCATGTCTTCTAGGTTCATTGCACAAATTGCATCGTCTACACGTCGGCGCACTTCTTCGGTGCTGAGTCGTAAGTTCATAGGACCAAAGGAAATTTCACTTTCTACTGTAGGGGCAATGAGTTGTTGATCCGGCTCTTGAAAGACGATCCCAACATTGCGGCGCAACTGTTTTAAATCTTGTTTTTTGTGCAGAATTTCTTGTCCTCTGTAAAAAATTGTCCCTGCAGATGGTCGGATGACACCGTTACATGTTAAAAAGAACGTCGATTTTCCTGCCCCGTTACTTCCCAAGACGGCAATTTTTTCACAGGAAAAGATAGAGACGGATATGTTTTGTAAAGCAACAGATGTCTCCTCATAGGAATAGCATATATCTTGTAATTGCAGTAATAATTGTTTCTTCATAAAATACTCCTTAGTTGTTTCATCATACGCTACTACTTTTTATAAAAAGCCATAGGCACCCTAACAGCAGGACATAAGCAATCGAGAATGAAAGTTCTCGTTTAGTGATCTCCTTTGTTTGTTCAAGAAAGCGAATTTGTCCGTCATAGCAGCGAGATTCCATAGCGTCGAGATAGGCGACAGATTTCCGCAGTGAGAGAAATAGCAAATTGGCAGAGCATTGCAGCATTGTCCTGAGCAATGTTCGCCAGCTTTCTCCTGCCAAGCGGGATTGCGCCGCTCGGATCATATTTTCATACATGCTTAACAAGATAAACAGGTAGCGGTAAATCAAATACATCAATTCGATGACGATATCGGGAACCTTGATTTTGCGTAATACGTGAATCAGTTCGTAGATCGGCGTGGAAAGACTCAGTGTATATAAGCAACTGAGAGCGCCGAACGACCTTGCCACGATCGATAACGCGGCCGTTTGGCTGGTCGGTGTAATGGAAAGGTAAGAATCAAACCACGGAATGTCGATAATTCCGTGGGGAATGTCCGAGACCTGATACAAAATGGCGATTCCACTCAACAGGACGAATGATGAGGGGACGACCAGCAAAGATATGTAATAACGCAAACTGGTTTTTCCAAGGCAGACAGTTATCCCTCCCATCATGAGAAAGATAGCTAGAGAAATGGCGACGGAGTCGGCAGCGATGCAGAAGAAAACCGTGCCGACCGCCAATGCCGCTTTCAGCCCGGCGCTATATTGGTTTAATTGAGAACGCTGTGCATAGGAATCCAGTGTGAGTAAACCTTGATGGTGATGATTGTGCCGTCTCATGAAAAGATACCCTGCCGAGCAGATCGAGACTGCCGCTATCAGCAGGAGATGTGCAGATATTTTCCCGGAAAATAAAGAAATCAATACGGTGGCAGTCAGTATCCATGTGATAATCATACACTTGCTTGTTTTTCAAATTGGCGGCGCGCGATCAAATAGCCGAAGCCGCAGCCAATCACACCGGCACCCAATGCCGCTTGCAAACTGAATAAGAGGCTTTCCGTTTCACCGCCGGGTGGTTCGATCAGACTCTCTGCCCATGGTTCGTAGTTGGGAGCGAGTTCAGTAATTGCATCTTCAGCGGCACCGTCTGCACCGCCAAATTCAGAGTCTTGGATGAAAATTAACGGAATGATTGCGATTAATGCACAGATGGCTATTAATACGATAGATAATTGTAAACGATTGTTCATGTTAGCGGTCTCCTTCCAAATAGCCCAGTTCACGAAGCTCCGGTTTTGCATAGGATTCTAAACCGATCATGACAACGACAGTCAGCAAGCCTTCGATGATGGCGAGCGGGACTTGTGTAAGGGCAAAGATACTGATGAATTTGGTGAATGAAGCGGCAAATCCTCCGACTTCGGCAGGGTGAGCCGTTGCCAATTGGACGCTCGTTATGCAATATGTAAACAATGCCCCGAGGCTGGAACCGAGGAATACGCATACGAGTTTGTTTACTTTCAATTTACGGCAGAGCTTATATATGCCGTATGCCAGAAATGGACCGGCAATCGCCATACTGAATGTGTTAGCGCCAAGGGTAGTTAAGCCGCCGTGTGCGAGCAAAAGCGCTTGGAACAGCAGGACGATGATTCCCAGAACAGCCATCGGTGTGGGACCGAAAAGGATGGCACCCAATCCTGTACCTGTCGGATGGCTGGAAGAACCGGTGACACTGGGGATTTTCAAAGCCGATAAGACGAAAGCGAATGCGCCGACCATTGCCAAGATCAGCAGAATTCGTCTGTTTGCCGATACGGTTTTCTTGATACGGATGACGCCCAATGCCAGAAACGGCAAGCAAATAATACCCCAAGCGATACTGTGCTGTACCGGCAAGAATCCTTCCATAATGTGCATAGCACTTACGTGAGGTGCGATGCCGAAAAAGACAGCGAACATGATAAAGCAGGCAAATAGTTTTTTTTCTGTGGTAGACATGTTTCTCCTCCTATTTTTTTATTTCACAGTTCGCGGATAAATAGAAAACGGATAAATAGAAAAGGCTTTTCCCTTAACGGGAAAAGCCTGGCACAATAAAATTGAGCGTCACAAAGCGAGACACTGTTACTTTATTGCAACTGTCAATAGTCCGTTAACTGTGCAATTTTGCCGTAGTTTTTGTCACGATTTTCGTTGTTTTCGTCGTGATTTTCCTACGGCTGTGATTTAACATGCAGGTATTCTGGCTCATGTACTATCGCCTGCTTATGCCTTCCCATGCTCGATGACACAGTGGCGTATGATAAACAGACAGTACAATTACAGCGGCGGCACCGCGCGGGATTTACACCCGACTTCCCTATTATTACAGACCAATTTGCAAACAAATTCTGTACACATGTCAAATATTTGTAGGTTTAGTCTACATGCTTGGCTAGAGGGTGTCAATCGTTTTCGCGATAATGGAATGTTTCGATTTCTGTATCTTAGTGTAAATTCTGTACTTTCAATAGCTGATCGTGATAGAATTATACACAAGAAGAAATAATTAGTGATCGGGAGTGAGTATATGAAATGGCAAAATGTAAGGAAGCAATTTCCTGACCGTTGGGTACTCGTTGAAGCATTAGAAGCGGAGTCAGTTGAGAACAAAAGAGAGGTTAAAGAAATGGCAGTAATATCCGATTTTGAGAAACCAAAAGATGCATGGGCGGCTTATAGAAAAATACACATGGAAGATAGGATGAGAGAATTATATATTTTACATACGTGTAAAGATGAAGTAGAAGTGATAGAAGAAAAGTTTGTAGGATTGCGGAGTAGGTGATTGATTTGGAATTTCGTATGGTCAAAGGGCTGCCGGTGGTCTCTTTAACATACTAACATTAGTAATACAAACCATGAGGGGTCTGTACTACTAATGTTAGTATGTTTTTTTATACAAACCGAGATTTGCCATTGCTCGATTATTCTTTTGATATAAGCCGTCACCAGTTGATTAACAAGATAATTCTCGTGTTCAATATCATCGAATATTTTAGCTTTGTAGCATTTTGTCGAAATATGACATCTTTTGTCGAATTGCAGGGAAATGCAAACATATCTGTCGAATGAGTGATCATTAAAATTATCAGAAAAATGGAGCGATGATAAGCGATGATAATGGAGATAACGTCAACGGCAGACAGTCATAAGTATGATACTCTGATTCAAATAATAGACAAGCTGTGTCAGGAAGCCCCAGTACAATATAAGCGGTATTACCCTTCGGAGTTGGACGTAGAGAAGGTAAACGCTGCTAGATCGCTTGCGTTTATTCACTTGTACCTCAAAGTGAAGTTTGGCTTAACTGAATTTAAGGAAAGGGAAGAACTTATATGTGATGGTCCATATGATGGGGGAATCGACGCATACTACGTCGATAGTGATAGGAGATGCATCTATTTCATTCAATCGAAGTTCAGAACAAACCCCAAAAATTTCGTCAACAAAGAAATTGATCTTAAAGAAATTTTGATGATGGAAATTGATAGAATTACCCGAGGTGAAACTTCCGACGAGGATGGTAATCAATACAATGGAAGAATTCAAGAGTTAATTAAAAAAATTCAATCGATACCTGACATATCAAGATATAGTTATCGAGTTATTATTTTGGCAAATTTAAAAAATATTAAAGAATCGAACTTGAAAAAGCTGACGGATGCAAATCCCGTAACTGTCTTTAATTTTGAAAAATGTTATAACGAACTGGTTTTTCCGATCGTTTGTGGTACTCATTACGAAGAGTCCGATTTGTATATCGATATCAATATAGCGAATAAAGACTTTTTGCAATCGCGCATCAGTTATCCAGTAAAAACCAAAGAGGTAGAGTGTGAAATAACACTATTATTTGTATCAACATTTGAAATCGCACGGATTTTATATAAATACAAGAACTCTATTTTAAAGTTTAATCCCCGAAGCTATCTGGACATAGCCAAAAACCCAGTTAATAAAGAAATTCGCAAAACTATTATCGAGAACGAGACGAATGAGTTTTCGTTATTTAATAATGGCATTACAATGCTATCGGATGAAACTAATTTTAATGAGAAGGTCGGCAGGAAAGGTAAAGGTCAGCTACATATCAAAAATCCGCAAATAATCAATGGGGGACAGACAGCCTACACTCTAAGTAAAATATATTCGGACAATAAGCATAGAGATAATGTCAAGGAACTATTTAGTAACAAAGAAGTAATGCTTAAAATTATAACATTTACGGGGGAGGAGATAGACAAAGATAAGACGAAAAATGAGGCAATTCTAAATCTGATAGAAGATGTTTCAATTGCCACCAACCAGCAATCAGCCGTAGTAGAAGCTGACAGAAGATCAAATGACAAGATTCAAATATTGTTGCAAGACAGAATCTTTAAGTCATATGGGTATTTTTACGAACGAAAACGCGGTGAATTCTATGATGGTCAAGAACAAGGATATATTACAAATGATAAAATCATTGATAGGGATTTGTTCTTTAGATTATGCTGTGCCGTTGAGAATTTACCAAAGGAAGCCAGAAGAAACAGCGATAATGTATTGTTTAGAAAAAATATATTTGATGCGGTTTTAAATGATATCGAAAAAACTGACCTGTATTTCTTTGCGTATTTGTGTTATCAAAAACTTGACGATGTCCAAAAAAAGCTACATAAATCAGATAATAAAGACGGTTTTATCAATTACGGACAAGGATTAAGGTATGGTAAATACGCAATTATCAATGCTATAGTCAGAATGCTCGATGAAGAAGTGACACCCGGCAATGCCAATGAGTTAGTTCATACGTATGTGTTGAAGGCACTATCTGTATGGAAAGACTTTGAAAAGTTTGCAACGGAGCGGAATAAAAACATGGATTACTTTTTTACGTATGTGGATGATGAAGGAGTAACACATTGGGAAAAGAATTTTGATGGATATTATAAAGGCAGAACGATTAACGATGATTTGGAGCTGTTTTTTAGCAATTATAATTCCGAAGAAGTTAATGAAGTTGACGAAGAAGATAAGCTGCTATACGAATTAGTATAAACAGGTTATTAAACTTCTGAAAGATTTTGACGTTTACATGTAGGATTTCTCTTGCCCGGAAAGTGACTGGATGGTTGACATGATAATAGGAGGTAAAGTGATGCAAAAAGTAGTGGTTGTCGGTGCTGGAATTGCCGGTCTTACAGCAGGTGTCTACGCACTGCAAAGCGGGTTCGATGTTACGATTTATGAAAGTCATACGATACCGGGAGGGGCATCTACAAGTTGGAGGCGAAAGGGTTACTTATTTGAAGGAGGTATGCACTGGCTGACAGGTTCATCACCGAAAACCTCATTGCATAAACTCTGGCGTGAAGTGGGGGCTTTGGACGATAGCGTCCGCGTGCATAAACGTGATCCTTTTCTTGTTGCTCAATATGACGATCAGACAGCGTATCTCTACCGAGATGTAGAGAGGATGCGCAGGCATTTTTTGGAGATTGCACCGGAGGACAAGACAGAAATAAACAGGTTGTGCAGGGATATAGCGAGATTCACAAAAATGGATATGCCTATTGTGGATATAAAGGGTGTAAAGGTCAAAAATAAATCATCTATGCCCTTCTCAGCGCTTATTAGCATGTTGCCGGCTCTGCTTCGTCTGTCTTTTTATGCAAATCAGACTTCCCGGGAGTATACGAAACGGTTTAAAAGCCCACTTTTACAACGTTTGCTTGAAAGTGTAGCAGGCGCTGATAACAATGCGATGGCGACAATTTTTACGATAGCGACACTTGTCTCTGGAGACGGTGGGTATCCCGAGGGAGGTTCACTTAGTATGGCTGGTCGTATGGCAAAACATTTTGAGCGATTGGGAGGCAGAATACAGTACGGTAAGGCGGTAAACAGGGTGACTGTGGAAAATGGCACTGTCTGCGGTGTTATTGTGAACGGAGAGCAGATACCGGCAGATGCTGTGATTGTGACTCAGGATACGTTTGCTGCGATTGACGCCCTGTTCGATCCACCTATCCGTGAACCATGGGCAGAAAAGATGCGTAAAAGCACAAAGCCTATGTTGTGTACTTTTATTAGCGTAGGTGTGGAGGAGGATTTATCCGATATGCCGGAGTGCCTGACCTTTGTTACGGATGTACCTCTTTCGTGCGGCGGGGAGCAGCATTCTGTTATAGACATCAATAATTATGCGGGTTATAAAGGATATGCACCGGAGGGATGCACGGCAATTACTTCTATAATTTCCGGCGATAGCTACGAGTTTTGGAAATCCTGCAAAGAAAATGGCACGTATGAGATTGAGAAGCAAAAGCTCGCGGAGGCGTTTATTGAAATTCTTATAAAAAAATATCCACAGACTGCCAGAAAGATAGCTGTATGGGATGTGGCGACACCGCTGACATATGAGCGTTATCTGCATTCTTATAAAGGCTCTTGGATGTCAATCATGGAGAAGGGCAGCAAACCGGAAAGCTACCCTACAAAACCTGAGAGCATTAAGCATTTATACTTCGCCGGTCAGCGTCTGATGGCTCCAGGAGGGCTTCCTGTAGCCGCAGAAACAGGAAGAAAGGCGGTTCAGTATCTATGCAGGGATACTGATACGGTATTTCAAGGAAGTCTTTAATGTTTTTTTGTTATGAATATACTAGAAATAATTATTTTTTGATAAAAACGGCGTTCCGAAAGCCGAATCTCTTGAATTTCTTCAAGAAGGCGCTCGAAATAATCCTCATCAAGAAATGCACCGTTTTCCATACGCTTTCTGTCAATTAGATATCCACGCAAAGCATAATCGCGCAAAACTCCTGTTGTCCATTGGCGAAAAGCTGTCGCACGTTTTGAATTTACACGATACCCCACAGCTATAATAGCATCTAGGTTATAATGTTTAACATTACGTTTAACTTCGCGGTTGCCTTCGATTTGAACTACCGAGAAATCCTCGGTAGTTGACTTTATTTCTGAAATCACTCGCATACAGCTTTTTGTTTGTTTAGGGGCTTATTGGATAAGCCCCTTTTCAAATGCTTGTTTATTGCATTCTAGCAATCGCGCTGGGATTGTCTGTTCCAGTGCCGATATCCAGTGGGATTTGTCAATCGGCAAGCGTTTCGCTAAATGGCCGAGCAATACGATGTTGAGTGTCTTTGCATTGCCGCAGTCTAAGGCAATATCCAGGGCATTGACGCAATAGATAGTGATGCCGATATCGGACAACTTTGTCGGTATTTTCTCTGGATAATCGGCGACGCCCATGATAACCGGCATCGGTTCGATTTGTTGGTCGTTGGCGATCAGGATGCCTGTCGGTTTCATGTATTCTGCCCAGCGATAGCCTTCTAACTGTTCAAAGGCGACGATGTAATCGGCTTCACCTCTGTCAATCGTCGGCGAGGCGATGTCGTTTCCGATCCGCACTTGGGTGACGACGCTACCGCCGCGTTGTGACATACCTTTGATTTCCGACATTTTCACATCGTATCCTGCATTGAGCGCCATTTGACTGAGTACTTTGGCGGCGAGGATTGTCCCTTGACCGCCGACACCGACGAGCAAAATGTTGATCGTTTCTTGAGTTTGATTTGGGGTACTCATATCAACATCCCTCCGTTCGTTTGCTTTGCTTGACAATCGCATCGAAATGGCACAGTTGTACACAGAGGTCGCAACCAAAGCACAAGGTTTGATTGATCGTGATACGTCCGTCTTTTTTGACAATGGCAGGGCAGCCGATACGCATACAGGAAGTACAAGTTGTGCAATTTTCGTTGATTGTCACCGGTTCATATTTGTTCTTGTCGACGAAGATACAAGGGTGTTCTACGATGATGACTGACGGTTCTTCTGTGGCAAGCTCTTGCTTGATTAAATTCTCCAAATGTTTCAGTTCAAACGGAGCCGCTTTGAATACGCGGTTGACACCAAGTGCTTTACAGAGTAATTCTAAGTCGATTTCTTTTGCCGGTGCGCCCATCAGTGTCTGCCCGCTTGCAGGATTATGCTGCTGTCCGGTCATGGCAGTGATTCTGTTGTCGAGAATCAATGTTGTGGTGCTGCCGCCGTTGTAGACGATGTCCATTAAGCCGTTAACTCCTGTGTGCAGGAATGTGGAATCGCCGATTACGGCAACGGTTTTGCCTTTGAGATCGGGATTTGCCAATTCCATGCCGTGGGCGCCACCGATGCTGTACCCCATACAAATGGTCGTATCCATGGCATTTAATGGCGCAAGCGCCCCTAATGTATAGCAGCCGATATCACCGGATACGGTGAGTTTCATTTTTTTCAATGTAAAGAAAACGCCTCGGTGGGGGCATCCCGGACAGAGGACAGGCGGACGACCAGGAGCCGGTTTTTCGGACAATTTGTCTGCCACTGTAATGGCTGCTTCCAGATTGCCGATCGTTTCACCGCTGATCTTCTGCCGCAAAATTTGTACAGATAATTCTCCGATGTTTGGTAGCAAATCCTTGCCTGTGACTTGTATGCCCATGGCGCGAATTTGTTCTTCAAGATAGGGTTCGAGTTCCTCGATCACGTATAAATGCTCGACTTGGGCGGCAAATTCACGGATTTTCTGTTTCGGTATCGGATGCGTGAAGCCTAGTTTAAGAATCGACGCATTTGGCAGCGCTTCTTTGGCATATTGATAGGAAATCCCGCTGGTGATGATACCGATGGAAGTGTCCTTCCATTCGACCCGGTTGCAAGGTGTCGTTTCACTGTATTGTTCCAGCTCATGTAGGCGCTTCTCGACTACGAAGCGGCGTTGTTTGGCATGGGCAGGTACCATGACGTATTTCGCTGCGTCTTTTTTGTATGGTTTGACGGGTACGTCAAGGCGTTCTCCGATTTCTACGAGACTGAGAGAATGGGAGATACGTGTCGTCGTTCGCAGTATCACTGGTGTATCGTATTGTTCGCTGATATCTAGGGCGAGACCGACCATGTCTTTGGCTTCCTGACTGTCGCTTGGTTCCAATAAGGGAATTTTGGCGAATTTGGCAAAAAAACGGTTGTCTTGTTCGTTCTGTGAGCTGTGCATACCCGGATCATCGGCGGAGATAATTACAAGTCCTCCGTGAACACCGGAATAGGCGGCGGTCATCAATGGATCTGCTGCGACATTGAGACCAACGTGCTTCATGGCAACTAAGGCACGCGCTCCGGCGGTGGATGCACCAATGGCGACTTCCAGTGCGACTTTTTCGTTAGGTGCCCATTCGCTGTAGACACTGTCTTTGTATTTCGGCATGTTCTCTAAAATTTCTGTGCTTGGCGTACCGGGATAAGCAGCCGCCACGCGTACACCGTATTCGTAAGCACCACGGGCAATTGCTTCATTTCCGGACATCAGTTGTTTGACCATCGGTTTCTCCTCCTTATCTTTAGAAATTATATCACATGGGCATTGCGCCGATCAACGACGCGGACAGCTTTTCCCAGACTTCGCTCAAGGGATTTCGGTTCCAGCAGTTTTACTTTTGCCGAGACTGATAAGACTGTTTTGATGCGTTCATGAATTGTATTTTCCAATAATTCCAAATCGCGATATACTCCGGTGAAATAGTTGGGGTCCATTTCCACATGAACTTCAATGTTGTCCAGGTGCCCTTTTTTGGTGACGATGATCTGATAATGGGTTGTCGTACCATCGGTCGTTGCCAAGACACTTTCAATCTGTGACGGGAAAATGTTGACACCGCGGATGACGAGCATGTCGTCTGTCCGTCCGGTGACTTTTTCCATACGCATGAAAGGGTTGCCGCACGAACAAGGTTCACTGATGATACGGCTGATATCCCGAGTGCGGTAGCGTATGACCGGGAAGGCTTCCTTTGTCAAAGTGGTAAATACCAATTCTCCCTTTTCCCCCGGCAATACAGGCTGTTCCGTAACGGGGTCGATGACTTCGACTAGGAAATGATCTTCGTTGATATGCATTCCATGTTTGCACTGACATTCACCGGCGACACCGGGACCGACGAGTTCAGTCAGACCATAATTGTCGGTAGCGATCAGTCCGAGGCGCTTTTCGATTTCTTGACGCATGTCTTCTGTCCAAGGTTCGGAGCCGAACATTCCTACTCGCAATGATAAGTCTTTGACCGGATCAATCCCCATTTCTTCGGCTACTTCTGCCAGATGTAAGGCATATGTTGGTGTGCAAATGAGCACCGTCGTCTGGAAATCCTGCATCAGCATAATCTGCTTTTTCGTCTGACCGACAGATGCAGGGATTATCAGCGTGCCGAGCTTTTCCAAACCGTAATGAAGACCGAAGCCGCCGGTAAAAAGACCGTATCCAAAGCATATCTGTGCCCGATCTCTGTGGGTGATGCCGACGTTTGCTGCCAGACGCGCGACGACTTCCGACCAAGTATTCAGATCGTTTCGCGTATAGCCGACGACGATTGGCTTGCCGGTCGTACCGGAGGATGCGTGGACACGAACGATGTCGTCCATGTCGGCTGCAAATAGGTGGAAGGGATAATTGTCGCGCAGTGCGTCTTTCGTTGTAAAGGGCAGTTTTCGCAAATCGTCAAGCGAGCGTATATCTGCCGGTGTTATGCCGAGAGCAGTGAATGCCTCACGGTAGTGGGGCACTTTGTCATAGACGCGCTGTACAGTTTGTTGCAGACGGGTAAGTTGCAGTGTTTCTAATGATTCTCGATTCACTGGTTGCCATCTCCTTTTCATTGATTACATTTTCAGTTGATTATTGCAAATGATCATAGCCAATTAATGGATTGTAGCTTGTTTACCGTTTGGGATTGTAGAATCTTGATCGTTGTCGGCAAAGGCGCGTTCAACTGTTTCCATCGGCAAAGGTTGTGTCAGCAGGCTGACAATCGGAACGATCAGCAGCGGTACGAGCATTGCCAACGATCCAGCCATTGGCGATGTAATTCCGTATTTCCCGCCGTATAGATTTAATATTATAGAAATACTCATTCCACATATAGCGCCGACCCAGGCAGCGATTTTTGTCGTTTTTCTCCAGAAAAGCCCGTAGAGATAAGGTGCCAGAAAAGCACCGGCGACGGTTCCCCAGGATAAACTCATCAGTTGCAGGATAAATGTCGGTTTGGCAATGGTGATAAATAGTGAAATTAGGATAAAGAACAGACAAAGCAAACGTAAATAGGCAAGCTGCCGCTTGCGTGACATGTCAGGAAAGACGGAACCGAGAAAATCTATGGCAATCGATGAACTGGATACCAGTACTAGGGATGACAATGTCGATAAGGAAGCTGATAAAATCAGTAACAGAATGAGAGCAACGACGATTTCCGGCAAAACTGTTGTGACAACCAGCGGGATAATCATGTCGGGATTAGCCGCACCGCTGGCATCGACAGGCATGGTGTTATCGAGAAACAATCGGGAAACGGCACCGGTGGCAAAAGTAGCCACCGAGATAAACAGGGCAAATAGCGTTGTTACGATCGTTGCCGCGCGCACGACGCTGGCATCTTTGATAGCATAGAATTTCTGTACCATTTGCGGCAGTGCCCATGGACCGAGGGAAGTGAGCAGCATCAATGACATAATGGACAGCCAGCCGGGAGGACCGACGATGCTCGTCAATCCGGGATCAATTTCATGTAACTGAGAGATTCCGTTAGCCAGTCCGCCTACTTTCTCATGACCATAGATGAAATAGAGCATCACCGTGACACCGATAATCATGACGATACCCATGAAGAAGTCGGTCAATACGACGGCAAAATAGCCCCCCATCATCAGAAATGCGGCAGTCAGCAATGCCATTCCGATCGTTGCATAGATGAACGGGATATTGAATACACTCTCAAACAAATAGCTTAAACCTGTATAGACCGAGGCAGAATAAGGGACTAAAAAGACGAAAATGATAAAGGCGGCAAAATATTTCATTCCCGGACTGTCGTAGCGTTGTTTCAAAAATTCCGGCATTGTCATGGCATTTAATCTGGCAGTCATTTCCCGCGTTCTGCGAGCCAACAACCACCAGGCAAGCATACAGCCGATAAACGCGTTGCCAATGGCAATCCACAAACCGGCATAGCCGTGTCCCCAACCGATGCTGCCGGCAAATCCGATAAAAATTACGGCAGAAAAATACGTCGTTCCATAGGCAAAGGCAGACATCCACGGTCCGACTTTCCTGCCGCCGATAAAGAAATCTTGTGCGGTTTTCGTGCGACGTATGTTGATAAAGCCGCTAAAAAGCAAAAAAACGATAAAAATTGCCAGAAAGACGTATTTCATATGATAATCACCTCAAGTTGTATATTTGCCAAAAAGCCAAAAAGCTGCAAAGCATAAAGGCTTTAAAGCAATAAAGTATAACTAGTTTAAAATTATATCAGATCAGGGGTCCATTTGTCAGTCGTTTTTTATTGCAATTTAAGTTTAATTTAAATTGCAATAAAAAAATGGACTCCGAGAGAGTCCATTAAACTAACCATTTTTGTAACTAATCAAGTTTTTAAATTACAGATCGTACACTTGTGAATCTTTGAAAATGTTAATGCCGTTAGTTTGTAGAATGTGGGTCGCTTCGTCGATATTTTCTACGCGAAATACGACGAGTGCCTGGGTAGTCTTTTTCTCTAAAAAGGCATACAGATACTCAATGTTCACATCGTTCTCATCCATTAGTGTCAATATTCTTCCCAGACCGCCGGGAGAATCTTCGATTTCTGCGGCGATTACATCTGTCTCGCTGACTGTAAACCCGGAGCTTTTCAGCACCTGATACGCTTCTGCAGGATTGTTGACGATTAAGCGCAGAATGCCGAAATCCGCCGTATCGGCAATTGACAGGGCACGGATGTTGATACCATGGTTGCCTAAGGTGCTAGTGACTTCGGCAAGCCGCCCCAGTTTGTTTTCCAAAAAGATAGAAAGTTGTTTTACTGTCATAAAATCACCTGCTTTCCATAAATAATTTAAGTGTAAAAAATGTAGATTAACGACGCTAAGTATATCTATAACTTTATTTTATGCCTTTACAGGTTTCGTTTGTCAAGGATGCGTTTTGCTTTGCCTTCACTGCGCTCAATCGTTTTCGGTTCGACGAGGCGGACTTTGGCGGCAATTCCCAGCACGCTGTCAAGTTCGGCACAGATTTTGCGCTCCAGCTCTTCTAAGCGTTTGATTTTGTCGGAGAACATCGATTCGGAAACTTCTACCAGGATTTCTAATTGATCGAGGTTTCCTTTGCGGTCTACTATCAGTAAGTAATGCGGTTCTGTATCTCCGATTGACAATAATACACTTTCAACTTGTGAAGGGAATACGTTGACGCCGCGGATGATCAACATGTCGTCGGAGCGTCCGGTGACTCTTGTCATTTTCACATGGGAGCGACCGCAGGAACAAGGATCAATCGACAATTTTGTGATATCCCTTGTGCGGTAACGAAGCAACGGAATGCCTTGTTTGGTGATCGTCGTGATTACCAGTTCACCTTCACTGCCGTAAGGAAGCACTTCGCCGGTGTCTGGGTCGATGATTTCTGTGATGAAATGGTCTTCGAAGATATGCAATCCGTTCTGTTCTTTGCATTCGGCGCCGACTCCGGGCCCCATGATTTCACTTAAACCATAAATATCATAGGCTTTGATTTGTAAACGCTGCTCAATTTCTTGACGCATTGCTTCCGTCCACGGCTCAGCTCCGAATACGCCGATTTTCAGATTCAAAGAGTCGCGGGGAATGCCCGATTCTTCTAAGACTTCGGCAATGAATAACGCATAGGATGGAGTACAGCATAGGACTTCTGTTTGGAAGTCTTGCAGGAATTTGATTTGGCGTTTCGTGTTACCGCCTGACACCGGCACGACGGTGGCGCCCAAGTGCTCCGCTCCGAAATGCAGACCCAATCCTCCGGTAAACAACCCATATCCGTAAGCATTTTGAATAATGCTATTCGGCGTCGCTCCGTATGAGGTGAGTGCGCGGGCGATTAAATCCTTCCATATTTCGATGTCGCTTTTGGTGTAACCGACGACGGTCGGATTGCCTGTTGTTCCCGAGGAAGCGTGTAAACGCACGATATCTTTTTGCGGTGCGGCAAACAAGCCAAACGGGTAGGTATCACGTAAATCCTGTTTCGTCGTAAAAGGTAATTTTGACAAGTCAGATAGGGAGCGGATATCCGACGGCTGGATTGCCAGTTGTTTGAATTTCTCATGGTAAAACGGGACATTTTCATCGAGATGTTTTACCAGTTGCTGTAATCGTTGTAATTGCAGTGTTTCAAGCTGCGGACGTTCCAGAGTTTCTAATTCCGGTTGAAAGTACATAGGCAATCTCCTCTCGGCTAAGGCATTTTGTTTTTTTACAGTATACTGCATGATCGGACTTTCGTCGACCTTTAGAATTTGATATATTTCGGGTTGGCGGTACGGTTGGACAAACTTTTGGGGGTCAAGTAAAATAGAAAGAGCAATTGCGGTCTTACATTGTGCCTACAATGCGAAGCAGCTCTTGCTGGAAACATCGAGTAACATGGAAGAGACGCGGAATTTGATTTTTGATGGGAAGTGAGGGAATCTTCCACATGAGAAAAATTTTATTACTTAGTGGTGCGATGATCAATGGATTGTCATTGGTTTACGGGTTGCTTATGAATTTCAGCGTGGTAGTTATAGCGGTCTATTGTTGTTCGCTGCTGCTGATTATTTATGGGGCATTTTTTCATAATAAAAAAGCGTTAAAAATTATTACGGTTATCTTTTCGTCACTGTTTGTTTTGTTTATCGCATTTACCGTGTTCGTTTGCCAGTACGGACAAAATGACAATGTCACATACGAAGAAGATGCGCTTATTGTGCTTGGAGCGAAGGTCAATGGAGAGACACCATCGTTGCTATTGGCAGAACGCCTGAACGCAGCGCTGCAGTATTACGACTTGAATCCCGATATTGTGATTGTCGTCAGTGGTGGACAAGGTCCGAATGAGGCGATCACCGAAGCGTTAGCGATGGAAAGGTATCTGATGGCAAAAGGTGTGCCGGCTGACAAGATCATTCGTGAAGAACGATCAACTACGACGGTGGAAAATTTCGTGTTTTCTAAAGAACTATTGGACAGTCATTTCGACGGTCTGTATAAAACGGTGATTGTCACTAATGATTTTCATATTTTTAGAAGTAACTTAATTGCCGAGGGTATTGGGATGGAAAGTTCCCACGTACATGCGAAAATTCCTTTGCGTAGTGTACCTGCGAATTATCTAAGGGAAACGATTGCAATTGTATTTCAAATATTGTTTAAAACCGGTCAAACGAGTACGCTTGTGAGCTGATAGAGGGGGCATATTGATGAGATATTTTACAAAAGAATGGTACGAGCTTTGTCAGGAATGCCATTTGCATCTTTTGTTAAAAGTCAATGAAAAAGCGGAGGAATTTTCCGAAGAATATTATCAGAAATTATACCGGCGCAAGCTGCGTGAATTTCTAAAAATGGAGAAAGAGATTTCAGAAATGTCTGCCGATGATGTATTTGGAGCAGAGACAGCAGACCCTGATTTTACTGTACGAGTTAATGATGACAATCTGACTGCCGAAGAGCGGCTAGCGATTGCGGGAGATATAAAGCAGCAGATACTGGATGCTCGGAATGCTTACTCACCCGAGCCGTATGACGAGGCAGCACTCTGTGAACAGTTTCATGCCAACCATGAAATACAAATTAGCTTGTTGAAAAATAGACTGCCTTCCGAGATTTTAGATATGGTCGTTGACATCCGTGTATTGGCGCTGGATGTAGCTGCCAAGCAAGTGAAAAAACAGCTCAGAATATGGTGCCGGGCAAATGAAAAGAAAATGAAGTACACTATGAAGGATTACCGGGACTATTTAGGCAAGAATGCAGAAAATATTGGAACAGGTATTGTAAACAGATTTGCGTTTCACGATAGTAAATTAGATAGGATTCACACAACCGGCAGTGATGTCGTAGTGACCATCGAACCTTCGGGATTTACGGATATTAGAACCGTTATCTTTCGTAATGCCCGAATCGTTGAGCAGGACAGCAATTTGGAAGGGGCTTGGTGGCTATATGAGGAAATGTATTCTGTCGATGGCGGCAATGAGTATCACGCATTAGTACAATGCGCAGACGGTCAACTTGCTTATCTGACTGTATTTGCGGCTGCTGTGGAGTTTAAATAGGAGCGCGGAGAATTCAGAGAATTCAGAGAGTTAGAAGAATTAAAACAGTTAAAAGAATTAAAAGAGCGAAGAGAATTCCTAGAGGTTAAGAGAGCCTAGAGAGTACAGGGGGTTAAAGTTCCTGTACTCTTTTTCTATATGGAAGATATTCCAGAAAGCGCTGCGCGGCAAGGGAAAGTGACTTTTGATCGCGCATCGCAATGCCGATATTGCGATAGGCTGGTATTTCCAGTTCTTTCGTGACGATATTGTAGGGGATGCGTTGCAGAATTAGTTCAGGCAGGATGCTGATGCCCAGACCGTTCTCCACCATCGACATAATTGCGTAGTCATCCCAAGTTGTGAAATTTATCTGCGGAGTCAATTGGTTTTGCTCAAAAATTGCCGAGATTTCTGTCTTTGAGCCCTTTTCCAGCAGCATGAATGGGCTGTTCTCCAGCTCTTTCATCGGGAATTTGTCACATCCGGCAAATGGATGATCTTGCGGAAGCACGACAAGTAGACGGTCTTGCTCCAACGGCAGTGTCTGCAGTTCAATATTCGTCGGAAGCCGCAGGAATCCGAAATCCACACGACCTTCGCGAATCCAATGTTCAATTTCTATATAATCGCCAAGCAGCAGTTCAAAATCGATTTTCGGATAGTCTCGGTGGAACATCTTAATCATGTTGGGCAGCCAGTGGGTAGCAGCGCTGGAAAAGGTGCCGATACGGATCAAGCCCGATTGCATGTCGTGCAGGTTATGGACTTGTGCTGTCAGCATTTCCTGTTCGTTGCAGATGCGTTGCAGCATCGGCAGCAATTTCAATCCGTCAGAGGTAAGGCTGACGCCGCTTCTGCTTCTTTCCAGCAGCGAGATACCCCATTCTGTCTCTAGATCGTTGATCATCCGGCTGACACCGGACTGCGTGTAGTTCAATGCTTCCGCGGCTTTTGTGAAGCTGCCATACTGTACAGTTTTTACAAATGCCATGTATTTCTGTATGTTCATTTTGCACCTCACGATACATTTGTTTTTTTCATGCAAATTATGATAAACATTCATTTTCGTTATGTTTGGAATTATGATATATTACTCCTGTTTGCAATGCAACTGCAAATAGTGGAATTACGCACACACAACATGATAGGAGATATGATGAAAATGAAAAAGGCGTATTTTAAGTATATTGCTGCTTTATTGATGTTCGGTTTGAACGGCATTGTTGCAAGTTACATATCGTTGGACAGTTATGAAATTGTGTTTACGAGGACGCTGATTGGTAGTTTGTTTTTGGTGTTGATTTTTATGGCACTTCGCCAAAAAGCGCATTTTAGAGAAAATAAGCTGCACTTTGTCTATTTGATGATTTCCGGTATGGCTATGGGCGGAAGTTGGCTATTCCTGTATGAAGCGTATCGTCAGGTTGGTGTCAGTAATGCTACGCTGCTTTATTATTGCGGTCCGATGATTGTGATGGTTCTTTCACCGATTTTGTTCAAAGAAAAATTAACATCGATCAAAATCTTTGGGTTTCTTGGCGTATTGGTAGGTATGTTGTGCATCAATATAGAAGTTTTGGCGACGGGGAAAACGGCATGGGGTTTGTTTTGTGGTGCTATGTCGGCGGTTACATACGCTTTGATGGTGATTTTCAATAAGCAGGCAAAAAGTATCGGCGGCCTGGAGAACTCGATGTGGCAATTGCTCGCAAGTTTTTTGACAGTTGCCGTTTTTGTGGGGATTAAGCAGGGATTTGTCTTAGATATTGATTCGGGAAGCGTGATTCCGATCTTGATTCTCGGCATTGTCAACACAGGTGTTGGATGCTATTTTTACTTTTCTTCTATAGGCAGTTTGCCTGTGCAGACGGTGGCGATTTTCGGTTATTTAGAGCCACTGTCAGCCGTCGTTTTTTCAGTGGTTTTCTTGAGTGAGACGATGGGAATTGCACAGATTATCGGTGCTGTGCTGATCCTCGGAGGAGCCGCGTTTGGGGAATTTTTCACTCTGAAAAGTAATGCTAATAGGCTCCCGTCACATTTTGAAATGGCTTCTGTGGGTGTGAACGAGGAATGACGTAAGTGCAAGTGAATAATGATTTTGTTTACTCGCCCGTGTAAATGAAGACCGATCCGTCTTCGATAAAATCCAATTCTGCATATTTCGGTATTTCAGAAGAATTGTCCGCTTGAAAAATCAGTTTTCCATTTACAATTTTAAAAATATAAATATTGCGTTGATCATCTGTTGTTAAAATTAGTTCGTCTTTCGAGACTTTATAGCTACCGATCGGTAGGTAACTGCTCAGTACAGAATGATGAAATACAAATTGCTTTTCGTCCCCTAATACGACTGAGGGTGGGAGCGCTTTTTGTGCATTTTCCAATTTGTAAGTTCCGACGGGAAGAACATGTTGTATGGGGTTTGTCATAAGCCCTACGAAAACGATTATTACTGCAATCACAGATACTAGAATGATCTTGAAAGACGGCTTTTGGTAATTCAGCACGTTCTTGATTCTTGCCTTTGTATTGTTTTCACCGAAAGCGAGCGGAGTGCTGAGTGTTATTTTTCTGCCTGCCGCGAGACGTAATAATGATATGGAATATTCTTGGCGTATATCTGTGTCCATTTGCTTTATCACATTCTCATCGCACGACATTTCCATGTCTTTGACAAATAGAATGAAGGCGATCCAGACGAGCGGGTTGAACCAGTGAAGGGTCAGAGCTACAACTGCGATCATTTTCGTAATGTGGTCCATGTGCTTAATATGTGTTTGTTCATGCAGAATGATATATTCCTGCTCTTGTTTTGAAAGGATAGATGGCAGATAGATTTTCGGGCGTATGAAACCGATCACAAAAGGGGATGCGATATGATCCGCAAGGTAAATATTATCACGCCATCGCACTGCGCCAATCAGTTGGGAACGCAAACGCAACAGTGATGTAATGCCGTATAAGAATAAGACGCTGATACCGGCGATCCAAATATATTCGGCTATGAACATGTGGATTTGCATGGGGTTGATGCTTGCGTACGGGACTGCTTGCTGTGTCGCAAGAATTGGGTTTGCCAGGCTGTCTATCGAGCTGATTCCTGTGTCGATTTGCGGGATTTTTGCGTACATAATTGTATCCGGTATCGATTTTGTATTGATTGCTAGGAAACTGAACAGGCTCTCGAAAGAGAAGGGACATAGCAGCCGAAAGAAAACTACGCTCCACAGGGCGTATGAGAAGATTTTCAGTGTTTTTTTCAGTAATAGTCTTACAAACAAGACAACAAGGATGACATAGCTTGCTGTCAGACTCATGTTCAGAACTTGTAGAAATATGGTATCAAGCATGACGATTTTTTCACCCCTTATGTTGTGTAATCAATTTTTGCAGTTCGGCAATGTCTTTGTCACTTAGCTTCTTGCGCGTTGTAAATGCCGCTAAAAAGTGTGGAAGTGAGCCGTCAAATGTTTCTTCAACAAATTGTTCACTTTGCAATGCCTGAAATTCTTGCTGCGTGATTAGCGAGTGGACAACACTGTTATTGTTGTGGAAAATCTTTCGCTCACACAATCTTCTGAGCATCGTGTAGGTAGTTGATTTTTTCCAATCCAGCTCTTTTTCACAGAGCTTCACCAGCTCACCCGATGGAATCGGTTCGTTACTCCAGATGAGTTCCGCAAATTTTGTTTCCATAGCTCCCAGTTTATAATCTGACAAAGCACTCATCCTCTCATAAGTGGTCTTTACATTGATAGGTTTGTTCCAGTAGGTTTTAGTAATTACTATAGGGTCATATTGCAACTTTTTATCGGTTTAACAACATTAGACCTGAGATTAGTTTAACGTTATTAAACTAGATTGTCAATCGCCACCATCGGCGTGGTATAATAAGAGCGGTTATCTAAATTGTATGAATTTATTGTGGGAGACAACGGATATGTATGATATAGCGATTATTGGTCTCGGTCCGGCGGGTGCGACATTGGCGAGGCTGCTAAATTCAAAGTATAAAGTGATTGCCATCGACAAAAAAGATACACAGGGCGAGCACGACAATCGAGATCGAGGATTTCGGAAGCCGTGCGGTGGTCTTTTGGCGGTCGATGCGCAGAAATCGTTATCGAAATTCAATTTAACATTACCTAAAGATATCCTCGTCGATCCGCAGATATTTGCAGTGCGAACGGTCGATACGAAACAGAATTTACAGAGGTATTATCAGAGATTTTATATGAATATGGATAGACATAAATTTGATCTGTGGCTGATGAGTCTGATTCCTGAGTCTGTCGATGTGATGGATCGTGCATGCTGTACGGAGATCAAGCGAACGGATGGGGTGTATACAATCACTTTCCGCAGAGATTCCGAGTTACATACCGTGCAGGCAAAATACATTGTAGGCGCTGACGGGGCTGCTTCGCTCGTGAGGCGGACATTGTTTCATAAAAAGAAAATCCGCCAGTATGTCTCTATACAGAAATGGTATGTAGATCATAATATTCGCCCGCTGTATTCTTGTTTTTTTGATTCCGATATCACAGACTGCTACGGATGGAGCGTGTCGAAAGACGGATATTTTATCGTCGGTGGCGCTTTTCCCGCCAGCGGAAGTAAAAAGCGCTTTGAAGCGTTGCAGAGCAAGCTGGAGAGCCGCGGTTATGTATTTGGCGATGTCGTCAAAACAGAGGCTTGCGTCGTCCTTCGACCATATGGATTTTTTGATCATTGCAGCGGCAAGGACAATGCGTTTCTAATTGGTGAGGCTGCGGGATTCATCAGTCCAAGTTCTCTGGAAGGAATCAGTCATGCGTTCAATAGTGCTGCGGAACTCGCCTCTGTATTCGATGGCAAAATGAACAATCCTAACAGAGAGTACAGCAGAAAGGTGCGCAAAATACGCATAAAACTGGTGCTGAAAAATATGAAATCGTTCTTTATGTATTTTCCGCCTGCACGTTGGTTAGTGATGAAAAGTAAGTTGCAGAGCATTGATGTGATTGAACATATGTAATAGTAACATAGACTACTGCCGTATATCACAACAGCTTCTTGTCATAGACAAGAAGCTGTTTGCCGAAATGCGCGTTTTTTATTATAATCACGACTAGCTTGTGACGATTAGATATCATGCCTGCCACTGTAAGTATATGACATCTCCGGTTTTGATTGGTGAATCAAAGGTTGCCGGATTGTCGTTCAGCAACATTTGCAGGCGGGTGCAATCGTCAGGGCGCTCTGCCATAATATCTAAATATTTGAAAATGTCGTTAAACATTAAATTGATTTCCGGGTTTCTGACGATTTCAATTCGGTCACGATCTTCTATAGGCGAATCGGGTGTTGCCGGTTGATCGTTTTTCAACAGTTTAAATCCCGGGTGCTGCATCACTAAAGGATTGCCGTTGACATTGACTGTCACTTCATAGCCAAATAGTTGCTCGGGTTCGATAATATTGTATATTGTGTAGCTTGTTTTTTGTAGGATTTTTGCAGTCAGCATGTCGTTAGGGCTGACTTTTGTGTACATGGCGGCAGGATTGCCGTTCACGAAGACACAATGGGTACCGCCGGGCAATGTCTTAGCCTGGTCGTTCAGGTAGACAGTCATTGATTTACTTTCGAGATCTTCCTGTGTAAGCCCGCAAGCAATCAGGCATTCTTTGACAGTGGAAGGTGGATGCACGATAATCTGATCCCTGTCTTGAAGCGGTTGATCGATTTCTGACGGTTTGCCGTTGACGGATAGTATGACATCCAAGGTTTTCGGTTGATTGTTGTATGTAATTTGCAAGGGCGTAAGCTCTTCGGGCGTGAGTATATCTTTAACAGTACCGACAGCATTTTGTCCCGCTTGACCTGCCTCTACACTGAGCTGATCGCCGTCGTAAATTTGTGTTTCCAGATTGGCGGCTCTGCCGTTGATGAGAATAGTAGCCGGCGAGCCCAGTTGACCACGTAAAATACGTAAATTACCGTTGACTTCGATGCTGAGAGCTAGTCCAGGCTTGCCATGCAGTTTATTCATATCGATGCCCGAAGCCAATAAAGCATCACCGACTGTAACTTTCTTCAAATCAAACACGCGCACTCTTTTGCCGTTAACGTGGATGTTCATGAAATCGATGTGGTTCAATTTTGCCGACAGGGCGATTCCAATCGGTGTTACCGCTTCCGGTCCTCTGAGAACTTGATGTTCGCCAATTAGATTTTTGATCGCTTCCGCTCCGCGCACGGCGACTCGCTCTTTGGGCAGGTGCAGATGATGTGCCACTAATTCAGGAAGCATTGGTGTCATACTCCCACCGCCGACGAGCATTACGGCTTGCGGAGGTTGTTTATTGAGGTCGAGTATTTTCTCGGCTATTTTTGACGCGAGCAAATTGATGCTGTCCCGGATATCGCTAATCACTTCTTGGCTGGTTTTTTCGTACTCAAATCCCAGCACATCTTGGTAGGTAACTTGTCCTTGATGCAATGAACGCTTTAATAATTCGGCGACATTGAAATCGAGCAGGTAGGTCTGTGAAATTGCTTCGGTAATTTCGTCACCGGCTGTCGGTACCATCGCATATCCGGTAATCGTACCGTCGGCTGTAAGCGCAATATCGGATGTTCCTGCGCCGATATCGACGAGCGCAATGTTTAATTTGCGCATGGTAGACGGTATCAAGACATTGATCGCGGCAATTGGTTCCAGAGTCAAAGCTGAGATTTGCAAATCAGCGCGCTGTAAAGCGGATTCCAGCGAATCGACGACGATTCTCGGCAGGAAAGTGGCAATGACATCAATTGACGCGTGTTCTCCATATTGATCGACGATGCTGCCGATCGGACTGTCGTCAAGCGTATATTCTACGACGCTGTAACCGACGCAATGGTAGCTCGTTTTGTCATATACGTTATGTTCTTCGAGCAGTTTTTTTTGCGCCTGTTGTACGGCTTCCAATTCAAAGGCGACGACTTGTTCGCGCGATGAAAAAGGGTGATCTTTGATAGAACGGCTAATCTTTGTGCGGATCGTTTTCAATGAGCGTCCTGCCGCTGCAACCGCGGCATGCGTGAGCACGGTACCGGTCTGTTCTTCAATCTGTTGTTTTATTTTTTTTATGATATCTGCGACCTTCAGAACGTCATGGATTTGCCCATCGAGCATGGAACGTTCTTTGTGCTCAAATATTTCACAGGCTGTGATTTTCAATTGTTCTTCTTCTGGATATGCGAGAATTCCCACAATCGTTCGAGTACCGATGTCTAGGGCGAATATTGGGGATGCAGATTCAGATTCCGGCATATTTGTCACCTCAAATTTACGAAATTGTATACGGAATTTGTATTGATGTTATAATTCGCTAAAAAGTGACATTTCCCTCTTTTCCGTGGATTTGACTCTTCGTCAGTATGGTAGTAGAATGGCAGTGAATATACGAATATGGGTGCAGAATAGGGGATTTTATGAAAAAAGTCAGATCACAAGTTCAGCAGGTTGCGATCATCGGATTGGGACAATTCGGGGGTAATCTGTGTAAGAATTTTAAAGAGATGGGGATTGAAGTTCTGGCGATTGATGTGGATATGAATAAGGTGAATGATTACGCTTCATTTGCCGATCATGCTGTACAAATGGATGCCACGGATGAAAAGGCGCTGCAAAAAATCGGCATTCGCAATTTCGATATTGTGATCGTCTCGATTGGCGATGATTTGGAAGCGAGCATTTTATGTACGCTGTTAGTGAAAGAGCTGGGTATCAAAGAAGTATGGGCAAAGGCAAAAAATGATTATCATCATAAAGTTTTGGCAAAAGTCGGCGCCGATGTGGTTGTTCAGCCGGAAAGGGATATGGCAAGACGCGTTGTACAGCGGATATGCGGAAATTTTATCGATTATATTGATTTGTCGGATGAGTATAGCGTCGTTGAGTTGATTGCAACGGATCGGATTAACGGCAAGACGTTGAAGGAATTGAATATTCGCGTGCGCTATGGGTGCAGCATTGTCGCGATCAAACGCGGCGAGCATATCAATGTTTCGCCGATGGCAGATGAGCAAATTCTCACAGATGATGTGTTGGTTGTGATTGGAGACAATACGCAAATTCAGGAATTCGAGGCAAAGGGGTTATAATCGGTGGACCGTTTATATCGTAAGTTTCATTTTAGCCCGCCTCAGGTTTTGGCGTTGCTTTTATTGGGAGGCATCATACTAGGGACGTTGTTTTTGCTGCTTCCGATATCGAGGCATGGCAGTATATCTTTGGTTGATGCGTTTTTTACGGCAACATCGGCGGTGACGGTGACCGGACTGGTGGTCGTCAATATCGATGCGCAGTTTACTGTGTTTGGACAGGTTATCTTAATGACGCTGATGCAGATCGGCGGCTTAGGTTTCATGTCATTTGCAGTGCTTGCTGTATTGATGCTCGGTAAACGCATCGGTATAAAACAGCGGTTGCTATTGCAGGAGGCGTTAAATCAGACTTCGATTGGCGGATTGGTCAAGATTGTGCGACTGGTCTTGGTATTTGCATTCAGTGTGGAGCTGGTGGCGGCATTGCTTCTGTCAATTCGCCTAGTGCCGGAGTTGGGATTAGGGGAAGGTATATATGCCAGTATATTTCACAGTATATCGGCGTTCAATAATGCCGGTTTTTCGTTATGGTCTGATAGTTTGACAGGTTATGTCGGTGATCCGGTGATGAATATTGTCATTTCCTGTTTGTTTATTACAGGAGGAATTGGATTTTCCGTCATTTCTGACTTGTATTATAATCGAAAATTTCGGGATTTGTCTTTACACACGAAAATTATGTTGATTAGTACACTGGCGATCAATCTGACGGCGATGCTGGTGATTTTTCTTTTGGAATACTCCAATCCGATGACCTTGGGGAATTTGCCGATGGATGAAAAACTGTTTGCTAGTTATTTCCAAGCGGTTGTACCGCGTAGCAGCGGTTTTAACACGATTGATATTAGTTCGATGAGTGTGACATCGATTTTGCTGATGTTGATCTTGATGTTTATCGGTGCGGGAAGTGCCTCAACCGGTGGGGGAGTTAAGGTGACGACGTTTATTGTGCTGGTTTTAGCAGTCGTCACGTATATTAAAGGAAAATCGGAGCCGGTGATTTTCCGCAGAACGATATCGAATATGGTGATTCTGCGGTCATTGGCGATTGTCAATATTAGTATCGTACTGATTCTGCTGTCGGTATTTATTCTGACATTGACAGAGGATGCTCCGCTATTGATGATTGTGTTCGAGGCTTTCTCGGCGTTTGGTACTGTTGGGTTGTCAATGGGGTTGACTCCCGAGCTGTCTATTGCCGGCAAAGTGTTAATTGCCAGCTTGATGTTTTTCGGCAGATTGGGACCGTTGACATTGGCGTTTTCACTGTATCAGCATTCGCATGACGAGATTCGTTATCCCGAAGGACAGATTTTTACGGGATAAGTTTTGGAGGAGAGGCGACGATTTTTTATCACTTAGACGTGTTGCAGTGCTTGCGTAATTATTCTTTGTATGTTATAATTCTTAAAATTCACAATTTATGATAAGCGATGAGGAAGACAAGTACATTTACAGGGCTTTGTCAGGAAATAGGTGTCATTGACTGCGAGCACCTTGGGAGAGCTGTAATCTGGAATTTCACTTCTGAGCTAACGACTGATATGTAGGTCGACCGTAGACTCGGCGTTATCGGGTAATTTATGAGTGATTACGTTTTATTGTTTTAACTCGGGTGGTACCGCGGAACCTATGTTTCGTCCCGAAAGGGGTGAAGTGTGGGTTTTTTATTATATTTTTTTATATAAAAGGAGTGTGTTGGAGGGATGGGAGTGAATCGATTGTCCAGATATGTGAGAAATTGTTTGCATGATTTGAAGCCGTATATACCTGGGAAGCCGATTGAAGAAGTGAAGCGAGAGTTGGGGCTTGAATCTGTTATAAAACTTGCCTCCAACGAAAACCCGCTCGGGGCCTCGGCTTCGGCAAAAGATGCTGTGCGTCAGTTGCTTGATCAAAGTCATATATATCCTGACGGCAGTTGCTATGAGTTAAAACAGGCATTGGCGACGCATTTGCAAGTAGCACCGGAGGAATTGATTGTCGGTAATGGATCTGATGAGATCATCAAAATGCTTGCAGAGACATTTCTCAATCAAGGGGATGAGGTCATTGCCCCAGTGCCTTCATTTTCAGAATATTGGTTTGCAGCTACGGTGATGAATGCCAATGTGGTAGGGGTGCAGTTAGGTTCGGATTTCAGCTATGATGTACAGGCAATAATTGATGCCGTGACGCCAAAGACGAAAATGCTCTTCCTATGCAGTCCGAATAATCCCACAGGCACATATTTATGTAAGGCAGATTTAGAAAAAATATTAGCAGAGATTCCCGATGATATTATCGTTGTCATCGATGAGGCATATGCAGAATTCGTGACAGCGGATGATTTTCCGTCGGGTATCGATTATATACATCAACATCGCGTGATCGTTTTACGCACGTTTTCGAAAATTTATGGATTAGCGGCGTATCGCATCGGATACGGTGTTGCCGACGCTGAGATGATTCATTATATCAACAGAGTGCGTGAACCGTTTAATGTGAACAGTTTCGCCCAGACAGCGGCGATTGCTGCTCTGGCAGACGAGGAGCATAAGCAAGAAAGCCGCCAATTGGTTGCGGACGGCAAAGAATACTTGTACCGTGAGTTTGCAGATCTTGGTCTAAAGTACGTAGATTCGGAAGCAAATTTTGTGTTTGTCGATACAGGTGTTGACGGTAAGCAAGTATTTCATAAATTATTGGTGCGCGGCGTGATCGTGCGGACGGGGGATATTTTCGGATATCCGACGTATATCCGCGTGACGTTCGGCACTAGTGAGGAAAATAAGCGATTTATTTCCGCATTGCGGGAAGTTCTGGCAGAACTAAGAAATTAGTGATTTCGGCAGAACTAAAATTTAATTAAAAAATAATCATTCTGGAGGTATGAACTATGACAGCAGAACGTTTACAAGCATTGCGTGACCAGTTGGACGATATTAATATAGAGTTACTTAATTTAATGACGAAAAGAGCGGAAATAGCTACAGAAATCGGGCAGGTAAAGGCGAAAATCGGTACGAAGCGTTTCGACCCAGTACGTGAGAATCAGATGTTAGAAGACTTAGTCGGTCGCAATCAAGGACCGTTCTCCAATGATACAATCAGACATTTGTTCAAACAGATTTTCAAAGCGTCGTTAGACTTGCAAAATACTGACAAGCAAAAGGAATTGCTGGTCAGCCGTAAGATTCAACGAACAGATACTGTGATTGATGTCAAAGGCGTTAAAATCGGCGGCGAGCACAAAATTGTCATTGCCGGACCTTGCGCGATTGAGAGTTATGAGCAGACTCGTGCTGCTGGAGAGACACTGAAGTCACTGGGCATTCGCGTTTTACGCGGTGGGGCTTACAAGCCGAGAACGTCTCCATACGATTTCCAAGGATTGGGCGAAGAAGGACTGCAAATTATGCGTCAAGTTGCCGATGAACTCGATTTGCTTGTCGTCAGTGAAATTGTCAGCCCGTACGATATGGAAACGGCACATAAATATGTCGATATGATTCAAATCGGCGCGCGTAATATGCAGAATTTCGAACTGTTAAAGGTAGCGGGAGAAGCCCGCGTACCGATCATCCTCAAACGTGGGTTATCGGCAACATTGGATGAATTCAAGTACGCTGCAGAATATGTCATGGCGCATGGAAACAGTCAAGTCATTTTATGTGAGCGGGGTATCCGCACCTATGAGAAGGCGACGCGCAATACATTGGATATTTCTGCGGTGCCAATTTTGAAGCAAGAAACGCATTTGCCGGTGATTGTCGATGTCAGCCATTCTACAGGTCGTAAGGACATTGTCATTCCAACGGCAAGAGCAGCATTGGCTGCCGGAGCGGATGCGATTATGGTCGAGCATCATCCGAATCCGCAAGTAGCGTTATCGGATGCAGCGCAGCAGTTAAATGCTCAAGAGTTAAAGCAATTATGTGATGGCTTATTGCCGTTTATGAAGTAATTGATTACGACGTTTATATAGACAGTTTAAGGGTGACAGCTTGATTTGCCTTTTTCGCAAATCCGTGGTACGATTATTCGCATAATACGTCGTATGACGGAAAACAACGAGAATGCGGAGGCAGTAAATTTTGATTACGGAAGAAAAAATAGCACGTATTAACGAACTAGCTAAACGGTCTAAGGAAGTCGGTCTGAGCCGAGAGGAAAAAAACGAGCAATTGATGTTAAGACAAGAGTATATACAATGTGTGCGTAATTCTTTGAAAGCAAATCTTGAGCAAATTGAGATTGTGGATTAAAAGTAAATCGTGACGAAGGAACTAATTGGCAATCTGCCTGTTAGTTCTTTTTATTTTTTACTGAAAATAGTCGGCGATTTGTCGCATGACTTTGAAGTAAATAGGACATCATGTAAAAGGAAGGAGGTGCGTACAAAATGGCTAAGGATGTACTTTGTGAAGTGAACAACTGTAAACACTGGACTCAAGGAAATAGATGTGAAGCTGATTCCATCTATGTTGTAAGTCAACAGGGAACAGAAGCTGCTTCTCATGAAGAGACAGATTGTAAAACCTTTGAAACAATGTAACCTTCTTAAATAAAGTTTTGCCCGACTTCCGATGACGAAGTCTAAATAGAAAATGAGCGACTATGGGTTGCTCATTTTCTATTTAGATTTGTAATTTTGGTATATTTTGCCCTTGCGCCGCCATTCGTTTATGGTATTAAATATAAGGCGTACGTCCATTTTGTCAAAAATAGAATTTCGAAAGGGAAAATTAGGAGATGTGACATGAATAGATTGGATATGATGACAGCAGGCGGCTTATTTGCCGGTGTTACTGTTTTGTCGATTGCTATTTATATTGGTGCAGGCTATGCGGTGGATGGCTTAGTTTCTTTTATTGATATGGCTTCTTTTTTTATTGTGATCGGCGGTCTGCTGTGTGCGTTGGCAGTCAATTTCACCGTGAAAGAAGTGACGGGAATGCTGACGATTATGAAGCAGACATTTTATCAGACAGATACGAATTTGGCATACTTGATTCAGACATTTACGAAGCTGGCAACGAGGGCACGCCGTCATGGATTGTTAGCATTAGAGCGGGATATCGACGACCTGCAGGACCCGTTTATGAGAAAAGGGATTGCGCTTGCGGTGGACGGGCTTGAACCGGCATTGATTAAAGAAATTATGGAGGCAGAAATCACTGCCGTAGAAGAACGTCATCAAAAGGGAATTAATATCTTGGCAAAGGCGGGCGAATTAGCGCCTGCATTCGGGATGCTCGGTACGACAATCGGTCTCATTTTGATGCTCAGGGATATGAGTCCCGAGATGATCGGACCGAAAATGGCAATTGCGTTGATTACCACATTTTATGGTTCTGTACTCGCCAATCTCGTTTTCATTCCGATGGCGGGCAAGCTCCAGAATAAGAGTGACCAAGAAGTGTTTATTCGTCAAATTGTCATTGAGGGAGTTCTCGGTGTACAAGCAGGGCAAAATCCAAAAATTTTGGAAGAAAAATTGAAGGCGTTTTTGTCTGCGGCAGAGCGTGAGACGTTCGATCAGCTTTTGCGCAAAGGGGATCTAGCTTTGTCCAAAGGTGATCCAGCTTCGGCTAGAGGGGAAGATCAAATTGCGCAAGAGATATAATAGAAAACCCATAGGCACCGCACCGTTGTGGATGGTCACTTTTTCCGATCTGATGACATTGTTACTGTGCTTTTTTGTGTTTTTATTCGCCTTTTCCAATGTTGATATGGTGAAATTCAAAGCGATGTCGGATTCTTTTCGCCGCTCCAGCATTATAGAAGGAGGCGTGAGTATTTTGTCCGGCACGGCTCCTTTACATGCCAATGTCAACGCCAGTGGCGATTATCAAGGGGGAAGTGAATATAAGCCACGCCAGCTAGATGCGCTGTATGAAGCTATTATCCAGTATCTGCAAGATAATAAATTAGAGACGGTAATTTCTGCTACGCGTGATGCGTCGGGAGTCAGTTTGGAAATTCGTGACCGGGTGTTGTTCGATTCGGGCAGTGCCGAGATAAAAGAGGAGGGTATCGCCTTTTTGGAAAAGGTCGGTCAGTTGATTCAGAGTTTGCCGAATCCGATCGTCATAGAAGGGCATACGGATAATCAACCGATTGTTACGTCGCAATATCCCTCGAATTGGGAGCTTTCGACTGCGCGCTCGGCGCAAGTCGCACGTTATTTCATCAGTGAGTTTCCGATCAATCCACGGCAAATATCTGTCAGCGGTTACGGCGAATTTCGCCCCGTCGTCAATAACGACACGGCTGATAACCGTGCCATTAACCGCAGAGTAGTCATTCTTGTCGGGGAGTTAAGTTAAGCGATTAAACGCCTGATGAGTCGGTCCATCGCCAAAGCGAGGGACACACTCATCAGGTTATATTTTTTGTAATGCTTTTTTTGCTGTTAGGGCATTTTTTTCGTCAATTTCGCTTTTACGCGGGATTGGTTCATACATCCGTTCGGGATCACGCATTCTCCACGGCAATTGCACAGGTGCGTCTGCCGACCAGCGCTCGGTCCACTCTGGCGGGATCGTTGCGTCGAGAATACCCGGTATCTGATTCATTTCCGCCCATAACAGTGTCCAGGCTCTGGGAACGACTCTCCATATGTCATAGCCGCCACCGCCGACTGCCACCCATTTGCCATTGCAAAATGTGTGCGCCAATTGATGAACGAGTTTGGGGATTTCGGCAAAGATATTGATGGTAGAATACAAATGAGTCAATGGATCGAGATAATGGGCATCGCAGCCGTTTTGTGTAATCAAAAGATCGGGTTTAAAGGACTGGACTACTTCCGGTAAGACTTCTTCCAAGACTGCTTTAAAGGAATCGTCTTCTGTAAAAGGCTCTAACGGGATGTTGTACGCATAACCGTATCCATCTTCTCGACCACGTTCATGAATGTGCCCTGTCCCCGGAAACAGGTATTTCCCTGTTTCGTGAAAAGAAACTGTCAAAACACTCGGATCGTTATAGAAAATCGATTGTACTCCGTCGCCATGATGTGCATCGGTGTCGATATAAAGTACTTTTACATCGTATTTTTGTTGAATGTGCTTGATGGCAATGGCGACATCGTTGTAAACGCAAAAGCCTGATGCTTGATTGGCAAAGGCATGATGCAATCCACCGGCGAGGTTTAGTGCATGGTCGCAGGTACCTTCTATCACTAAATCGGCGGCTTTGACCGTTCCGGCAGCAATCAGTGACGTAATGGAGTGCATATTGGTGAATACAGGAGTGTCTTCAGTACCGATGCCGAATTTCGTCGAAGAAAAGTTCGGATCGTTAGACGCTTGTTTGATGGCGTCAATGTACTCCTGCGTGTGTACTGTTGCCAGAAGCGCATCAGAAATAGGCTCCGGTTTCCGTATTTGCTCAGGAAGCACCAGATTCATTTTTTGCAACAGATCAAAGGTCATATGCAGGCGCATCGGGTTAAACGGGTGATCCGATCCGAAAAAGTAATCATAATACGAAGGATCGTGTATCAAGATACTATTATTACTCATATTGATTCCCCATTGAAAGCCCAAGCGGACCTTTTACTTTGTAGCCGGCTTTTTCAATTTCCAGATAGATGCGCCGCGGGTCCATCGTCTGGATACGGAATACCAGCCCTCTTGTGCCGTCTTCTTCAACGGGTGTCATATAGACGCTCGTAATATTTACGTTTAAACCTCTTATGATATCGGAAACTTCCGCCAACATCCCCGGTTTGTCGAAAATAGTCACCTCGATGTGTGAGCTCGGTTTGTTTACTCCCATCAATTCGACCAATGTCCGCAGAACATCGGATTCAGTGACGATACCGACTAATTTACCTTTCTGGATAATCGGCAGGCAACCAATGCGGAATTCATAAAATACACTGGCTGCGTCTTCGACAAAATCGAGTGGATGTGCGGTGATGACGTTTTTGTGCATAATGTCACGAATTAAGGTGTTCTGTAACAGTTGGTCCTGATCTTCATTAACAAGCCTTGAAGGGCAAACATCGCGCAGATCACGGTCAGATACGATGCCAACGAGCATTTGATCTTTGATGACCGGCAGGTGGCGGATGCGATGCTCATTGATAGTCTGCAAAGCTGTGGAAAGTGTGTCATCCGGTTGGATTGTTATGATATTGCGTTTCATAATTTGTTCTAAAAGCATAGTGAAAGTTCTCCTCTCTTAATTGCATTACCTGGGATAATGTGAAAAATGACTTTTAAAACATGTGGCGGTTCTTTAAACGCAAATTGTCGAATTGCATAATCGAATCCATAGGGACATTTTTGCCGATTTTCGCCATTAGAAAATTAGCGGGGTGCGAGCAAATTTCCGGATCGTCTGTCGCATAATATTCCATGCCGATGCTGCCCATAACTTTCTCCATGACTTTGCGATAATCCCAGACCGATAATCCCGAATTCTGTAAATCCCAATGCCAATAGTATTCCGTGGAAATGACGATGAAATTTTCCATTTCGCTGTCTTGAAATGCGATTTTCATCAGCGCTTTGGCAAGCCCATAGCTGCGGTAGTCTTTTGCCACTTCGATTGCCCCTAATTCCAACAAATCGTCCATGTCGGCTTCCGACCATCGCTCGAACGGATCAGGGTAATGGAAAGTCACGTAACCGACGAGTGTATCGTTATGGATTGCACCGATAATTCGCCCTTCCGGGAGTTCCGCAATTTCTATGAGCGCGTTTTTCTGTTCTACAGGTTGTCTGAACGCTGTCAATTGCCCATGATAAGCAAGGTTTTCTATGACAGCGGGTGATAGAGGTCCGGCAATTGTAATGGAAGTACCGTCTTCCAGTGCAATTTCTGTTGAAAAGTAGTTTTTGATCATTACTTGCCTCCTGTTTCTGTACTATATTCATTAATACTATTGACAGATATGTTTTTATGTTATATAACAGTTAATATGTAATATAATGTCTACGATGCTGTTATAGTATATTCTACCATACAAAACGACACTTGGGAAAGTAAGAGGAGGATTAATATGTCAAATGAATTATTGTTACCTGAAGTAAAGGATGCCAACATGCAGGATTATGAAACTGCATATCGGGAATTTGATTGGAAGGAAGTAGAGAAGCAATTCAGTTGGTATGAGACGAACAAGGTGAATATTGCTTATGAAGCGATTGACCGACATGTTGATCAAGGAAATGGGGATCGTTTGGCTTTGATTTACTCCGATGCCAATACGGAGGTAAAGTTGACGTATGCAGAATTAAAGGCAAAATCAAATCAGTTCGCCAATAGCCTTCGTGAAAAGGGCGTATCGAAAGGCGACCGCGTATTTATTTTTATGAACCGCAGTCCGGAATTGTATATTGCGATGCTCGGAACCTGGAAGGTCGGCGGTATTGTCGGACCGTTATTTGAAGCGTTTATGGAAAATGCGGTGTA
Source organism: Bacillota bacterium (assembly GCA_023388635.1). Classification (GTDB taxonomy): domain Bacteria; phylum Bacillota; class Bacilli; order Desulfuribacillales; family Desulfuribacillaceae; genus JAEWFW01. The sequence continues at coordinate 37,628 of JAEWFW010000052.1, forward strand.
TGACCGCTTAGATGATAGCAAGGCGTCGACAATTGTGACGACGAATGCGTTAATCGGGCGTGTCGCCTATGATAAATTGGATAGTTTGCAACATGTTATTGTGACGAATTTAAATAAAGATGTTTATCAGAGTAATGAAAAGACGTCTTTTTATGATTTTCATGAAGAGTTGAACAAAGGTTCGGAAACGGCTGAAATCACATGGGTTGACCGTGAAGACGGTATGCTCTTGCATTATACATCCGGTTCGACAGGCAAGCCAAAGGGAGTATTGCATGTTCACAATGCGATGATCCAGCATTATCAGACGGGTAAATGGGTAATCGATTTTAAACCGGGAGATGTGTATTGGTGTACGGCAGATCCTGGTTGGGTTACCGGCACTTCTTACGGAATGTTCTCTCCTTGGTTGCACGGCGTGACAAATGTCGTTCGCGGTGGACGTTTTACCCCAGAAGATTGGTATACGGCATTGGAAAAGTATAAAGTGACGATTTGGTATAGTGCGCCGACGGCATTCCGTATGTTGATGTCACGCGGTGGCGATATTATCAGCCAATACGATTTATCTGCTTTGCGTCATATTATGAGTGTTGGTGAACCGTTAAATCCGGAGGTTATTCGCTGGGGTATGGCGACGTTTGGCAAGCGCATTCACGACACTTGGTGGATGACGGAAACTGGCGGACATATGATTGTCAACTTCCCATCGATGCCTATTAAGCCTGGTTCTATGGGCAAACCGTTTCCGGGGATTGTCGCTGGTATTGTCGATGACAGCGGTAACGAATTAGGTCCAAACCAGATGGGTAATTTAGCGGTGAAAAAAGGTTGGCCGTCAATGATGCGCGCGGTATGGAATAACGAAGCAAAGTATCAAGAGTATTTCCGTTTCGATCCATGGTATATTTCCGGGGATTCTGCTTACAAAGATGAAGACGGGTATTTCTTCTTCCAGGGACGCGTCGATGACGTAATTAACACTTCTGGAGAACGGGTCGGTCCGTTTGAAGTTGAAAGTAAATTAGTTGAGCATCCGGCTGTGGCGGAAGCGGGTGTTATCGGAAAACCGGATCCGTTGCGCGGAGAAATCATTAAGGCGTTTATCTCGTTGCGTGAGGGCTATGAGCCTACTGATGAGTTGAAAGAGGAAATCCGTCAATTCGTTAAAACGGGATTAGCTGCCCATGCGGCACCGCGGGAAATTGAATTTAAGGATGGATTGCCAAAGACACGCAGTGGAAAAATTATGCGTCGTGTGTTGAAGGCTTGGGAGTTGAATTTGCCAACAGGTGACTTATCTACCATGGAAAAGTAACATGTAATTCGCGGGAAAGCGGTATAGAATCTGCCTGATTGCGGGATATTAGTAACGATTCCTTATCCGGAGTCATTTGACTTGATGTGAGTCAGTTTTTCTCTACAATGTAAATATGCGAGTATGACAGTTGGGAGGAAGAAGTACGATGGATTCCATGCACACTGTACAAAGAATTGCGGTCGGTATGGCGCTCGCGTCGGCGATGTATCTGATGTTTTCTAATGATGCAAGAAGAACGACGAGCAGGATGGCGATGAGAGGTGCTTCCAGAGCGAAAGGGATGGCAGATCATGCTCTCGATGCCATTGGCAATGTAAGGGATCGGATGATGTAAAAAAAGACCTGTTCACCGTAAACGGTGGGCAGGTCTTTTGTAGTCATTTGTTCCAATATCCGGTACTATGTACGCGTTATCAGAAAATTAATTGTTCAATACAGCGTTTAGGTCTGCGACAAGTTTGTCTGCATCGATACCGTGTACCGCAGCTCCTTGAGCAATATTTTCATATCTTGCAGCAGCACAACCGATGCAACCTAAACCGTGTTTCATGAACACTTCTACTGTTGCAGGGTATTTTTGCACTACTTCGGATATGGTCATTTGAGCAGATATTTCAGCCATGATCGTACCTCCTAATTTTATTGTCTGACGTAATATCAAAATCATTTTACACTACTGCGATTGTAAATACAACCTAGTGTGTGCGAATTATGGTATTGATTTTTCATTTTGTTATTTAACATGTGCTATACTGAGTAAAACTATTACAGAATGTTGGAGGGAATGTCGATGAAAGCTCTCGTTGTTTTAAAACCGGAAATGTCTAAACGGTTGATTGGCAAAGCGGTATCCCAGATGCCGGAAGTGAGAAATGCATTTCATAATGGAAGAATTATTATCGCCGGGGGAACGACGAACGCGTATATAGCGGAAGAACTCACGGGAGAATGTGTACATAAAGGGTATTATACTGCGGGAATTATTTCTGATGGGCAGCTGTGTGTCACAGACATTGCTAAGCGTTTAAAGCCGATATCCCTTGTGCGGGGAGTCGTTGATGAACGCGCTTGGCCGGATGTTTTAACGGAATTTGCAGCTGACGATATTTTCATCAAAGGTGCGAATGCCGTCGATTTTGATGGGAATGTTGGCATTCTCGTTGCCGATCAACGGGGAGGTACTATAGGATTGTCCTATGGCACTGTCATTGCTAAAGGTGCAACATTTATTTGTCCGGTCAGTTTGGAAAAGCTCGTCCCTGATGTAATAGAAGCGAGCAGCGTATTGGGGATCGATGTTGTCGATCTTGTGATGGGTGAACCGGTGGGCATGATTCCTTTATCGGTCGCCACGGTGATTACGGAGTTAGAGGCGTTTGAGATTTTGTTTGATGTCGATGCGATTCATGTAGCGTCAGGCGGTGTCAATGGTTCGGAGGGAGCCGTTATGGTCTTGCTGGAAGGTGAGGAAGAGCAAATTCGCAACGCTTACGCCTTTGTTCAAAGTATGGGGCACGAAGAGCGTGTAATTTTAGATTGACAACGGAATAGGCGTATTGTAACATGTTTTAAACTAATAGTGATTTGCTACTCTTATCGAGAGTTGGTGGAGGGACTGGCCCTGTGAAGCCCGGCAACCGGCAGTGATTCTGTACGGTGCCAATTCCTGTAGATGAGAGAGGAACCATGATTCGATGAAGCCTCTTTCCGAGAGGCTCTTTCTGTGTTTGTGCGTATTTTTCTATGTTTTCTGTACAGGAAGGAGTGATACGATGATTTTTGCCCATATACCGATTGTCGTCAACCGGCATGAAGTCGTTCGTTATTTAGGCTATAAAAAGCAGAAATCGGAGTCTACCGATGAGATTGACCGCTTAATAGACAAATGTATACGTGAATCAGCCTATGTAATAGAGGCTAAAGGGGTGATTCGCCAATTAGCGATTACGTCGAAAAATGCTGACCGCCAGGAGATTGAATGTAATGCAGGCGAATATCGAATTCGCGGCGAACGGATTTTCAAACATTTGCAGCCATGCGATTCTTTGACTTTAATGACGGTGACGGTTGGAGAAGGGCTTGATCGTGAAGTGGAGCGTTTATTTGATACGCAATCACCGACAAGGGCGCTGATTATCGATGCCATAGGGTCCGATGCCGTTGAGCGTGCGGCAGATTATATTAATGAGTATGTCAATAAGGATGCGCAACGCAAAGGGTATGCAACGCGTTTTCGTTTTAGCCCTGGATACGGAGGATGGTCGGTGGAGCATCAACCGGATTTGCTGAGGGCGGTTGATGGAGCCGCTGTTGGCATCACGGTGACAGATTCTTGTCAGTTACATCCGCGGAAATCGGTGTCTGCTGTGATCGGCTGGTATATTCCAGGTGACGGAAATAGTGGAGATACACTGGGTGATGGAGAACATAGTGCAGAGGCTGGAGCTGAATATAGCGGAGAACGTAACGGTGAGCAACCAATACAGGCGGAGACATCCCTTGGACAAGGTAATCAAGCCGCTAAATGCGGACAATGCGATGCAGGTGACTGCCAGTTTCGGAGTGATGGGTAAAAGGGTATTAAAAGGCATTAGAATGAAATGAAGTGTGAGGAATGGGAAAGGGGCGATTCTGTGGGAAACTGGTTTACGGAATATGTAAAGGAACGGATTCTTATTTTTGACGGTGCTATGGGAACACAGCTGCAAAGCAAGGGATTCCCAGCGGGTGAGAGCCCCGAAAGCTGGAATTTATCTCATCCGGAGGTTGTTACGGAGATTCATCGCGCGTATTTTGCTGCCGGCAGTCATATTGTTACGACGAATACCTTCGGTGGGAACCGCATTAAGCTGGAGGAATTCGGTCTCGCTGACCGCTTGGAAGAGATCAATATAGCTGCGGTACAGTGCGTCAAGGCGGCGATATCCGGAGAGCATCAATGGGTTGCCGGTAGTATCGGACCGACAGGGAAGTTCGTCGCCCCTCTGGGAGATATCAGTTTCGACGAGATGTACGACATTTACAAGCAGCAAGTGCTGGCACTGGAGAAAGGCGGAGTCGATCTGCTGATTATCGAGACATTGGGTGATATCGGTGAAATGCGTGCGGCTGTGATGGCGGCTGTGGAAAACACTAAAATTCCGGTTATAGCTTCGCTGACATTTAATGAAGATCGGCGTACGTTCACTGGGACAGATCCCGTCAGTGCAGCTATCATTCTGGAGCGCCTCGGGATTTCTGCCATCGGAGCCAATTGTTCCGGTGGTCCTCAAGAACTATTGGAGATTGCCGGTCTGTTCGTTGAGAATACGAATTTACCGGTGATTATTCAGCCGAATGCTGGGCTGCCTAAGCTGGTAAACGGACAAACGGTGTTCGATGCTTCGGCGGAAGAGATGGCAGTTTATGCGCAGAAAATGGTGGAGATCGGCGTGAATATTGTTGGCGCGTGCTGCGGCAGCTCGCCGGTACATATTGAAGCGATTGCCAAAGCAGTTCGGACAGCAACGCCTATATTGAGAACGAATCAATTCGGTCTGCGTGTGGCAAGCCGTACACGTTCATTAGAAATTGCCGCTGATAAACCGCCGGTAGCCGTGGGAGAAAGGATCAACCCGACGGGCAGAAAGGCGCTTTCTGCAGAGATTCGTGACGGGAAAATGGATATGGTGCGCCGGGAAGCAATTGACCAGACGGAGGCAGGAGCCGCGATTCTCGATGTGAATATGGGTGTTCCGAATATCGATCAAGTGGAAGCAATGCAGACGGCAATTAACCGCATACAGACGCTTGTTGATACACCGTTGATGTTGGATAGTACGGACCCCGCAGTTTTGGAAGCGGGGCTAAAGCAATATCACGGCAAAGCGCTGATTAACTCCGTTAATGGTGAAGAAAAGAGTTTGCAAGAGGTGTTGCCTTTGGTGAAACGCTTCGGAGCTGCCGTCGTCGCCTTGGCGCTTGATGACGAAGGATTGCCGGCAACAGCACAAAAACGCGTGGAAATTGCCGAGAAGATCGTCAAGGAAGCACACAGCCATGGCATTCCGGCAAGGGACATTATTGTCGATTGTCTTGTGTTGACAGCGAGTGCGCAGCCGGATGCGATTCGCGAAACGCTGCAGGCGATACCGGTCGTCAAGGAACGGCTGGGTGTGACGACGATTCTCGGTGTCAGTAATGTGTCATTCGGTTTACCGCAGCGTCCGATGATTAACCGTACGTTTTTTTCCATGGCATTGGGCGCGGGGCTTGATGCAGGCATTATCAATCCGCTTGACGGACATATGATGCTGGCATTGAAGACGGGGGCTGTGTTGGCAAATCGCGATCCTCATGCGGAAAAGTATATCGATTGGGCACAGCATGTGCAGGATGGCGGAGGAGAATTACAAGTTGGCAAAGGTAGTTCTAGAGACAGCCATGCAGATGTAGCGACAATTGCCGATGTGTTTGAACGGTTGAAGCGTACAGTGATTACGGGCGATAAGGAGAATGTCGTCGCCCGAATTGAACAAGGTTTACAGGAAGGGCACAGTGCGATTGATTTGCTGAATAAAGGTTTAATTCCGGGGATTGAAGAGGTAGGAGAGAAATTTGGAAAAGGGATATTCTTCCTGCCGCAGTTAATGCTTGCAGGAGAAACAATGACGACAAGTTTCCATATACTGGAGCCGGAATTAAAGAAACATGGCAATAAGAAAATCGGCAAGGTCATTATGGCGACTGTCAAAGGCGATATCCACGACATCGGTAAGAATATCGTCAGTGTATTGCTGGCAAATCACGGATTCGAGGTGATTGATCTCGGCAAAAATGTCGAGAGTGAGCAGATTATTCAATGTGCGATTGATGAGCAAGCGGATATTATTGGGTTGAGTGCTTTGATGACTACGACGATGACGCGGATGCCGGAAGTGATTGAAGCGGTACAAAGCCGCGGTTTATCGGCGCGAGTGATTGTTGGGGGTGCTGTTGTCACTTCCGCATATGCGGAGGAAATCGGTGCCGATGGATATGCCAGGGATGCAGTCGAGGCGGTCAACTTGTGTAAGCAATTAGTCGGTCAGTAATGTACCGGGTAAAAATATAAAAGAGGTGGAATGGGAAATGACGAGAGTAAGCCTGCGTGAAAAATTGGAAAACGGTACATTTGTCGTTACGGTAGAATTGGAGCCGCCGAAAGGCGCCGACCCGAATCCGACATTAGAGAAGGCGATGACGTTGAAAAATCATGTGGACGCGGTGAATATTGCCGACAGCCCAATGGCGACGATGCGGATGAGCCCGATTACATTGTCGCACATCCTTCAGGAAGATGTGCAGTTAGAGACGATTTTCCATTTGACTTGTAGGGACCGCAATCTTTTGGGATTGCAATCGGAGCTACTGGGGGCGGCGGCTCTCGGAGTCAGCAATATTTTGACACTGACAGGCGATTCTCCGAAGCAAGGAGATCATCCAGAGGCGACGGGTATCTTCGATGTGAATTCTGTCGGACTAGCGAAAATTGCTAAGACATTAAATAGCGGATTCGACATGGCGGGAAAAGAGTTGAATAAATCGACAAATTTCTTGATCGGTGCCGTTGCCAATCCCGGTGCCGATGATCTTGATGCTGAAGTGCAGAAGGTCAAAGAGAAGATTGCCGGTGGAGCGCAGTTTTTCCAGACGCAACCTGTCTTTGATGTAGAGACGGTGGTGGAATTTGAACGGCGCTTGCGGCAGGAAAATATTAAGACGAATATTTTGTACGGGCTGTTGCCGCTCAAGAGTTTTAAAAGAGCGACATATCTGAATGAAAAAGTGCCGGGCATTCGTATTTCCCAGGAAATTCTCGACCGCGTGGAGCGTGAGGGACAAATGGGCGGCGTTGCCGTCGCCAAGGAATTATATCAACAGCTCAAGACGATGGGCGTTGCCGGTGTGCATATTTTCCCGATTGGTGATTTACAAATGGTGCATACGATATTAGATATCGATTTGTCATAATCATTATGTCGATTACCGCAGGTTGTGTATAATGGTCGTAGGGTGATGCAGATGAGTATACAAGATAAACTTGCTTTATTGCCGGATAAACCCGGATGTTATTTGATGAAAAATCGAGATGGAGAAATTATATACGTCGGAAAAGCCAAGGTGCTGAAAAATCGGGTACGTTCTTATTTTACGGGCAGTCATGATGAAAAAACGCAGCGCCTCGTGTCGAACATTGCCGATTTCGAATATATTGTGACAGATTCAGCCACAGAGGCATTAATATTAGAATGTAATCTGATTAAACAATATCGACCGCAGTACAATATTTTGCTGAAAGACGATAAGACGTATCCGTATCTGAAGTTGACGAATGAACGCCATCCGCGTCTGGAAGTCGTGCGCAAGGTATTAAAGGACCAGAGCAAGTATTTCGGACCGTATCCGAATGCGCAGGCAGCGCATGAAACAAAACGTTTACTTGGTAGGATGTATCCACTGCGTAAATGCAAGACGATGAAGCCGTCACGGTGTCTGTATTATCATATGGGGCAGTGCTTTGCCCCGTGCAGCGAGCCGGTAGAGCCTGAGCGTTATGAAGCGATTGTCACCGATATTACGCGTTTTTTAAAGGGAGATTATAAAGGGATTCGCGATTCGCTTGTCGAGAAAATGACGAAAGCAGCCGATGTATTAGATTTTGAGCGGGCGAAGGAATTCAGAGATCAGATTCAAGCGATTACGGTGATTATGGAAAAACAGAAGATGAGCTTGGCTGATAATATTGACCGCGATATCTTCGGGTATTATGCTGACAACGGCTGGATGTGTGTGCAAGTGTTTTATATGCGTCAGGGGAAATTGATTGAGCGCGATGCTAGTCTGTTCAAGCACTATGGCAATGTTGAAGAAGATTTTATGACATTTGTCGCGCAATACTATTATGACAATCACGCACTGCCTAGGGAAATTCTTTTGCCGGAGGTCAAAGAGGGTGCGGTAGAATTGGAAGAATGGCTGTCTGTGAAGACGAAGGTTCCCCGCAGGGGCGCAAAAAAGCAATTGGTTGATATGGCAAATAAAAATGCCAAAATTGCCGTACAAGAGCGTTTCTTGAGTTTAGAACGCGATTATAACCGGACGTACAAAGCGGTTGAGGATATCGGTGAAGCGATGGGAATTCAGACACCGCGCCGTATAGAAGCGTTTGATAATTCCAATATTCAGGGAACCGATCCGGTGTCGGCAATGGTCGTTTACCTTGACGGCAAACCGGCACGCAAAGAATACCGGAAATACAAAGTAAAAACGGTCGAGGGTGCCGACGATTATTCGACAATGCGCGAAGTGATTCGTAGGCGGTATACGCGGGTGCTGCAGGAAGAATTGCCTCTGCCGGATTTGATCGTCATTGATGGTGGCAAAGGGCAATTATCGGCGGCAGTCGATATTTTGGAGAATGAATTGGGCTTGGATATTCCCATATGCGGTTTAAAGAAGAATCGTGAGCACAAAACAGAACAGGTATTATTCGGAAGACACGCGGACCTTGTTCCGCTGGAGAAGTCGAGTGAAGCATTTTATCTGTTACAGCGCATTCAAGATGAAGTCCATCGCTATGCGATTACGTTTCACCGTCAGGTAAAACAAAAAAATACCTTTACATCGAAACTCGATGAGATTAAAGGTGTTGGAGAAAAACGCAGAAAATTGTTGTTAAAGCATTTTGGTTCTTTGGAAAATATTCGTAAGGCATCTATTGATGAGTTTCGTGAAATTGGCATTGGCGATGCGCTGGCGAAAGATATTATTAATGCATTAAATTGACCCCTTTCCCCATAATAACAAGTGAGATATGTTAGGAAGGGGATTTTTTATGAAGATTTATTCTGTCATCATCGGATTTATAGCGGGAATTATCAACGGATTATTGGGTGTAGGCGGCACGATTCTCGTACCGGCAATGATTTATATGCTTCATATAGAGCGGCGATTGGCACATGGGACAGCCTTGATGATTATTTTCCCGACATCGGTTGTCAGTACGTTCGTGTATTTGCAAAACGGCAGTGTCGATTTGCAGCTTGCTTGGAAACTTGCCGCTGGAGGGATCGTCGGTTCTTATATCGGTGCCAAGGCATTGCGCAAGTTGTCGATGGTCTGGGTGAAACGGATCTTTGCAATTGTAATGATTGTTGCCGGTGTCAGGATGGTGATGGGATAATGGAGACGGTTACGATCGTTATCGTCAGCGTCGCCATGGGAATATTATTGGGAATGGGAGTTGGCGGAGGGAAACTGCTGATACCAGCACTCGTTCTATTGTTGGGAGTTGCCCAGCAGACGGCACAGGGAACAACATTGGCTGTGTTTTTACCTATTTCTTTGATCGCGATTTTTACGCATATTAAGGAGAAGAATATTAGTTATAAACCGGCGATTTATTTGATTATTGGGAGTGTTGTCGGGGCATTTGTCGGTGCCAAGATTGCGGCGATGATTGATACGGAGTTTTTGCGGCAAATATACGGGGGATTTATGTTGTTAGTCGGTTTGTATGAGCTGTTTAGTAAAGATCCCAAGACAAGGTTGCATTATAGAAAATAGTATTTTGCAAAAACGGTTCTCCGTAATATCGACACAGATATTCACAGAAAACCTATTTTTTGTGTTTAAGAAAGAACTGGTTATAAACAGGAATTTCTTTGCGGAAAGGCATAAAGCCTCATCCGGTTAGAGGAGGAGGCTTTATGCTAATGATCTTTCGATATAAAATCGCTGACAATCATTTGTAATATTTGTTGCACAGATTGAAGTTCTTTTCTGTCGAGCGCCATGAGCAGCTCATTGATTTGCTGGATGATAACAAGTTTCTCTGAGTCAGCATATTTTAGCATGTAAGAATTGCTTGTCTCAAAAATTTGAAAGGGCTCCATCTCCAGAGCGAGAATAATCTTTTCCAGAGTTTCCAATGAAATATTGCGTTCTCCTCGTTCGATTCCGCCGATGTAGGAATAATGAAGATTGGCTTTCTCTGCGAGGTACTCTTGGGTGTAGCCTTTTTGTTTTCGGATAAAGCGGATAGATGCTCCAATGTGCTTTACGAGATTCGACATAATATATTCACCTCAAAGATAGACTATGGCAGATTTGATCACATTAACAGGTACTTATATGAAAAAATGTATTGAAAATAGTACTTATAAGTGCTACCATAAGATTCGTTGGTTGTTACTGGTTCATAGGTATTGCGTATGCAGTGGATGTATAATTTATCATGATTCGCAAAAAATGTCGCACCGCTGGTCGCTTATTTTCATAATATAAAATTAGGCTTAGGCTGGAGCCTAAAATACAGTATAGTCGCACCCCTCATTTGTAAAAGACATATTATATGATGACTGTATCCTTAGCTTCCTGGTACCTTGAGCCGTGCAGGAGGGGTAGCATTGTGAGAAACAGAAAAGACCGACCACTATTGACAAATCGTGAACGGGAAGTATTTGATCTATTAGTACAGAGCAAAACAACAAAAGAAATTGCCGACCTTCTCTTTATTAGCGAAAAGACAGTGAGAAACCATATATCAAACGTCATCCAAAAATTAGGAGTCAAAGGCCGTTCACAAGCAGTCGTTGAATTAGTACGATTAGGAGAACTGGTAATTTAAGTTCCTCTTCTTCGCAGAAGTCTGAATTATGCTGGCGGAGTCAGTTGATTCGGGCTTTTTTTTTAATTCGGAAACAAACATATCGATTAATATGCATAAGATATAAGTACGTATTAGTGGAAAAAAATCAGCAAACGATATAAACTAAAGTAATCAGATGATGAAAAATAAGTTGTAAAAGATCCCTAAGGAGTGGTAATGTGTCCATGATCGGTGGTGCTCTATTGATTTTCTGCGCGCGTATTCTCGATGTATCGATGGCTACGATCCGAATGTTGATGTTAACGCGTGGTAAGAAGTATCATGCAGCATGTATTGGTTTTTTTGAAGTGATTATTTTTATTATGGTTTTAGGCAAGGTCATGAGTCAGTTAAATAATCCCTTATATCTGGTGATGTACGGATTAGGGTTTGCTACAGGGAATATCGTCGGTGGTCTTTTGGAAGAAAAAATGGCTGTGGGATTTTTAACGTTACATATTATTTCGCGGCAACACAGCAAACTGTTGACAGAGGTGCTGCGCGGCAATGGATATGGTGTTACGGTCATTGAATCCCACGGATGGGAGGGAGACCGGGATATATTAAATTTGCAAATCAAGCGCAAGAATATGCCGGAAATCCAACGTTTAATTACAGAGACCGATGCCAGTGCATATGTGACTGTTTTTGATACTCGAGATGCTTTAGGAGGATATTTTAAACGATCTAAGAAAAAGTAGACCGGATAAAATTAAAGCGGATAAAATTAAAGCAGATAAAAGCAAAACAGTAAAAGTAGACAGTATAGGAAGTGAAAATGTGAGCAGCCGACCAATTGGGGTTTTAGATTCAGGGGTAGGCGGATTGACGGTTGTCAAAGAATTGATGCGTCAACTTCCCAGAGAGCATATTGTATATTATGGAGATACAGCAAATTGCCCATATGGTATACGTGATTTGCAGGAAGTAAAACAATTTACATTTGAAATCATCGAATTTTTAATGAAGCAGGATGTGAAGATGATTGTGCTGGCGTGCAATACGGCGACGGCAGCCAGTGTAGATGAAGCAAATAGGTATTATGATATTCCGATTCTCGGGGTGATTCAGCCGGGGGTGCGTGCCGCTATATCTGCTACGAGAAATAATCGTATTGGTGTTATCGGCACAGAAGGGACAATTAACAGCGGTGTTTATCAGGAAACGATTTTAAAAATCAATCCGAATATGTTTGTCGTCAGTCAGGCATGCCAGCCGTTTGTTTCGCTCGTGGAACAAAATCTCGTCTATACAAAGGACGCGCGCAGCCTGATTGCGGAATATTTGGAACCGATTCAAATGCAGCATATCGATACGCTAGTTTTGGGATGTACCCATTATCCGTTGATGTCGAATGCGATTAGTATGGTTATGGGACCTGAGGTTGAATTGATCAGTTCAGCAGAAGAAACGGCAAGGGAAACGATTGCCATTCTGTATGAGCAGGAGTTGCTCAATCTGTCTGAATCGGTATCTCATGATGCGCAGAAATATCGATTTTATGTCAGTGGACATCCACGACCGTTTTCAGAGATCGGTTCCCGATGGTTGCATAGGGAAATTAAGGCAGAGCGTGTCGGATTGCGCATATGATGTGAACAATGTTGGGAGTTTGGTAAAATTGAAGTACACAAAAGAAGTTGGTTTGACGACGACGGTTCCGGTAGAGATCCTTTTTGCTGCCGGACATACTCCTGTCGACGTTAATAATTTGTTTATGACGGCGGAGATGCCGGTTCAGCGGATACAAGAGGCAGAGAAGACAGGATATCCACGAACATCGTGCAGTTGGATTAAAGGTTTGTACGGCTCGATTCTACAGCACAAGATCGGTACCGTAATTGGTGTTATGGTCGGTGATTGCAGCTATACTCATTCATTAATGGAGACATTGAAGGCGAAGGGAGTGCAAGCGATTCCGTTCGCATATCCTTATGACCGCGATGCGAAGGCATTGTTCTATGAAATGGACAAGCTGATTAATGCTTTGGGAACTTCTTGGGAAAGCGTTTATCAGGTTCAGCGTGCGCTCGAGCCAATCCGCCGTAAGATCGCAGAATTGGATCGTCTCACGTGGCAAGAAGGTAAAGTGACCGGTTGGGAAAATCACTTATGGCAAGTGTCATGTAGTGACTTTAACGGAAATTATCAGCAGTTTGACGAGCAGTTGACCGACTTTTTGCGCGAAGCGGTGCAGCGTCAGCCGTTTCATCAGCGTCTGCGTTTAGGTTATATCGGTGTGCCACCGATTTTGATGAATATGTATGAATATTTGCAAGAGCGGGGTGCATTCGTTGTTTACAATGAAGTACAGCGCCAATTTGCCATGCCATATTTTATCGATGATTTGGTTGAGCAATATACAGCGTATACGTATCCGTATGACGTTCATTTTCGTTTGCAAGATATTCGTAAGGAGATCAAACAGCGACAGCTCGATGGAGTGATTCACTATACACAGTCGTTCTGCCACAGACAAATCGATGATATTGTCTTCCGCAAAGAATTAGACATACCGATTTTGACGTTAGAAGCAGACCAGCCGGGTGATCTGGATGCACGGACGAAGTTGCGTATGGATGCGTTTATCGATATGTTGCTGCAAAAGAAACATGTGGGTTCTGCCCAAGGGGAAGGGGCAGCCGTTATACAACCAATTGCATCCTCAAAAGAAATAGAGCGGCAAAATGAAAGTGTACAACAATCGCAAAATACCGGTGTGAAGAATATTGTAAAGCACAGTGTGAAGCAGCCGCGTGTATGCGGTATTGATTTAGGCAGCCGTGCGGTGAAAATGGCGATCATTGAAGGTAATGAGATTGTCGATTTGCGCACATTTAATACGATTGATTTTTATCGAGATTTTGGAATCAAGGTGAAAGATGTTTTTCAAGTGGATTTTTCGAAAATGGGCGTAGAGGATGTTGCATCTATCACCTCGACCGGTTATGGAAGAAACACGCTGAAACTTTCCGGAGCACGGCAAATCGCCGAATTGGAGGCGCATTTGTCGGGTGTCCTGCATCAAGTCGATTTCGACAACTTTACGTTACTTGATTTAGGTGGTCAAGATAGTAAGGTTATTATGGTGCGCAACCGGGCGATGGCAGATTTCATCACCAATGATAAATGTGCCGCCAGTTCCGGCAGGTATCTGGAAAACATGGCAACAGCATTGGGGATTTCCGTCTATGAGTTGGCAGAGCACTGGGCGGAGCCAGTCGATTTGAATGCCACATGTGCTGTTTTCGGAGAATCGGAATTGATCGGAAAAATTGCCGAAGGGCATAGCACGCAGCGTTTGGCAGCGGGGGTCAACGAGACGATTGTCAAACGCGTGGAACCGTTGCTGTTGAAATTGCGCAGCGATGTGATCGTGTTTACCGGAGGAGTGGCAAAAAATCGTGCAATCCGCACAATGCTTGAGCAGAGGCTTGGCGTTCCGATTGTCATTCCCAAATATCCCGAATACACAGGCGCGATCGGAGCGGCTGTGTCAGCACAAAACTAGTAAAATTTTCGGCAAAAAGATTTGTCTCACGAAGTAAAAATTTCAGCATAAAATCCTCCAAAGCTCGTATACATGTATTAGTAAGCGATGGAGGAGGCAAAAAAATGAAAAACAGAAAGTGGTTGCTAGTGCTATTGGCTGGCGTTTTGAGTTTTGCGATTACAGGTTGCGGTTTGTTCGGTCCCGAAGAAAAAGCAGGGAGCAACGCGATTGATCCGCCCCCCGATTTATCGGAAATTCCTATTATGGAGCAAGATGACTTGATTATTAATGAGGGAGCAGGTGCAGGAGATCAGTTTACTGTGACCGATGTCGTTGAATTGCCTGTATATTTTGTTGATAATAATAATTTTGTCGTTCCAATGGGTATTCAGGTACCGAAGAAAGAAGGAATTGCCAAAGAGACGCTTCGCTATATGATCAAAGGCGGTCCAGTATTATCGCAAATTGCAGGCACAGATCTTGAACCGGTTTTACCGAATGGAACAGAAATTATAGATATGGCGATTAATGAAGGAGTAGCAAGGGTTAATTTTACAGAGGAATTTCTTAAATACGAAACAAAGGAACAGGAAAAGCAGATCGTAGAGGCTGTCGTATGGACTTTGACAGAGTTTCCCACTATAGAAAGTGTGCAATTTATGGTGGAAGGTCATCTGCTTGATGCAATGCCTGTAGGCGGAACATCTTTGACAGAGCCAGTTTCACGGTCTAAAGGAATTAATATTGAAGTTTCTGGGCAGGCGAGTATTGGAAGTCCTGCCCTGACTTCTCAAGTGATGCTGTATTTTCAGGCAATCGATTCTATGGGAAGTATGTACTACGTTCCTGTGACGCGCATTATTCCGAGAACTGATGATTTGGTAAGGGCTGTTGTTAGTGAGACTTTGCAAGGACCGATACAGGATCAGCTGTATTCGGCAATGTTGCCGACGACAAAAATCAATAAGCTCGACCAACAGGGGAAAAACTTGCAGATCGATTTTAATGATAAGCTCACTACATATGGGCCGGGCTCCCAAGGTGAATTAAGTGTCATCCAGTCACTGATTTTGGGTTTGACGGAAATGCAAGATGTTGAGAATGTCAGTATTACAATTAATGGGGAAGTACCTGTATCGTCGAGCGAAGAAAATGTACAACCGATGACAAGACCACAAATTATTAATCGCATCGGTCTATAGTATATGGTTATAATATATGATGAAGTTTGCCAGCAGGCTTCCTGATCGCAGGATGCCTTTTTTGTTCAGTGGATACTGGTAATTCGACGAGTTTTGCGTTAAAGTTAGGTATTATGATGTCAAGTATAGGATCATGATGAAGTAGCTGTAATTAAAACTATTTTGACAAAGGGGATGTTTGCGCTGACTACACGAGGCGATGGCAGGAATGTTTGTGAGATTCGACCGATCAAAATTACACGTAATTATATTAAATATCCAGAAGGTGCCGTTTTAGTAGAAATCGGCGATACGAAAGTCATTTGTACGGCGACGATTGAAGATAAAGTTCCTGCTTTTTTACGTGGACAAGGGAAAGGCTGGATTACGGCGGAGTATTCGATGTTACCACGAGCGACACATGCACGGACGATTCGCGAAGCGGCAAAGGGGAAGTTGTCCGGAAGAACGATGGAAATTCAACGGCTGATTGGACGGTCGCTACGCTCTGTCACAGAGTTGAATCAATTGGGCGAGCGTACGATTTGGATTGATTGTGATGTGATACAGGCAGATGGAGGTACAAGAACGGCGTCGATTACCGGTGCTTTTGTTGCTCTGATTGATGCTTTGTACAGTTTACATAAAAAAGGTGAAATTTCGCGTATGCCGATCACTGACTTCTTAGCGGCTACGAGCGTGGGGATTATTGACGGCGTTCCAGCCCTTGATTTGTGCTATGAGGAAGATTCTGCCGCACAGGTAGATATGAACATCGTAATGACAGGTCAGGGCAAGTACGTTGAAATACAGGGCACAGGAGAAGAACATCCATTTTCCGCCAACGAATTGATGGTGCTGCTTGATGCGGCAAAAGAAGGTTGCATGCTGCTGATTGAGACGCAGAAACAAGTGCTAGGCAGTGAGATTGTAGAATTGATTGAAAAAAAGGAAAAAGGCAGGGCATAATCATGAAGGTCGTTTTGGCTAGCAGAAACCAAGGAAAGATTAAGGAATTTAATGCATATCTACATGAATTGGGATGGCAAGTAATTGGAGTGGAGCAATTCGCCGATGTGCCTGAAGTGGTTGAAGACGGCGAGACGTTTGCAGACAATGCAATAAAGAAGGCGAGAGAAGTCATGGTAGCGACGAAAATGCCCGCGTTCGCAGATGATTCGGGGATTGTCGTTGAGGCGCTTGGTGGAAGACCTGGTGTGTATTCTGCGCGTTATGCAGGAGAAGGAGCCACCGACCAAGAAAATAACCGCAAATTGTTGGGCGAGATGCAAGATGTACCGGATGACCAGCGTCAAGCGAAGTTTGTCTGTTACATTGCCTTTATCACTCCTGAAAACCCCGAACAACCTGAATTGTACATCGGTGAGTGCCATGGTTATCTGCTGCGCGAACCGAGGGGGGAAGGCGGTTTTGGCTATGATCCGTTATTCTATCTTCCGGAAGAAGGAAAGACGATGGCTGAGGTTACAATGGAACGTAAGAACCAAATCAGCCATAGGGCGAATGCTTTAAAAAAGATGTGCGATCACAAACGATTAAGTGACCGTTGAATTACGCCAAGCTAATTAGGTTAAAACATAGAATTTAAAGAATCGACATGAATTTAAGGAACGGCTATTGACAGTTGATATGCGGCATGATAAAATGAATCTTGTCGCTGTTACGGGGTATGGCTCAGTTTGGTAGAGTGCTTGGCTTGGGACCAAGAGGCCGGGGGTTCAAATCCCTCTGCCCCGACCAGTTCAAAAAATTGCTGATAAATTGCGATTTATCAGCAAGGCATGCGGGTGTAGTTCAATGGTAGAACACTAGCCTTCCAAGCTAGATGCGTGGGTTCGATTCCCATCACCCGCTCCAATAATATGTGTCAGTAGCTCAGCTGGATAGAGCAACGGCCTTCTAAGCCGTTGGTCGGGGGTTCGAATCCCTCCTGACACGCCATCGTGGTGGTCGTGGTGAAGCGGTTAACACACCAGATTGTGGCTCTGGCACTCGGGGGTTCAAGTCCCCTCGATCACCCCAAATTTTCAAAAGAACTCTGTTTCGACAGGGTTCTTTTGCGTTTTACAGAGATTTTTTGAGTAGATTTTCCAGGCACAAGTCCTAGTTGAAATGAATAGTAAAAGACTACTTGCAATAAGAACATACATTCGTATATAATACTTACAAAGAATCATGGAATTGATGGTAGAGCTGGGAAGTCAGAGAACGTGGATGGGATATTTTGAGACATGCGTACGTTACATCATGAATGCACGCCAGAACATCACATTGACGGAGATATATGACATAGCGAAAAATGTATCAACAGAAGGAGGCGAAACGATCATGACAATAGCAGAGCAATTGATTAAAGAAGGAA
>JAEWFW010000054.1 GCA_023388635.1 Bacillota bacterium
GCGCAATATGCTGCTTAGTCTCTGTTGGCGCGCCATCAATAGAGTTTTTTGCTCGCATAAGCACCGCAGGCGGGAGGGTTCATTTTGCATGACAAGTTTGATTTTCTCCAGTGAAAAGTCGAGTTCACGGAAAAACAGGATTTGTTGAAGCGTTTCAAGCTGTTTGTCACTGTAATACCTGTATCCATTTTCCGCAATTCTTTCCGGCATAAGCAATCCAATTTTCTGATAATGGTAAAGTGTTTTAATTGTTACACCAGATAGTTTCGCTACTTCATGTACTGTATACGACATGCATTTCACCTCCCAAGTGTTACTATAAAGTCCGACCTAAGGTTGGAGTCAATATCTTTTTGAAAGTTATTTTTCGGATAGTTTATAGGCATCGTATATTATATCATGTTGTTTTATGCACTGCCTGTCTGTTGAACATATCTTTTGGTATATAATAAAATCATTAAACAGAGGAGAAATGGTTACATAGGGAGAAGGAGTTTCGAAAGAAAGGGACTATGAAAGGAAAAGAATTTTGAAAGAAAGCGATTATGAGAGGGAAAGAATTGCGAAGGAGAAGGAATTGCTATGGGGAAAATAATTTTAATTATAGAAGATGATGAAAACTTAAACCGTGGTATAGGATTTACTTTTGAAAAGGACGGCTATCAAGTCATATCGGCAATCGACATTCATGAAGCAAGGAAGATGCTGGAACGGCATAAACTAGACCTTGTGATACTGGACCTGGGACTTCCCGATGGAAATGGCATGGATTTATGCAGAGAAATTCGCACATATTCCAAGGTGCCGGTGATAATGCTCACAGCCCGGGATTTGGAGACAGACGAAGTATCGGGGCTGCTGGCGGGAGCTGATGACTATATTACGAAGCCGTTCTCGCTATCTGTTCTGCGGGCACGGGTTGAAGCCTTGTTACGTCGTACAGAAACAGAAAGCCGCCATGTCATTTGCTCGGGGAAATATAGATTGGATACCGATCTATGTAAATTTTTCCGAGGGGATCAAGAAATTCCTATCAGTGCTACGGAATATAGATTGCTTTCTTTCCTGATGACACATGCGGGACAAGTGCTGTCGAAAGAGCAGATCGTTTCTTCTTTATGGGATAGTGAAGGAAATTTTGTAGATGAAAATACCTTGCCTGTGAACATCAGCCGTTTGCGCGCCAAATTGGAAGATGATCCGAAAAATCCGCAAACGATCAAGACGATCCACGGTATCGGATACATATGGAATGGAGGTGCTTAAAGATGGCATTTGAATTTACAAACGGAGCTGCTACCATCGAATTAGCTGTTGGAATTGTAGTTGGCACGGCAATTGCTTTCTGTGTGCTGACCGCTTTTTTAAGCTACCGGTATGCGCGCAAGAATTTTGATGCGATCGATGCTGTATTAGACCGTGTGCTGACGAAGAATACAGCGCCACCATTTGAAGTTACGAAAGACAACCGGATTTCTAAATTGACTCACAAAGCGATAAAAATCATACAAATGAATACATTAGACATCTCACAGACACAGCAGGAAAAACAAATTATTCAAAGTTTCTTGTCGGACATGTCTCATCAAATGAAAACGCCTTTATCGGGCGTTTCTATGTATGTAGACTTGCTATTAGAAGGGGATATCACGCAGGATGAGCAACAGGAATTTTTATCGCGCATCAAAGCAGGAACGGAGAAACTGCAATGGATGATGGACAGCCTCGTGAAAATGTCGAGATTAGAAGTCGGAGCGATTGAGTTGTCTCCTGTAGCGGCAAGTATCAAGCGAACGATTTCCGACAGTATCGGCAGCGTGTATGGAGCGTCAATGCAAAAAAACATTTCGATTCATACTGATTCATTCGAGGATATTTGTGTATTACATGACCGCAAATGGACAGGTGAAGCGATCACGAATATTCTAGAGAATGCCATCAAATATTCGTCGCAGAACGGGGAAATTCATATATCGTTAGACGTGCTGCCTATTTACACTAAAATCAGCATCACCGATCACGGCATTGGCATTGAACCGGACGAATGGAACGCTGTTTTCAAACGGTTTTACCGGGGTAGAAATGCCAAAATCGTCAATGGCGTCACCGTCGAAGGAGCCGGACTCGGGCTGTATTTGGCGTCTTTGATCCTGCAAAAGCAAGGTGGCTATGTGCTTGTCGATTCGAAACCGGGGCAATATACAACTTTCTCTCTGTTCTTACAAAACTGTAAGAAGTAAATCGGATTCTGTTATTAGAGTGTAAGAACTGCGGTTTATCATAGAAGCATGGAGAAAGGAGGAATTGCCATATGGTAGTTTTAAAGACAGAGAGTTTGAAGAAGCATTACGGCAAAGAACCGAACACTGTCAAAGCACTAGACGGAATCGATTTAGAGATACGGGAAGGTGAATTTGTCGCTGTTGTCGGTACATCCGGTTCGGGAAAAAGTACGCTTCTGCATATGTTGGGAGGGCTTGACACACCGACGAGCGGAAAGGTGATTGTCAGCGGTAAGGACATTTCCAATATGACAGATGAAGAGCTGACAATCTTTCGCCGTAGAAATGTCGGGTTTGTATTCCAAAATTATAATCTCGTCCCGATTCTCAATGTCTATGAAAATATTGTCTTACCGATTGAGTTGGATGGGAATGCTGTCGATAAAGGATTCGTTGACAATATTATCGAAACATTGGGGCTTGCAGATAAGCAAAACAATCTTCCTAATAATCTTTCCGGCGGGCAGCAACAGCGTGTCGCGATTGCCCGCGCTTTAGCGACAAAGCCGTCGATTTTGCTGGCGGACGAGCCGACGGGAAACTTAGACAGCAAAACCAGCCAAGACGTTTTGGGCGTTCTGAAAATGACGTCCAGTAAATTTCATCAAACGATTGTGATGATTACTCATAATGAGCAGATTGCACAGCTAGCCGATCGGGTGATTCGCATCGAAGACGGCAAAATCGCCACTGATGAGGGGCGGTGAGTCTATGAAAAACAACAATCGAAGTGTTGTAAGAAAGTTGGCAAAGCGTGGCTTTTTTGCGAACCGCAGCCGCAATGCTTTTGCGCTGGTTGCGATTGTCTTGACGACGATTTTAATTACGGCTGTGTTTACGATCGGTATCAGCCTTTCAGACGGTATGCAGCAGACTTTGATACACGCTTACGGACGCAGTACAGAAGTGGATTTTCAGTACCTCACTGAGGACGAAGTACAGCGGGTGGCGGCACACACATTGATTAGAGAATACGGTCTATCAAGATTGATCACTCAAACGAGTGAAGGGGTATTCCGCCAATTGCCTTGTGAAATCCACACGGCAGATGAGAAGTTTGCAGAATTTACTTTCAGCATGCCGACAACAGGCAAGTTGCCGCAAGCAGAAAATGAAATTGCTTTGATGAGCTGGATATTAGATGCGATGGGTGTACCGCGGGAATTGGGACAGACTGTACATTTGGATTTCGATGTGAACGGACAGCCCTATAGTTTGGATTTCGTCGTGTCGGGATTTTGGGACAGTGATGTCAACCTCAATCCGTACGGTATAGCGTATATTTCTGACATATTAGCAGACAAACTGCTGATCGATGTTGATCCAGCGGAGACGCGCATGGGTGCCGGCTACTATGGTGTGACAAAGTTAACTGCCAATATCAATGGCAAGTTGTCTGAAATCGATCAAAATGTCGATTCCATATTGCAAGATACGGGAATTGATTTCAAAGAAGCGGGCGTTTTGTTTAACGGCGCATACGATTCAGATCAGATGGACGCTGAAATGATAGCGGGAATGGCATTGATAATCGCGATTATATTAGTCAGCGGCTACCTATTGATTTACAACATTTTCTATATATCGGTTATACGTGATGTCAAATTTTACGGTCTGCTGAAAACAATTGGCGCAACACAAAAACAGCTTAAAAGAATTGTCAATTTTCAGGCATTGCTGCTCAGCGCAATTGGCATTCCCATAGGGTTGCTGTTCGGATATTTATTGGGAATTGTGATGATTCCGGTGTTGCTGAGCTTTATTACTATTGACTATACGGCGACATCGCCGAATCTCTGGATATTCCTGCTTGGGGCTGGGTTGGCATTGCTGACGGTGATGATCAGTTGTCACGGTCCTGCTAAAAAAGCAGCTAAGGTCAGTCCTGTAGAGGCGGTGCGGTATACGAATGTCGTTGCCATTTCAGGGAAAAAGACAAAGCGCGGCAGCGGCGGTGCGAAAATATCGCGCATGGCGTGGTCCAATCTGTTCCGCAGCAGAAAGAAGACGGCACTTGTCATCGCATCGTTGTCAATCGGGTTGATTTTATTTAACATCGTCTACACCTATGTCAACAGTTTTGACGTCAATAAATTTCTAGAGTCACATATTAACGGGGATTTTCTGATAGCTGACACTGATTATTTTAATTTAACAAAACTACATGCTCCCAGCTATACAGTGGATGAAGAGTTGTTGTCTGATGTTGAAACGTTAGACGATGTTCAGGAAATTGCCAAAGTCTACTATGAGCAGGGGTTTGAAAAGGTAGAGACAGAAGGCAAAATCAGAGAAAAGATCAATGATTATTACCGCAATGATCCTAGGATGCAGCGGGAGTTTCCGACAGAAGCCGAGATGGAAGCAAAGATTGCGAATATGAATCAAGAGTATTACATTCCGATTCAAATGTATGGGTTTGATCCATATTGGCTGGATAAATTGCAGGAAAATATCATTGAGGGAGATTTCGACAGAGAGAAATTCCTGTCCGGCGGCTATGCCGTAATCGGTGTCGATCGGCAAAACTTTTTTGATATCGGCGATACGGTTGATTTTAATGTAGGATCGGAAGACGGTGAGCAAAGACAATATGAAGTGATGGCGAAGGTGGATCACAGCGCCCTGCATTCTTTAAGTGCTCATTTTATTTCTATTCCCGGGTATTCGCTGTACTTGCCGTCTGCGGAATTTGAGCAATTGGTGAATGCCAATATTATGTCGGCGACGGTGATTGCCGACGAAGATGCGGTCGAAAGGCTGCAAACGGAGATCGCCGCATTGTTAGCAGGTAACCCGGAGGTAGACTTTCGTTCGCGAGCCGATTATATTGCCGAGATGAACAGTGATAACCAGCAGTTTGCTTTGATTGGATTCACGCTGTGCGGTGTGATTTTGCTGATCGGCATCTTGAATTTTGTCAACACGACAATGACGAATATTTTTTCCCGCAGGCAGGAATTGGCGATGCTGCAAAGTGTGGGGATGACAGCCGGACAAGGTGAGAAAATGCTGATTTTTGAAAGTATGTATTATATGGGTATGACGTTGCTCCTCTTTGTCACAGTAGGATATGGTGTCAGTTACTTTGCAGTCCATACCGTAGTGCAAAACAGTGCTGCATACACATACCAATTCAGCTTTATGCCACTGGTCATTTGCTTTCCGGTGCTCCTGTTACTAAGTTATGTGCTGCCCTTGGGGGTATACAAAAATATCGCTAAGGATAGTGTAGTACAACGGTTGCGTGAAAGTGAATCATAAGCAAAACTAAGCGTTTCCCGTCGAAAGACGGGATTGTTTTTTTGTGGAGTTATTTTGTTTTTCACAAGATTTTTGTGGTATGATAGTTGCAGAATTAATACTTTTGGAGGTAACAATTTTGGCAAAATTAATTTTGATTGATGGTAACAGTATTGCCAACCGGGCGTTTTATGCACTGCCGATGCTCTCAAATAAACAGGGGATTCATACGAATGCGGCCCTTGGTTTTACGACGATGCTGCTAAGAATGTTGGAAGAAGAGCAACCGGATTATTTGGCATGTGTATTTGATGCCGGGAAAATTACATTTCGCCATCAATCGTATGGCGATTATAAGGGAAAGCGCCAAAAGACTCCGTCAGAATTATCCGAGCAATTTCCATTAATTAAATCGATTTTGACAGCCTTTGATATTCCGTGCTATGAATTGGCGAACTATGAAGCGGATGATCTGATGGGAACATTTTCTCGTCAGGCAATGGATCAAGAGATTCACACAATCTTAGTTTCCGGAGATAAGGATACGTTCCAACTTGTGAACGACTATACGACGGTATATCTTACGAAAAAGGGAATCAGTGACACGGAAATCGTCACACCGGATTCGTTATGGGAGAAATACGGATTACGTCCAGAGCAAATGATCGACCTCAAAGGGTTAATGGGGGATACGTCGGACAATATTCCAGGAGTGCCGGGTGTAGGTGAGAAAACGGCGTTAAAGCTGATTCAAGAGTACGGCAATTTGGAAACTGTCATGCAAAACATCGAGAATATCAGCGGCGCTAAATTAAAGGAGCGCCTTTTTGAGAACGTAGACCAGGCATTTTTGAGCAAACAACTGGCGACAATTAACAATCAAGTTCCGATGGAAATCGATTGGGATTCGGCGAAGCGCCGCGAATTTTGTAAAGATAAAGTTCTGCCTGTATTTGAGACGTTAGAATTTAAACAATTAATTGAACGGATGAAATTGCGGCAAACAGATACAGCTTCTGAAAAGCCGGAAAAGCCGGAGCTTGCTTATAAAGTTGTCGATTCCTGTGAAAAAGTCGCCGCTTGTTTAGGGGCATTTGACCGGGCACGTCCAATTGCCGTATGTATTGAGACCGACGGTGACGATTATCATAACGATCAAATTTATGCCATTTCACTGGTACAAGGGGACAGTCGATGTGTCATTCCACAGGATTTGATTGATTGTGAACATGTGGCAGATGCTTTGCGAGAATGCATGCTATATGTGTTTGACAGCAAAAGCCATTATTATCTTTGCCGTACGATGGACATCGACATTCGCAATATAGAAATGGACATTATGCTCGCCAATTACTTGCTCGATCCGGGGGACGGTCAACGGGAGTTGGCGGATATTGTGGAAAACTACGGAATTCCGCTCGTAAGAGATGAAGACTTCTACGGTAAGAACAAGCGCAGTATGCAGGAACTTTCGGAAGAAGCGATTTTGCGACATGCTGTAGAAAAAGCCGAGGCAATCGATCATGTATCGGCAATATTCATGGAAAAGCTGCAAGAGCATCAATTATACGAGCTTTTCAAGGATATTGAACTGCCGCTGGCATTGATTCTCGCGGATATGGAAAAGCAGGGAATTGCCGTTGATGAGGAAATTTTGCAGGAAATCGGCAAGGAATTGACAGGGCGTATTGAGAACTTGACGAGTGAGATATACGCTTTGGCAGGGGAAGAGTTCAATATTAATTCGCCAAAGCAAATGGGAACGATTTTATTCGATAAACTAGGATTGCCGCCGATTAAAAAAACGAAAACCGGTTATTCAACAAGTGCAGATGTGCTAGAGAAATTGGCTCCTCACCATCAGATTGTCGATTATATTTTGTTGCACAGACAATTGGGCAAATTGCAGTCGACATATATAGAAGGCTTATTGAAGGTCATAGAACCGGAAACACATAAAATCCATACGTTTTATAATCAAGCATTGACTGCTACCGGTAGGTTGAGCAGCACAGAGCCGAATCTACAAAATATACCGATTCGTCTGGAAGAGGGGCGTAAAATCCGTAAAGCGTTTATTCCATCGAAAGTCGGTTGGAAACTGCTGGCGGCTGACTATTCGCAAATTGAGTTGCGGGTATTGGCACATATTTCAAGGGATCCGAAGCTCATGGAAGCGTTCCAAATGAACATGGATATACACACCAAAACGGCAAGTGATGTGTTTGGCGTTCCGCCGGAACAGGTAACGTCGTTGATGCGCAGACAGGCGAAAGCTGTGAACTTTGGAATCGTCTACGGTATTAGCGATTATGGATTGTCGCAGAATCTCAATATTGCGCGCAAAGAGGCAAAGGATTTTATCGACCTGTATTTCGTCCATTTCCAGGGTGTGCGTGAATATATGGATCAAATTGTAAAACTGGCGAAAAAGCAGGGGTATGTACAGACGTTGTTGCACAGACGTAGGTACTTGCCGGATATCAACAGTTCTAATTTCAACCTGCGCAGTTTTGCCGAACGGACGGCGATGAATACGCCGATCCAAGGTACCGCCGCCGATATTATCAAACTGGCGATGGTTAAATTGGCAGAAGAATTAAAAATGCGTAACTTGGAAAGCCGGATGCTCTTACAGGTACATGACGAATTGATTTTCGAAGTGCCGCCGCACGAATTGGCAGAAATGCAAGTGCTGGTACCGTCCGTCATGGAAACATGCATCAAGCTGGAAGTTCCACTAAAAGTCGACGTAGCCGTTGGCGACAATTGGTACGATGCGAAATAGCTGACAGATAAAATCATACAGAGATCGATATTACTTAGATAGAAGTGGGTGAGATAATGCCGGAATTACCGGAAGTGGAGACGATCAAGAAGACATTGCGGCATCTCGTCGTCAATAAAACGATTGCCCACGTCGATGTACATTTGCCAAGAATTGTCCGTGAACCCGAGAAGGATGAATTTGTCTCGATCTTAGCGGGGAAGACGATTTTGGATATTGACCGCAGGGGAAAATTTTTGTTGTTTCGTTTAAGCGAAGGCTGGACGATGATTTCCCACCTGCGTATGGAAGGCAACTATGGCCTGTTTCCAGCTAATGAGCCCCTAGTTAAACATACACATGTGGTATTTTCTTTTGACGATGGGACACAGTTGCGTTATAAGGATACGAGGCAATTTGGCACAATGGATTTGCTGCCTACGGTGGAAGTTGACTGCCATCATTCATTATTGAAATTAGGTAGGGAACCATTTGATCCAGAATTTACAGCCGAATACTTCTTTAAGCGTATTGAAAATAAGAAAAAACCGATTAAAACGCTGTTACTTGATCAACAGGTTGTGACTGGTGTGGGGAATATCTATGCCGATGAGATACTGTTCCGCTCCGGCATTAAGCCCTGCGTTTTAGCGTGTGCATTGACCACCGAGCAAGCGCGTGCCGTTTACGAAAATATTAGAGTCGTATTGGATGAGGCGATTGAGGCAGGTGGATCCTCTGTCAAATCGTATGTCAACGGGCAAGGTGAGATGGGGATGTTTCAGCAACAACTCTATGTATACCAAAGGCATGGACAGCCATGCAAAATTTGTGGAGATGAAATACAGAAGATGAGATTAGGCGGTAGGGGAACCCATTACTGTCCTTCGTGTCAAAAGTAGCAGTGCCATGTTCAAACAGGCACCAACTTCTTGGAATGCCCATACTCTAGGTATGAGGAGGAATCAAGATGTCTGGTGTATCTGTGTTTATTTTAGCATTTGCTGTAAGTTTAGATAGTTTTGGCGTTGGGTTGACATACGGATTACGCAAAGTCCGTATTTCTATTTTGCCGCTCGTCATTATCTCTTTGCTTTCCGGATTGATGATTTTGCTGGCGATACAGATTGGCAGCGGTTTGTTGTATTTTATACCGGAATCGGTGGCACAATCCATCGGAGGCGTAATTCTTTTATTGATCGGTATCTGGACAGTGTTTCATTTATTTTCTCAAAAGCGCAAGGCATCCGATCTGCAGCAAAGTCAGCGTAATTCACCGAAGAGTACACCCTCTGATAATATCATAACGATAGAGATTAAGCGGTTGGGTATACTGATTCAAATACTAAAAACGCCGATGGAAGCTGACATTGACGGATCAGGCGAGATCAGTCTTGCCGAAGCAGGCGTGCTCGGTTTGGCACTTTCTCTGGATGCTTTTGGAGCAGGTATAGGGGCGGCGTTTATCGGTTATTCACCACTCTTGACGGCAGGGATGATTGCGGTTTGTAGCTTTTTCTGCTTATATTTTGGCGTATTGTTCGGGAAAACTTTTTCCAATATCCATACATTTCAGAAACTTTCGTATTTACCGGGGATTATGTTAATATTGCTGGGGATGACGAAGATATTTTATTAAATGACAGAGGGATTGCAAATGATCATAGGAATTACGGGTGGCATCGCCAGTGGCAAGAGCACGTTAAAAGCAATTATTGCCAAAATGGGCTATGAAGTGCTTGATGCCGATCAAGTGGCGAGAAATGTCATAATGAAAGGCAATGCTGCATATAGCAGAATTATAGAAGTATTCGGAACGGAAATTGTCGATGACGATGGTCAAATTGATCGCCGGCAATTGGCGAGTGTAATTTTTCAAAATGAAGAGATGAGAATCCGTCTGAATGATATTACCCATCCGATCATTATGGAAGAAATCATGTTTCAGGCGCTTGAGATAGAAAACAGCAAAGGGATGGTCTTTTTAGACATTCCTTTGCTGTTTGAGACTGGATATGATCTCGTCATGGACTATGTGATCGTCTGCTATGTTCCTGAGGATATTCAAATGCAGCGCTTAATGCAGCGCGATCAAATTGATGCCGTTTATGCGGCGCAAAAGATCGATGCGCAGTGGTCTTTAGAAAAAAAGGTCAAGTTGGCTGATTTTGTCATAGACAATAGCGGTACTGTGACGGACACAGAAGCACAAGTGCAAGTGGTAATCGATAAACTACTCAAAGGGAGAAGAGAATGACACGTATCGGTAAAACGCACAAATGGTTGGTTTTACTTATTGCCATATTGATCGCTATGAATACGAACACGTTTTGGCGTATGGTGTATCCGATACCCTATAAAGAGACGATTTGGGAAATGGCGGAAATCTATGATCAGGATCCACGGCTGATTGCAGCGATTATTATGGTGGAAAGTCAATATAAGAAAAAAAGTGTATCGGACAAAGGGGCAATCGGTCTGATGCAATTGATGCCGCAAACGGCTGCTTGGGCGGCAGAAATTAACGGCATTACCTATACATATGAAGAAGAACTGGCAAAACCGGCGACGAACATCCGCTTAGGTACTTGGTACGTCAGATATCTGCAAGGAAAATATGATAACAATCTGCCGTTAATGCTTGCAGGCTATAACAGCGGACCGGCGCGTGTCGATGAATGGATGCTGGAAGGGAAATGGGACGGTGAAATGGATACGCTGAAACAGGTACCTTTCGGTCAGACAAGGCACTATATTCAGCGCGTACAACATTTTTACGGGCAGTATCAAAAGATTTACGATTAGCAATATATTTCTTTGTCGAACAATTATGATTAATGGAATGTTTTCGCAAGCAGGATTTTGCTGGTCTTTGTCGAAATGACGAAATGAGAGAGAAGAAAAAATTTATATATGGGGGATTGATCATGAAGCCGATCAGAATTGCTATTAATGGGTATGGTCGTATTGGTCGCTTAGTACACCGAAGGGCGATACATGACGAGAGAATTGAAGTAGTGGCAATTAACGCCAGTTACGACCCGAGTATTTTGGCTCACATCTTGAAATACGACACTGTTCATGGCGCGATTGATGCGGATATTAAAGCCGACAATGAGAACAATACGATTACGGTTAATGGAAAATCAATTGTCAAATTAGCAGAAAGAAATCCTGAGCTTTTACCGTGGAAAGAATTAGATATCGATGTTGTGATCGAAGCTACCGGTAAATTTGTGACGCGGGAAGGTGCGGGCTTGCATTTGAAAGCCGGTGCCAAAAAAGTATGTATTTCTGCGCCAGGTAAAAACGAAGATGTCACAATCGTCATGGGCGTAAATCAAGATGCTTACGATAAAGAAAATCACCATATCGTATCGAATGCATCATGTACGACAAACTGCCTTGCTCCGGTCGTCAAAGTACTACACGAAACATTTGGGGTAAAGCACGGGTTAATGACGACAGTGCATGCATATACGAATGATCAGAAGAATTTAGATAATCCGCATAAAGATTTACGCAGAGCGAGAGCCTGCGCACAATCGATTATACCGACATCGACAGGGGCTGCCGGTGCTGTGGCGAAAGTAATTCCGGAATTAAAAGGTAAACTTAACGGAGTATCTTTGCGTGTGCCGACACCGAATGTATCGATTGTCGATCTCGTAGCTGAATTGGATGTGGAAGTCACTGCTGAGCAGGTCAACGACGCTTTGAAACAAGCGGCGGACAATCAATTGAAAGGGATTCTCGGATATTCCGATGAGCCACTCGTATCGATTGATTACAACGGCAATTCCCATTCCAGTATTGTCGATGGTCTTTCAACCATGACAATCGGCGAAAAAACGGTAAAAGTGTTTGCTTGGTATGACAATGAATGGGGCTATTCATGCCGCGTCATTGATCTCGTCAAGCATATGATGGCATAAAAGTGATTAGGCACTGGTAAATAGACCAGTGCCTTTATTATTCGCTTCTTAACACATCTTAATATTGAGAAGATTGAGCAGAAGACGCAGCTCCACCCATAAGTTGCTGCTCTCCAAGCTGAACTAATTTACGAGTGATATGACCTCCAACTGCACCACAATCGCGAGAAGTCATAGTACCCCAGTATCCGTTTTGAGGAGTTTGAATTCCTAATTCAGAAGCAACTTCGTATTTGAATTGATCCAAAGCTTGGTATGCTTCAGGTACAACCAACCAGTTACTTGGACGTTCTTGACCTAGACCCATAAGTTACACCTCCTTTCGTTTGGTGTACCCTTATTATCTGACGAATCCATTTTCACATACTGGGAATGTATTGGGCGGAGTGGTAACAAATGCATTCATGTATGTTTTGTGATATAATGTTGAAACATATTTGATAAAGGTGTGATTATTTATGAGATGTCCCTATTGCCAATCGATGCGCACCCGTGTTTCCGATTCAAGACCGGTCAATGATGGGAAGCAGATACGCCGACGCCGTGAATGCGAACAATGCAACAAGCGCTTTACGAGCTTTGAAGCGATTGAACATAAGCCAATCATCGTCGTTAAGAAAGATGGCGGACGAGAAGAATTTGACAGGCAAAAGCTAATTCGCGGTTTGCTGCGTGCCGGTGAAAAACGCAATATTCCCATTGGAACGTGGGAAGATTTAGTTGATACGATTGAACGGGAAATTCAAAACGAAATGAAAAGCGAAATCCCCAGTACGGAAGTGGGCGCACGCATTCTCGATAAGATGAAGAATGTCGATGAAGTGGCGTATATTCGCTTTGCTTCTGTGTATCGAGAATTCGAAGATGCCAATGCATTTATGAACGAATTGAAACAATTGTTAAAATAGTCGTTGCAATCTGCGGCTATTCTTAGTATAATGAATTTTGTAGCGCCAAAACGAAGCGAATGAATCACAGATGAATTTATTTTAATCGTTGACATGAAATCGGAATTATGATAAAGTGTAACTTGTCGCTGAATTTAAATGGACGATTAGCTCAGCTGGGAGAGCACCTGCCTTACAAGCAGGGGGTCGGCGGTTCGAACCCGTCATCGTCCACCATTAGGAACTGTGGTGTAGAGGCCTAACATGCCTGCCTGTCACGCAGGAGATCGCGGGTTCGAATCCCGTCAGTTCCGCCATTTATGGTTCGGTAGCTCAGTCGGTAGAGCAGTAGACTGAAAATCTACGTGTCGGCGGTTCGATTCCGTCCCGAACCACCATTTATGGAAAAACAGCGTATTTTTTATGCGGAAGTGGCTCAGTGGTAGAGTATCGCCTTGCCAAGGCGAGGGTCGCGGGTTCGAATCCCGTCTTCCGCTCCAGATTTGGCGGCATAGCCAAGCGGTAAGGCAGGAGACTGCAAATCTCTTACCCCCAGTTCGATTCTGGGTGCCGCCTCCAATTTTTCAAAAAAATCATCCCTGCCGGGGTGGCGGAACTGGCAGACGCACAGGACTTAAAATCCTGCGAGGCTCAAACCTCGTACCGGTTCGATTCCGGTCCTCGGCACCAAAATCGTTTCTAAGGAACTGAGCAATCATTCCATAGGAACGATTTTTATTTTGCCCATTATGGGCACTAGGTCTGCGTCTTCGCTTGCTTTTTTGTTGCAAAAACGCTATACTTTTAGTATTATTATTTCAATTAATGTTGATATTAATAATGAATGTAATGATATTGTATTGCTGATGAGGACATGTTTGGGCTTTACGTGCATCAACAGAGAGACGGATCTTGGCTGTAAATCCGTCGGTGTGCCGGTCAAAATACCACCTCGGAGATACTCAGAGATATTTAATCTGAGCGTTTGATTGACGTTATCGAATCGCAATGAGGACAAGACCGTGCAGATTTGTAGCATGTCGCTATGGATGACGGTTTATCAGACATTGGGTGGAACCGCGATCACTTCGCCCCATATTTTGGGGAGGAGTGTTTTTTATTTTTCACTTGACTAACTTTGCGTAAGTCTTCCGCCTTTTTTAGGCGGGAGCTCAACGCCAACTAAGTCATGCATTTGCAGTTCTAAAATTCAGATGGAGTAAAAATCTTCACCTGAATTAAGAACTTGCTTCAACAGAGAATTCAACAGAGAAGTATACTGGATAATTTAATGATGGAGGGTATCGATATGGTGAAAATTACACTGAAAGATGGATCAATTAAAGAATTTGAAGCAGGCATGACTGTCAAGGAGATTGCCGGTGCAATTAGCCCGGGTTTAAAGAAGAAGGCAATTGCCGGAAAAGTCAATCAAAAGAATGTCGATCTTAACACAAAGATCAATGAAGATGTAGATTTGGAAATCATCACAATTGATTCTGGAGAAGGACTAGAAATTTATCGGCACAGTGCAGCGCACATTTTAGCACAGGCAGTTAAGCGCCTATATCCTGAGGCGAAATTCGGGATTGGTCCGGATATCGAAAACGGCTTTTATTATGATATCTCCCTTTCTCAACCGATCAGCATTGAAGAATTGCCGAAAATCGAGCAGGAAATCAACCGCGTCATCAAAGAAGACCATGTAATTACACGGGAAGTTTTGACGAAAGAAGAAGCGCTGGAGCGCTTTAAACAAGCGGGAGAATATATGAAAGAAGAACTGATTATCAATTTGCCGCCGGAAGCGGAGATTTCAGTGTACCACCAGGGAGAATTCACCGACTTGTGTTCCGGTCCGCATTTAGAGTCAACCGGCAAATTGAAAAACATTAAATTGATGAGTGTTGCCGGTGCGTACTGGCGTGGGAACTCTGATAATGAAATGCTGACACGTATATATGGCGTCGCATTTCCGAAGAAAGAAGATTTGGAAGAATACCTGCATTTTATGGAAGAGGCAAAGAAACGCGATCACCGCAAACTAGGTCGCGAACTGGATTTGTTCAGCTTTTCTGATGATGCACCGGGAATGGTCATCTACCACCCGAATGGCATGGTTTTGCGCAATCAGCTGGAGAATTTTTGGCGTGATGAACACAGAAAAGCAGGTTATGATGAAATTAAAACACCGATTATATTGAACAGACGCCTTTGGGAGCAGTCCGGACACTGGGACCATTACCAAGAGAATATGTACTTTACAAAAGTTGATGAAGCCGATTTTGCTGTAAAGCCGATGAACTGCCCGGGAGCAATGATCGTATATAAGACGAAATTGCGCAGCTATCGCGACTTGCCGATCCGCCTGGCGGAATTGGGGCTAGTCCATCGTCATGAACTGTCCGGCGCGCTAAACGGCTTATTGCGTGTCCGCAGCTTTACACAAGATGATGCGCATTTGTTCGTCACACCGGAGCAAATTGAGCAAGAAGTCAATGGCGTTATTTCTTTAATCGACCGCTTCTATAAAATATTTGGATTCGAGTACCATGTTGAACTTTCTACACGTCCTGAAAAATCAATGGGTTCCGATGAGATGTGGGAAAAGGCGACCAACGCATTGCAAAATGTTTTGCAGGCGCGGGGTATGGACTACAAAGTCAACGAAGGAGACGGGGCATTTTACGGACCGAAAATTGATTTCCATGTCCGTGACAGCTTGAAGCGCACATGGCAGTGCGGAACTGTACAGCTTGATTTCCAAATGCCGGAGAAATTCGATTTGTCGTATATCGGTGAGGATAATCAGAAGCATCGCCCGGTATTGTTGCATCGCGTAATCTACGGTTCCATGGAACGTTTTATGGCGCTGTTGATCGAGCATCATGCCGGTGCGCTGCCGGTTTGGCTGGCACCGGAACAGGCACGTGTAATCCCCGTATCGTCCGTACACAATGAATATGCACAAACGGTCGTCAAGACATTGGCGGACAAAGGTATCCGCGTAGAAATCGATGATCGCAATGAGAAAATCGGCTATAAAATTCGTGAAGCACAAATCCAAAAAGTTGCATACATCCTCGTCGTCGGAGATAAGGAAGTAGAGTCCAATGGCGTTGCCGTCAGATTCCGCGGTGAAGATGAGGGCACTATGGAACTGGGCGCGTTTGTCGAACGGGTTGAAAAGGATATTGCGGAGTATCGTTAAAAAATGATTCTGCAATAAGCAGAATACAATATTGGAATGCAATGTGATGTGTAAGCGATTGCCGGCGAAATGATTTCCGCCGGCAATCGTTTTTTGCTAATTATGTATTCATTAATATTATTCCAGAAACATCTTGTGACGGAACATACATTCGCATATAATGGAGTCAGAAGCAGCAACATTGCGAAAACACATCCCCTATCATATAATAGGAGGAGAAAGAAGTGGATATCATTTATCAACCCCACGATAAGTTTTTCAAAGAAACGTTAAGCGACTTAGATACGACAAAAGACTTTATAAAGAACTACTTGCCGGAGCCGTTGCTCAAGCATATCGACCTGGCGAATATCAAGGCGGAGAAAGACAGCTTTATTGAGAGCGACTTAAAGGAATCGTGTGCCGACCTGCTGTTTCAGACAAAGATCAGTGGTCAGCCGGGATATGTGTATTTTCTCTTTGAGCACAAGAGCTATGCTTCGCCAATGACATCCGTACAATTGCTGAAATACATGTGCTGGATATGGGAGAGCAAGCAAGGTAAAGAAAAACAATATCCGTTGCCGGTGATTCTGCCGATCGTATTCTACCATGGAGAGCAGCGTTGGAATATCAGCCCGAGCTTGGCGGATATGTTAGGAGATCATGTACCACGAGAATTTAGTGACTATATCCCTGACTATAGGTATATATTGTACGATTTATCGCATTTCGGTGAGGAAGACATTCGTGGAAGCGTGAAGCTATACATTTTTATGGAAATCATGCATATTATCTATCGGAGTGAAGAAGAATTCCGGGTAGGCTTACAAAGAATCATGGAATTGATGGTAGAGCTGGGAAGTCAGAGAACGTGGATGGGATATTTTGAGACATGTGTACGTTACATCATGAATGCACGCCAGAACATCACATTGACGGAGATATATGACATAGCGAAAAATGTATCAACAGAAGGAGGCGAAACGATCATGACAATAGCAGAGCAATTGATTAAAGAAGGAA
>JAEWFW010000032.1 GCA_023388635.1 Bacillota bacterium
TGGCACAAACTATCAGGCAGTCGCTTGAAATCTATGGAAGGGAGTTCATAACTAAGAATTTCAAATTCGTGTCTTGACAAGCGTGCACATTATATAGTATCTCCGACATTGATCATTACGTGGTTTACGAAATACGTAGTTGGTGTGACGATAAAATGTACTTGCTGGCGTTCTCTGGTGCGGATAGTCACTAATTTCGTGCATCCGATATTGCCACCGAATCCTGACCAGAAATCATCGATAGCTGTGATTACACCTTGAAATGATTGAAATGACATGGTGATTACCTCCAAATTATAGGTGTTTCTTTTATAGGATATGTATCGATGTGACTTTGGTTAACACATGCTTTTTATTAGTTAGGAAGTAGTGATATAATAAACAGTGGTCGCCAAATGTAGAAAACATCAGTACGATTGTCAGGGGGAAGAAGATGTTACATATAGAAAATGTATCGAAGATTTATACAAGAACACAGAAACAGGCACTTGATCAGGTCAGTCTTGAAATAGCAGAAGGCGAATTTACAGCGTTGCTGGGGCAGAATGGCGCTGGGAAATCGACTTTAATTAATGTTTTGGCGGGTAATGTGAAAAAAACAAATGGTACTGTCAGCATTGCCGGACACGACCTCGATCGGGAAGAATTAGAAATCAAGCGTGTGCTCGGCGTTGTGCCGCAGGAAATTGCCTATGATTTTTCGTTCACTGTGGAAGAAATCCTTAAGATGCAGTCGGGGTATTTCGGAATTCACAATAACGATCAATACATAGATGAATTATTGGCGGAGCTTGCCTTGTCAGATAAGAAAAAATCGAGATCGCGCGAATTATCAGGCGGTATGAAGCGCAGATTACTGATTGCCAGAGCACTGGTACATAAACCGAAAATTCTCATTCTCGATGAGCCGACAGCAGGTGTAGATATTGAACTGCGCCACACGATGTATGATTTCTTAGAAAAATTGCACAGAACAGGCACGACGATTATTCTTACAACACATTATCTAGAGGAAGCCGAACGATTATGTGAACGGATTGTCGTCATCAACAAGGGGAGAATTGTTGCGGACAAGCCAAAGCGGGAGTTAATGGGTGAATTTTCTAGGGAAGTAACTATGGAAATAGAATTTGCCAATGATGTCGGGGAGACCGTTCATGCCGAATTTTTGCATGGGTATCATCCGGAATTGACAAGTAAGAAAACGTTGCGTCTGACATTACATAAAGAGGAAGTCACGAAAGTTTTAGGGATGCTCGCGGAGCGGCAAATTCAGATTACAGATGTCAATATTGAAAGAAAAAAACTCGAAGATATTTATTTACAATTGATTCGTCAGTAGGAGGAACTTATGAAACAGACACTTATATTTTACAATTTTGTAGGGTTTATGACATTGCTAAGACGGGAAATTCATCGGTTTATGAAAGTTCCGATTCAGACCGTCGTAGCGCCACTGCTTTCCAATATATTGTTTTTGGGTATCTTCGGCGGTGTTTTGCAGACGCGGGATGTAGGGATTGAGGGAGTCGGGTATCTTGCCTTTTTAGTACCGGGGCTTGTCAGTATGGGCGCATTGACGGCAGCGTTCCAGAACCCTTCGTTTTCAATCGTTTCGCAAAAATTTCAGAGCACGATTCAAGATTTAAACAGTTATCCGATTTCCGATACGGAAAAGACGCTTGCCTTTATTGGCGGTGGGGTATTTCGCGGGGTGCTGGTAGGAACGTTGACGTATGCAGCGACGATTCCATTCGTCAGTTATACGATAGACAATCCGCTCGCATTTTTCGGAGCCATGTTCGTAGTATCATTTATCTTTGCTTCTTTCGGGTTGATCGTCGGTCTCTTTATAGAAAATTTCGAAAAAATGAATTTTGTTTTGGCGATTGTCATCACGCCGTTGACGTATCTGGGAGGCGTATTCTTTGAAGTATCGAAACTTCCGGGCATCTTGTCATACTTGCGCTATATTAACCCGATTTATCCGCTCGTCAATATGACGCGCTATGCCTATTTGGGACAGAGTGAAGGGGAGGTGGCAACTCATGTTCTACTGGCGCTTGTTATTTTAGTAGTAATCTATTTCATCGCACGGTATTGTTTCAAAAAAGGATATGGAATTAAGATCAATTAACAGAAATGAAAGCAACTCAATTAACGAAAAAGGTAGAATTTTGAATTGCGTAGAACTACAGAATGCAGATTAATTAGAGAGTAGGATTAGTGAGATGAAATATTCAGACAACCATGTGGCAATG
The DNA here is from genome assembly GCA_023388635.1 of Bacillota bacterium. GTDB lineage: Bacteria > Bacillota > Bacilli > Desulfuribacillales > Desulfuribacillaceae > JAEWFW01. The sequence goes on from JAEWFW010000032.1 coordinate 2,262, forward strand.
CATGTAGGACAATCTTTGATCATTACAATTAAAAGAATCGGAATTAACGGCGAGGGAATTGGATATTACAAGAAGAAAGTTGTGTTTGTCGAAGGCGGACTACCGGATGAAGTCGTAATTGTTGAGATCACAAAAGTAGAGAGAAATTTGGCATATGGGAAAATTGTCCGCATTAAAGAGCGCTCCCCGTTGCGTGTGAAACCGGCTTGTCCTGTTTATCAAGAATGTGGCGGTTGTCAGTTGCAGCATTATGAGTATCAGGGACAACTGCAAGCAAAACGTGAGATTGTTGTGGAGGCATTCCAGCGTTATTATCGAACGGACAAGCAACCGTTCATACGCAAAACGGTCGGTGCTGAATCACTGTGGAAATACCGCAATAAAGCTCAGTTACAAGTAGGTAAGCGGAATCATAAGGTGATTGCCGGACTGTACAGCCAAGGCAGTCATGAAATTGTCGATATAACAAATTGTCCGATCCAGCATCCGATGACGAATGAGATTGTCAAGGCGGCTTGTGAGGTGCTTCAAGAACTACGTATCCCTATATATGATGAACGCACGCAAGAAGGAGCTGTGCGTACCCTTGTCGCACGGGTTGGATTTGCAACGAAAGAAGCGCAACTGACGATTGTAACGGTGACAGATTCATTGCCGCATAAGGAAGCAATTGTACCAAGGCTGCGTGAAAAGCTGCCATATCTTAAAAGCATTATGCAGAATATTAACCCTCAGCGTACGCCACTTGTATTTGGCAATCGCACTGTAAAACTGTGGGGTGCAGATACGATTCATGAAGAATTGCGTAGCGCCAAATTCTTGCTGTCTCCGACATCATTTTTTCAGTTAAATCCGTACCAAACAGTCAAGCTATACGATTTTGTCAAAGAAGCTTGTGCCCTTACCGGCAAAGAAAAAGTCGTCGACGCATATTGCGGCGTCGGAACAATCGGTATGTGGCTGGCACCGTATGCCAAAGAAATACGAGGGATTGAAATCATTCCAGAGGCAGTGAAAAGCGCAGAACAAAATGCTAAGCAAAGCGGCATCAACAATGTACGCTTCTATGCCGGCAAAGTCGAAGAACTGCTGCCAAAGTGGTATCGCGAAGGCTACAAAGCCGACGTTGTCGTCGTTGATCCGCCGCGTACAGGATGTGATGAGGAACTGTTGAAGGCGCTTGTAAAAGCAAAACCACAAAAAATCGTTTACGTGTCCTGTAACCCATCGACTCTGGCAAAAGATTGTGATATCTTAAAAAAGGATTATAAGATCGAGTGGGTGCAGCCAGTGGACATGTTTGCTATGACCAGCCATGTAGAGAATGTCTGTTTGCTATATAAGGTGAAGTAAGAAATAAATAATGTAGATGGGAAGAAATATAATGGAAATTTTAATGAATTTACTGCTTATGTTAGGTGGAGTCGCTGTATTTATGTTTGGCATGAAGCAGATGAGCTCTGGTTTGGAACAAAGCGCAGGATCAGGAGTACGAAATCTTTTCAAAAAAATCAACAAAAACAGAGTCTTTAATTATGGAATCGGAATCGGGTCTACTGCACTTGTTCAATCTTCTTCAGCCTCTTCGATCATGACAGTTGGACTTGCTCATGCGAATATTGTAACAGTCAAGCAAGGTTCAGGTTTTATTTTAGGTGCAAAAGTAGGAACCACTCTAACAGCATTTATATTTGCCCTTTCGGGCGTCGGCAAAGGCGGCTTTAGCATTAGCTCTGTTTTTGCAGCGGTTGCGTTTGTCGGTGTCATAATCGTTTTTACCACTAGTAACGAAACCCTTAATAAAATTGCGCCATTTTTAATCGGATTTGGAATGCTGTTTATCGGAATGGAAGTGATGGAAAGCGCAATCGGTGGATCAGATTCGGCGCTGAGCATTCAACTTTCTCAAGTATTCAAATATGAAATCATGCAAAATCCCATCTTGCTGGTGATATTAGGAATTCTCTTTGCAGGCATCATACAATCATCTACGGCAGCAACTGGTGTTTTTATAGCTTTCTTGTCTACGGGAGTTATCCACAATATAGATCAATCGTTTTTTTTAGTGATGGGAGCAAATATAGGAACCTGTAGCGATGGCATTATGGCTGCCTTGTCTACGAACGCCAACGGGAAACGTATCGCATTATTCCATCTGATTACCAGCGTAATTGGTGCGATAGCTTTTTCGATTATTCTGGTTCTTTTCAGAACACCTATTAGCGACATGTTTGAAAGTCTATTCCCAGGGAAACCCCAGTTTAGCCTTGCAACATTTAACCTGATTTATAACACTCTTTACACCTTAGTGTTACTCATATTTATCGACCCGTTAGTCAATTTAGTGACAAATTTAGTGAAAGATAAGCAGCAAAAACTGGAGGAACTGTCATATATTGATGAGCATTTCGTGCAAACTCCGGCAGTCGCCATTGAACAAGCATTAAAGGAATTGCACGATATGACAATTCTCGCAAAGGAGAACATTGATCGTGCTTTTGGTTCGTTGCTCAACGAAGATATGAGTCAAAGCAAAAAAATTGCCGATGTCGAATATCGTATTGATTTCTTAACAAATAAACTTACAAGCTTTTTTATCAAAATTTCATCAGTTACTAAATTTCCTGATGACGAAGAACTGATCGCCGGATTGCATCATGTAACAAACGATATTGAGCGGATGGGCGATTACGCGGTACTTATAATAAAGGAAACCAACTACATGAAGGAGAATAATGTAAAGTTTTTAGATCAGACCAAAGATGAGCTTGGTCTAATCTACGGCCATATATCCGAAATGTTCGACTTAGGGTTTGATGCGTTTACAAGGCGTAGAACCGAAAATTTTAGAAGAATTTCAAGTCTTCACAAGGGAATTAAAAAACTAATATCCTCAACGCGTAACGCACATGTGGCACGCCTAAGTTGCGGAATGTACCCTGTTGAGGTATCGAAAAGCATTTATTCCGTTCTGTTTTCATTGCAAAGAATATCTGATCATATTGTGAACGTTACTTTCTCGATTCGATCTACCACCGGAAGTAAAACAGAAGCATTTCAAGCCATTGAAAAAGAAAAGAAAAAAACGGGAGATGCAGATCGTAGTCTTCTCTAGAATCCAATATGAAAAAGTGAAAAACCTCCGAATTCAAGTCTGGGATTGAGATAGATATTATAGGAACAAAATTTAGTCGCTAATTAAGATTGAGAAGGGACAGGGAATTATTCTAAGCTATTGTCCTTTTGTTCATATAGTCAGATTATTGAAATGTAGGAAGGAGGCAAAATGATGATAGAGGGAAAAAGAACGAGGAAAAGCAGTAAAAAGGTATTGAAGATAGGCCTTATAATAATGTGTTTTTTATTTGTTACAGCTATAATATGGGCTTACATTCAATATGGAAACTATATTTTCGTTCCTAAAGAACGCTTGGGTTTGTCCGAATATTATCCTGAAATGCCGCCGGATTCGAACCACATTTATATCGAATTACCTGTTGATCATCATGATTCGGGTTTAGGAAAATATAAGGGATTTTATTTATTGAGTCCTGGTTTTACTGCTAAGAAAGATGTAATCTTTTATCTTACTGACGGACAGCAGAACAAGGTCAATCCTCAATCCGATTTTAAAGTATTTGAGCAAAAGCTTCCCGGCATGTCTTATGTAGTGATGGGGAGAAGAGGCTCATACCCTGCACTTTTTCCAGAGGTCTACACTAAGGATGGCTCTATGGATTATAAAAAGGCTATGAATCTATACGGAACCGAACAACAGATTGAGGATATTGAAATGGTACGCCAAGACCTCGAAAAAAAAGGCTATTTGCCGCCTGACGGTAAAATAATGCTGTTTGGAACTTCCGGAGCAGGTATATTGATACAGGAATATATTGCAAAACATGGCGAGCATGTTTCTAAAGTGATGCTTGAGGCAACTGGTGCCCCAGATATTGTAATTGATAATAAAATTGTAAACATTGGAAGTCCTTTTACAGAGATAATGAAAATAGAAAATCCTGAAATATTAGAAAAACTGGAGGATATATTCTCCAAAGATAAAGTCGACAGAGTTTCTTTATGCTTTATGTTATATAAGATACAACTGTATGATGTTGACTGGAATAATTCATGTTCCAAGCTTATTGACGAGATAGCCGACGGCAAGAAGGGAAATTACTATAAGTACTTGTTAAATCCTGAATATAACTTTAATATTACTCAATTATCAATGAAACTGCCCATGATGGAGTCTACCAAGGTCAGAATGTTGGAGATAATCGGAGAACAACTAATTAAATATTTGGATGAACCGGGTGATATCAATATTGCTTTTGAATGGGAAAAGGAACTGATAAAAGAATATATAAAGGAAGTAAAAGAGGGCATAATTGATGTTCCGATTATTAATCTCACTGAAAAGAGAAAGGAATATGAAGGCGAAGTACTATTGCTTAACGGAGATGTGGACAATCAGTTTTCTGTAAAAGCCGCTGAAGTAATCAGCAAAGCTTATCCAAAATCTAAAATGATTTTAATGCATGATACTCACGCCATGTTGCAAAATGAAAAAAAATATCAAAATCTAAGAAAAGCATTTTTTACTAAAGGATTGTATTCTGAAGAGGTGGAAAATGAAATAGAAACAGAAACTAAATCGTGATTATTTGAAAATACTTTTCTGCTGCATACTTAAACATGCCCATGGGAAATATAAGAAGGATAAAATTTTTATATCCTGAAAGTTGAATATTTCAGGTAAGGAGGGGCATGAATGAATCAGCATTATCCATATATCGGTATGGAAAATCGCGAAGTGCAGCAGCCAATCGCTTTCCCTGCGCAGCACCAGAATCCGCCTGGCGATGAATACCTTATGGATCCACGTCCGGTTTTTGATTCTCCAGATTATGTGGGAAGTGGAAAATTGAAAGGAAAGGCAGCGATCATTACAGGCGGTGATAGTGGGTTTGGCAGAGCGATTGCAGTAGCTTTTGCAAAGGAAGGTGCAAACCTGACAATTGTATACCTGAATGAGCATAAAGATGCGGAAGAAACCAAAGAGTACGTGGAGAAATTGGGTGCAAACTGCCTGCTGTTGCCTGGAGATTTACGAGATCCTTCTACCTCGAAGTCCGCAGTCGATCAAACTATCAAAATGTATAAGCAATTGGATGTAGTAGTCAATAATGCGGCTGTACAACCATATACTAAAGATATAATGGATGTGTCGGATGAACAATTGGAGAACACATTCCGTACTAATGTTTATCCACTTTTTTATATGACAAAGGCGGCACTGCCTCATTTGAAATATGGCAGCTCTATCATTAGTACAACGTCAAGAGTTGCTTATGAAGGGGCAGCGACGGTGATTGACTATTCAACCTCCAAAGGTGCTATTGTTTCATTTACTCGAACTATGGCACTATCCCTTGCGACAAAAGGTATTCGTGTAAATGCTGTAGCACCGGGTCCATCTTGGACACCATTAAGTGTTAGCACGTATCCTCCGGACCATGTGGCGATCCTTGGAACAGAGACTCCGATGGGGCGCGCCGGTCAACCATTTGAAGTTGCACCGGCATATGTTTATTTAGCTTCCAATGATTCGGCATATGTTACTGGGCAGGTACTCCATGTGAATGGTGGTCTAATTCGTTATTCTTAGTCACAATTCCCGAAAGGGATTTGGCATCTAGGGAGCAGCTGGAAGGTTGCTCTTTTTTAGTTTTAGGTGGGAGTTTCAAAACAGATTCTTTCCTTTCGACAAACATTACATATCTTTGATTAAGGTAGAATCACCTTCAACGCACCAATCGACAAATGTCTTGATTTCTTTTATGGGCATCATATATTGATTCCCTCCAAAAACTTTAAATTCACTATTGACCTAGAGCTAACTCTAAGGATTAGAATGATTGTGCGCTATACATATTAAAGTGTCAACAAGGAGGAAAAAACATGTTGGGAAATTTTAGCTATTACAACCCTACAAAGCTCTACTTCGGTGATGACTCTCTAAAATATTTGCATGAGGAGTTGCCTCACTATGGTAAAAACGTGCTGTTGGTCTATGGAGGGGGCTCTATCAAGAAAAACGGTATCTACGGCAAGATTGTAGAAATATTAGAGGCGAATAACAAAGAGATCATTGAAGACCCAGGCGTTATGCCCAACCCAACTGTAGAGAAGTTATACGAAGGCTGTAAAAGAGCCAAAGACGGAAATGTGGATTTGATTCTTGCAGTGGGTGGTGGATCAGTCTGTGACTATGCAAAGGCAGTGTCGGTTTCTACCTATTGTGAAGAAGATCCGTGGGAAAAATATTATCTGCGTATGGAAGATGTAGATAATAAAATTATCCCTGTGGGCTGTGTTCTAACGATGGTTGGCACTGGATCAGAGATGAACGGTGGATCGGTTATTACCAATGTCAATACCAAGCAAAAAATTGGTCATGTGTTTGGAGCCAACGTGTTTCCAAAGTTTTCGATTTTGAATCCAGTATTCACCTTTACTATACCACAGTACCAAATGGTCGCAGGTTTCTTTGATATCATGTCTCATATTCTGGAACAGTATTTCTCCGGCGAAGATGACAACACTTCCGATTATATTATGGAAGGGCTTTTGAAATCATTAATTCATTCGTCAAGGATCGCTCTAAAGAATCCGAATGATTATGAGGCACGCAGTAACATCATGTGGACCGCAACATGGGCACTAAATACGTTGGTTGCCAAAGGAAAATCCACAGACTGGATGGTTCATATGATTGGTCAGTCTGTTGGTGCATATACGGATGCTACCCACGGCATGACGCTTTCTGCCATTTCAATGGCTTATTACCGCCACATTTGTCAATATGGCATTGCAAAATTTAAGCGATATGCTATTAATGTGTGGGATGTTAATCCAGAGGGCAAGACAGATGCGGAAATTGCCAAAGAGGGACTTGAGCGAATGGAAAGCTACATGAAGGACTTGGGTCTTGTGATGAGCATCAAAGAGCTGGGTGTTACTGAGGATATGTTAGATGGTATTGCTTCAGGATCGTTTATTTTAGACGGCGGATATAAAATACTTTCTCATGAAGAAATTGTAGAAATCTTAAAAGATAGTATGTAATGATCATAGGGTAATGAGTATAGCTGTTCTGCCGAAAAAGTTGGTAGAACAGCTATTTTTCGCAACACTTGCTATTACATATTCTGCTCGCCCCATGTACACATCGCATCTAATACGGGGTACAAAGAAGTACCTTTTTCTGATAAAGAATATTCTACTTTGGGTGGTATTTGTGGATACTCCGTGCGTATTATTAGACCATCGTTTTCTAGCTCTTTCAGTTGAACGCTTAATGTTTTGTAAGTGATTGAACCAATCAGGCGCTGTAATTCATTAAATCGTATCGGCTGCGATTCAATAAGCCAGTTTGGTGGTTTTCCGTCTTAAAGCAGATTAATCTCGATTTTCTTTCCCAATGTTGTATGGGGCTAAAGGGTGGTGTATGATTTGCATATGGTTTATTAGATCGAACGATTAAACAAGATGTCAGAGGTGTTATATGGATAAACACGAGCAGCTCAGGTTGATCAGAGAGGATTTCATAAATTGTCAAAAAATCTTATTAGCGATTGGTGATGAAACGCGTCAGGCTATCCTATTGGTTTTGATGGGTACTACCTGCAAAACCGGTCTGCGTGTCGGTGAAATTACAGAGCAAGTTCATCTTTCTCGCCCTGCTGTTTCACACCACCTGAAAATTTTGCGCGATGCGGGTATCATACTGATGCGCGAAGAAGGTACGAAGAATTTTTACTATATCAATATGTCTACTAAATTTGCATTGCTTAAAAATCTTGTATCGCATATTGAAGATTTCATGCAAGAATTTTATCGAGGAAATTGATGAATACTTAGGAGGTAATTTTATGCGCAGGGCAATAGAAAATAGAATTTCACGGAGAAAGTTTGAAAAGCAGCCGATTGCCGATCAGGAAAAGGGGAAAATCATTTCTCTTATTAACGAATTAAACGAAGCATCTGGCTTAGCAATGGCATTCTTGGAGGACGGAAGCAATGCTTTTCAGAAATTAAGCAAGAGTTATGGTTTATTTACGAATGTGCGTTCAATTATATTGATGAAAGGGAAAAAACAACTCGAAAACTTGAAGGAGAGGGTTGGGTATTATGGAGAAGATTTAGTTCTTGCTATAACTGATCTAGGTTTGGGAACTTGCTGGGTCGGAGGCACTTTCGATAAGAACGAGTTTATTTTTGATGACAGCGAGGAATTGGTTTGTGTAGTTTTAGTCGGTGTAGTGGCAGGCACCTCACTAAAAGAAAAAATGGTGCGGTCAGCTATGCATAGAAAAACAAAGACTATCGAACAAAGAATCATAAGCGATCAACCTTTGCCGCAATGGGTACAGAACGGAATGAAAGCAGTATTACTTGCCCCAAGTGCTATAAATACACAAAAAGCAATGTTTAAGTACGAAAATAATATTGTAAGCGCTCAAATTGCAGATGACTATGTATTCGATTTGGTTGATTTAGGGATTGCAAAGAAACATTTCGAGATAGAGGCAGGAGGAAAATTTGAATTTGGGAATGGTGGAATTTTTCATTTGGATTAAACGATAATAGATGAGAGTTGCCATGTTATAATGAGTATAGCTATTTTTCATCGGAGACACCTGCAAGGGAACTAGAACGTTTGCAGCAGATAAAGGACAACGAGGAATATAGAGATATTTTTTGGTTTGAGTTGTCTTATGGACAATATATTAAACAATTATTGGCATACTGATTTTGGGCTACATCAAACCACTACCGAGAATACTATAGATGAGAGAGCTGGCTTATACCCGATTTGCCGGACACACAGTAGTTAGGTAAAATAACAACTGTGGAGGGATTGAGAAATGGGGAACAATGGGAGGCGTTATGACGCCCAATTCAAG
>JAEWFW010000044.1 GCA_023388635.1 Bacillota bacterium
AGCTACCGAATCAAAGAGAAGAAAAAGGCTGGCTTTTATGATGTTAGTCGTTATGAATCAAATCATAGCGAGTAATTTGGGGAAATTTCGACCGTTTATTTTGGGAGTTTTTAAAACGCTATTGACAATGAAAATGACGCAACGCTACGGGGCGATGGTTACAGAAGAACAGCTTTTGGAGTTTCTGGAAATGGAAAGGCAAGCTGCGATATTGGAAGCAGAGGGTTATATCAAGAGATTACCGATTTTTGCTGAAGTAGGCATATACAGCTTTGCGGATTATGAGACAGTTTATGAGAAAGAAGAGACAACCGAGCGAGAGCATAAGGCAATTTGGACATTGCTCGGAGACGAGAGCAATTATGTGCGATTTAAATTGCAGGCATTGAATATGATTGGGGAGCGGTACTACAATTATATTGAATATACATTGGAAAGAGGTTTACATTCATCAGAGACGCCCGTAAGGGAATTAGAGCGTTTGCAGCAGATTAAGGCAGACGAGGAATATAGAAATATTATGGATGGGTATTCATTCGAAAATACCGTTTCATATTCAATCTCGTTAGCTATTTTAACGATCTTGACAGTACTTGTGCTTGTTTCACCGCTGATTGCTAACGATCGTTCGGCGAATATACACTTATTGCAATACAGTGCCAAGAATGGAAGAAGGCTATTATTGCAGCAGTTTATTTCCGTGATTATCTCGGCGTTTACGGTTACCACGTTGTGTCTTTTAATCTTTGGAGTGTTATATAGCGTTAATGGCATCTACGTTTTTTGGAACAATAGGTTGACCTCATTCTTGAACTTGGACGTAAATATTTTCTGGTTTGATTTATCCTATGGGCAATATATTGCACTGTATAGTCTGTTTCTATATATTGTGAGTATAGGGACAGCGGCATTGGCATTTGTCGTTTCGAGATTTAGTCGGAATTTGATATCGTTGATTATGAAGTTGATTCCGATATTTGGCGTGATTGGATTTACTAGTTTTGCAATGTTTCATTATATGTTCAACAGTGTCAACCTCTTATATAGATTTACCGGAATTCCGTGGATGGAGCCACTTACCTGCGGGCTTATATTAGCGGCAGGATTGATTTTATCTGTATATGTATTGCGGAGAGAAAAGCAGATTGATGTATTATGATTTAATAAATTTCTAAAGTCTTGCCTGTGGTTTGCTAATGTATTTGCATTCTGCAGGCAAGACTTTTATAGTAGAAGGAAAGAGATAATATACGAGTTATGGAATAATATGGGTGGTGTTAGTAGGATAGATACGATTATTCAATCGGTGGTGGAGAAGTTATCTACTTTGCCCTATGTAGAGGCGATCGTTTTGGGTGGTTCACGCACTTAGGGGTATAAGATACTGGAAAGAAGATTGCTTATGAGCGTTTTTTGAAGCTATGTGAATTGAGCTAAATATTCTTAATGGAGGGCACTAATATGAGTGATAGTAAGGAAATAAAGCGATCATTACAAAATTCTATAAAAATTCTATACGTTGCGCTTGAAGAGACACCTAAAATGATCCTCTTATTCAATCAACCAGAATTTGTTCATAAAGAATCACAAGAAAAGTGGTCAAAGCAGGAAATATTAGGACATTTGTGTGATTCGGCAGTTATCAATTATCGACGCTTTGTCAATATTCTCTTGAATGATGGACCGATTCAGATTCTGACGTACCCACAAAATGAGTTAGTCGAGTTGCATGATTATCAAAATCGTCATAACCGTGCAGAGTTACTTGCGTGGTGGGAGCAACTAAACAAACAAATTGTTTCCCTGATGGAACATGTGGATGCAGAACAATGGAATAAACAATGTATTTTAGCGGATGGTACGCCAACTACACTTAGATGGTTATTTGATAATTATTATCTTGATCATATGATTCACCATTTGAAACAGATTGAAAATAGATAATTTGGGTTATACAATTTGACAAAAAGCTTGATGATTATATCTGGGAAAATAGGCAATACAAGTTCTATAAGGCAATTGAAATTATGGTTATAAGTTGCGAAGAAAAATCCCTATTATCGAAATGAGGTCGAGAGAGATGGAATATTTAAAAGAGATTATCAGAAGAAGTGCTAAAGGTATAGCCATCGCCGGATACCGTTTTCCATTGACTGTGGCTAGTTTATTGGTAGCCACATTAATTGTTTTTAGACTCATTGCAATTGATACATCTCTGCCCTTGATATTAGAAAAATTGATTTTTACCTTTATGGTCGGTGCGTTTATTGGCGTAGCTGCACAATTCGTGGTTGAGAGGTTTGCAAATCTTTCAGAAAAGAGGCTGTTAGTTTATGCAGTAGCTCTATTACTGCTTGCCGGTTACTTTTTGATTCTGCTTTCTGCGCCTGAGATCAGCAATGAAATTACGGTGAGGAGTTTCGTTGCGATTTTCGCTTTAGTATGTATGGCACTGTGGATTCCTTCTTATAAGTCAGATGTGGATTTCAATATGGTTGCGCTCGTGCATTTCAAGGGAGTTTTTACCTCGTTGCTTTATTCCGGTGTCATTGCGGCGGGAACATCGGCGATTATTGCGGCGATAGATACTCTGCTGTTCAGCGTTGATGGTGATGCGTATTGGTACACCTTGACCGTCATTTGGATTCTATTTGCCCCGGTCTATTATTTATCGCTGTTGCCAAAATTTAATTCTCAACTGAATGAAGATAAAGACATGGCTGAACGTGCCAGTAATTATCCAAAGTTCCTGGAGATATTAGTTTCATATATTGCCATCCCTTTGATCAGTGCCTATACAGCCGTGTTGATGGCATATTTTCTGAAAATTTTATTCACTTTGACATGGCCGTCCGGACAGATTGGTCCGATGGTTTTAGTCTACTCCATAGCCGGTTTGGTGATTTTCATTCTGGCAAGTTTACTGGATAATCGATTTGCAGCATTTTACCTTAGATTTTTCCCGAAAGTTTTGATTTTTGTCGTCATCATGCAATTGATCTCCGTCGGTATCCGTTTGTACCATTACGGAATTACGGAGTCAAGATATTATGTAGGGATATTCGGCATCTTTTCCATTATAGCAGGTATCCTGCTATCTAGAAGTCCGGTCTCTAAAAATGGACGTATTGCCTTGCTGGTTGCGGTATTCGCGATTATTTCGATCATCCCGCCTGTGGATGCCTTTACGGTTTCTCGCCACAGCCAAATCAATAGAATTGAATCGATCCTTGCTGATGAAGGGATGCTGACAAATGGTGAAATAACAAAAAAAGAAGATGCATCGGAATATACGAAAATTGAGACGACAAATATTTTGAATTACTTAAATAGAAGCAGTTCGTTGAAGTATATTGATTGGCTGCCTGAAGATTTTGAAGTTTATGAGGATTTAAAGCAGGTGTTTGGATTTGCGCCTACGTATCCTAATTATGTAGATGATGGTCGACAATATTTCTATGTCTCACTGGACGGGGAAACGCCTTTGCCGATAGCAGGATATGATGTTCTTCTGAATGCCTTTGTAGGCAATTATCGTGAAGCAACAGAAATTTTAAGCCAGGAGTTTGACCTCGATGGCAGTCTATATAAGATGGAGATAAATGGAATAGGAAACAATGAAGCGTATATTTCTATCTTGGATCCATTAGGGAATGAACTTATTGGCACAGGGATCAATCAATTCATCGAACAAATTGCCGGTGAAGAACCTGTGATGAAGGATAGATTATCACCAGATGAGCTAAGTTTCACCGTAAATAACAATGGATATAAGTTGAAGATCATTTTTCAAAATATCAACTATTCGTCTGTTGACGGAATTGTTTCAGATCTGAATTATTCCATCTATGTGTTATTTGCAAGCACAAAGTAGTGATGTGATAAAATAAACTTTGCAGTGGTGGTTAGTCATCGGAATTGAGGCATTAGGATGAGTCTAGCGGCTGATGGAAGGGGGATTAGGATGAAAAGATTCTGGATCGTTATAATTCTTTGTGTGGGAATTGGCTTTTCATTGAGTGGTTATAAAAGCATCGATAATGCCCCCTTTCCTGAGCAGCCTGAAACAAACACAAATGAGGTAAATACAAGCAAGATCAATACAAGTGAAACAAATGCAGTCGATGCCGCTAATGAAGCACTTATAATTCCCGACGGACAAATCGTTGTAGAGAGGTTTGACGTTCCGACGGGATTTGTAAGGTTGGAATCAGAAGAGAAATCGTTTGCATATTATTTGCAGCATCTACCGTTAAAGCCCGATGGAGCTAAAGTAAGATATCATGATGGCAGAGAGAAGCAGCGGGACGTTTATTTAGCAGTCGTTGATTTCAGCTTAGGTGAAAGGGACTTGCAACAGTGTGCCGATGCAGTCATACGTTTGCGAGCGGAGTACTTATACGCCGAGCAGCGATATGACGAAATTAATTTTAATTTCGTGAACGGTTTTAATGCGGAATTTGCAAAATGGGCTGCCGGCAATGGAATATCTGTAGACGGGAACAATGTTTCGTGGAAAGCGAACGGCGCTAATAATAATTCTTACGAAAGTTTTCAAAAATATCTCGATGTTGTTTACGCGTATGCTTCCACACTATCTTTAGAAAAGCAACTAATTGCGAAGCCGTTCCCGAATGTATCGATAGGAGATGTATTTATACAAGCAGGATCTCCGGGGCATTGCGTGATCGTTGTCGATATGGCTGTCAATCAAGACACCGGAGAAAAAATCTTTATGCTGGCTCAAAGCTATATGCCGGCACAGGATATTCAGATTTTAAAAAGTGATGGGGAAGGCAATCCTTGGTTTTCCGCAAATACGGAGGAGGTTTTGAAAACACCTGAATGGACGTTTGAAATTTCCGACCTGAAAACCTGGGAATAAGAGATGAAGAAAAATACTATATAAACAGATATGAGGGTGAAGTGGACTAGAGTTTCTTAAAACTATTAAATGGGGGAATTTGAAAATGGGGAAGGGAATCAGGGGACTTTTTTCTGGGTGGATGAAAAAGGAGCGGGAAAAGGAACAGAAAACGGAGGAGTACTGGAATCATACAGGACGAGATTCAAATACCGAAAGGTCCATTCAATGTCCCGGATGTGGGGCAATCAATACCATAGTCGGTGATTCTAAGTGCGAGTATTGTCAAACGCCGCTTATTTATACCGCAGATCGTACAGATGTCATCAATAAAGATGTGGCGCAGACAGGTTCAGGTACGGCAAAAGAATATACATTGACGACCGGTTTCTATACGGCGGGCATTGATATTCCCGTAGGAAGAAGTAAGGCGATTGCTATTTCAGGAAGTGGACATCTCTTCACATCCGATGACGAAATGAGTGAGATATTCGGTACTGAGAAAGGGGATGTATCGTCTTTTCAAGGATTGAAACTACCCAAGGATGTTGCTCTGGTAGTATCGGGGAAGTTAACGGTTAAACTGGTTTATCAAGTGATTGAGCAAGGTTGCTTAGGGCGTACATTTGATAGATCCGGTGCGGTAGAGATATCAACCGGAAATCATCTTGTCGGCACAGATTTCAAAGCTGGTATTTACAATATCGTCGCAGTTTCGGGCTCAGGTTATATTTCCGTAGATGACTATGAAATAGGAGAAACGCTTGGGATCGATGATGAGGATGTACATGAAATCAGCAATGTGTATTTAGCGGAAGGCGTTGAACTATCCTTAACGGGGGACGTATTAGCTAAGCTAACACCCGCCATGGCATAGGGGATATAATAGCAGCGGATTCCATGGGTCTTAAAGAATAATGGATTATAGAGCTAATCATCGGAGGTCGAACAATGGGAAATACCGATATTTTTGAAACAATTGCAGCTCAATATGATACGTCCGAAAGAATTGAAATAACGAACATAGTGGCAGACACTATTCGCGAATACATAGTGGACGGTAAAGATAAAAATGCTCTTGATTTTGGATGTGGAACTGGGCTTGTCGGCATGAACCTGCTGAATGATTTCCACCATATGACCTTCATAGATACATCGCAGAATATGCTTGACCAGATAAAGCGAAAAATCTCTGATCGCAATATACAGAATGCAGAGACGTTATGTTTTGATTTTGAAAAGGCGTTTCGAGATGATCTGCATGCAGATTATGTTTTTGCAGTTCAGGTTTTACTTCATATTGAAGACATAGAGCCTGTGTTATCGAGATTATATCAAGTTCTGAATTCCGGAGGGCATTTACTGATTGTAGATTTTGATAAAAACGAAAAAGTAGAATCAGATAAGGTTCATAACGGATTTGACCAGGAAGAACTCAGCGATCTTATGACAAAAATTGGATTCAAAGACATTACATCTAGGACCTTTTATACTGGTAATAACATATTCATGAACCAAGATGCGTCCTTATTTATTCTTGATGCCAAAAAGTGAACGAGATCGCAATTATAAACAAAACACATTTCAAAAAGAGAAGCGGCGAAATCGTCACTTCTCTCTTTCATGATGCTTATAGTTATCTCGGAGCTGGAAAATTCTTATCACCTAACTGTTGAAGCTGGATCTATAGAATTCTTAGTTATTGGATCAAATTGCGTTTAACACATGACAATAATTTTTTCCGGCACAGTTTGGGCGGGGATGCTGCGTGTACTTGCACCGTAAATGACGATTAGGTTGCGGTTAGCGGGATTATCTGTAAATCTTTGCCCATTTTCCAGCAGGATTTGCGTTGTAGGTGCAATGTTCAATTGCAGCGTTCCGTCGCTGCTGACCAATTGATTGTTGAAGTAATCGACTTTGACGTTCTGATGACTCGTGGCTTTCGCGATTACAACAGCAGTGAAGCGAGGCGGATAAATTGCAGGGACCGGCACATTGATATCATAGAAAGCGGTAATAGTATACTGTACACAAGTAGTTGGACACAAAAACTGAAAAATAAGTTATGATACAAGTATGAGCAGAA
>JAEWFW010000050.1 GCA_023388635.1 Bacillota bacterium
TCTTGGGATCTCGGGGAACATAAGCGTGCCGTTGTGCTTTCTGTGACAGAAGGTGCCGACAAGGTCGCGAAATATCCGACGATGTTCCGCAAAGCCGATGCGGTGCTCGTCAATAAAATTGATCTGATTCCGTATATCAATTTTAAGATGGAAATCGTCAAAGAGGATTTGCTTGCCATTCAACCGCAAATTGAATTTTTTCAAGTATCCGCTACAACCGGTGAGAATATGGAGGAATGGTGCCAATGGTTGAAAGTGAATATGGAGGAGCGCCGGCAAGGATAAGCAAGCGGTTATTCGTCAAAGGAGTCGTGCAGGGGGTAGGCTTCCGCCCATTCGTTTACCGGTTAGCTAAAGAAGAACGGCTGCGCGGCTTTGTGCGCAATACGAGTCAGGGAGTCGATATCCTTGTTGCTGGGGATAGTGAACGTGTGGGGAATTTTCTGTTGCGCCTATCGTCGGAATTGCCTTCGTTGGCTGAAATTGAATCGATTGATATAAATCCACAAGCGGAGTGTCCTGAAGACTTGCCTGAGGAATTTCAGATTATGACAAGCCATGCACAGGTGAAAGGGCAAGTGAGAATTCCCACCGATATAGCAATTTGTGATGATTGCCGGCGGGAGATACTCGACGGTGTTGACCGCCATTATATGTATCCATTGACCAATTGTACGAACTGTGGACCGAGATTCACGGTCATCAAAGACGTTCCCTATGATCGTCAAATGACGACGATGGAGCCGTTTCCAATGTGTTCGGCGTGCGCCGCGGAATACGGCAACCTGATGGATCGCAGATTCCATGCGCAGCCTACGGCATGTCCAGAATGCGGACCACCGACAAAACTGTATGATAGAGATGGCAACTGCCTGATGACAGGCAGTACGGGAACTGATTTACAGCAAATGTTGCGCAGGACGGCAGAATTACTTCGCGCCGGTAAGATCGTGGCAATTAAAGGACTGGGAGGTTTTCACTTCGCATGTGATGCCGATAACCAGCAAGCAGTGATAGAATTACGCAAACGTAAGCAGCGACCATATAAGCCGTTGGCAGTGATGGCGAAGCATTTAGATGCTGTGCGGCAGCGTTGCCGTCTAAATGAACAAGAACAAGCATTGCTTATGAGCAACAGAGCGCCGATTGTCATTCTCGATAAAAAGCGTGCTGATGATTTTTCACAGGTGGCACCGGATCATCCGACAATTGGCGTAATGGTTCCGTATACGCCGTTACACGTACTGCTGATGGAAAGCGGTGCGCCCGATTGGCTTGTGATGACGAGTGCCAATTACAGTAATATGCCGATTGCTACAGACAATCAGGAGGCACTTACGGGTCTCAGTGATGTGATTGATTATGTTTTGCTCCATGAGCGTGATATACAGCAAGCTTGCGATGATTCACTTGTGCGTGTTCAGGATGGTGTTCCGACTGTGATACGCCGTTCGCGGGGTTACGTTCCGGAAGCGATCAAAGTTCCTTTCAAGGCAAAAAAGACTGTATTTGCCGTCGGCGGAGAGATGAAGAATGTCTTTGCTTTTGCAAAGGCGGATGAAGTGGTTCTCAGCCAGCACATCGGAGAAATTGATTCTTTGGAAGGTAGACGTCATTTTTTGCATGTTGTCGGACATTTTCAACGGTTGTTTGATTGGGAGCCGGAGATCATCGTTTGTGACAAGCATCCTTCCTACCAGGTATCGGAGATTGCGCGATGTTTACAAAGTGACGTGAAGCTTGAAGTGCAACATCATCATGCACATATGGCGAGTTGTATGGTAGAGCACCAACTGCAGGGTAAAACATTGGGAATTATTCTCGACGGCACAGGTTATGGGGACGACGGTACACTCTGGGGCACGGAATTTTTGCTCGGTGATTATATGGGTTATGAGCGGGTTGCCTATGGCTTACCGTTGCCGGTCGTCGGCGGAGAGAAGGCGATCCGTGAGCCTTGGAGAATGGCTGTGGCTGTGTTGTATTCGTTGGAGAAGGATCACCAGGAATTGGTGCGACGGCTTTGGGCGGATAAAATGCAGCAAATTGCCGTATTACATCAGTTGCTGGATCAAAATATTCAGGTTATATTTAGTTCAGGTGCAGGCAGGATCTTTGATGCTGTCGCTGCACTTTTGCAGTTATCTGATGTCATCAGTTATGAAGGAGAAGCGGCGATTCGGCTGGCAAATTGTGCAGAGCGATATCTTGCCGCACACCGACAGAAAATCCACTTGTTCGATAAGATGGAATATCCGACAGGCAAGATGCGATCGGAGCAAAATGCTGATATCATTGATTGGCGTCCGATGTTCGAAGCGATTGTCGAAGACATTCAGGCAGATGTCGAGCGAGGGGAGATTGCCTACCGTTTTCATGTGACATTGGCACAAGCGATCATCTGCCAAGCACTCGAATTAGTGAGGTGCCATGAGGTTCATCAGGTCGTATTGAGTGGCGGAACGTGGCACAATGAATTGCTGTGCAGGATGGTCATGCAAGAACTGCGCATGGCGGGAATCGATGTATACAGCCATTGCAAAGTGCCGACAAATGACGGCGGCATTGCGCTGGGTCAAGCAGCGATTGCCATGGCACAAATGGAGCAATGATATACAGGCAGTGATTGTCAGGGATTAATGATTATCTGGATCAATGATATAATAGATTGATGATATCAAAGAATGTAAATAGACTGATGTTAGAATATTATGGAGGGGGCAATTTATATGTGTTTAGCGATACCGGGAAAAGTAATTGCAATTGAAGATTATATGGCAGAGGTAGAGTGTTTCGGGAATACGCGCAAAGTGGGCTTGACTTTGAGACCGGAAGTTAAAATCGGTGACTACGTTTTAGTACACGCCGGATTTGTGATTGAAATTGTCGATGAGCAGTTTGCGTTGGAGAGCCAAGAGTTGTGGAAAGAGATGATTAAGCATGAGCAAGGTCATAACTAACGCATTCCGCGATCCAGTATTGGGAAAAGAATTGATCGAGGCAATCAGCAGACAGGCAGCCGTATTTATGGACAAACATCAACGGAAATTCAACTTGATGGAAGTCTGCGGTACGCACACAGTTTCTGTTTCCAAAGCGGGGTTGCGTGATGTCTTTCAGGATCAGATCGAATTTATCAGTGGTCCCGGTTGCCCGGTCTGTGTCACCAGCCATGAAGATATAGATTATATGATTGAATTAGCGAAGCAGCCAGATGTCATTTTGTGTACGTTCGGTGATATGATGCGTGTGCCGGGTTCCGATTCTTCCCTGGCAGTTGAAAAGGCGAACGGGTGCGATGTGCGTGTGTTGTATTCGCCTATAGAAGCGCTCGATATTGCCGTAGAAAACCCGACGAAAAAAGTGATTTTTTTGGGCGTCGGCTTTGAAACGACAACGCCGATCATAGCGGCGACTCTGGATATGGCTGAAAAACGGGCAATTGCCAATTACTATGTGTATACAGTTCACAAAGTATGTCCGCCGGTTTTGGAAATGCTGTTTCAGGACCCCAATTTGAATGTTGACGGATTGCTTCTGCCGGGGCACGTTGCTGCCGTCGTAGGGCGTCGCGCGCTTGATTTTGTCGCCGCGGAGCATTCCGTACCGAGCTCGATTGCCGGATTTGAGCCATTAGATGTTTTGGCGGCTATTTTTGATATCATTCGTATGGTCAATGAAGGCAAAGCGGAAGTCACGAATCAATACTTGCGGATTGTCACCGAAGAGGGGAATACGGTGGCGCAAAACGTCATTGATCAGTATTTCGAAATTACCGATTCTAAGTGGAGAGGGATCGGCAATATAGAGAATAGTGGCTTACAACTGCGTCCGGAATTTCGCCAATACGATGCGCGATACTTATTCGATATCACGGTGCCGGAATCGGCAAAAACGCGCGGATGCCGTTGCGGTGAAGTGCTGACAGGTCATATCAAGCCGATGGAGTGCGCTCATTTTGCAAAAAGCTGTACGCCGGTCAACCCTGTGGGTCCATGTATGGTTTCCTATGAAGGGACATGTGCGACATATTATAAGTATGAACGAAAGGTATGATGACAATGGTAGATAGAATACTCTTGGCACATGGTGACGGCGGGAAACTGACACATGATTTAATTTCATCCGTATTCGCCAAATATTTTTATTCCGACGATCAGGCATTGCCCGACGCATATGTGGCGGACAATCAGCCGGGCAGAATTGCTTTTACGACAGATACCTTTGTCGTCAATCCACTGTTTTTTAAGGGCGGCGATATCGGAAAAATTGCGATTGCGGGAACGGTCAACGACTTAGCCGTTGTCGGCGCAGTGGCAAAATACATTAGCTGCGGGTTTATCATTGAAGAGGGATTTCCTCTGGCAGATTTAGAGAAAATTGTACAATCTATGGCGAAAACGGCGGCAGATGCCGGCGTGAAGATCGTCACAGGTGATACGAAAGTTGTCGAAAAGAACAAAGGTGATGGTGTGTTTATCAACACGTCAGGAATCGGATTTATTCCTGACCATCATACATTGTCGTATCGAAATATTCGTGAAGGCGACGTTGTGCTGATCAATGGGAATATTGGCGAACATGGAATCGCGATTATGTCCGAACGGTCGGGTTTGAAGTTTCACAGCCCAGTGCACAGCGATTGCCAGCCGCTGAACAGGTTTATTGAAAAATTGCTTGAGCATATTCCAGAAGTGCGCTTTATGCGCGATCCGACGCGGGGCGGAATTGCGACGACACTGAAGGAAATTGCTGTCGATACGCAGTTGAATATTCTGATTGATGAGACGAATTTGCCTATCAGTCAGGAAGTGACCGGAGCAACGGATTTGCTCGGGCTGGATCCGATCTATCTGGCGAACGAAGGAAAAGTGCTCGTGTTCGTGCCGGCGGATAAAGCGGAAGCTGCATTGTCGATCATGCGCACGCTGCCGGAAGGCAAAGAGGCTGCCCAAATTGCCGTCGTCACACAAGGTAACGGTCAAGTATTTTTACAGACAGCATTTGGCGGCAAGAAGATCATAGATCTGCTGGCTGGGGCACCGTTGCCGAGGATATGCTAGTAGAATGAAGATATAAAGGGGGCACTCCTCAGTCATTTGGTGACTTTTGAGATAGCCTCTTTTTTGCAAAGAATACGAGAGATAGAATAGGCAATAAATTGCTAATGTAGAAAGGGTAGGTATAAAAATGAGCGATTATGCTGTGCGAGCCATTGGATATGGAGGAAAAATCAGACTTTTTGCCTGTACAACGACAGGTATTGTGGAACAATTACATCAGAGACATGGAACATCGGCAACGGTGAGTGCGGCGTTGGGCAGAACGGTTTCTGTAGCGGCGATGATGGGCTTGATGAATAAGGGACAGGATAAATTGACGATTCAGATTCACGGAGACGGTCCTGTGGGGAAAATCATTGTCGATGCAGACCCCGAGGGGCACTTGCGAGGGTATGTGACAAATCCACAAGTCGATTTTCCGACCAATGAGCTAGGGAAATTAGATGTCAGACGAGCTGTCGGCACCTCCGGCATGATTTATGTGACGAAAGATTTGGGATTGAAAGAGCCGTATTGCGGGAGTTCAGAAATTGTCTCCGGTGAGATCGGTGAAGATTTTACATACTATTTCACGCAATCGGAGCAGACCCCTTCGGCAGTCGGTGTCGGCGTGATTGTTGACCGCGACCTCAGCATTAAAGCATCAGGTGGATTCATTGTGCAACTACTCCCTGATACGGATGAGGAGATTATTGTTGCACTGGAAGAACGATTAAAGCAGTTTGGTCCCGTATCACAGAAAATTGCTGATGGATACACGCCGGAACAAATGCTACAAGCATTGGCGGAGGATGTACAATTTTTGCAAACAAAACAATTGTGTTTTTCGTGCACATGTGACCATGAGCGGATCAAAGGTGTTATACGCCAGTTGGGGTTGGCAGAAGTTCAAAGTATGCTTGAGAAAGACAGGATGGCGGAAGTGACCTGCAACTTTTGTAACGAGCGATATGAAATTTCCGAAGCGGAATTGGCGGATATTTGCCGAGAATTGAGGGGAGACAAGTGAGGGAGAAGGTTTTATGGGGTGTGATTGTAGTATTGTTGGCAATTATCATAGCCGGTTTTCTTCTGAATAGTGATACAAATGTAGAAGTTGCCAGAATTGAACAGTATACAATCAAGCAGCAGGAATTCCTCGACGAGTTGAGCAGACGCCATGGTACACAATTATTGCAGGAGATTATTGAACGGCAAGCAATTCAATATGAAGCACAGCGTTTGGCGATTGAGGTCTCTGATCGTGAAATAGACAAGGAGATTGAAAAATATCGTCACAATTTTTCCACTGAGGAAGGAGATTTTGAAGCACTGCTTCTTAATAAGGATGGAATAACACTCGATCAACTTCGTGAGGATATTCGCTATAACTTACTGCTAGAGAAATTGGCAACTGTCGATGTCCGTGTATCCGATGCTGAAATGGAGAAGTACTATCAGGAGAATATTCAGCAGTTTCAAGAGCAGGGGCAATTGAAAATCCGCAGAATTTTATTGAAGGATCAGCAGGAAGCTGTCGAGGTGCGGCAGCAATTAGATGGTGATGCTGACTTTTCCACACTGGCGATGGAGGTTTCTGTGGATCGCTTAACGGCGGGTGTCGGTGGAGACATGGGGTATGTGGACAATGATAGTATATACATTGATCAGGATATTCTCGATAAGGCTCTACAGTTGCAAGTGGGAGAGAGCAGTCAACCCTTTGAAACATATGAAGGTTGGAATGTTATCTTGCTAGAGGATCGAAAGGAAGCGAAGCAGTACGAGTTTTCCGAAGTCAAATCGTTAATTTTTCGGGAATTGGCATTACAACAAGCAAAGCCACTGAATGAATTTTTACAAGATTTAATTGCAAAACTTGATATAGAGGTGTTTGAAAACAACGTTGCCGGAAGTCTGAACTTTGCAGAATAAAGTTCTTGACATCAGGAAATATCTGTCGTATCATAAATTTATTAAATTCCAATACAAATACTCGGAAATAAGGAGGATCACTTATGGCGAAAAAAGTAAGCAATATTTCGGAATTGATCGGAGATACGCCAATAGTAAAATTGAATCGAATTGTCGGTCCTGATGACGCGGATGTCTACGTCAAGTTAGAATCATATAATCCAGGCAGCAGCATTAAAGATCGAATTGCGTTTGCGATGATCGAAGCGGCAGAGAAGCAAGGGCTTTTGACGAAGGATTCTGTCATTTTGGAACCGACAAGCGGTAATACGGGTGTCGGGTTAGCGATGATAGCGGCAGCGAAGGGATATAAAGCAGTACTTGTCATGCCAGACACGATGAGCATCGAGCGCCGTAATTTGCTTAAGGCATTTGGAGCGGAGCTTGTATTGACTCCGGGTACAGAAGGAATGGGCGGTGCTATTCGCAAGGCGAACGAATTAGCCCAAGAAGATGAGAAGTATTTCATCCCCCAGCAGTTTGAAAATTTGGTGAATCCACAAATCCACCGTGAGACGACGGCGCTAGAGATTCTCGAGCAGACCGGCAACCAATTGGATGCGTTTGTCGCCGGAGTGGGAACAGGCGGCACAATCACCGGTGTCGGTGAGATCTTGAAAGCAAAACTGCCGAATGTCGAGATTATTGCCGTGGAGCCTGTCGCCTCCCCAGTGTTATCGGGTGGCAGACCAGGTCCTCACAAAATTCAGGGAATTGGTGCCGGTTTTGTTCCAGGGGTATTGAACACGGAAATCTACGATAAAATTCAAAAAGTAGAAAATGAGGAAGCCTTAGAAATGGGGCGCCGTTTGGCAAAAGAGGAAGGAATCCTCGCAGGTATTTCTTCTGGAGCAGCCGTACACGCTGCTGTCATAGCGGCTAAACGTTTAGGCAAGGGGAAAACGGTTGTCGCCATCGCCCCAGATACAGGGGAGCGTTATCTGAGTACAGCTTTGTTCCAATATGAGTAGTATACGATACATCATATATGGATAATATATGGTGCGTATAAAGGGGTATACGGGTGCGGAAACACTCGTATACCCCTTCGATATTTTATATGTACAGTTTATTCATTCGTGGTATACTAACACAAAAGGAGAGATGCAGATGATTATTATGATTGATAACTACGATTCGTTTACGTATAACATTGTGCAGTATCTCGGAGAATTGGGAGAGACAATTGAAGTATACCGGAATGATCAAATCACGCTGGAAGAAATTCAGCAGAAGAATCCAATGGCGATTGTCATTTCGCCCGGTCCCCGTACGCCGAATGAAGCAGGGATCAGTTTACAGGTGATTGATTATTTTAAAGGAAGAGTTCCGATTTTAGGCGTTTGCCTCGGACATCAAGCAATCGGGCAGGCATTTGGAGGGCGGATTATTCGTGCGGAGCGGGTAATGCATGGTAAGACATCACAGATCAAGCATGACGGGCAATCTGTTTTTCAAGGGATCCCCTCGCCGTTGACTGTGACAAGGTACCATTCGCTGATGATCGATCGGGATTCCTTTCCGTCATGTTTGCAGATCACAGCGGAGACTGAACAGCAAGAAATTATGGGCGTGCGTCACCGTGAATATTTTATTGAAGGTGTGCAGTTTCATCCGGAATCGATTTGCACAGAAGACGGAAAGAAGATGCTTGCGAATTTTATAGAAAAGGCGAAAGCGTATCAAGCAAATAAAGTTGTTTGACAGGAATCGGGATATGATAAAAATACAAAACATTATCGAGCATGTGAAATATCAGCAATATTTGAATGATATTGCGGTCATTGAGCAAGGGCGCGCTTTTTGTACACATTCATTGGAGCATTTCCTCGAAGTGGCGAGAATCGGATATATTTTGTGGCTGGAACATGCTATTTGTACGCAAGCCACAAATGTAGAAAAGCAGACGGACATTATTGAAGCAACAAACGAAGCAATGAACGAAGCGAAGCGACGTATTTATGCAGCTTCGCTGTTGCATGATATAGGGAAATTCAGGCAATATGTATATAATGAAAATCATGCAACCGCCAGTGCCGTATTGGCAGAGGAGATTTTGGCTGATGTAGGATTTTGTCCCGATCAGATTGCGGCAATTCTCGACGCCATACGCAACCATAATCAGCATACATCTCCTAATATGCTGACACGTGTGATACAGCAAGCAGACCGGTTGTCGAGAAAATGTTATCAGTGCCCAATGCAACATGAATGTTACAAAATTGAACAAATGGACACGCGGCATGGGCTATTATATTAGAGGGGTACACAGGTATGTTTGAATACAATGCACATATACAGGCTATTTATAATCGAGAACAATTGCAGCAGCATATGCAATCTGTGGGAGCCGATCAGACGGGGATACGGATTATGAAGCAGAAAGGCGAGTTTTTTCATGTACATATGCGCAACGTCAGCTTGCAGGCTGCCAACATTATTAAACAAGAAATGTTAAGCAAGGGCGGGGAAGCGTGTATTCCTAAGCATGTATCGCAGTTGCGAGCAGAGCCGATCGATATGATTCTGTTTGGCTCACGACGGACATTTTCCAGGGTCATTGGCAATTTTCGCATTCAGCCGTTCGGGCTGAAGCGGCTGGCTGGAGAATTGCAGGCAATGCTTGAAGCATTTGATCAAAGCCATGATTGCGAGCAGGTTCCAGCATGGGCAAGAACCTGGCAGCTTCCATTAAAAAAGCGCACATTGATTATGGGAATTCTCAACGTAACGCCGGATTCTTTTTCTGATGGTGGACAATATAATTCTGTAGAAACGGCTATCGCGCGGGCGAAGGAAATGGTTGCCGAAGGGGCAGATATGCTCGATATTGGTGGAGAATCGACGAGACCAGGAGCGGAACCTGTGGGATTAGACATGGAGTTACAGCGGGTTGTGCCGATTGTAGCAGCCGTCTCCAAGGCAGTGCAAGTGCCGATTTCCATCGATACATACAAAGCAGAAGTTGCGGAAAAAGCCATTCAAGCGGGTGGACATATTATCAACGACGTTTGGGGCGGAAAAAAGGACCAGAACATACTCGAAGTTGCCGCACGGTTACACGTTCCGATTATCCTGATGCATAATCGTTTTGATATGAATTATCAGGATTTACTCAGTGATATCATTGCCGATTTGCGGGGGAGCATAACAAAAGCGATTAGTTTGGGTGTAAATACTGAAAATATCATTTTAGATCCAGGAATCGGGTTTGCCAAGGAATATGAACATAATCTAGAAGTTATGTATCGTTTGCGTGAAATATGTAATTTAGGCTTTCCAGTGCTTTTGGGTACGTCGAGGAAATCATTAATTGCGAAGACGCTGAATTTACCGGCCAGTGAGAGATTGGAAGGCAGTCTAGCAACGGTCTGTCTAGGCATCGAGCGCGGAGTGGATATAGTACGGGTGCACGATGTACAAGCGACGAAGCGGGCGGCACAAATGACCGACGCTATGGTTAGAAGGTGATTAAAGTGGAAGTGAACATAGATAAAATTATTATGAAGGATATGCAGTTTTATGGAAAGCACGGAGTCATGGAAGAGGAGGCGGTTTTGGGGCAGCCGTTTTCCGTGACGGTCATACTGCATCTGCCACTGGAGCAGGCAGGGAAAAGCGACAATTTGGACATGACGGTCAATTACGGTCTCGTATATGCCGATGTGAAATTTCTTGTAGAGGAGTGTCGGTATCGTCTGATTGAAGCGCTAGCGGAGGCAATCGCCGAGCGTATTTTAGCGACGTACTCGATCGTACAATCGGTGACGGTCGAAGTGCAAAAGCCGAAAGCGCCGATATCGGGAATTTTTTCGCACATGGCGGTTGAGATTACGCGAAAAAGGTTCATACAACCATGAAACCAGTAAATACGACGCAGGTTTATTTAGGCATTGGCTCAAATATCGGAGATCGTATGGTTTTTATTCAAAAAGCAATCGATGCAATTGCTAGGTTGGATGGTTGCCGGTTAATACAAGTTGCCCCTGTTTTTGAAACAAAGCCTGTAGGATATGCTGAACAGGGAGATTTTCTCAACACTGTGGTTATGGTGGAGACGAGTTTGACGCCCGATGAATTGTTGCAGCAGACGCAGACGATTGAGCACGATTTGCACAGGGTGAGGGAAATACACTGGGGACCGCGAACGATTGACATCGATATTTTATTTTATGGGAAATGTCGTATAGAAAGCGATACATTGACGATCCCCCATCCGCTGCTACATCAGCGGGGATTTGTATTGGCGCCGATGTACAGTATTGCTAAGGATTACGTGCATCCGGTTCTAGGGAAAACGATTGCAGAATTATATGATGAATTGGCTGATGAGGTTGGAAATTGTAAGATGTTGAAGGAATGGGAGTTTGCAAATGAGAATTGGCAATATAGCGATTGAGCCGCCTGTAGTATTGGCACCGATGGCAGGGATTACAAATTATGCGTTCCGCACTCTCGTCAAGGAGCAGGGGTGCGGACTTGTCTGTGCGGAGATGGTCAGTGACAAAGGGCTACTTTATGGAAATGAGCGCACATCGAGAATGTTGTATGTCGACCAACAGGAGCACCCATTAAGTATGCAATTGTTCGGCTCTGATGTGGAGAGTCTGGTGGAAGCAGCGAAGATGGTCGATCAGTCTGGCGCAGATATTATTGATATCAACATGGGTTGTCCGGTGCCGAAGGTCACTAAACCCGGTGGTGGCAGCGCGCTGATGCGGGATATAAAAAAGGCGGAGCAGATCATATCTGCCGTGGTCAGGGCTGTCAGCAAACCAGTGACTGTGAAGATGCGCAAAGGCTGGAATGATCATGAAATAAATGCCGTTGAACTTGCGAAAGTCGCGGAATCTTCCGGGGTAAGCGCTGTGACTGTACATGGAAGAACGCGCGAACAGATGTATAGCGGTCGGGCAGATTGGAATATTATTAAACAAGTAGTACAATCAGTGCAAATACCGGTTATCGGCAATGGCGATATAACGAGCGCTTTAGATGCGGCAGAGATGCTGAATTACACAGGCTGTCAAGCTGTCATGGTAGGAAGAGCCGCCCAAGGGAACCCGTGGATATTTCGGCAGATTGCGCGGTATCTGACGAACGGAATTCTGATTCCAGACCCGTCTCCCGAAGAACGGGTGGAAATGTGCATGAGACATCTGGATTTGTTGATGCTCGACAAGGATGAACGTGTTGCTGTTCATGAAATGCGCAAACACGCCGCATGGTATTTGAAAGGACTGCCTAGAGTAGCCCATGTGAGAAATCGCATTATGCAGATGAATACAAGGGATGAGTTGGTCGGTGCATTAAACGAATTTATCGCAGATATTACTGCATAAACTCTAGACTCAAGAACTTTTAGAAAGCTTTTAAGGGCTTATTGACAAAAACTTGCTTGTTAGCATATAATGTGGCAGTATAATAAACAGGATTTGGACAATATCAATCTTTGAAGCACTGTCGTGTATAACGACAGTGCTTGTATCATATAGCACCTAAAGTGAATAAAGAATTGGTGTTTCTCATATACTTTTACAACTTGCGAATAGCGGTTTTTTATTAATATTAGGTGAGAAGTACGATACAGAAAAAGGAAAAAGGAGAGTTCTTAATGACAGAAAAGGAAGTTATTTTAACGCCGGACGGATTGAAAAAATTAGAGGAAGAATTGGAACAATTAAAATCTGTTAAGCGTAGAGAGGTAGCTGAACGCATAAAGATAGCAATCAGCTATGGAGATATAAGTGAGAATTCCGAATATGAAGACGCCAAAAACGAACAGGCATTTATTGAAGGAAGAATTATCACACTTGAAAAAATGTTGCGCAATGCAAAAATCATCAATAATGATGAAGTGGATGTAAACACTGTGAGCGTCGGCTCGACTGTCAATGTGCGCGATTTGGAATTCAGAGACGAGATGGAGTACAAAATTGTCGGTTCGGCAGAAAGCGATCCGCTGCAACACAAAATATCGAACGAATCTCCTTTGGGCAAGGCACTATTGGGAAAGAAAAAGGGAGATATGGTCGAGGTTACAGCTCCGGCAGGAATTATAAAATATGAAATTCTTGATATATTCTTGATGTAAAGCAATAAAAAATTCGAAGTATTACATGCTGCAGAGCGGCTTGTTATGGTATAATGGCAAAAAAGCTCAGGATGAGATTCCTGAGCTTTTCACACTACTGTGTAGAAAATGATTTGCAGTTCTTAATTCAGATGGAGTAAAAGCATCTCCACCTGAATTAAGAACTTGCTTCAATAAAATAGGCAGGTGACCAATTTGAGCAATCAACAAGAACATCATTCGACAGAAGCACGGAGCAATCCCGCGGAAGAGTTAAATGAATTATTATTAATTCGCAGACAGAAAATGCAGCAACTCACGGAGCTGGGTTATGATCCGTTCGGGAAGCGTTTCGAAAGAACAACGGATACGGAATCCATTTTACGGGAATACGGAGAGATGGATAAGGAAGAGATTGACGGCAAGCGTATTCCAGTGTCAATAGCCGGCAGAATTATTGCGAAAAGGATTCAAGGAAAAGCGAGTTTCATCCATGTACAAGATCGAGCCGGAAAAATCCAGGTATATGTTCGTGAAGACATGGTAGGGGAAGCGCAATATGAAGCATTCTTATTATTTGACATAGGGGACATTATCGG
Organism: Bacillota bacterium; assembly: GCA_023388635.1. Classification (GTDB taxonomy): domain Bacteria; phylum Bacillota; class Bacilli; order Desulfuribacillales; family Desulfuribacillaceae; genus JAEWFW01. Next base: position 13,689 of record JAEWFW010000050.1, read on the forward strand.
TATAACAGGAATCATATTTAAAACCAATCGCGGAGAGACGAGTGTCAAAGCGACGGAAGTGCAGATACTGTCAAAATCACTACAACCATTACCGGAAAAATGGCACGGATTGAAGGATGTAGAATTGCGTTATCGTCAGCGTTATGTCGACCTTATAGTCAATCCTGATGTCAAAGAAACATTTACGAAAAGAAGTCAAATCATTCAAGCAATGCGACAATTTTTGAATGCCCGTGGTTATTTGGAAGTGGAGACACCGACACTGCACACGATCGCAGGAGGCGCAGCGGCAAAACCGTTTACCACTCATCATAACGCCTTACATATGGACATGTATTTGCGTATTGCCCTTGAACTACATTTAAAGCGTTTAATTGTCGGCGGCTTGGAGAAAGTATATGAAATTGGTAGAGTGTTCCGCAACGAAGGAATCTCTACGCGCCATAATCCGGAATTTACGATGATTGAGCTGTACGAAGCCTATGCGGATTATCAAGACATTATGAAATTGACAGAAGACATGATCACCCATTGTTGCCGGGAAGTCCTAGGCACAACTGTTATCGAATACCAGGGACAGACTGTCGATATGAGTCCAGATTGGGAGCGTTTGTCGATCGTCGATGCTGTTAAGAAATATACCGGCGTAGATTTCTTGGCTGATGGTGTAGATGATGAAAAGGCACGCGCTTTAGCGAAGGAACATCACATTCAGATCACAGACACGATGACATACGGTCACATTATCAATGAGTTTTTTGAGCAAAAAGTAGAGGACAAGCTAATTCAACCGACGTTCATTTACGGACATCCCGTTGAAATTTCTCCACTGGCGAAGAAAAATGCCGATGATCCAAGATTTACAGATCGCTTTGAGCTGTTTATCGTAGGCAGAGAGCATGCCAATGCCTTTACAGAATTAAATGACCCGATCGATCAGCGTGAACGCTTTGAAAGTCAGTTGAAAGAGCGCCAGCAAGGAAACGATGAAGCGCACATGATGGATGACGATTATATCAATGCTCTGGAATACGGGTTGCCTCCGACAGGTGGTTTGGGTGTAGGTGTAGATAGACTTGTCATGTTGTTGACAAATTCCCCTTCGATACGAGATGTTATTTTATTCCCGCATATGAGGGGCATTGAGTAGGGCAAGTTAGCATCCGGTCAAAATTGCATTAAAATCGCAGAGTGCTTCCCTCGACAGGCAAAGGTTTGGGCTGTTGAGGGGACATCTCTATATAGAATGAAAACCGCAACCATTGAACAAGTGCAGAATAACAAGAAAAAATCAAAAATCGGTTGACAAAGCAAGACGAGCGTGGTAAGATAATCATTGTCGCTGCGAACGAGCAACACCGCAGAGAATCAAACAAAAGTTCCTTGAAAACTATATAGAACAACCAAAACGAAACGTCAATCAAACCTTTGAGACCTCGAAA
>JAEWFW010000061.1 GCA_023388635.1 Bacillota bacterium
TGATTGACGTTTCGTTTTGGTTGTTCTATATAGTTTTCAAGGAACTTTTGTTTGATTCTCTGCGGTGTTGCTCGTTCGCAGCGACAATGATTATCTTACCACGCTCGTTTTGCTTTGTCAACTGATTTTGCAATTTTTATTTTGCATTTTTCATTTTGGTTTATCATTGGAATTTATATGTTAGAAACCATTCCCGAAAAACGACATGGCGAACTGAATAAGGATTGGTGTCACTAGCCCCTCAACAAGAGCTGCTGTCAGCAATAGACCCATGAGTACAGGTAATACTTTGTAAACTTCTGCCCACACCTTTTTATAGCTCTCCCATCTCCCTAGACCAGAAAGAGGTCTTATCCATACAATGCCCAGTTTCATGCCGAACCCGCCGGCAATCAAAATTGCCGGGATTTCGAAAATCCCATGGGGAAGTATCCCTACGACAAACATTCCTAATGCAGACAGAAACGATATTCCCGTCTCGCTGACTATATTTAATACTACCCCAATCATAGCTCCATTAACCAGCAATCCCATGAAGGGAACAATTGCCAACAAACTTCCTAATATAATGAATGTAAATGTCGCAATTAGATTGTTAAGAAAAATCACCCATGAACCGTATAGTGGGTTGTCGCTCGCAGAAATCTTGTCACCGAGCTGCTGTATTTTGTCTAATTGCGATGCTATATAGGAATATAGCTGCTCAGCAAAGAACACCCCAGCAACCCCTCCTATGAGCAAAAGCATTCCCGCGAATATGATATATTGCTTGTTATGGCTGATTGCCTTAATTCCATCTCTCATTCGACACTCTCCTAAATTCATCTCTTATGAATCCCTTATGATCTCTTATGCAATTCTTATGTAATGACAATGGACGAGATTACATTACACAGATTGATATTGCATCTTTACGATAATTATAGCAGAGCGAAATCGCATCTTCCAGTTATTTGCTTATAAAGCGCCGCATAAGATAAGTTATAATGCATGTTTATCATGTGAATTATGATTAAGGGGGCATATATATGCGCTTTATGTGGATTTTAAGCGGAAAGGAACTTTTGAAGTACGTTTCATTTACATTTTTATTTCTGTTTGCTGTTGGCATCATTTATATAGAAAGTAATTCTATACCGACGCTGACAACACAAAAGCCCGCTGCTATTTATAAGGTGAACACAGAGCAAAAGATGGTTGCTTTGACTTTTGACATCAGTTGGGGAAAGCAAGCTCCTGAACCAATCCTTGATATATTAGAAAAGAAAAATGTACGCAATGTGACATTCTTCCTGTCAGGACCATGGGCAAAGGAAAATTCCGAAATTGTGAAACGCATCGATACGCTTGGAATGGAAGTGGCAAGTCATGGCTGGAAGCACGTCAATTATAGCGAATACGACGAAGCATTTGTCAAAGAACAAATTCTTATGACTCACGAAGTTTTGCTCGATATCACAGGCAAAGAGCCGAATTTACTCCGCACGCCCAATGGCGATTTTGACAAAGAAACTCTGGAAATCGCTCACAGTTTGGGATATAGCGTAATCCAATGGGATACGGATTCCAAAGACTGGATGCGTCCTGGAGCTGACAAAATTGTAAACAATGTACTTTCTAAGACATTCCCCGGGGATATTATACTATTGCACGCTAGTGACTCCGCATTGCAGACAATTGATGCCCTGCCGAGAATTATTGATGGACTCAATGAAAAGGGCTATAAAATTGTCACCGTAACGCAGTTATTGGAAAATGCATCGATCAGTGAGCAAATCGAATAGATCATACCCATGCCAAATAATTTCACCGTGACATATCCGGCTCCATATTCATGCAAATTGACATTTCCTCCAAATCGACTATCTTTCCCAGTATAATTGTCTGCCGCCCATTTAATACTAAATGTATCGATATTATACTGGATAGTGGAGGATATAATTATGCACAATCAACTACAAGTGTCATTGCGCGGCGCTTTTCTCTCACTGGGTTTTATTTTTATCATCGGATTAGTCGGCTGCTCATTGAGCGGAAGTTCGGATGGGGAGCAAGCAAATTATCAACAAATTAAGCAAATGATTGCCGATTCTCTAAACTCGAAAGAAGGACGAGAAACGCTAGCTGAGGCTTTGCGCGATCCGGAGATAAAACAACAGATTATTGTTGACGATGTCGATGTCAAGCAAGCTGTTTCAGAATCGATTCTCGATCCACAAAACAAGAAAATATTGGAAAATACCATAAAAGATCCGAAGTTTGCCGCGGAATTTGCCACGAATATTCAAAAGGAAATGGAAGATTTATTAAAATCGTTGCTAAAAGACCCTGAATATCGTGAATTAATGATAGAAGTTTTTAAGGAACCTGATTTCCAGGCTATATTATTAGACACTTTGTCCACTTCGGCTATGCGCAAACAAATGCAAGAGGCAGCCAAAGATGCCTTTACAACACCGGCCGCTCGATTAGAGCTATTGGAATTGCTGCGCACAATTCAGCAAGAGGAATTAGAAATTCAAATTGGCGAAAATGAACAAGGCGGGCAGCAAAATCAGGAAAGAGGTCAAGATCAAGGAACGAGCAAGAAGGATGACAAAGGCTCAGAAAGTAGCTCATAAGTTCTGAATAGCAGTATAAATACGCCAACTTGCTGTGAGTTGGCGTTCCTTATTTATCATTATCGTAGTAAAAGGCAATGGTACGAAGATATCCTATAATCTGTTGCCTTTGCTCTTTACGTATTTTATGAGCTAGCTTGTCTGATTGTATGATTTCAATAAAATATCGTACGTCATGCATAATTTGCGCTTCTAATCCATCTGGAGATTGCCCGGCATAGCGACCCAACATTTCCTGTGGTTCATCGCCCCATGGCTTATCTGGCAGTTCATTATCCATTGCTTCACTGTTCACGTATGTATCAATCATTCTCCAGCGCCGTTCTTGCTCATGCAATTGTACCAATTGCGCCATTAACATCGTAAGATAGTATTCTACGGCACGAATGTTGTCCGAATGTATGTCTTGACATGTCACCAAGCGCAGCGAAAAATTGATAATCGCTCGGGATAATCGATTGACAGCGTATCTGAAAGCCATACCAATTTTCACACCTCTGTTTTAATGTATTTGTCGATGATGCATTTTGGCATCTCATCCGATGATTCTCTGGGCGATTGATTTCGCATAATTTATTTCCCGCGAATCCGATATTGTATGGCATAAAACTGCTTTAATACCATCCAGCGCAAATGTAATAACTCATCCATAAGTTGTACGGTTACATCCATAAAGCGCAGTAACTTATCCGCATGCCAATCTATGTGTAGATCAGAAAATATCTCATCTTTTTCACTAAGCGCAATGATTTCATCCGCATTCAGATCCATCAACCGTGTAATAGCCTTTTCCTCGAGCAACAATGCTTCCACTAGGTGAGCAAATGATTCTTCGGACGTAGGAATCGTCTGAAAATTCACTGTGCCATCTCGGAAATACTCCTTACTATTCATCAAAACAATCACCTTTGAAATGCTGCTCTTCCTCAAGTTTTAAGACATCCTCTAATTTGAATTGCAGCAGCATCTGATTCTTAGCAACTGTACGCATCATTAACAGGACACTGTAGTTGATGCGCAAGGCATCTTCCAGACAGAGATCCTGTTGCTCAATGATTCTTTGTAATTTCTCGCCCTCCGCATTGATAATATGCGATAATCCGATTTCCTCCAATGCGATAGAAGTCAATAGTAAATTGATGACCTCTTCTCTTTTCAAAATAATCGTCGGTGTTATATTCGGGATATTCGGCATACCCATATATTTACCAGCTCCCCTGTAAAATTCTATACTGTCCTTGTTTCATGTTATTCACAGTTCGGGAATATATGAGTTCTATCTACATTTGGATTGTAAAAAGAAAGACGCTACGTATATCGATACGTAACGCCTTGCATCATAACACATTTTTTATACGCCAATTTCAAGTCCGGAACTGGCATATCCTGTTAAGGCTGCGGCTAATGTAGATGTTACCGCAAATACAGCGAGCAAACGAGTTCCGGCAGTTACAGGAATCGGCACAGGGAATGTAAGCTCTGCGCTGCGCACATCACCAAGTACAATCAAGCCTGTGTATGCCGGTAAGCTGATGATCGCTCCGGAAACCGGGGTGAAAATATTATTTGGTGTCGTCGACTGATACAATCTCGCACTAACGGTCGCCGGCGCTAGCAACGTCAAACCTACAGTCACACTGAAGTATGCGGACATTGAGCGGAGTTCCCCGTCTCTCGGCATAGAGAACGCCATATTCAAGATCAACGGGCCACCAGTACCGGTCAAATCAATATTGCTGCCTGCCAGTGTGAGTCCTTGAGACGCTGAGCCAAATCCGATCGCAACGGTCGTTCCTAACAGACCTCCAACTAGCCCCGTCAATGCTACCGGCGCTCCAGAAGCATAGGGAATGATCGCCGTCGACCCTGATGGTCCCGTTGCCCCCGTTGGACCGGGTGCTCCCGTTGGACCGAATGCACCTGTCGGACCGACTCCTCCCGGCTCAGCAATTGCTAAGTAATCAGGCGATGTATCCGGTGTACCTGTCGGTGGCGCATTGATGACAAGATACGTGCCTCCGTCATAGGATACCACCTGCCCTACCGGATACGTAGGTGCGACGATCGGATCAAACACAACAATGCCGTTAAATCCAATGCCGGCCGGTCCCGCTGGTCCGGTCGGTCCTGTTACACCCTGTGGTCCCGTCGGTCCTGTAGCCCCAGGAACACCGATTCCTGGCGCTCCCGTTGGTCCTGCCGGTCCTGTCGGTCCCACCGGTCCCCCTGCCGGTCCGGTCGGTCCGGTCGGTCCCGCCGGTCCTACGAGCACAGATGAGTTCATCGCTGTTTCCATTTTCGATTGTAAGAACATCTGCGCTCTTGTGGTGCTCTCCAACGTGTCACGTACACTTTGGTTTACCGCCAATAACTCACTAATCGTCGGTGCGGGTCCTGTTACATCAGGAAGTGTACCTAGGACATACTGCATCTTCTCCCCCTGAGCATTCAGTACATGGCTGAGCCCCAATTCCTCCATAAGCCACCGACGATAAAATCAAGTTTACTGCATCTTCTCTGGTGACTGTAATAGTAGGACTTATATTTGGAATATTCGGTTGTGACATATATAATAACCTCCTAAATGTTTGCTCCCTACTATACTATGAGTCGCCGATATAAATGCACTGGTTGAAAACCGCTATTGACCAAAAGTTTCCTCGCATTCTGTTACTGACCACGCATTTTTTCAAGCTTTTGCAGCGCGGCACTGTAATGCGGATATAGCTCCAAAATTCTCTCAAACATGTTTTTCGCCCGCTCCTGTTGATTGAGCTCCATATCACATAGTGCAATCATATACATAGCATGGAAGCTCCCAACACCGTTCAAGATTAAATACTGTGGATTTTCTTCCCCCAGAGATAAGCAATGAAGGAATGATTCTCTTGCCTGACTGAAATGTCTTTTCTCATATAACAAAATTCCTTTATAATAATGTAAATCCACATAATCGGTATATAGTTCAATAGCCTTATCAATCCCCGCCAACGCACCGTCAAAGCTACCTATTGCCAATAATGTATCATATTTAAGCTTGTATACTAGAGAAGGGGGAATTTTCCCTTCTTGTATAAAATGTCTGATGGCTATGTTTAACTGGTCAAATGTCTTATAGTATTCTTTATTACGGTAATATTCGCTGGCAAGATGGTAATCGATCCACGCACTGTACACTGGCTGCTCCGCTTCTTTTCGCAGCATTGTCAGATTTCTTTGATGCTTGTCTTTCTTCTCTACTATGGCATTCATATATCCATAATGGTGTATGACAGCCGGTAATTTTTTGATATTCTCAGGAGATACCCGAATATCTGATATATCTAATTGCTCGTGAATATTGTTGACAAATTTGACCCCAAGCCCATTACGAAATATGCGCCATTGAGCATGATGGTACGCTTTCACCGTATCAACGGGATATTCCCCTATATAATTAAGAATGGGAACTGCCCACATTAACTGTTTTTGCAGTTCAATGCGTCTTCCCATGATTGTCGATCAAATATTTCTAGTTCCTCATCGGCATCCATCCAGAAAATCCATTTCGCCTTTGCTTGACGGATGCCAAAATTCCGTGCACTCGCAAAACTGCCATCCCATGGAAAATCATATACCTTCGCCTTGTATGCCTGGCAGATTTCCTTCGTACGATCATTTGATCCGGTGTCGACGATGATCACTTCATCGACCACATCAACGACACTCTGTAAGCATTTCTCTATTTGCTCTTCCTCATTCTTAACAATCATACATAGAGACAAAATCTCCAATGCCTTGCCTCCCTTCGAATTAAAAAGCGGGCATGTCGGTCAGTGATTAACTAATATAACCGATAATTGCTTAGGCATATCAACCGGCGATCGCTTGTATATATCAATCACCGGTTTCGCCGGAAGAAATCTCCGCCAAATACTGTGCGATACCGAGATATATGGCATGCGCTAGCCGCTTCTGATAATCGTCTTGTGTCATTAACTCCGCCTCTTCGGGGTTCGATAAGAAGCCAATCTCGACTGTGACTGCCGGTACATCGACTCTTTTGAGCAAATATATACGATTGTCAGGCAATGGCACGCGGTCGGTCTTGCCAGTGAAATCAATTAATTGCTCCTGAATCTTCCCGGCTAGCAATTTTCCGTCTTCGTTACCGGCGAAATAAAAGCACTGTGCTCCTGACCAGCGGCTGGAAGGAGTGGAGTTAAGATGCACACTGACTAATAATTGTGCCTGCGACTGGTTGACAACATCGGCTCTTTTATGAAGATCTTCCGTTTTTCTGCGGCTGTATCCTTTGGTGTCTTCTGCTGCTAAATCATAATCCCCATCCCGCGTCATAATGACGAATGCACCCGCTTGCTGCAAATAATCGCGGACTTTGAACGATATCTCTAAGGCGATGTCTTTCTCGACAATCCCACTTTTGGAGACGGCACCTCCATCCACTCCTCCGTGTCCGGGATCAATGCCGATCGTCACACCTGAAAGTGGGAGCCCGGAAGTCTGCTGAATTCTCTGAAAGTCCGGTAACATCATATAAACGACTGCAAATACTACGACGAAAACTAAAAAATTTTTTAATTTTTTCTGTAGACGCTCCATCTGATTCACTCCATATAATTAGACTGCCAAGTTTTATGTCGTACCATAAATCTTGCTTTTACTATACTTTATGTGTGAGTTCTGCAAGTATTCGCGCGCATAAAAAAACTCCATCGGGAACTTGAGATTCCCAATGGAGTTTCTAATTGTTTTTTCAAACGGCAATATCTTAACGTTTTGAGAACTGAGGAGCACGACGTGCTTTCTTCAATCCGTATTTCTTACGTTCTGTCATACGTGGGTCACGCGTCAAGAAGCCTGCTCTTTTTAATGGAATGCGGAATTCTTGATCTGCTTGCAAAAGAGCTCTGGAGATTCCGTGACGAATGGCTCCTGCTTGACCAGAAAATCCACCACCATGTACGTTTACCAATACGTTGTATCTACCAATCGTTTCAGTTAACACTAATGGTTGCTTAGCGATCAATTTCAATGTTTCTAAGTCAAAGTATTCATTAATATCTCGTTTGTTGATGATAAACTGTCCATCACCTGGTACTAAGCGTACACGTGCAACAGCATTTTTACGTCTTCCAGTTCCATAATATTGTACAGTAGCCAAGAGAGCTAACCTCCTTTACGAATTAATTTCCCAATTTTTTGGTTGTTGCGCTTGTTGCTCATGATCCGGTCCTGCATATACACGCAGCTTTGTAAGTTGAGCTGCTCCCAATTTGTTGTGAGGTATCATGCCTTTAATGGCAGCAAAGACCATTTGATCCGGCTTATATTTCAGCATATCGGACGCTTTTGTCACTTTCAATCCACCCGGATGCCCAGAGTGACGATAGTAATTCTTTTGCTCCAATTTCTTTCCTGTTAAAACAATTTTACTGCAATTGATTACAATTACAAAATCACCTGTATCAACATGCGGAGTAAATTCCGGCTTATGTTTTCCTCTTAAAATTCTGGCAGCTTCCGTTGCAAGACGACCTAATGTCTTACCTGCAGCGTCAATTACATACCAGTCACGTTGCACATCATTTGCTTTCGCCATGTATGTTGTACGCATGAGAAGATTCCCTCCTAACGAAATATTTATGTTATTTCAGCTATTCAATGAGCTGTTCATTTTTAAAATTTATCAAGACTATTGCGACATTGTGACGTGGTATCACCTAAAAAATCCGGGGCTCTGGAATTTAGAATACCGATTGATATTATACATCGCAGGAATGGCTATGTCAAGGCTAATAAAGAATATTCCAAAGAATCAGACCTTGTGGCGGTGCTGTGGGCAACCCTTGTGTTCTGTCTTTTGCCTCTAAGATAGTTTCAATAGCCTCAGGACGCTCTCTGCCTTTTCCCACTTCTACCAACGACCCGACAATTGTTCGCACCATATTATAGAGAAATCCGTTGCCCTTGACATAAAAGCGAACTATCTCGTCCTCTGCACTGATCTCAATGTCATAAATGGTCCGCACTTTATCCTGCACCTCGGTCTTACTCGAACAGAAGCTGGTAAAATCGTGTTCTCCGATTAAATACCGACTCGCCTTGACCATCGCTTGGATATCTAATATCTGCGGAATATGCCAAGCAAATCGCTTGTGCAGTATTCGCGGATATCTTTGGTTATCAATGACGTAGCAATAGGTCTTTTCCCGAACATCATAACGCGCGTGAAAATCCTCGGGGACGACCTCGATGGCAGTGATACTAATATCATCGGGCAGATGTGCATTGATAATCTGCGGCATTTTATCTACAGGCACAGATGTTTGAATATCAAAATGGGCAACTTGATGTACAGCATGAACTCCGCGGTCGGTTCTCCCCGATGCAGTGGTGTGTACCTGCTTGGAAAATACGTTAGACAGTGCTGCATCAAGTTCAGCTTGGACTGTCCTTTGATTTGGTTGTACCTGATACCCCGCGAACTCGGTCCCGTCGTAGCCAAATGTCATTTTTATGCGTGTCATTGTGGTCTCCTATCGCAACAATGTTTATAACACTATAGTGCCTATCCAATAAGATTGCTGATGAAACGTCCGTAAACGACTACAACAATGACGGATAAGATCATTGTCGTCACTATATAATCTCGCCAATGGAAATGCAATTGTTTAAATTTCGACCGTCCCTCACTGCCGCGATATCCACGCGCTTCCATCGCCGTCGCCAGCTCTTCCGCCCGTTTAAAGCTCATGACGAGCAACGGGATCATCAGCGCCACAATATGGGGAATCTGTTTCAGTATGCTGCCTTTGCCAATCGAACCACCTCGCGCCGTCTGCGCTTTCAGCAATTTATCTGTTTCACGCAAAATCGTCGGAATGAAACGAATGGAGATGGTCAGCATCAGTGCGATCTCATGCACCGGCAATATTTTTTTGAACGGCGACATCAATGTTTCGACACCCTCAGTCAAAGTCAACGGCGCTGTCGTCAATGTCAGCAGTGTAGAAAAAAACAGGACGATAAAAAGCCGCACACTAATCAACAGACCTTGTATGACTCCCTCGCTATATATACTGAAAATATAAAGATCCAGCCAAAGTTCCCCTTGTTTATTTAAGAGCACATGTAAAATAAACGTGAAGTAAATCAGCCACAACAGGGGACGCATTCCGCGATATAGGTGCATGAATCGTAGTCCCGAGAAATAGTACGCGGCAAATGTAAATGCCAACAGCATGATAATTTCATGGGGTTGCCTGACTGTGAAGACCGCAATCACCATAATCACCATCGATAAAATCTTCGTCCGCGGGTCCAGCCGATGCAGGAACGATTCGGACGGTATATATTGACCTACTAAAATAGAATTAAGCATATGATTGCATCACGTCCTGAATGGTAATAAGTGTTGACAAATATATTCGGCAAATGCAGATTCTGCACTCAATTCCGCTTCTAAAGAAGATAGTTCCGTTTTTAATATGCCTTTTTCCTGCAGCCGGAGTGCCAATGCCACTACAGAAGGTGGGGCTATTTGCAAGATCTTCTGCTCCCAGTTGCGTAATATTTCTTGTCTATTCCCTGCGAAAGCAAGCTGCTTGTCTGAAAAAATCAAAAAATAATCGGCGTATTCCCAAACTTCATCAAGATGATGCGTCACGCATAATGTCGTCATTTTCTGCTTATGATGTAAATCACTTATGGTATCCATGAGGCGGATTCGTCCCACGGGGTCAAGACCGGACAACGGCTCATCCAAGATTAGCATCTCCGGATGGATCGCTAAAATTCCTGCCATTGCCACACGGCGCATTTGCCCGCCACTTAATGCAAAAGGGGATCGGTCGGCATATTCCCCATAGTCCAAACCGACGGTCTCTAACGCGGAGCGCACGGATTGTTCCGTTTTTTCTTGCGTGTATCCTAAGTTTTTCGGACCGTATGCAATATCCAGTGCGACCGTTTCCTCAAACAATTGATGCTCGGGATATTGAAACATGTAGCCTATCTTCGACCATACGCGTTCCAGAGAAGTTCGGATTGCTTTTGCTTGCTTTTGATGAGAATAGACAATAGTCGCCTCTCGATTTTCGCTGTATTCGCCAAGATGGTAGATAATTTCTCCATCTGTCGGTTTTAACAGCCCTTTCACCAACTGTAATGCCGTCGTCTTGCCCGAGCCCGTCTCACCCATGACGGCGACAAATCTGTAATCAGGGATGCAGAGATTGATATTTTCAATGGCGGATGTCTCAAACGCTGTGCCTTGTTGATAACGATAACTCACATTTTTAAATTCGATTTGCATAGACAATCCACCAATTCATCGATATTCTTCGGTATACTGTGCTCAAAGCACTCCAAGCCCAGCCCCGTATTGGTCCGACTCGATATATGCCGGGCAAAACGCATGGCGAAAGGGTATTGCAGACCCATCGTTTCCAGATTGTTCTCATAGACAAATATCTCTTCCGGACGTCCACGATACATGAGTTTTCCTTCTGCCATAACGATAATATCATCCGCATACAGAGCTTCTTCCATATCATGTGTGATTTGAATGACGGTTGTACATGTTGTCTGCCTCAAAGAGGCAATCGCTGCCAACACTTCTCTGCGACCTTCCGGATCAAGCATCGATGTCGCTTCATCGAAAACGATGATATCGGGTTCCATTGCCAGAATTCCGGCAATTGCCACCCGCTGCTTCTGACCGCCGGAAAGTTGATGTGGTTCTTTGTATCGAAGCTCCTGTAATCCCATAATATTGATGACGTTCTCCAAGCGCCGCTGCATTTCTGCACGCGGCAGTCCAATGTTCTCCATACCGAATACGATATCATCTTCTACCGTCGCGCCCACGATTTGATTTTCGGGATTTTGAAAGACCATTCCCACTTTTTTTCGCAATTCCCAAATGTAATCGTGATCTTGTGTGTTGCAATTGGCGACGATTACCGTTCCCGAATTCGGTTGCAACAGCGCATTGAAATGCTTGGCGATCGTCGATTTCCCGGAACCGTTGGACCCCAATACAATAATATGCTGACCGCAGCAGACTGTAAAAGACAGCTCATCGAGCGCTTTTTTGTCATGATAGTAGTAACATACGCGATTGGCTTCGATGATGACTGTCTTAAGCTCATTTGCGAAACTCGACATTGGCTTCTCCTCACATTGCTTGCATTTTCTATAACTATATAATAAAACGTAAAAAAAGGCTATTCAGAATCGGAGATTCCAAACGCCTTTTCTTCACTACTCTTGCACTAACTCCAAATACACCATCGGTGCCGCATCTCCACGACGAGGTCCAATTTTCAAGATACGAGTGTATCCGCCTTGACGACTTTCGTAACGTGGTCCTAAATCTGAGAACAGCTTTTGCAAGGCATCTTGACCTGTCTCAGTGTCTGCTTCCCTTGTGCGTACAACTTGAGCCGCCTGGCGACGAGCATGGAGATCACCGCGTTTTGCCAATGTGATCATTTTTTCTGCGATGGAACGAACTTCCTTCGCCTTTGCTTCTGTCGTTTCAATTCGTTCATGTATGATTAAGTTAGTCACAAGATCTCTGAATAGCGCTTTACGCTGAGAACTCGTGCGACCTAATTTAGCATAAGCCATTACTTTCCCCTCCTTTTGTACGCAGAGTGGTATTGCCTGTGATACTATTCATCTTTACGAAGTGCCAAAGTCAATTCTTGCAATTTCTCTTGTACTTCTTCCAATGATTTACGTCCCAGATTGCGTACTTTCATCATATCTTCTTCCGATTTATTGATTAACTCCTGTACTGTATTGATTCCAGCACGTTTTAAACAATTATACGAGCGTACCGAAAGATCAAGTTCTTCAATTGTCATTTCCAATACTTTTTCTTTCTTGTCTTCTTCTTTCTCGACCATAATTTCCGCATCTTTGGCTTCATCTGTCAAACCGACAAATAAAGAAACATGTTCGTTAAGAATTTTTGCTCCAATGCTGACAGCTTCGTCAGGTCGAATGCTTCCGTCCGTCCAAACTTCAAGGATCAGTTTGTCATAGTTCGTCATTTGACCGACGCGCGTGTTATCAACACTATAATTGACGCGTTGGATCGGTGAATACAAAGAGTCTACTGGAATAACGCCAATGGAATGCTCTTCCCGCTTATTCTGATCTGCAGGTACATAGCCTCTGCCGCGGTTAGCCATAATTTCCATATAAAACGAACTGCCTTCAGATAAAGTGGCGATGTGCAAATCCGGATTGAGTATTTCTACGTCACTGTCTACACGGATGTCACTCGCTTTGATCTCCTTACCTTCCGTCATATCTATTACCAGAGTTTTTTCTTCATCTGAGTGAATTTTAATTGCTAGCTTTTTCAGGTTTAGGATAATCTCTGTGGTATCTTCCAAGACACCAGGAATAGTAGAAAACTCATGTAATACATTGTTGATTTTAATGGCTGTTACAGCTGCACCAGGCAATGATGACAGAAGAATTCTACGTAATGAGTTCCCTAGAGTGGTGCCATAACCGCGTTCTAATGGCTCTACGACAAACATGCCGTAGGTGCCATCGTCACTGCTTTCTTTTATATCTATCTTCGGCTTTTCAATTTCTATCATTCACTCAAACCCTCCCTACACTTTAACAATTTCGGGCGTCCAGTTCATCGAGGGCTGTTACAATTAACGTGAATACAACTCTACGATCAAATGCTCGGCAACTGGAATATCGATTTCTTCACGAGACGGAACCCTAACAACTCTTCCTGAAAGGTTATCAGCGTCTACTTCTAACCATTCTTTTACGCCTTTTGTTGCAGCCATTTCTTTCAGTTCTTTGAATTTCTCAGAACCTTTTGATTTTTCCGCAACTTCAACAGTGCTTCCCGGTGCTACTAAGTAAGAAGGAATGTTAACTTTCTTACCGTTTACACGGAAATGACCATGTCTGACAAGCTGTCTTGCTTCTGTACGTGAACCGGCGAATCCCATACGGAAAACGACGTTATCTAAACGCGTTTCGATTAGCTCTAAGAGAATTTCCCCTGTTACACCTTTACGGCGAGTTGCCTCATGATAATATCTGCGGAACTGACCTTCCAAAATACCGTATACACGGCGAGCTTTTTGCTTTTCACGCAATTGCAGCCCATACTCAGAATTTTTCTTGCGACTTTGTCCGTGTTGACCCGGTACATACGCACGGCGGTCAATAGCACACTTGTCTGTATAGCATCGATCGCTTTTCAGGAACAATTTAGTTCCTTCGCGACGACATAAACGACATACTGGACCAGTATATTTTGCCATCCTAGTATTGACACCTCCTATAAAATTTATACCACAAAAACTATATATTTCCAATTTATCAACCGTTATTCTTTACCTCAATCACACAATTACACGCGACGGCGCTTCGGCGGTCTGCATCCATTGTGTGGAATCGGCGTAGAATCTTTAATCAGACTGACTTCCAGTCCTGCAGCTTGCAATGAACGAATTGCTGCTTCACGTCCTGCTCCCGGTCCTTTTACATACACTTCAACAGTTTTCATTCCATGTTCCATAGAAGCTTTGGCAGCTGTATCGGCAGCCATTTGCGCAGCAAATGGCGTGCTTTTGCGAGAACCTTTGAAACCAAGTCCGCCAGCACTAGCCCATGAAATAACATTCCCTTGAAGGTCGGTAATGGAAACGATTGTATTGTTAAAAGTGGAGCGAATATGCGCTTGCCCACTCTCTACATTTTTGCGGTCACGACGTTTCGTACGTGTCGTTTTGCGCTTCAATTTTGCCATTTACTTATCCTCCTTTATTATTTCTTCTTACCTGCTACTGTCTTACGAGGTCCCTTGCGAGTTCTTGCATTTGTTTTACTCCGCTGTCCACGTACAGGCAATCCTCTACGATGGCGGAGACCACGATAGCAACCGATCTCCATTAAGCGCTTAATGTTACGAGAAATCTCACTGCGTAGATCTCCCTCTACTTTTAATGTTGTTGCGATAATTTCGCGAATTTTGTTGACTTCATCTTCTGTTAAATCACGTACACGTGTGTCAGGGTTGATGTTGATCGATGCCAACAACTTGGTAGAAGTACTTTTACCAATACCAAAAATATATGTTAAAGCGATCTCAACTCTTTTGTCACGTGGTAAGTCCACTCCGGCAATACGAGCCATTCGATTCGACACCTCCAATCGTTATTATCAGTTCTTAACCTTGTTTTTGCTTGTGTTTAGGATTTTCGCAAATTACCATGACCGTCCCTTTGCGACGAATAATTTTGCATTTTTCACAAATTGGCTTGACAGATGGTCTCACCTTCATGTGTATAGCCTCCTTCTTGTAAGCCCATTATTTATAGCGATACGTAATGCGCCCACGGGTTAAATCATATGGCGATAGTTCGACAGTCACTTTGTCTCCGGGCAAAATCCGGATGAAATGCATGCGAATTTTGCCTGATACGTGAGCTAATACTTTATGACCATTTTCCAGTTCTACCCGAAACATGGCATTAGGTAGCGGTTCAATCACTGTACCTTCTACCTCAATTACATCTTCTTTGGCCACAAGCATCACACTCCCTTCTTTAGGGCTTTTCTATATTACTCTCGTCTACAATGTTCTTTTCATCTGCTCATTTTACTAAGTTTTTGCTATGCAAGTCAACAACAACTACGTAATTTCTAAAATTTGTATCGATACTCTTTATAATTTTGTCAAGATCTCCGGTCCGGCATCTGTCAACGCAACTGTATGTTCAAAGTGTGCACACAATTTTCCGTCTTCCGTCACAACCGTCCAGTGATCTGCCAATGTCTTGACACGATAGCTGCCCATATTCACCATCGGTTCAATCGCTAGAACCATGCCTTTTTTCAGCCGCGATCCTCGCTCCGGTGCTCCGAAGTTCGGTATCTGCGGTGATTCGTGAATATCTCTGCCAATTCCGTGTCCGACGTAATCTCTTACAACAGAATATCCATTGGCTTCCACAAATGTTTGAATGGCATGCGAGATATCGGAAAGCCTGTTATTCGTAGTTGCCTGTTTGATTCCTTCATACAGTGATTGTTCCGTTACCTTCAATAACTGCTTTGCTTCTTTAGTAATATTACCGACAGGTAACGTTATAGCAGCATCTCCGTGAAACCCATGGATGCAAGCACCTATGTCAATGCTGATAATGTCCCCATCTTGCAAAACCCGGCTACCAGGTATTCCATGAACCAATTCCTCATTGACAGAAGCGCAGATGCTTCCTGGAAAACCGTTGTACCCTTTAAAGGACGGCGTTGCGCCATGCTTGCGAATCGTAGTTTCTGCGATGCTGTCCAACTCTTTTGTCGTGATTCCCGGTCGTACAGCCTTTTTCATTGCTTCCAATGTGATTGCTACAATTCGTCCTGCTTCACGCATACGCTGTATTTCACTGTCGGTTTTGCAGATAATCATATCGTTTTACTCCGCAGCAAGTGGGAAATTTCCTCAAAAACAACACCAATGTCACGGGCTCCGTCAATATTCCGCAACAACCCGCGTTGCGTGTAAAACGTCAATAACGGCTTACTTTGCGCAATATTTACTTCTAACCTTGTGCCTACTGTTGCTTCGTTGTCATCTTCACGTTGATAAAGCTCGCCATCGCAAACATCACATACGCCTTGCTGTCTCGGTGGATTGAATACGATATGGAATGTAGCTCCGCATTTTTTGCATATGCGCCGACCTGTCAAACGCGCTAACAATTGATCTTTATCTACATCAATATGGATGACATGGTTAATATCCTTCTGCATCTGGTTGAGTGTTTTTTCCAAAGCTTCTGCCTGTGGAACTGTTCTCGGGAATCCATCTAGCAAGAATCCTTTGGAACAATCCGGCTTGCTAAGTCTTTCTTTCACGATGCCAATTGTCACTTCGTCAGGCACTAATTGTCCTGCATCCATGTATTTCTTGGCTTCGACACCTAACGGTGTCTGCTCTTTTACCGCTGCGCGGAACATATCGCCTGTTGAGATGTGCGGTATGCCAAACTCTTTGACAATACGTTCTGCTTGTGTACCTTTTCCTGCTCCCGGTAAACCCATCAGCACAATATTCATCGAATCCCTCCATCAAGACAAAAGTCCTTCGGATCTATTTCTTGATAAATCCTTGATAATGACGCATGACAAGCTGATTTTCTATCTGTTTCATTGTATCAAGTGCTACCCCGATAATGATCAACAACGACGTACCGCCAAAATAAATTTGTAGTCCTGTGATGGATCCAAACAATACCGGCAATACGGAGACCGCAGCGAGAAAGAATGCTCCGACCAATGTGATACGATTCATTACGCGAGTGATATACGTCGATGTCGCTTTTCCAGGACGGATTCCCGGAATAAAGCCACTGTTTTTCTTCATTTGTTCTGCCATATTCACTGGATTGATCTGTACGAATGTATAGAAGTACGTAAATCCGACGATCAAAATCACGAATAAGAACAGATACAATCCGGCGCGCGGATCGAAATTTTTGATAAACCAGTTTGCTACCGGATTCCCTTGCCAGAAAGTCGCAACTGTTGACGGGAACATCATCAATGATGACGCGAAAATGACCGGTATAACTCCAGCCGCATTTACTTTTACCGGTATATGCGTTTTCTGTCCGCCATACATACGATTTCCTACAACGCGTTTCGCATACTGTACAGGAATTTTACGAACTCCCTGCTGAATGTAAATAACTCCGGCAATGATGACTACGATACCGATCAAAATAGCGACCGCTTGTAATGCACCGATAAACAGCTCGGGTTTTGTCTTTTCATAAAACAGTTGCGCATACATTGTTGTAATTCCGCCAGGGATTGATGAAACGATACCGGCAAAAATGATAATGGAAATACCATTGCCAATTCCGTGCTCGGTGATTTGTTCCCCCAACCACATCAGGAATGCTGTACCTGCTGTCAATGTGACTGCAATGACCAAAAATGTCGTAAAGCTCGGATCTTGTACAAGTCCCGGATACATTCTGTTAAAGCCGACTGATAATCCAATTGCTTGAATCAAGCCAAGTACAACAGTTCCGTATCGCGTAATTTGTGCCAACTTTTTTCTTCCGCTGTCTCCTTCTTTTGCCCATTCAGCAAATTTCGGAATGACATCCATAGAAAGTAATTGTACTATGATCGATGCTGTAATATAGGGTGCGATACTCATAGCAAATACGGAAAAGTTTTGTAATGCTCCACCAGAAAATGTGTTTAATACTCCTAGAATATTATTCGCATCTCCAGCGGCTTTCAAAACACTTGCGTCCACATTGGGAACAGGAATATGACCTCCCACTCTGTACACTAATAGCAACAACAATGTGAATACAATCTTACGACGTAAATCGTCAATTTTCCAAATATTTCTAAATGCACCTGACATGCTATATCACCTCAGTAGTCCCGCCGGCAGAGGCGATTTTTTCAGCAGCCGATTTTGAGAACGCGTTTGCTTTGACTACGAGTTTTACATCAATATCTCCGTTACCTAAAAATTTCACTCCATCGCGCAGATGTTTTACAACCTTTTGTTCTTTCAAGAACTCCGGTGTAATCACAGTACCCTCTGCAAAGCGATTTAGCACAGACACGTCAAGGGCGACAATATCTTTTCTTGTGTGGTTTGTGAAGCCGCGTTTTGGTAAACGACGTGCCAATGGTGTTTGACCACCTTCAAATCCTGGTCTAACTCCTCCACCTGAACGAGAATTTTGTCCTTTGTGTCCGCGAGATGATGTTTTTCCCATTCCGGATCCCATGCCTCGTCCAACACGTTTGCGTTTTTGACGTGATCCTGGTGCCGGTTGTAATTCATGCAATTTCATACTCGCACCTCCTTATATGAAGGATATTATCCTTTTATTTCTTTTACCTCAACTAAATGAGATACTTTGTTGATCATACCGCGGATTGCCGCGTTGTCTTCATGTTCCACTACTTGATGTAACTTACGAAGCCCTAACGTACGTACGGTAACTCTCTGACTTTCCGGTCTACCAATAACACTACGCTTAAGGGTAATTTGCAGCTTGTTCGCCATTCTGCTACCTCCTATCCTAATAACTCCTCAACGGATTTTCCGCGTAGTCGAGCAACATCTTCTGCTTTTTTCAGACGCGATAAGCCTTCAATTGTAGCATGGACAATATTCAAAGCATTGCTGGATCCTAAAGATTTTGTCAGAATGTCTTTGATTCCCGCTGCTTCAATAACTGCACGAGCAGGTCCACCGGCGATAACCCCGGTTCCTTCCGATGCCGGCTTCATGAATACTCTGCCTGCGCCGAATTCTCCTGTAACTTGATGAGGAATAGTAGTACCGACCATGTTGACTTTGATCAGATTCTTCTTGGCATCTTCAATCCCTTTTCGGATCGCTTCCGGAACTTCCTTCGCTTTACCAAGACCGACACCTACATGCCCGTTTCCATCTCCTACAACTACGAGTGCACTAAAACTAAAACGACGTCCACCTTTTACTACTTTCGCTACACGATTTATTTTTACTACTTTTTCTTGTAGTTCTAATTTGTTCGGGTCAATACGCAAAGATTTTCCCTCCTTACTATAGTATTTTCGCTATTAAAATTCCAGCCCTGCTTCTCTTGCTGCATCTGCTAATGCTTTTACGCGTCCGTGATAGAGGAAACCTCCACGGTCGAACACTACGTTTGTGATCCCTTTGGCAATTGCTCTTTGCGCTATCAATTCGCCAACCTTTTGTGCAGCCTCTATATTGCCACCGTTTTTCAATTCGCTTAATTCTTTATCTAGCGTAGATGCCGCTGCAATTGTCATTGCTTCCGTATCATTAATCAATTGCGCGTAGATGTGTTTTCCAGATCGGAACACATTTAAACGAGGGCGTGCTGCCGTACCATTGATCTTTTTGCGTATACTCAACTGTCTTCTATGGCGAGGTGATTTAGCCGCTTGTTTTACCATAGCGATACACACTCCTTTCTATTTTTTACTTGTCTTACCTTCCTTACGAAGAACCTTTTCGCCTTCATAACGAATACCTTTACCTTTATAAGGCTCTGGTTTACGTACTTCGCGAATGTTTGAAGCCAATGCTCCGACTCTTTCTTTATCGATTCCTCTGACAATAATTTTCGTATTGCTCGGAACTTCAATATCTAATCCTTCTTCCGCTACGATTTCTACCGGATGGGAGAAACCAATGCTCAGTACAAGTTTGTTGCCTTGCTTACTGGCACGGTATCCTACGCCGACCAATTCAAGATTTCTCTCGAATCCCTTCGTAACGCCTTCAACCATATTTGCGACAACAGTACGTGTCGTACCATGCAACGAACGGTGTTCTTTGCGGTCAGACGGTCTTTCAATCGTAACGACATTGCCTTCTTGCTTAAGGATCATATCACTATGAATCATTTTTGTGAGCGAACCTTTTGGTCCTTTCACTGTGATCGTACCCTCACCTTTTATAATTTCAACTCCACTGGGAAGTTCAATTGGTTTTTTGCCTATACGGGACATTCTTGCACCTCCATTCCAGCTGTATTACCAAACGTAGCAGAGTACTTCTCCGCCCACTTTGAGTTTTCTTGCTTCTTTATCAGTAATTAATCCTTGCGATGTTGAAATAATCGCGATACCAAGTCCGCCTAACACTTTTGGTATTTCATCTTTCCCTGTGTATACGCGCAATCCTGGTTTGCTGATTCTTTTTAAACCAGTGATAACTTTCTCTTCATTCGGACCGTATTTAAGGAATACACGAATGATTCCTTGCTTTCCGTCTTCAATGAATTCATAGTCCCTGATAAATCCTTCTTCTTTTAGTATTTCTGCAATTCCCTTTTTAATATTTGAACCGGGAATTTCTACTGTTTTATGAGCAACTGTGTTCGCATTACGAATGCGTGTCAGCATGTCTGCAATCGGATCTGTCATTGTCATGTGTTTTAACCTCCTTCCTTAGCCCCAAAATTACCAACTAGCTTTTTTGACTCCAGGGATTTGCCCTTTGTAAGCAAGTTCTCGGAAACAAATACGGCACAGTTTAAATTTGCGTAAAACCGCATGAGGCCTACCGCATTTTTGGCAGCGTGTATATTCACGTACTTTATATTTCTGTGGACGATTTGATTTCACAATCATTGACTTCTTTGCCACTTCGTAATCCCTCCTTATAGGTTTGGTGGATAGTTGGATTACTTCGCAAATGGCATACCCATAAGACTTAGTAATTCTCTACCCTCTTCATCGGTATTAGCTGTCGTAACGACTACGATATCCATGCCACGAACTTTATCGACTTTATCATATTCGATTTCTGGGAAAATCAATTGGTCTTTGATTCCCATAGTGTAGTTACCTCTGCCGTCAAATCCTTTTTTGGAAACTCCACGGAAGTCTCTGACGCGCGGCAATGATACACTGAATAATTTGTCTAAAAATTCATACATACGCTGTCCGCGCAAAGTCACTTTGCATCCGATCGGCATACCTTCACGAATTTTGAAACCAGCGATTGAATTTTTGGCTTTTGTTATAACAGGCTTCTGTCCTGAAATCAGTGCCATTTCTTGAACGGCGCTGTCGAGAATTTTCGGATTTTGTACCGCTTCTCCAAGTCCCATGTTTAATACGACTTTCACCAGACGAGGTGCTTGCATAACGCTATTGTATTGAAATTTTTCCATCATTGCCGGAACAACTTCATTTTGATATTTTTCTTTTAATCTTACCATCGATGATTACCTCCTTTCACAAAAAGAGTCCTTACTTGTCGATTACTTCACCGGATTTTTTCGCGACTCTCACTTTTTCCCCGTTGCTTTGAATTTTTTTGCCAACACGTGTCGCTGCCCCAGTTTTAGGGTCGACGATCATTACGTTTGACACATGAATTGGAGCTTCTTGTGTCAAAATTCCGCCTTGCGGATTACGCTGTGAAGGGCGTGAATGTTTTTTTATCAAATTGACGCCTTCGACAAGCACTTTTGAGTCAGATGGGAACGATGCTAATACTCTGCCCTTTTTCCCTTTATCTTTACCAGTGATAACTACGACTTCATCACCTTTTTTTACATGCATTTTATTTGCAGCCATTGTTGCACCTCCTACCTTGCTCAATTATAGAACCTCAGGAGCCAGTGAAATGATACGCATAAAGTTATTATCTCTCAACTCACGAGCAACAGGTCCAAATATACGAGTACCTCTTGGGTTTTTTGCATCATTGATAATTACTGCAGCATTTTCGTCAAAACGGATGTAGGAACCGTCATTACGACGAACTCCACGGCGCGTACGAACGACAACCGCTTTAATTACATCACCTTTTTTGACAACGCCTCCTGGTGTTGCTTGTTTCACAGAGCAGACGATAACGTCGCCTATATTAGCGAACTTGCGCTTTGTTCCACCGAGAACCTTAATGCACATAAGTTCTTTTGCACCTGAATTATCTGCTACACGCAATCTTGTTTGTGCTTGAATCATTGATTGTTCCCTCCCTTCGGAATCAGGAAAATATTAAATAATTACTGCTTTCTCTACGACTTCCACAAGTCTCCAACGCTTATCTTTTGAAAGTGGACGTGTCTCCATAATCTTCACACGGTCTCCCACTTTTGCGATATTGTTTTCATCATGTGCTTTAAATTTCTTTGTTCTCTTAATACGCTTTTTGTAAAGCGGATGATTTTCATATGTTTCAACAGCTACAACGATGGTTTTCTCCATTTTGTCGCTGACGACTTTACCGATACGCACTTTACGTTGGTTGCGCTCTTCTGTCATATTGTTGTTGCCTCCTTTCGTTTACTGTGAGATTAGGCGTTAATTCCCAATTCTCTTTCTCTTAAAATCGTTTTCGCACGAGCAATATTCTTGCGTACTTCACGAATGCGCATAGGATTGTCTAATTGCCCTGTTGCGATTTGAAAACGAAGGTTGAACAATTCTTCTTTAAAGGAATTGATTTTTTGCTCTATTTCAGCAGTGGTCATATTGCGAAAGTCATTACCTTTCATTTACGTCACCACCCATTTCATCACGTTTTACAAACTTGCTCTTGATCGGCAATTTGTGAGCCGCCAGACGAAGTGCTTCTCTTGCGATTTCTTCTGATACTCCTGCCAATTCGAACATAATTTTCCCTGGTTTTACAACTGCTACCCAATGCTCAGGTGACCCTTTACCGCTACCCATACGAGTTTCAGCAGGTTTCTGAGTGACTGGCTTAGAAGGGAATATCTTGATCCAAACTTTACCGCCACGACGGATGTAACGTGTCATTGCAATACGGGCAGCTTCGATTTGTCTGTTAGTGATCCAAGCCGGCTCTAACGCCTGTAAGCCGAATTCACCAAAAGCCACTTCTTTTCCACCTTTTGCTTCACCTTTCATACGTCCGCGATGCTCTCTACGATATTTCACACGTTTTGGTAATAACATGTCTATTTTCCTCCTTCCGAACTCTTGCGGTTCTTAGTAGGAAGTACTTCGCCACGATAGATCCAAACTTTTACACCCAATTTCCCGAAAGTTGTATCGGCTTCTGCTGTTGCGTAGTCGATATCAGCACGCAATGTATGCAAAGGCACTGTTCCTTCACTGTAACTCTCGCTGCGAGCAATATCCGCTCCACCTAAACGACCTGATACCATGGTGCGAATTCCTTTTGCTCCAGAACGCATTGTGCGTTGAATCGCCTGTTTCATAGCGCGACGGAAAGATACACGACGCTCCAATTGCTGTGCAATTGATTCTGCTACTAGGAATGCATCCAATTCCGGTGTTTTGATTTCATTGATATTGATGTGTACTTTTTTGTTTGTCATTTTGACTAATTCAAGACGAAGATTTTCTACTTCCGTACCGCCTTTACCGATTACCATACCTGGTTTCGCTGTGTACACTGTGACGTTTACACGATTTGCAGCTCTTTCAATCTCAATTTTAGAAGTCGATGCTTCTTTTAATTTTTCGCTGACAAATTTGCGAATCTTTATATCTTCATGCAGTAAATCTGCGAAATCTTTACCAGCATACCATTTTGATTCCCAATCTTTAATAATACCTACGCGTAATCCTATTGGACTTACCTTTTGACCCACTCATTATCCCTCCTTCTTTTCAGATACTTTCACTAAAATGTGACTCGTACGTTTGTTAATACGGCTCGCTCTACCTTGAGCACGTGGACGGAAACGCTTTAATGTCGGTCCTTCGTCAATGCGAATTTCACTGACATATAAATCATCTACATTCAGGTTGTTATTATGCTCAGCATTTGCGATCGCTGATTTCACAACTTTCTCCACTGCTTCTGTGGAACTCTTTGGTGTAAGGCGAAGGATGGCAATCGCTTCCCCAACACTTTTCCCACGAATCAAATCTGCGACAAGGCGAATTTTACGAGGAGCAATGCGTACATATTTAGCGGTTGCTTTTACTTCCATGGGAATACCTCCTCTCTAAATCAAGTTTAGCGCTTAGATTTTTTCTCGTCCCCTGCATGACCTCTATATGTGCGAGTCGGTGCAAATTCTCCGAGTTTATGACCAACCATATCTTCACTCACATAGACCGGTACGTGTTTACGTCCGTCATATACGGCGATTGTATGCCCTATGAAGTCAGGGAATATTGTCGATCTACGTGACCATGTTTTAATGACTTTCTTCTCGTTCTTTTCATTTAGTGCGACGACTTTTTTCATCAAATGGTCGTCAGCAAATGGACCTTTTTTCAAACTGCGTCCCATAACAATGTCCTCCTTTCGTGATAAGCAGACGGTCCGTTCGATGCGGACCGCTTTCCTGTCCACTATTTCTTACGTCTGCGTACAATATATTGATCAGAATGCTTACCTTTCTTTCTCGTCTTAAGACCAAGAGCTGGTTTACCCCAAGGTGTAACCGGTGCTTTACGTCCAATTGGAGATTTTCCTTCTCCACCACCGTGTGGGTGGTCAACCGGATTCATAACAACCCCGCGAACTGTCGGTCTTTTACCCAACCAGCGCGAACGACCTGCTTTACCGACTTTGATAAGCTCATGATCGATATTTCCTACTTGACCAATCGAAGCTCTGCATTTCCCCAAAATCATTCTCATTTCACCAGAACCAAGACGTACTGTGACGTATTCGCCCTCTTTCGCCAACAATTGAGCAGAAGCTCCTGCTGAACGAGCAAGTTGTCCGCCTTTTCCAGGTCTTAATTCGATATTATGGATAATTGTACCCACTGGGATATTTTTCAATTCCAGAGCATTTCCTACTTTAATGTCAGAACCTAATCCAGAAGTTATAACGTCTCCTACTTTCAATCCTTTAGGAGCCAAGATATAACGTTTTTCCCCGTCAGCGTAGTTGATCAATGCGATGTTTGCTGTGCGGTTTGGATCATATTCAACAGTGGCAACCTTGCCTGGTATTCCGTCTTTTGTACGTTTGAAGTCGATGATACGGTATTTGCGCTTGTGTCCACCGCCTTGGTGACGCACTGTCAATTTACCTTGGTTATTACGTCCGCCTTTTTTCGTTAAAGGAGCTAAAAGCGATTTCTCCGGTTGATCTGTTGTGATTTCTGAGAAATCGGATACTGACATCCCTCTACGTCCAGGTGACGTCGGTTTGTATTTTTTGATACCCATGTGTTTTCCCTCCTTTATAAATCAATTCCTATACGCCTTCAAAAAATTCGATGCTCTTAGAATCTTCACTCAATGTAACAATCGCCTTTTTCCAAGCATTTGTATACCCCGAGTATCTTCCGTAGCGTTTTGGTTTGCCTTTAACGTTTAATGTATTTACATTTTCAACTTTGACGTCGAAAATCACTTCAATTGCTTGCTTAATTTCTGTTTTGTTGGCTTTTTTGTCAACTTCGAATGTATATTTGTTTAACTCCATCATTTCACTTGATTGCTCAGTAATGATCGGTCTTTTGATGATATCGCGTGGATTTTTCATTACGCAAACACCTCCTCCACTTTCGATACAGCGTCTTTGGTAATGACAAGCTTGTCATGTGCGACCAAATCTAGTACGTTAATGCCGGTGGCTTGAACAAATTTCACACCCGGAATATTGCGTGCCGATAGGTATAAGTTCATATCTTCCTCACAACCTACAACAAGTACTTTTTGTCCGGCATTTAATTTTTCAAGCAATTTCACCATTTCCTTCGTCTTAGGCGCTGCGAATTGCAATTGATCCAATACAAAAATCTCTTCGTTTGCCACTTTCAAAGATAAAGCTGATTTTAACGCCAATCTGCGAACCTTTTTAGGCAATTTATATGCATAACTGCGAGGAGTTGGTCCGAATACGATTCCTCCACCCTTCCATTGTGGTGAACGGATAGAACCTTGACGAGCACGACCTGTCCCTTTTTGTTTCCACGGCTTACGACCACCACCACGTACCTCAGAACGGCTTTTTACCGCATGAGTACCGCGACGCATCGAAGCTTTTTGCATCAAAATTGCGTCATATAGTACGCCTTTATTAGGAGTTATGCCGAATACCTGCTCACTTAACTCAACATCCCCGACTTGTTCTCCATTTATGTTATATAATGCTACTTTAGGCATTTACGAGTCCTCCTTTCTTGAAAATATCCCTTATTTCACGCTTTTAATCGCTTTTTTTATGATAATTTGACCTTTTTTCGGTCCTGGCACGGCACCTTTAATAAGAAGTAAGTTGCGTTCCACGTCAATCTTGACGATTTCAAGATTTTGTACTGTCACTCTTTCTCCGCCCATGCGTCCTGCCAATTTTTTGCCTTTGAATACGCGTGCAGCGTCTACCGCACCCATTGATCCAGGTCCGCGATGGTAACGAGAACCGTGAGCCATTGGTCCACGAGAGAAATTGTGACGTTTAATCGGTCCTTGGAAGCCCTTTCCCTTTGAAGTACCAGTGACGTCAACTTCCTCACCAGCTTCAAATATGCTAACAGTCACTTCCTTGCCAACTTCATACTCGTCTAGATTCACTCCTCTTACTTCTCTAACGAAGCGCTTAGGAGTGGAGCCTGCTTTTTTGAAATGACCAAGTTTCGCTTTGTTTACACGATGTTCTTTTTGGTCAGCAAATCCGATTTGAATTGCTTCATAGCCGTCTGTCTCGATTGTCTTCTTTTGCAATACTACGCAAGGTCCAGCTTCGATTACAGTCACAGGAAACACTTGACCGTTTTCACCGAAAACTTGAGTCATACCAAGTTTTTTACCTAAGATTCCTTTCATGCTTGTGCACCTCCCAGTTACATGTTTTGTATTTATGAAACATACTCTTTAGTATAGTAGTTTCCCGATTAAAGTTTGATCTCAATGTCAACACCTGACGGAAGATCCAATCTCATCAATGAATCCACAGTTTGTGGTGTTGGGTTGATGATATCAATTAAACGTTTGTGTGTTCTCATCTCGAACTGTTCACGAGAATCTTTGTATTTATGAACTGCTCTCAAGATAGTATAGATTGCCTTCTCTGTCGGCAATGGGATCGGTCCTGAAACAGTAGCACCTGAATCCTTTGCTGTTTTGCAGATTTTCTCTGCCGATTGATCGAGAATTTGATGATCATAAGCTTTCAAACGAATACGAATCTTTTGTTTTGCCATTACAATTACCTCCTTTTTCGCCCATTTTGGAAAATAGACTTCTCCGTGAAAATTCTCCCACACCCCAGCCATGGCAAACCTGCCAGGCGTGTCGGCAACCTCTCACATCAACGCAGTCAACAATACAAAATTATATATGATACGTTGTGCAAATGCAAGCGTTTTCTGTAGAAAACTCTACTTTTTTTTAAATCTTTGTGCATTTTATTTCACTATAGGTAATCCGCAGAGGGGGCGGGGTGTTTCGAAGGAGCGTCAGCGATCGCCTTTGCCGGCGAATTTCCACCGCAGTTCAAATCAAAAGAAATTCGCCGCCAACAGCGACCGTAGAAACACCCCGCCCCCTCTGCCTCCGAACGCACAATCTGCTTATAAAATATCCCCTTCTTCACTGGCAAACTACGGCATCAAACGTTTTATTTTACAACACAAAAAAGCAGGCAGCGCCGAAGCACCACCTGCTCTTTATATGTTTTGTCTTTTGCAGACAAAGTAATTACTCAGAAATTTTTGTTACAACGCCAGCTCCAACTGTACGTCCGCCTTCACGAATCGCGAAGCGAGTACCTTCTTCGATAGCGATTGGAGCGATCAATTCAACTGATAAGTTTACGTTGTCGCCAGGCATAACCATTTCTGTACCTTCTGGAAGGCTCATGATACCAGTTACGTCAGTTGTACGGAAGTAGAACTGAGGACGGTAGTTAGCGAAGAATGGAGTATGACGTCCACCTTCTTCTTTACTCAATACATAAATTTCACCAACGAATTTTGTATGAGGAGTGATTGATCCTGGTTTGCAAAGTACTTGACCGCGCTCAACATCTTTACGCTCTACGCCGCGAAGCAATGCACCGATATTGTCTCCAGCTTCTGCATAGTCAAGGATTTTACGGAACATTTCAATTCCTGTGCAAACATATTTTTTAGTTTCTTCTTTAAGTCCAACGATAGCAACTTCGTCACCAGTTTTCAACTGTCCGCGCTCAACACGACCTGTTGCAACTGTACCACGACCTGTGATTGAGAATACGTCCTCTACAGGCATCAAGAAAGGTTTGTCTTTTTGACGCTCTGGCTCAGGAATGTAGCTGTCAACTGCCGCCATCAACTCGTCGATTGCTTTTGCCCATTCGCCACTTGGATCTTCTAATGCTTTCAATGCAGAACCTTTAACGATTGGAATATCGTCACCAGGGAATTCGTATTCGCTAAGAAGATCGCGAACTTCCATTTCAACCAATTCAAGAAGCTCTTCGTCGTCAACCATGTCGCATTTGTTCAAGAATACTACGATGTAAGGAACACCTACTTGACGAGAAAGCAAGATGTGCTCACGAGTTTGTGGCATTGGTCCGTCAGCAGCAGAGCAAACAAGAATCGCTCCGTCCATTTGTGCAGCACCTGTGATCATGTTTTTAACATAGTCAGCGTGACCTGGGCAGTCAACGTGTGCATAGTGACGGTTTTCAGTTTCATATTCTACGTGAGTTGTAGAAATTGTAATTCCGCGTTCGCGTTCTTCAGGAGCATTGTCAATTGTGTCATAAGCCATAGCTTTTGCTCCTCCACGTTGTGCCAATACAGTAGTGATCGCTGCTGTCAATGTAGTTTTACCATGGTCAACGTGTCCGATAGTACCAATGTTAACGTGTGGTTTTGTTCTTTCAAATTTTGATTTTGCCATGTTAATCATTCACTCCTTAATTAAATTTAAAATGTACTATATTGTTGCATATCGTTTCTTAAATCATTTGGCATAATTTAAGGTTATGCTTGTTTGTTTGCTTATTAACTTTGTTTGCTGATAATTTCCTCGGAAATATTCTTCGGAACTTGTTCATAATGTGACATTTCCATTGAGTACACGCCACGACCTTGCGTTCTGGAACGTAAAGTTGTTGCGTAACCGAACATTTCGGATAATGGCACATATGCGCGAATGACTTGTGCGCCGGCACGGCTTTCCATACCGTCAACACGTCCACGACGGGAGTTAACGTCACCCATGACATCACCCATGTATTCTTCTGGAACAGTAATTTCTACTTTCATAATTGGTTCCAGTAATACAGGATCACACTTGCTCTTAGCTGCTTTAAGCGCTAGGGAGCCGGCAATTTTAAATGCCATTTCTGATGAGTCAACATCGTGGTAAGAACCGTCAACCAAAGTTGCTTTTACATCGACCAATGGATATCCGGCTAAAACACCGTTTTTCATTGAATCTTTAATACCCGCATCAACTGCCGGAATGTATTCTTTCGGGATTGCTCCACCGACAACTTTATTGACAAACTCATAGCCTTTTCCTTGTTCTTGTGGTTCAAATTCAACCCAAACGTGACCGAATTGTCCACGACCACCGGATTGGCGTACAAACTTTCCTTCCACTTTAGCGTGGGAACGGAATGTTTCTCTGTAAGCAACCTGTGGTTTACCTACATCTGCTTGTACCTTGAATTCTCTTTGTAAGCGGTCTACGATGATATCAAGGTGCAATTCTCCCATTCCGGAGATAATTGTCTGTCCAGACTCTTCATCTGTATGTGCTCTGAAAGTCGGATCTTCTTCTGCCAATTTTCCAAGTGCCAAGGACATTTTGTCATGGTCTGCTTTTGATTTTGGCTCAATCGCTACATCGATAACCGGTTCTGGGAACACCATTGACTCCAATACGATAGGAGCTTTTTCATCACATAATGTATCTCCAGTCGTCGTATCTTTCAGACCTACAGCTGCTGCAATGTCTCCGGAGTAGACAGTTTTAATCTCTTCACGGTGGTTTGCATGCATCTGCAGAATACGTCCAAGACGCTCGCGCTTATTCTTTGTTGAATTTAATACATACGTTCCGCTATCCACTGTACCGGAATATACGCGGAAGAATGCCAATTTACCAACAAACGGGTCAGTCATAATTTTAAATGCCAATGCTGAGAACGGTTCTTCATCGCTTGAATGACGAACTGATTCTTCTTCACCATCGTTGATCAAGCCTTTAATCGCTGGTACATCCAATGGAGATGGCATATAATCGATAACTCCGTCTAACAGAGCCTGAACACCTTTGTTTTTATATGATGATCCACAAAAAACTGGGATAATCTGTACATTACATACACCTTTACGGAGACAACTTTTGATTTCTTCTGTTGTAAGTTCTTCCCCTTCAAGGTATTTCATCATGATTTCTTCATCCAATTCAGCGACTGCATCCAATAATGCCGCACGGTATTCCTCAGCCTTTTCTTGTAATTCAGCCGGAATTTCACGTGCTTCGCTTCGTGTTCCTAAGTCGTCAAGGTATACATATGCTTTCATTTCTACGAGATCGACAACGCCTTCGAAATGCTCCTCAGCTCCGATCGGCAGTTGTACAGGCACTGCGTTCGCCTTTAAGCGGTCACGCATCATCGATACGGCGCGATAAAAGTCGGCACCCAAGATGTCCATTTTATTTACATATGCAATACGAGGAACGTGGTATTTATCAGCTTGTCTCCAAACTGTTTCTGATTGCGGTTCAACTCCGCCTTTGGCACAGAATACTCCCACCGCTCCATCAAGTACACGCAGTGAACGCTCAACTTCTACTGTGAAGTCTACGTGTCCAGGTGTATCAATGATGTTGACTCGATGTTCTTTCCACTGAGCTGTTGTCGCTGCAGAAGTGATTGTGATTCCACGCTCTTGTTCTTGCTCCATCCAGTCCATGGTGGCAGCTCCATCATGTGTTTCACCTATCTTGTGAAGACGACCCGTGTAGAATAAAATTCTCTCAGTTGTTGTCGTCTTACCTGCATCAATGTGAGCCATAATACCAATGTTACGGGTTTTTTCAAGTGAAAACTGTCGTGCCACTGATTTTCCTCCTTAATATAGTAACGCAGATTAACCTACCAACGGTAGTGAGCAAATGCTTTATTTGCCTCTGCCATCTTATGTGTCTCTTCGCGTTTCTTGACGCTTGCTCCGGTATTGTTAGCAGCGTCTACGATTTCATTGGCAAGGCGTTCTTCCATTGTCTTTTCATTGCGAAGACGAGAATAATTCACCAACCAACGAAGCCCCAATGTAATTTTTCTCTCCGGCTTAACTTCGATCGGCACTTGATAGTTTGCACCACCAACACGACGAGCTTTCACCTCAAGAACCGGCATGATATTCTTAAGTGCTTGATCAAATACTTCCGTAGGTTCTTGACCTGTTTTTTCGCGAATAATTTCGAACGCATTATACAATATACGTTGCGATACTCCACGCTTACCATCAATCATCAATTTATTGATTAAACGAGTGACAAGTTTACTGTTATACACCGGGTCAGGTAATACATCCCTACGAGGCACTGGTCCTTTTCTTGGCATACTGTTGCCTCCTTTGTACTATATTTTTATTACAATTATTTTTTCTTAGGTCGTTTCGCTCCATATTTCGAACGTGCTTGCAGTCTGTTTTGTACCCCAGATGTATCAAGCGCACCACGAACTATATGATAACGTACCCCTGGTAAGTCTTTTACACGTCCACCACGCACGAGAACAACGGAGTGTTCTTGTAAGTTATGTCCGATTCCAGGAATGTACGCAGTAACCTCAATGATATTAGACAAACGCACACGAGCGTATTTACGAAGAGCTGAGTTCGGCTTCTTCGGAGTCATTGTTCCGACACGCGTACATACCCCACGTTTTTGCGGAGAGCTTTGGTTTGTCTGAGCTTTTTTGAAGCTATTGTACCCTTTTTGCAAAGCAGGTGAATTTGATTTTACTACCTTGTCTTCGCGACCTTTACGCACTAATTGGTTGATTGTTGGCACTTTCTGTCCACCTCCTTTCAATAATAAGCCCACAGTTCCAGGCGGTTCGTATATTCCCAAATGAAAAGTCTTTGATAGCAGGTCGAGACAAAATCCCAACCTGCCTCAAAAACACATTGGCAATTTATTGATTTATAATCGCAACTGTCGCCGCACAAACTTCAATCCCACAAGCATATCCTAATTTTCTCATGGAATCTACCCAAGAAAAAGGAACCGATGCTTGATTGCATTTGACTATGATTTCCTGTGTGATTTCGGTATCGGCATCATTGGCAATGATCACTTCGATTGCTTGACTGCGCTCAATTGCGCGCAATGTCTGTTTCACGCCTATAGCAATTTCTTTAGCTTGTTGCACTTTCAGGTATGTCAATGAACGAATCCCCCTTGCTCTGTGCATTCATCCATATTCACACACTTGGATATATTATCATTTTCGAAATTTGTTGTCAATAGCTGCTCGTAATTTTTTTGTTCACTTGAAGAAAATCCGACTGTGCAAAGAAAATTGAAGCAATTTCTTAATTCAGGTGGAGACTCCATCTGAATTGTAGAACTGCAAATGCATGATTTACTTGGCGTTGGGCTCCCACCTATAGAGGTGAGAGACTTACGCCAAGTTAGTCAGGTGAAATTATCCTTCGCTCTTAGATTCCGCAAGCTCGATATTTGTATTGCGGTATCGACCCATACCCGTACCTGCCGGTATGAGTTTTCCAATGATGACATTCTCTTTCAGTCCAATTAACCGATCGATCTTGCCTTTGATCGCCGCATCAGTCAATACTCTGGTCGTCTCTTGGAACGAAGCCGCCGACAAGAATGAATCTGTTTCTAAGGATGCTTTTGTTATACCGAACAGGACAGGTCTGGCAACTGCCGGATCTTTCCCAGCGGCAAACGCGCGCTTATTCTCTTCTTCAAATTCGTTCACGTCTGCATACGTTCCCGGCAACAAATGCGTATCTCCTTGATCGATGATCTTAACTTTGCGCAGCATTTGTCTAACCATAACTTCAATGTGCTTGTCGGCAATATCAACACCCTGCAAACGATATACACGTTGTACTTCACGGATCAGGTAATTTTGTACTCCGCGTATGCCACGTACAACCAACAGTTCTTTCGGATCAATAGATCCTTCAGTTAACTCTTGTCCAGGGATGACCTTCATATCTTTATATACTTTAATTCTTGAATTGTATGGAATTGGGTAAATCTTATTCTCGTACTCTCCCTGAATTTCAACTTCCCTTTTCCCTTTAGCGTCACGAACGTCGATGACTACGCCTTCGATTTCTGAGATAACTGCTTGACCTTTTGGATTTCTCGCTTCAAATAATTCCTGAATACGAGGTAAACCCTGTGTAATATCGTCTCCGGCTACCCCACCAGTATGGAACGTACGCATTGTCAACTGTGTTCCCGGCTCGCCAATCGATTGTGCCGCGATAATCCCGACAGCTTCACCGATTTCTACGTTATTGCCTGTCGCCAAGTTGCGCCCGTAGCATTTGATGCATACGCCGTGATTTGTCTTACACGTAATGATCGAGCGAATGCGAACTTTCTTGATGCCCACTGCTACGATATATTCTGCCATATTGTCGTCAATCATTTCGTCTTTTGCGACCAGGACTTCTTGTGTCTCCGGATGTAAGATATCTTCGAAGCACACGCGACCGGCAATTCGTTCAGACAGATCCTGAATGATTTCACTTCCGTCACGCATATCTTCTACTTCTAGGAAACGATCTGTACCGCAATTTTCTTCGCGAACGATTACATCTTGCGCGACATCGACTAGGCGACGTGTCAAATATCCCGAGTCGGCAGTTCTTAACGCTGTATCTGCCAAGCCCTTCCGAGCTCCGTGCGTGGAGATGAAGTACTCCAATACGGTCAGCCCCTCACGGAAGTTCGAACGAATCGGCAATTCAATGATCCGACCACTCGGATTTGCCATCAAACCACGCATACCGGCAAGCTGGGTAATCTGCGACACGTTACCGCGCGCTCCCGAGTTCGCCATCATATAGATCGAATTGTGGCGATCCAATGTGCTCATCAATTCTTTTGTGATATCGTCTTTTGCCGCACTCCAAATGGAGATAATCCGGTCATATCGCTCATTGTCTGTAATCAAACCGCGTTTAAATTGCTTAACAACCGTGTTGACTTTCTCATCAGCGTCTTGTAAAATCGTGAACTTCTCTTCCGGCACAATAATGTCGGATACGGCAATGGTAATCCCCGCCTTTGTAGCGTATTGGAATGCCAATGCTTTGATTTTATCGAGAATTTGCGATGTTTTCGTCGCTTTGTATCGGTTGAAGCACTCACCGACGATTTTTCCGAGATTTCCTTTAGTCAATGCCGGAACTTCGTCTATCTGTGCAATAAATTCACGGGTGTTGACGCCTTTTTCAAATATAAAGAAACGGTCGGAAATCTTCTCGGTCATGTTTTCTGATGTCGCTTCCATGATATACGGATAATCCGCAGGGAAAATTTCGTTGAATATCAGTTTTCCTACCGTCGTAACGAGCAATGCATTTTGCTGACGCTCGGTAAAATTGCTTTTCTTGACAGTTTTTGCTGGAACAGCAATCAGTGTGTGTAAAGACAATTGATTATTTTGATACGCCATGATCGCTTCATTCGGATTATAGAAAACTTTTCCTTCGCCCGGCTCACCCTTTTTCGTGATTGTCAGATAGTAGCAACCGAGTACCATATCTTGCGTTGGTGTGACGACCGGTTTTCCGTCTTTCGGATTCAGTATGTTATGCGAGGCAAGCATTAACAGGCGCGCTTCTGCCTGCGCTTCCGAAGAAAGCGGCACGTGCACTGCCATCTGGTCGCCGTCGAAGTCGGCATTGTATGCCGTACATACGAGCGGATGCAAGCGAATCGCTTTTCCTTCCACCAGAATAGGTTCGAACGCCTGAATTCCCAGACGGTGCAATGTCGGAGCACGGTTCAAAAGCACCGGATGTTCCTTAATGACTTCTTCCAGTACGTCCCATACCTCAGGATGTACGCGCTCAACTTTGCGCTTCGCACTCTTTATGTTATGAGCAATTTTCTTCGCTACCAATTCTTTCATGACAAACGGCTTGAACAATTCCAATGCCATCTTTTTCGGCAAACCACATTGATACATCTGCAAATTCGGTCCGACGACGATAACAGAACGTCCGGAATAGTCAACGCGCTTACCCAATAGGTTTTGACGGAATCGACCTTGTTTTCCTTTCAGCATATGGCTGAGGGATTTTAATGGTCGGTTGCCCGGTCCTGTAACCGGTCGGCCGCGGCGCCCGTTATCAATT
Source organism: Bacillota bacterium (assembly GCA_023388635.1). Classification (GTDB taxonomy): domain Bacteria; phylum Bacillota; class Bacilli; order Desulfuribacillales; family Desulfuribacillaceae; genus JAEWFW01. The sequence goes on from JAEWFW010000061.1 coordinate 35,459, forward strand.
AACGCATCCACTGCTTCTTGCAGCATGCGTTTTTCGTTTTGCACGATAATTTCCGGCGCTCCAAGGTCTAACAGACGCTTCAAACGGTTGTTGCGGTTGATTACGCGACGGTATAAGTCATTCAAATCGGATGTCGCAAAACGTCCGCCGTCCAACTGCACCATCGGGCGCAATTCCGGTGGAATTACCGGCAATACATCGAGAATCATCCAATCCGGCATGTTGCCTGACGCTTTAAAAGCTTCCAAAACTTCCAATCGCTTGGTCACTTTATTTTTGCGTTGTCCATGTGCCGTTTTCAATTCTTCCTTCAATTGCTCGCATTCTTTCTCAATATCAATGTCTTGTAAAAGTTTCTTAATCGCTTCGGCTCCCATAGAGGCTTTGAAGCTCTCACCGTACTTTTCACGATAATTGCGAAACTCTTTTTCTGAAAGCAACTGCTTTTTGTCCAAAGTCGTCTCGCCAGGATCAGTCACTACGTATGCCGCAAAATAAATGATTTCTTCAAGGGCACGCGGTGACATATCCAATACGAGACCCATTCTGCTAGGAATGCCCTTAAAGTACCAAATGTGCGATACCGGAGCGGCAAGCTCTATATGACCCATTCGCTCTCTGCGCACTTTTGCTTTTGTTACCTCAACTCCGCAGCGGTCACAAACGACGCCTTTATAGCGGACACGTTTATATTTCCCACAATGGCATTCCCAGTCACGCGTCGGACCAAAAATTTTCTCACAGAACAATCCTTCTTTTTCCGGCTTCAATGTACGATAATTAATCGTCTCCGGTTTTTTCACCTCTCCAAAAGACCACGAGCGAATTTTATTCGGTGAAGCCAAACCAATTTTCATACATTCAAAGTTATTGACATCCAACAAGGGTCATTCCCCCTATGCAATTCTATTTTCGATTAGTCTTCACGGACAATTTCTAAGTTTAAGCTCAGCTTCTCAGATGATTCATCTTCTTCGTCATCCGATTCACGCATGACAATTTCTTCTTCATCCTCGGAAAGGATTTTCACATCCATTCCAAGGCTCTGCAATTCTTTGATGAGAACTTTGAAAGATTCAGGAACTCCCGGTTCCGGTACATTCTCACCTTTGACGATTGCTTCATACGTCTTGACACGACCAATGACATCATCCGACTTGACAGTCAATATTTCTTGAAGTGTAAAGGATGCTCCATATGCCTCAAGTGCCCATACTTCCATCTCTCCAAAACGTTGACCACCGAATTGTGCTTTACCGCCCAATGGCTGCTGCGTCACTAACGAGTATGGACCGGTTGAGCGCGCGTGGATTTTATCGTCAACCATGTGCGCCAATTTCAGCATGTACATGCATCCAACTGTGACGCGATTTTCAAATTTTTCACCTGTTCGGCCGTCATAGAGTTCCGTTTTACCGTCTCTCGATAATCCAGCCTCTTCCAATGCGTCAAACACGTCATTCTCATTGGCTCCATCGAATACCGGAGTCGCCATATACAAGCCGAGGCTTCTCGCAGCCATACCTAAGTGTGTCTCCAATACCTGACCGATGTTCATCCGCGAAGGTACGCCCAGCGGATTTAGCACGATCTGTACCGGTGTGCCATCTGGAAGAAACGGCATATCTTCTTCCGGCATAATTCTCGCGATAACCCCTTTATTACCGTGTCGTCCCGCCATTTTATCACCGACAGAGATTTTACGCTTCTGTGCAATGTATACACGTACAAGCTGGTTCACTCCCGGTGGAAGTTCATCGCCATTTTCTCTAGTGAAAATCTTCACATCGACGATAATTCCTTCTTCCCCATGCGGTACACGTAACGACGTATCTCTGACTTCACGTGCCTTTTCACCGAAGATTGCATGCAGCAACCTTTCTTCCGCCGTCAATTCGGTTACACCCTTTGGTGTTACTTTTCCGACGAGGATATCGCCCGGTTTGATTTCGGCTCCGATTCGGATGATTCCATCTTCATCGAGATTCTTCAACGCATCTTCTCCGACATTCGGTATATCCCGTGTAATTTCTTCCGGACCGAGCTTCGTGTCGCGCGCTTCGGATTCATATTCTTCTATATGGATCGATGTGTAAACATCTTCTTTTACTAGTTTTTCCGATAATAGAATGGCATCCTCGTAGTTGTAACCTTCCCATGTCATAAAGGCTACCAAAACGTTTCTTCCAAGAGCTAATTCGCCTTGTTCTGTGGCCGGACCATCGGCGATGATATCTCCCGCCTTGACATGATCGCCCAACTTGCAAATCGGTCTTTGATTAATACATGTCCCTTGATTCGATCTGACAAATTTCTGCAGTTTATACGTATCAAGGTCTCCTCGCACTACTTGACCGTCGATTTCTTTGATTCTTCTGACTTTTATGAGATTCGCCGAGACGTATTCTACAATCCCGTCATATTTACTCGTTGAAACGACACCGGAGTCTTTCGCCGCTTTATGCTCCATACCGGTTCCGACTAACGGTGCATCTGTGACAAGTAACGGCACTGCCTGACGTTGCATGTTAGAACCCATCAATGCGCGGTTCGCGTCATCATTCTCCAAGAACGGAATCAACGCTGTCGCCACTGATACGACTTGTTTTGGCGATACGTCCATATAATCAATTTTTTCTCTGGCAACAGGCTGTATCTCATCTCTGTAACGGCAAACAACTTGTTCAGAAACAAAATATCCTTCTTCGCTAAGTTCGGCATTCGCCTGGGCAACGACAAAATTATCTTCTTCATCAGCTGTCAGATAATCTATTTTTTCCGTCACAAGATTCGTATCCTGATCTACTTTTCTGTACGGAGTTTCGATAAATCCATACTCATTAATCCGTGCAAATGTCGACAATGAGTTGATCAGACCGATATTCGGACCTTCCGGCGTTTCAATCGGACACATTCTACCATAATGTGAATGGTGGACGTCACGAACTTCGAAACCAGCACGTTCTCTTGTGAGACCGCCGGGTCCTAATGCTGACAAACGTCGTTTGTGTGTCAATTCTGCCAAAGGATTCGTCTGGTCCATAAATTGTGACAACTGGCTGCTGCCAAAGAATTCTTTGATTGATGCAATCACCGGTCGAATATTAATTAACGCTTGCGGCGTGATCGCATTGACGTCCTGAATCGACATGCGCTCTCTTACGACACGCTCCATCCGTGATAAACCGATGCGGAACTGGTTTTGCAATAATTCCCCGACGGTGCGCAATCTGCGGTTACCCAAATGATCGATATCGTCAGGATTTCCGATTCCTTCTAACAGATTAATGAAATAGTTGATAGACGCTATAATATCAGCACCGGTGATATTTTTAACTCTTTTGTCAATATCGCCGTTGCTCAATACCTGAATGATTCCCCCGTCTTCATTCGGTGAGAAAATCTTCAGCGCGTGCAAACGTATTTCTTCGTCTTCAAGCACTCCATGTTGCGGAGTGACCACCGTCTCTAAGATGCCTTGCTCTATTTGATTTATTAATTTGTTTAAAAGTCTGCGGTCAATCATGCTGCCGGCTTCTGCAATAATTTCACCAGTCGTTCTGTCAACGATCGTTTCTGCTAGTTTTTGATTCAAAATGCGGTTTTTTATATGCAGCTTCTTGTTCATTTTATATCTTCCGACGTTGGCAAGATCATATCTCTTAGGATCCAAGAATCGAGAATATAATAAACTTTTTGCGTTGTCGACTGTTGGCGGTTCGCCAGGACGCAATCTTTCATAGATTTCAATTAATGCCTTTTCCGTATTGCCGGTGTTGTCTTTTTCTAATGTATTTCTTATATATTGATTTTCGCCAAACAAATTGATAATGTCGTCATCATGACCAAATCCTAACGCACGCAAAAGAACCGTAACCGGCAATTTTCTGGTTCGGTCAATTCGAACGTAGATGATTTCTTTGGCGTCAATTTCCAATTCCAGCCATGCCCCACGGTTTGGTATTACAGTCGCAGTGTAGGTTTCTTTCCCTGTCTTGTCGTTTTTCAAACTAAAATATACGCTGGGGGAACGGACTAACTGACTTACAATTACGCGCTCAGCGCCATTGATAACAAATGTTCCTGTATCAGTCATCAGTGGGAAATCTCCCATGAACACTTCCTGTTCCTTGACTTCACCCGTTTCTTTGTTAATCAACCTGACTTTCACCCGCATAGGAGCCGCATACGTTGCATCACGCTCTTTGGACTCATCCACAGGGTATTTCGGTTCGCCCAATTGGTAGTCAATAAACTCCAAAACTAAATTGCCTGTAAAATCTTGAATCGGCGAAATATCCTCAAACATTTCCTTTAAGCCGCTTTCCAAAAATCCGCGATACGATGCTTGCTGAATTTCAATGAGGTTCGGTAGTTCTAAAACCTCTCTAATGCTTGCATAGCTTCTTCGTTGACGTTTTCCGTATCTAACCAAGTTGCCCGTCAATGACTTCACCCCTCATGCCCGTTTTCGTGCAAACAAAAATAAAAAATGGATATAACCATTTTTCACATAAAAACAGATACTTATACATTATAATATAATAACACAAGCATTTTGCAGTGTCAATGCAATATTTTATATTTGTCAACTGCTATATGCCTTAATTATTTGATATCCACTCTTCTTATTGGCGATTTCGACGGTTTTATACAAGTTCTCTAACTTTTTGACAGCGGATTCAGCTCCGTGCTTTTTGTGAATGACAATCCAAAGGCTACCATGCTCACTCAAGTATCCAGCCGCATCTTCGAATAACTTATACATTGTCGCTTTGCCCGCTCGGATCGGTGGATTCGTCACAATATGATCAAACGCTTGCCGCGGAATGTCCTGAAAGCCATCGCTACTATGAAAAGACACATTCGTCAACCGATATTTCTGACTGTTCTTGCGCGCTAAAGACAACGCGCGTTCGTTGATGTCACTCATAACGACATGCCCTTCTGATAATTCGGAAGCCAACACAACTCCCATGACTCCATACCCGCATCCTAGATCTAAGATGCGATCTCCTTGTGATACCTGTACTGTCTCCAATAGTAATCGCGTTCCAAAATCAACACCCGATTTGGAAAAAACACCGACATCGGTGATGAACGCCCATTCTCTTCCTCGCAAACCGGCATGTATCACATCTTCTTTGGATTTCGTGTCTGTATGTTTGCTATAGTAATGTTCCATAAGCAATCCGACTCTTTCCGTAATTTACTTTGAAGCAAGTTCTTAATTCAGATTCTGATTATGTAAACAAACTTGGCATCCACCAAGTCCTTGGACGTCGGCGAATGCCTTAGTTGCCGTTACTGATAACCAGAGTCAGTTCATTCTGATTATGAAATAAAAACCCTTGCCCATCGACAAGGGTTTTAAATACATTACTTAATTTCGATATTTGCTCCAGCTTCTTCAAGCTTCGCTTTAATTTGTTCTGCTTCATCTTTACTAACTTTTTCTTTGATAGCTGCAGGAGCTTCGTCAACCACAGCTTTTGCTTCTTTCAAGCCAAGACCAGTGATCTCACGAACAACTTTGATAACGTTGATTTTTGATGCGCCAGCATTTGACAAGATAACGTCAAATTCTGTTTGCTCTTCAACAGCAGCCGCAGCAGCTCCACCTACTACAGCAACAGGAGCAGCAGCAGTTACGCCGAACTCTTCTTCAATTGCCTTTACTAATTCATTTAATTCAAGTACATTCATACCTTTGATCGCTTCGATAATTTGCTCTTTATTCATTAAAATAACCTCCCGTATTTTCAATTATATTGGTTTGTATTACGCTTCTGGCTGAGCGCCATCATTTTTCTCTGCAACAGCTTTAACTGCCAAGGCAAAATTACGCATAGGAGCTTGGAGTACACTGAGGAACATAGAAATAAGACCTTCTCTTGACGGCAAGCTAGCAATCGCTTTAATCTCATCAACTGAAACGATTTGTCCTTCGATGATTCCGCCTTTGATTTCCAGCGCTTCGTTTTTCTTAGAAAATTCAACTAAAACTTTTGCTGCACTTATAGCATCTTCTTCGCCAAATGCAATCGCAGTCGGACCAGTCAAAACATTGTCAAGATCAGAATAGCCAGTTTTTCCTGTAGCCAAACGAGCCAATGTATTTTTCAATACTTTAAACTCGACATTGCTTTCACGTAATCGTTTACGAAGTTCTGTCGCCTGGGCAACATTCAATCCGCGATAATCTGTGACGATTGTACTTTTGCTGCTTTGCAATTTACTCGCTATCATCTCAACAACTTGCTCTTTTTCTTCACGAATGCCCATTATCACACCTCCTGTTGGTTTATCAAATTTCAGTAGAGTATAAAAAAAGCCTTCGCAGACACGAAGGCTTTGCATTCCGATATAATAAACTATTGTCACCAATAGGTTTAGTCAAATCGCTTATGCTTCACACCTCGGCAGGACTACTTTACATCCGACGGATAACCTGCTGTCTACGGCTATTTCATTCTCATGAACATTTGAAAATATATCATAACCCACATCGTATGTCAACATGTAACTAACATGATCGATACGGGAACTGTCAATCATTTATATCTTTTGCAAGTTGACACGAACTCCAGGTCCCATTGTCGTAGACAATGTTACATTGCGGATGTATTGCCCTTTTGCTGCAGCTGGTTTTACACGCTTCAACGTATCAATAACGGCAAATATGTTTTCCACTAGTTTTGTGTCATCGAAAGAAACTTTTCCTACAGGAGCATGAATATTACCGGCTTTGTCAACGCGGTATTCAATCTTACCTGCTTTAATTTCTTTGACGGCTCTGTCTACATCAAATGTGACAGTTCCTGTTTTCGGGTTAGGCATTAAACCTTTAGGTCCCAATACGCGACCTAATTTACCCACGTTAGCCATCATATCTGGTGTCGCTACAATAACATCAAAGTCAAACCATCCACCTTGAATCTTAGCAATCATGTCATCATCGCCAACATAGTCAGCGCCGGCAGCTTCTGCTTCCTTCGCTTTCTCGCCTTTTGCAAATACTAACACTTTTTGCGTTTTACCAGTTCCATGCGGCAACACAAGTGCACCGCGAAGCTGCTGGTCAGCTTTTTTCGGGTCAACGCCCAAACGGACAGCGACCTCAACGGTAGCATCGAACTTCGTTACAGTTGTCTTCTTTGCTAAAGCAACTGCTTCTTCTGGATCGTATGCATTTTCTTTATTGATAAGCTTTGCAGCTTCTAAATACTTTTTTCCGTGTTTAGCCATTACTTCTTCCTCCTTCGTGGTTATAGCGGTCAGTACCTCCCACTAAATTAAGATGATTAATTACATCATCTTCTGCAAGTGCATTACCCTTCAATCGTAATACCCATGCTACGAGCAGTGCCTTCAACCATACGCATTGCTGCTTCTACGTCAGCTGCATTTAGATCTTCCATTTTCAGCTCTGCTATTTCGCGCACTTTATCGCGCTTAAGAGTCGCTACTTTTTTCTTGTTCGGTTCACCAGAACCCGACTCAATACCGGCTGCTTTTTTCAACAGAACGGCAGCAGGTGGTGTTTTTGTAATAAATGTAAACGAACGGTCTTCATACACTGTAATAACAACAGGAATAATTAGACCTGCTTGATCAGCCGTTTTTGCATTAAATTCTTTACAAAAACCCATAATATTAACTCCTGCTTGACCCAATGCCGGTCCAACTGGTGGAGCCGGATTAGCCTTGCCGGCAGGAATTTGCAATTTCACTAATTTTATCACTTTCTTTGCCAATGTCGTACACCTCCTTGTCACAATATGTGGTCATGCGGGCGAACCCTCCCACTAAAAACAGAAACCTATTATATTTTCTCCACTTGAGTATAATCCAACTCAACTGGGGTTTCTCTGCCAAACATTGAAACTAATACTTTCAATTTTGCCTTTTCCTGATTGATCTCCTCAACACTACCGACAAAGTCGGCAAATGGTCCGTCAGTGACACGAACATTCTCTTTTAAAGAGAAATTAATTGTCACCCTCGCCACTTCCACACCCATTTTCTTAAGGAGTTTTTTGATTTCTTCCGATTGGAGAGGGGTTGGCTTAGAACCTGATCCCGAAGAGCCAACAAAGCCGGTGACACCAGGAGTATTGCGGACAACATACCACGAATCGTCTGTCATGACCATTTCCACTAAGACATAGCCCGGGAAGACTTTCTTCATGACAATCTTCTTTTTCCCATTTTTCGTTTCTGTCGTCTCTTCCATAGGCACAAGGACACGATAGATTTTATCAGCCATATTCATGGATTCTACACGTTTCTCCAAATTGGCCTTCACTTTATTTTCATACCCTGAATAAGTATGAACGACATACCAGTTCTTCTCCATGATTTTGGTAAATTACCCTCCCAACGAAATGAACCTAAAAGAACAAGTCCAATACATTTTTAAGTATTAGATCAAATGCATAGAAATACAGTGTAATCGCAGCAACTACACCAAGCACTACCACTGTATATCCTTTTAGTTCCTTACGATTTGGCCAACGAACTTTTTTCAGTTCATGCCATACATCGACAACAAATTTCTTGGCGCCACCTAAGCCGCCTTTAAATTTCTCTGCCAACGACATCTGAACACCTTCCTTTCACACGTTACTAAATAAAAAGGCATTAACGAGTTTCTTTATGTGATGTGTGTGTGTTGCAATGTGGGCAAAACTTTTTAAACTCGATACGATCCGGGTTGTTCTTCTTGTTCTTCTTCGTTGTATAATTACGTCTTTTGCAATCTGCACAAGCCATAGTGACAATAACGCGCATTCTGTACACCTCCTAAAACGAGAGATATCTATGTCGCAAGAATCCTAATTTCTCACGGTTACCTAAAGTAATTTATCATAATTCGCAACTGATGTCAACAAAGTTCCATTTATTCGCTTATACTATTTATTTCACCCTAATGTTTCACCGTGCGCTTTCTTCCTTACAATGCATTTTGTCCCGCTCTGTTGTCCGCTTTTTCACAAAGGAACATTCACAAAAGGAACATAAATCTTACCACATACACGCTAGACCATGGTAAGATTTATATTCCTTTTACAAAATTACAAATGCTGTGGCATATCTCTCGCTTCTAAATATTTCTCTAATTTGCGTTTCACTCGCTGCAAGGCGTTGTCGATCGATTTAACATGGCGCCGCAAGTCGACGGCGATTTCCTGATAGGAACGCCCATCCAAATACAGCATCAATACCTTGCGCTCAAGATCACTGAGAATTTCCCCCATCTTAAATTCGATATCATCAAATTCTTCCTTATTGATAATTAACTCTTCGGGATCTGTCACTTTAGTACCACAAATGACATCCAATAATGTTCGGTCAGAGTCCTCATCGTAAATCGGCTTATCTAATGATATATAGGAATTGAGGGGAATGTGCTTCTGGCGAGTCGCCGTCTTAATTGCCGTGATGATTTGCCTTGTAATGCATAGCTCGGCAAACGCTTTAAATGACGCCAACTTGTCCCCTTTGAAATCGCGAATTGACTTATATAAACCAATCATGCCCTCTTGGATAATATCTTCTCTATCGGCGCCGATCAAAAAATATGAACGCGCTTTCGCTCTAACGAAATTTTTGTACTTATTGATCAAAAATTCGAGCGCTTTATCATCGCCTTTATGGATACAATTGAGCAATTCTTCATCTGTCATTGCGGGAAGTATTAATTTTACTTCTTTTGCATGTGCGTTCACGCTGTTCTCCTCCAGACGCTCCACTGAATAGGACAATTATACATTATATCATTTAATTACGTCAACTAGTTGGTGACGGCTATTTTCTGCGCCAGCTTTCAAATATCCTCTCCACGTCAGGATGTAACAGCCCCTGTAATCTGGGTGTCGCCGTCGTCTTATGTGCAATATCACGGGATATTTCATCTTTAATCATTTTTATCTCCATCAATAATTCCCGCGCCGAAATGCGCAAAGCACCTTTTCCGAATACGATGTGCTGTTCAAGGGCATCGGATGTCGCCACATACACTTTTGCGCTGTCAGCAATCAGCGCCGTTACGAGTTTCTCAATATGGTGGTCTGCCGTTTCGCCTTTTTTAGTAAAATACACTTCAATATTCCGAATACGGTTTTGCTTGCCTGCCTCTTTCGTCAAATGGGCATCGAATACGAGTATGACCTTTCTTTCTGTATAGGCACCGTACTCGGACAGATCTTCTTGCAATTGGTGACGCGCTTCTTCCAGTTGTAATTTCCCTAACTGCTGTAGCTCCGGTGATGCACCAATGATGTTATACCCATCGACAATGACATATTCCGATACATTTCCTTTTCTTCTCTTCATGGAATTTAGTTCGACATCCTTTGTTTGACCACTTCATATGTGATAATTCCGGCAGCAACCGATGCATTGAGCGAAGTAATCTTGCCTAGCATCGGTATTTTAATTAGAAAATCACATTTCTTTTCTAGCAGAGGTCCCATGCCTTTGCCTTCGCTTCCTATGATCAATACAATCGGCATATCATATTGTACTTGGTAGTAGTCTTTGTCTGCCTTAGCATCTGTGCCGGCAACCCAAAAGCCGTTCTCTTTCAAAACTTCCAGGGTTTGCGCCAGATTCGTCACACGGATGATCGGCATATGGGCGACAGCACCTGCCGATACTTTTGCCACCGTAGCCGTCATTCCCACGGCACGGTGCTTCGCGACAATCACTCCGGCAACGCCGGCGGCTTCCGCCGTTCTGATGATTGAACCGACATTGTGGGGATCTTGCAGTTCAGCTAACATCAGCACAATCGGATGCTTACTCATATCCAAATTAGCAAGCCACGTATCTAAATCTGTGTATTCTGCCGCCGCCAAAAAAGCCACGACGCCCTGATTCACTTTCGTCGTCGCCAATTGTTCAATCTTTTGTCGCGAAACAAATTGGTATTTCACACCTCGTTCCGATGCCAAGTGCTTAATTTCATCTGCTTGTCGCATGCCCTCGGCGATGAGGATTCGATCTATTTTTTGACCCGCCTTTAGCGCTTCTAATACGGGATTTTTCCCTTCAATTTGCAATAATTCCTCTTCGTTTATCGGCGAGACGCTCTGTGAACCTTGCTGCTCATGCTGTGCTTGTACTTTCTGTTTACGGCTTCTATCATAATGAGCCGATCTCCCTTTCCTATCCATACGTCTCCTCCTCAAACATCGCTCGCACTTCCCGCTGCTTCCCGCAGCTCATCTTTCCTTCGCGACAACGGTCGATGACACATGACGGTGCCGCTGTGCTATACAGCGCCTTCGACATCCCTTTAAGGGCTTTTAATTTGCACAGTGCCAATTGACGAATCTCCCATTGGGCATTCATACATGTACGATCCGCCAGCATCTTGATGTCGATGCGCGCGTTGGTACCAATGATGACTTTCAGTTGATCTGCATTCAATAAAAATGATAAGGCCGCTGCTTGTCCATATTTCTCAAATACTAAATGGCGAAATTGTTTCATATCGTTTGCTAACGCTAAAAACTCCGTATAGAAGTCCGATTGCCGAATCGTTTCCGGCATGCAGATAGGTCGCTCTTGATCACTCAGCAATACCTGCAAATCTTCCCGGCATATTTCCGGCAAGCGATGGCGAATTTGCTGATGGTATGTGACAAGACTGCATATAAATCCAAATGTAGTACGCGCTTGCTCTGCAATGCTGTCATGTCCGTAGCCGAGTACCCGCTGCGTCACTTGCTCGGCTTTCTGTGTCGCCGCTGCTCCCCATTCAGCAAGCAATTGCGATGATGTCTTCTGCTGTGTGCTCGTTAAAGCACCAAGCCCGACTCTTTGATCAAGATCTGCGAACGCGCCTAACAGGACCGTCGTTTGATCGGGTGTTATCTGGTCAAAGTATGATTGATAGAATTGCTGCACCATGTGTCTCCGAAGCTGACCATCCGTGGTACCGGGTAATATTTGCAAAATACTTTCAGGAAGATATTCCACGAGTTTCTGTCGGAAGTTAACGAATATCGGCGCATATGTTTGATCATTTAATAGCTCAAACAAATTATATAATTTATCACCGGACATTGTCATACACATATTCGTCTTTGTCGCTAAAGGAAGGATGTATCTGGCATCTTCAATTGGAATACCGTGCAAATAATGCTCCTGCTTTGGTCTGCCTTTAAATTCCCCTTCATGCAGGCGAGACATTTCACTATACAATTGGAAGCATCGGTCTAACAACCGTTTCCCTTGAATGGCATCGTCATCCGACAATTCTGGCATGATAAAGCCTTCGCTGTCCAAGGTGACATACCGTTGACTTTGCTGGATATACGAATCCTTAAGCTCACAGAGCAGCGTACTCTGCGCACGGCTAATGCCCTCGGCAACGAACGATATATTTGCCGTACGCAAAATATCTTTGCCTGTCTTCTCATCAATCGTATAATCGCGATGGTTCTCAATCCACGAGGCAACTGCCTCTAATCCTGTTTGTTCGTAATTGACGATCTCCATTTAATCATTGCCCTCCATCTCAACAATTTTTGCAAATATCGCTGTCAATCGTTCCTGTTGGTCTGTCAAATATAAATAACCGATAAGGCATTCGAACGCCGTGCTATAACGATACTCTTCAATCGTCGCATTTTTGGCGGTTGTATGCGATTTCGTATTGCGTCCGCGCATGACAACATCACGCTCATTGTCCGTAAGTTCATCCATTAATTCATGTATAAATCGCGATTGGCAGCGGGCGCTGACAAATTTCGTCGCTGCTCTATGCAGCAGTTGCACCTTAGCGATGCCTTGATTCAGCAAATGCTGGCGCACCATGACTTCAAAAACTGCATCACCGATATACGCCAGCGCTAAACTCGATAATTGTCGATAATCTGCTTTTTTCAAATCTTTTTCACCCGTTTCCAACGTGCCCCCTGGGCGGTATCTTCCAGTAAAATGCCCTCCGCCAGTAACTGTTGGCGAATTTGATCAGCCTTGGCAAAGTCTTTATCGGCTCTAGCCTGCTGTCGATCACTAATCATCCGATTTACGTCTTCATCCGTCAGTTGATTATCACCTGCTTGGGCTTGCAGCGGTATGCGAAATACTCCTAGAAACTCCTCTAAGAGATGACTATACATCGCTAACTTATCTGCATCCGTCGTTTCATTCCGCAAATAAATATTCGCTTCTTTGACGATATCGTACACGACGGCAAACGCCTCTGCCGTGTTAAAGTCGTCATCCATTGCCTGCTGGAACCGATCAACATAGTTTGCTCGCTCTTCATGTAGTGTTTTGTCAGCCCGGTCAAATGCCACGGCAATTTGCATTCTATGCTGCAAATTTTCGTAGGCAATCCGTATACGCTCCAAACCATTAGCCGCCTGCCCAAGCAATTCTTCACTGAAATTAATCGGGCTGCGATAGTGTGCCGAAACTAAGAAAAAGCGCAAAACGTCTGGGTCATATGCTTTACGTAATTCATGAACGATCATCACATTGCCGAGCGATTTCGACATTTTTTTATTGTCAATATTGATATATCCATTGTGCATCCAGTAATTCGCAAACGGTTTCTGGTTTAATGCCTCACTCTGTGCCACTTCATTCTCATGGTGCGGGAACACGAGATCTTGACCACCTGCGTGAATATCGATCGTTTCTCCCAAGTACTTTTTTGCCATTGCCGAGCATTCGATATGCCAACCGGGACGTCCTTTGCCCCAGGGGCTATCCCAAGTAATTTCCTGCCCCTTTGCCGACTTCCATAGCGCAAAATCTAAAGGATTCTTTTTCCGTAGATCAATTTCTATGCGAGCACCCGATTTCAATTCTTCCAGATCCTGTTGCGATAACTTGCCATAATTCTCGAAGCCTTCCGTATCGAAATATACATCGCCGTCTCGCTCGTAAGCGTATCCTTTGACAATCAATTGCTCGACAAAATCAATAATTTCACGGATATGCTCCGTAACCCGCGGATGGCAATCGGCACGCTGAATTCCTAAGGCATCGGCATCGGCAAAATACGCTGTAATGTATTTATCCGCTAATTGTGCAACCGTCGTGCCCTCTTCTTGCGCTTTATTGATCAGCTTATCATCAACATCGGTGAAGTTCTGTATATACGTGACTTGATAACCGCGGTACTGCAAATAATGGCGCACAACATCGAACATCGTAAATGCCCTGGCATTTCCAATATGGATGTAGTTATACACTGTCGGACCGCATACATACATTTTCACACTGCCCTGCTCGATCGTTTGTAATTCTTCTTTCCGACGTGATAGCGTATTGTATAGTTTAATTGCCATCTTCTTATCGCCCCTTTTAAAAATTCAGTCCTTATTTTCCTGCATAAATGTAAAAATAAAAAAAATCGCCTCAAAACAGAGACGATTCTACGTGGTTCCACTCTGGTTATGCGATCTACGACCACATCACTCATCCTTAAAATAACGGTCTCCCGTTGCAGGCTACTCGATTCACCCGCAAGACTCAAAGGTGCACTTCCAGGTTTGTAACATAAGGGCTCTCAGCGAATTGCCCTTTCTCTGTATATGTATCAAATCTGTACTTTCCTTATCTACGTCAAGATATTCTATTATCTTTTTTATAACACAGCATCACTTATTTTGCAAACTTATTCAAAGCCGCGTCCATTCTTTCCTGCACACGTTGTTTGCCCAACAGCCACAGTGATTGGTTCAAATCAGGACCATGTACGACACCGGTCGCCGCTGCCCGAACAGGCATAAATAATTGTTTCCCCTTATATCCGGTATTCTTCTGTACCGCCTTTAACGTGCTTTGAATCGTTTCCGGTGTATATTCCGTCAGTTCTTGCAACTGGTTCCGCAATTCAGCGAGCACAATTCCCGCACTCTCTTCCGCAAGAATTTCTTCCGCTTCCTTCTCATATGATATTCCCGCTTCGAAAAAGATTGACACTAATTCCGGCAATTGCGCGCAACTGTGCATCCGCTCGACATAGAGAGCCACGAGATGGCGCACCCACTGCCGCCGTTCTTGATCGATATTCTCCGCCAGCAAGCCCGCTTTCTGTAAATGAGGAATCGACAACTCCGTGACGATATCCAAATCCGCCTCTTTCAAGTAATGGTTGTTCATCCAGTTTAATTTATCGGGATCGAACACGGCAGGATTCTTTGCCACACGCTCCAAACTAAATTCCGCAATCAACTCATCAAGACTAAACAGCTCGCGTTCTCCTTCCGGCGACCAACCTAATAAAGCCAAGAAATTCAGCAGTGCTTCCGGCAAAAATCCTAACTCGCGATACTGTTCCACAAATTGAATCAACGAACCGTCGCGTTTACTCATTTTCTGTCTGTCTTTTCCCAGAATTAAAGAAACATGCGAAAATGTCGGCACCTCCAGACCCAAAGCTTGATAAATAAGCATTTGTCTCGGAGTATTTGATAGATGTTCTTCTCCGCGTATGACATCGGTAATTGCCATCAAATGATCATCAATTGTCACCGCCAAATTATATGTCGGCATTCCGTCCGATTTGACAATCACAAAGTCGCCAATCCCGTCACTTTCAAAAACGACACGTCCCCGCACCCGGTCCTGAATGACAATCGATTGGTTGAGCGGAACACGAAAGCGAATGACCGGCTTTCTTCCCTGTTGCTGATGCTGCTCTTCCGCTTGTTGGCTCAAATGGTGGCATTTCCCTGAGTATTTCGGTGTTTCCCCCTTTGCCAACTGGGCTTCTCGCTCCGCTTCCAACTCCTCCGGCGTACAATAGCAGCGATATGCTTGTCCGCTTTCCAGTAAACGATCAACATATGGCTGGTACAGCCCCAAACGCTCCGACGAGCGATACGGACCATAGGCTCCGCCGCACTCCGGTCCTTCATCCCAATGGAGACCTAGCCATCTCATGCTATCAAGCATTTTTTCTTCTGCATGTTCGACATTCCGATTTAAGTCGGTGTCCTCAAATCGCAGAATAAATGTACCACCGTGTTTCTTCGCATATAGATAATTAAATAACGCGGAACGAGCTCCGCCAATATGTAAATGTCCCGTCGGACTAGGTGCGAACCGCACTCGAGTTTTGCTCATAAAAAACGTCCCCTCCAATAGTATTAAAAAATATATAAATTATACTTTGCTCAAAATGACAACTGCCTGCGCGGCAATGCCCTCTTTCCGTCCCGTAAAACCTAACGTTTCCGTTGTCGTCGCCTTGACATTGATTTGATCGATATCGCATTGACACGCCTCAGCAATCATCCTGCGCATTGATTCAATATATGGTGCCATCTTCGGCTGCTCCGCTATAATGACACTATCGAGGTTTCCCATCTCATACCCGCGCTGTTCTACGAGCTGCCAGACATGTTCTAACAACTTTACGCTGGAAATTCCTTTGTACTGCGGATCGGAATCAGGAAAATGCTTACCGATATCTCCTAGAGCAAGCGCTCCCAGAATCGCATCTTTCACTGCGTGTAAGAGAACATCCGCATCCGAGTGCCCTAAAAGACCGTGTGTATGTGGTATTTCTACACCGCCAATGATCAGTGGTCGACCTTCTGTAAAACGATGAACATCAAAACCATTACCTATTCTCACCGTCTCTCCTCCCTTCAAGAATCATTTCCGCCATTTGAACGTCTTCCGGAGTCGTAACTTTTATATTCTCATAACTTCCCACTACGACGGCTGTCCGCTTGCCCGACATCTCCATCAGCATAGAATCATCGGTCACTTTTGTAAAATCTTCAATCTGTGCTATGGCTTCCAGCAACCACTGCCTTTTGATAACTTGCGGTGTTTGTGCCGCCCAAAGGTGATTGCGCTCAGGCGTAGAGGTAATGAGACCGCTATCAGAATCGACAATTTTAATCGTGTCTTTCACGGGAACAGCAGCAATCGCCGCACCGGTCGCTTCTGCCTGCCGCAGGCATTCTGCGATCAACGCATGTGTCACTAACGGGCGTGCCCCATCATGGACAAGAACATAGTCGGCTTCTGGATTGACAAATTGCAACCCCTTGATGACACTGTCAATGCGCTCTTCCCCCCCGGAAACGATATGGGCAATTTTCTGCAAACCGTATTCCTCTACCATCGACTGCGCTTTCCCCACTTCTCCTGCACCGACAACCCAGATGATTTCGTCAATCTGCCGATGATCAGCAACGGTGCACAGTGTATGAACGACCATTGGCTTGCCCTTAAGGCTGATATATTGCTTATTATAACCTGCGCCCAAACGCTTGCCTATACCCGCCGCCGGAATAATTGCCGAAACACGCATCATTGACGTACCTCCAGACATTTTCACATGAAAACAGAAGATAGGCTCCTATAAAGAAGCCTACCTTAATCATGCAGATGATTATATATCATACCATAATCCGGCGTATATTATAAAGCCTTTTCCAACAGTTTCGGTTTAGCAAAAATCATTCGACCTGCGGAAGTTTGCAAAACGCTCGTCACCAAAACATCAATCTCAGCACCAATGTACGTACCACCGCCTTCAATGACAATCATTGTACCGTCATCCAAGTAAGCAACACCTTGTCCATGCTCTTTACCGTCTTTGACTACTTGTGCTCGCATTTCTTCACCCGGCAGTACAACCGGCTTAACCGCATTGGCAAGATCATTGATATTCAGTACCGATACACCTTGCAACTCACATACTTTATTTAAATTAAAGTCATTCGTGACGACTTGCCCATTGATTAATTTAGCTAATTTCACCAATTTTGCATCTACTTCATTCGTATCGTCGAAATCGCCTTCCCAAATCTCGACTTTCACTTGCAGCTCTTTCTGGATGCGTTTAAGTATATCCAGACCTCTTCTGCCCCGGTTCCGTTTTAACGTGTCCGACGAATCAGCGATATGCTGTAGCTCTTGTAAAACAAATGCCGGAATCATAATCGTCCCATCGACAAATCCTGTATTACAGATATCTGCAATTCTCCCATCGATGATGACACTTGTGTCGAGGATTTTTGCCCTACACGTATCCCCTTCCGGTTCCGCCTTTTTTTGTCCACGCTCGCGAAATCCCTTAAAGTGAAACAGATTGACGATTTCTTCACGCTTCGCCGTCGCTACCCGATATCCTGCATATCCTAAAATAATCGATACAACAATCGGCAGAGTAGATCCGATATACGGTAAACTCTTCACAGCCGGATGGATTAAAAAAGCGATCAGTAAACCTGCTACCATACCCATGACGCCGATGACAATTTCCGACAATGGGGTGTTTGATATTTTTTCTTCGAACCATTTTATGAGTCCAATTACATAATCAACTACTCTTGAAGCTAGCAGCATAGAAAACAGCAAGGCCCCCAGAGCAATTCCTATATATTGCGCTATCGGATCAGAAACTCCCCCAAAATTTAACGGCGTAGAGTCCATAAATCTAAAAATAGCCGGACCAAAAGAATAGCCTAAAAATCCTCCAAGTACTACAAAAAAAGCATATATTGTCTTTTTTAACAAAACCTTCACCTCCTTCTCTCATTATTTACTACTTTGGGAGTTTCTATAAGTAAGTATATTTAAAAAAAAATAAATTATCCTGTAATTCCATTGTAAATATTGGATAATGCAATCTAACTACATCTATTTAAGACGTTTTTTTTATCGGAAAAGTTTCACTACCCATTATATTACATTGTAATATACTAAACACGTTTTTAAAATATAAAAATGCGTCAGACTGACGCATTTTTGTTTTTATCTATCAGCTCGGTAATAATCCCCAAGGCTTCTATCTCATCGATCCCTTTTACCAAAACAAATTCGCTGATCAAAATTTGTTTTGCATTTTCCAACATCTTTCTCTCTCCCGTGGAAAGCCCTTTGTCTCGCTCACGAAGCATCAAGCTTCTGACAACTTCAGCCACCTTGAAAATATCTCCACTCTTGACTTTGTCCATATTCGCCCTGTATCTCTGATTCCAATTGATTGACAAATCAGCTTCTTCATTGCACATGTTATCCATCACATGATTAATCAAGTCTTCGTCGACAACATCGCGCAATCCTATGTTTTGAACATTGCTTATAGGAATCATTACTTTCATGTCTCCTACCGGCATTCTCATCACATAGTATTTTCTGATTTCTCCAAGGATCTCCTTTTCCTCAATGGATTCAATAACACCAGCACCATACATGGGATAGACAACTTTATCGCCAACATTAAACATAGGACACCTCCACCGAGTATTCCATATTAATGTTAACAGAAAACGACCGAAATGTCAAAAGTAAAATATATTAGCATAAAATTGCCCAGTAAGTCAATAGAAAAATGTTTTAATCATCAATTTTTTTTGATTTTTTCTTTTTTAAAAATCTTCTATAGGTACGCCCTTTTTGTGTAAATCCATATAATGCATACAAAGCTAAGGGCAAAAACACCAGCTTATTGACTTGATGTGGATAAAAAAACGAAACGACAATAATCACAATAATTACCACGGCAGAAATCCAGTAGGCAATTTTCGGAATTCCCAACGTTTTGAAACTCGGGTACTTTATACTACTGATCATCAGATAGCTCAGACCAATCATGCCGAAAACCAGCACAGGTTCAGGAAAATAGCTGTAGTACAGTGCCATTGTCGCCAGTGTTCCTCCGGCAGCCGTGATCGGCAATCCGATAAAATAGCCGGGAACACCTGCCTGAACATTAAACCGCGCTAATCGCAACGCCCCGCATGCCGGAAACATCGCTGCGATAATCCATCCGGCAGCGCCCATATTCTGTAAGAGAACCGCATACATAATAAAAGCCGGAGCCACACCAAACGTCACGATATCAGACAGCGAATCCAATTCTTTTCCGAATTCGCTCTGGGTATTGAGCATTCTAGCGACTCTGCCGTCCAAGCCATCGAGCAGCATGCCAATAATTACCATAATTGCAGCGTGCGCTGTTTTATCTTCAAACGCTAAAATCATAGCGAATATTCCCAAAAACAAATTGCCAACAGTAAATACGCTAGGTAATGCTTTAGCCAGCATCACACAAACCTCCCTATAGGCGTAATCCCCGCCTGCACCACATCTCCTGGTTTCACTAACACTTCCATCGTTACCGGCACAAAATGCCGCGTCCCCGAGCTAAATTTAACCATGCCGACCTTTTCCCCTTGCTCGACGGATTGACCGACTTCGACCCAAGAGACGGTTCTTCTTGCCATAATTCCCGCCACTTGTACCAACAATACTTTTACGGAATTATTTTCGATACCGATATAATTTCTCTCATTGATTTCATAGCAATTGTCTCTCGTAGCAGGAACGAATTGCCCCTTTTGATGATGCTGATACGTCACTTTGCCTTTAATTGGCGAACGATTCACATGCACGTTTGATGGCGACATAAATATGTGAATTGCCGTCGCAGCTCCTTTGAAAAAGCGCTCTTCCTCTACTTGATTAACTTCTACAACGGTTCCGTCACACGCGGCATAAACAATATTTTCATCTACGTTGATCACACGCTCGGGGTCTCTGAAAAAAAACAAAATAAATAAAAGAAGTCCAATGCCGAGTACAGCTAAAACCGGGTAAATAAAATACAAAATAATTGTAACCAATAGTGCCACCAAAACACTGACAATACCTTCATCTCGCAACGCATGTTTATTCATTAATCGTATCAACTCCTACTCCTGTTTCATGCTCATTGTATGTCATTTTCACAAAATTAACAACTGTCCGATCAAGCAGTAACCGCTAAATATGTCGCTCAAAAAACACCTGTTCACGAATCCTACGCAATCCACTCGTTACAGCTTTCGCGCGTACCGCTCCAATTCCCTCGACTTCATCCAATTCATCTACAGAAGCGCGAATAATATTCGATACTGTGCCGAATTGTTCAATCATATTATCAACCACCGCAATCGGCAAACGTGGAATCTTCGTCAGCAGGCGAAATCCTCGGGGATATACCACATGATCGCCTATATTCGACTGTATCGGATATCCTAAAATACGGATAATCTGCTCCGCCTCAAGCAGTTCATCGGCAGTCAAAGACTGCAACTCTTTTTTCAGCATTTCATGCACCTGATCCTGACGATTTTCGTTACAATAGTCTTTGATAAGCAGATACGCTTCCAATTCGACACCGGCTATCAGTTCCTCCATCTGCATACTGATTAGGCGCCCTTCCGTCCCCAATTCAATAATATATCGTTCAATTTCCTCCTTTACACGTAAAACCATCTCAATCCTTTGGATGACAGTTGCCACCTCATTGAACGTCACAAGATCCTCGAATTCCAACGCACTCAAGTTGTTAAGTGCTTGGTTAAGGACTGTTTTATACTTGTCTAACGTTTGAACTGCCTGATTTGCCTTGCCGAGGATTTCTCCGATATCTTTTAACGCATACCGCCAATCACCTTTATATAGCGTAATAATATTGCGGCGCTGGGAAATCGATACGACTAGCTGCCGCGTCTGCTTTGCTACACGTTCCGCCGTCCGGTGTCTGATCCCCGTCTCCGATGAAGGGATTGCCGCATCAGGGATTAATAGTGTATTGGCATAGAGAATTTTCTTGCCATCTTCACTGATAATAATTGCACCATCCATTTTCGCCAACTCATATAAACTTGCCGGCGTCATATCGCAGTTCAAATAAAACCCGCCGTCAATTAAAGCCTCCATCTGCCCAACATTGCCGATTACAATCAACGCACCGGTTTTCGCCCGCAGGACATTATCCAGTCCTTCCCGCAAGCCGGTCCCAGGTGCTACCTGCCGCAAAAGCTGACAGACATTACTATCATTTCTCATAGATTGCCTCCCAAACACGCATCCAATGCCTCAGAAATCGTCTTTACCATAATCAATGTTACACCTTGGCAATCGATTTTTCTCGTCGTATAAGGCATAACGATTTTTTTGAATCCCAGTTTTTGTGCCTCGGAAATTCGCACTTCCATCTGAGCGACAGAACGAATTTCTCCCGTCAAACCAATTTCTCCGATCATCACCATATCATGGGGAACGCCCATATTACGGAAACTCGAGGCAATCGCCACAGCGATACCTAAATCGGTCGCCGGATCATCGAGGCGTACACCCCCTACAGCATTGACAAAGGCATCTTGGTTCTGCAAAATCAAGCCCGCCTTCTTCTCAAGGACGGCAATAATCATCGCCACCCGATTGTGATCCACTCCCGTCGCCGTGCGTTTCGGGCTGACATATCCCGTAGGCGACATCAGCGCCTGAATTTCAATCAAAAAGGGACGCGTCCCTTCCATGCTGGCGACGATCGCCGCCCCAGCTGTCTCCCTGTCTCTGTCGGGCAGAAAAATCTCCGAAGGATTCTGTACCTCTTTAAGCCCCCGCTCGTCCATTTCGAAAACACCCAACTCATGAGTGGAACCGAAACGATTTTTCACAGTGCGCACTAAGCGGAAGAAATGATTCTTGTCTCCCTCTATATACAGAACTGTATCAACCATATGCTCCAAAATTTTAGGTCCGGCTATCGCCCCTTGCTTCGTCACATGCCCGACAATAAATGTCGCAATCTGGTGATCTTTTGCCAAATACATCAGCTTGCCGGTCGATTCGCGGATCTGCGCCACACTTCCCGGAGCTGATTGAATATCTGGCAAGAACATCGTTTGAATCGAATCAATAATCAATAAATCCGGTTTGCATTGATGCACCTGATGTAGAATCTCGTCAAGATTCGTGTCGGCTAGCACAATAATGTCCGTATGCAATGCGTCCAGCCGTTCAGCACGCATTTTCAATTGGCTCAGCGATTCCTCACCGGAAACGTACATCACTTTTTTACCACGCTGTGCTAATTGAAATGCCGTTTGCATGATAATCGTCGATTTGCCAATTCCCGGGTCCCCTCCCAGAAGAATCAGTGAGCCGACGACAATTCCACCCCCGAGTACTCGATCAAACTCTTTAATACCGGTCGTTATTCTCGTCTCCTGCACATATTCAATATCGACAATCGAAGTCGGTCGCTTACTCACCACTTGACCGAGCACCGTTGTTCTTCGAGCGTTCCCTGCTTTGCCGGAATCGGTCACAAATTCTTCAACCATCGTACTCCATTGCTGACACCCGGGACATTTCCCATACCATTTCGGAGATTCAAATCCACATTCCTGGCAAATATACTTTGTCTTAACCTTCATCGTACAAACTCCTGTCTCTATGCCTCAATCGACACATCGCTATGGACAACTTACTCCATGATTATTTGCTTATATAAATATTGTATCTTTTTATCTACTTTCTATCAATCATGGAAATAACATGACGAAAATAAAGTGATTGTTCGCCAGACTTCGCTGCCGGTGAACAATCACTTTGAAAATCATTTGCTTACTATTTCTCGTATGACAATTTCTTATCTTTGAGCACAATCCGAACCGACTGTCCGGCAGTAATCTCGCCCGACAAAATTGCTTCCGACAACATATCTTCAATATGCTTCTGAATTGCCCGCTTTAGCGGTCTCGCTCCATACTCACGGTCATAGCCCTCATCCGCTAAGAATTGTTTTGCCTCTTCTGTCAGCGCAAAATCGACACCTTGTTCGCGCAGACGTTTCTGCAACTCGTCTGCCAATAACGAAACAATTTCTGCGATATGCTCTTTTTCGAGTGAATGGAAGACAATCAACTCATCAATCCGGTTGAGGAACTCCGGTCTAAACGTCTTTTTCAGCTCATCCATAATTCTCGATTTCATTTGCTCATAATCTTTCGTACTGGCATCGATCGTAAATCCGAGCGGTTTTGTCTGTTTGAACATACTCGCCCCGACATTCGATGTCATAATAATGACTGTGTTGCGGAAATCGACTGTGCGCCCTTTCGAATCTGTCAATCTGCCATCATCGAGTACTTGTAGCAGCACGTTAAATACTTCTGGATGCGCCTTTTCAATTTCATCCAATAGGACTACAGAATACGGCTTGCGACGAACTTTTTCCGTCAATTGACCACCGTCATCATAGCCTACGTACCCCGGAGGTGAGCCGACAAGTCGCGACACAGCATGCTTCTCCATATATTCCGACATATCGACACGGATCATCGCATCTTCGTCTCCAAATAAACTTTCCGCCAAAGCCCGTGCCAACTCCGTCTTTCCTACACCGGTAGGACCCAAAAATATGAAAGAACCGATTGGGCGTTTCGGATCTTTTAACCCTGCTCGGGCGCGCCTAATTGCTTTAGCTACCGCCGTCACGGCGTCGCCTTGACCGATGACGCGCTTATGAAGAATTTCTTCCATATTCAAAAGCCTGCTCGATTCATCCTGAGAGATCTTATCTACAGGAATTCCCGTCCACGTAGAGACGATTTGCGCGATATCCGTCACATTGACCACGGAATCTTCGCGCACTTGTTGCTGTTTCCAATTCTCTTTAATTTCAGTCAATTGCGCGCGCACTTCTTTTTCTCTGTCACGCATTGCTGCCGCTTTTTCAAACTCCTGCCCTTGGATGGCCGCCTCTTTTTCATTTTTCACTTCTTCTAATTGCTTCTCCAAGTCCTTTAAATTAGGCGGTTGCGTATACGATTTCAGACGCACCTTTGATCCCGCTTCATCAATCAGGTCAATCGCTTTATCCGGCAAAAACCGGTCTGTGATATACCGATCTGACAAATTAACCGCCGCTTCCAATGCCTCATCGGATATTGTCACGCGATGGTGCGCTTCATATCGGTCACGCAATCCCCGCAAAATTTGCATCGCTTCTTCCCGATTCGGTTCATCGATCTTAATCGGTTGGAAACGACGTTCCAAAGCGGCATCCTTTTCAATATGCTTGCGGTATTCGTCTAATGTCGTAGCTCCGATGCATTGCAGTTCTCCACGCGCCAATGCCGGTTTGAAAATATTCGAAGCGTCGATCGCACCTTCCGCACCACCGGCTCCAATCAGTGTATGCAATTCATCAATAAAGACAATCACGTTGCCTGCTTGGCGAATTTCCTCCATGACCTTTTTTAGCCGGTCTTCGAATTCTCCCCGATACTTTGTCCCGGCTACTGCCGTTCCCATATCCAGCGCCATCACACGTTTGTTCCGTAGAGTTTCCGGAATCTCATTATTGACGATACGTTGGGCAAGACCTTCGGCGATTGCCGTTTTACCGACACCGGGCTCGCCGATAATTACCGGGTTATTCTTCGTTCTTCTGCTGAGGATTTGCACTACGCGCTCAATTTCTTTATCCCTACCGACGACCGGATCTAATTTCCCTTCCTTGGCTATTTCCGTTAAATCTCTCGATAAACTGTCTAGCGTCGGAGTACCGGCGTTATTCTTAGGGCTCTGCATACTTTGATTATGACTCATCTCGCTGCCCCCCAGTAACTGTAACACCTGTTGTTTCGCTTTATTTAAGCTGACGCCGAGATTATTTAGCACTCTGGCGGCAACTCCTTCTCCCTCACGAATTAAACCTAACAAAATATGTTCTGTGCCGACATATGTGTGCCCCAATTTGCGCGCTTCGTCCATTGACAGTTCAATGACTTTCTTCGCTCTGGGAGTGTACGCCACATTGCCCGCTTTCGGCTCACCATAGCCAATCATTTTACTAATTTCTTGCTGGATGCTTTCTAAACTTACATTTAAAGCGATCAAAGCTTTCGCCGCAATCCCTTCCCCTTCTCGGACAAGACCGAGCAAAATATGTTCTGTCCCCACATTGTCATGCCCTAAGCGGATTGCTTCTTCCTGCGCGAGCGTCAGCACCCTCTGTGCTCTTTCTGTAAATCTCCCTAACATGTGTGTTCCCTCCTGCCAATTTATATTTATATAATTGCGTATTCTTTGAGCCTTTCTCTGATCAGACAGGCGCGTTTACCGTCGCGTTCTTCGGGTGCCAGTTCTCTGCCGGCATACTGCTGCAAATATCCCTCTCCTGTTAAAATCATCAGCTCTTTGAGGATGTTGGCAGAGATACCCTTGAGCATTCCTAAGTCGATCCCTAGCCGCACATCGGAAATGCGTTCCATCGTCTCCTGTGTAGATATGACTCGCGCATGTAAGAGTATTCCTAAAGAACGATAGACTTTATCTTCTAATTGTATTTTGGAATAACTCAACAAATTCTCGCGCGCATCTCGTTCATGCTCAATAATTTGGTGAATCACATCCTGCAAATTTTCGACGATTTCGTCTTCACTAAATCCAAGTGTCAATTGATTGGAAATCTGAAATATATTGCCGATTGACTCACTACCCTCTCCATAATAACCGCGCACCACAAGCCCAATGCGCTGAATCGCACTAACCAGACGCTGAATCTGACTGGTAATAACCAGTGCCGGTATATGCACCATAACGGAAGCCCGCAGACCTGTCCCGACATTCGTCAGGCAGCTTGTCAAATAGCCCAATTTCTCATCAAAAGCGTAAGCAATATTCTCCTCTAGCGTATCATCGATTTTCCTTGCCTGCTCATAGGCTTCCCTCAATTGTAATCCGGGAGCTATACACTGAATCCGCAAGTGATCTTCTTCGTTAATCATGATATTGGCGCTCTCATCATCTTTTAGGATGACTCCCGCCACTGCATAATCATCTGATAATCTCGGACTGATCAAATGTTTTTCGACTAAAATCTTTCGTTCCAGAGGTGCTAATTCCTTGAGGCGGAGCAGTTGGTACTCACCTAATTGCCGAAAATTCTCATCGCCAATCGCCTTTTGCACGCGCTCCATTAATTGTTCTGTATTGGATTCTGTCATCAATGGTGAAAAGGGCAGATCTGATAAATTCCTTGCCAAGCGAATCCGGCTGCTAAGCACAACATCCGAATCAGGTCCATCCTCTTTCATCCAATTACTAAGCCCTTTGCGCATTACATCGTCAAATCCCATATCGACTCACCTCACTCACTGACCTTTAATTCTAACTCATGTATCTGATCTCTTATCTCAGCCGCTTCTTCAAATTTCTCTTCGTATATCTTACGCTGAAGAACTTGACGCAATTCATTGAGTCGGCGTTTCAAGGCGATGCTGCCGGCAATACTTTTAGGCACCTTACCGGTATGCCCCAGTTTTCCTTGTACCTTCCACAGAATGTGATCCAATTGATCGCCAAAATATTTATAGCAATCAGCACAGCCTAATTTGCCAACTTTATAAAATTGCTGAAATGTCATGCCACATGTTTGACATTGTTTTTGCTCACAGGCAGTTGCTTTACTATCGCTATTCAAGAAACCTGACAGCAGATCGTGAAAAGAAAATCCGTGAGAAATCTGACTCTTCTCTTTTGCACATTGCTCACACAAATGCAATTCTGTTTTCTGATTATTGATAATCTTCGTTAAATGTACGGTCGCCGGTCTGCTATGACATTCTTGACAGTCCATCAAAATCGCCTCCTTACAATAATGCACTACTTATATAATCTACCGCTCAATCATCCACCGCTCAAATGTCTTTATCTAACATCGCAATCAGCATCGAGCTCAGCAAATTCGCGCGAAATCGGTCTCTATATAATTGCTCCATATTCAAAACATCCCTGGAAACAGCCACTCGTAGCATTTGCCGCTCGCGCGCCGTAATAATGCGCTCATCGAATAAACGCTGAATCAGTCCCCAACTCTGCTCCTGGCTAATCCTGTCTCCAATATATTTCCTGATAGCCAGATACAGCCCTTTTTGGCTGGGTATATCGAGTTTCTGAATGCGGATGAATCCGCCTCCTCCTCTTTTACTTTTGACAATATACCCCTTTTCTAAACTAAACCTCGTCTGCATGACGTAATTAATTTGCGAAGGAGCACATTCAAAGCGATCCGCCATCTCATTGCGCCGAATTTCAATCACTGCTGCATTGTTTTTCATAAAAATTTCTTTGATATACTTCTCTATTAAGTTTGAAACATTCATGATCATCACCACATTTCTATACAAAATTTCTATACAAATGCACTTTTAAAAATAATGTATTGGCAATTTCGTTGTTTGACTTATTTTGACCTTTGTATTTATTGTAATACAAAGCCCGGATTTCATGCAAGATTTTATGTACAAAAATATACATTTCAGTGACTTTTCATTTCCTCGGAAATAAAAAAAGGTCGATAAGTTCATCCCTCCATGAATTATCGACCTTTACCGCTTAGATTTCGATAAGCACGAATCCAAACTCAATCAATCTGAATCCGCTTCTTTTTATCGTCAGCGATCTCGTGCTTCGGTAAAACCAATGTCAAAAGCCCGTTTTCGAATTTCGCCGTCACGTTGGCTTCGTCTATATTGGATATGGCGAACGATCTGGACATCGAACCGAACTTTCTTTCACGCCGAATATAATTTTCTTTTTCTTCATTGATTTCTTGTTTGTGCTCAATGGCAATTGTCAATCTGTCGTCATCGAGATCAATTATAATGTCCTCTTTGTTGACTCCCGGAACTTCTGCTTCAACAATATACTCTTTTGGGTTTTCCTTAATGTCTACTTTGAGCTGATTTAACTTCGGATGCCACGCGGGAAATCCCGTATCATTGTTGAAGAAATTTTCGAACAGATTTTCAAGATCCAATACGTCATAGCCTCTTTTCTTGAGCTCACCGTGTCTGCGTAATGGTGTTAACCACGACATGAAAACCACCTCCAAAAATGATTATAGTAGGAATTAATATCCCTTCTTATGATTAATTTTATGCATTTTCGAACGCAAATCAACTTTTAATGTGCAACTGTAATCCATATCTGCCATAATTTATGCATTACAAAAACCG
The DNA here is from genome assembly GCA_023388635.1 of Bacillota bacterium. Taxonomy (GTDB): domain Bacteria; phylum Bacillota; class Bacilli; order Desulfuribacillales; family Desulfuribacillaceae; genus JAEWFW01. The sequence continues at coordinate 64,258 of JAEWFW010000061.1, forward strand.
ACTGTCCATCGCCGGTCAGTCGGTCTCCTATTCTCATAAACACCCTATCTGCAATACACGCTATCAAAATAACATCAACGTCTTACTGAACCTCGTACACCTCTACTTTTTTCATCACAGAGCCGCCACGTAACTCGTCGACATGCTCCATGCCCTGTTCCACTTTGCCAAAAACCGTATGCTGTCCATCTAAATGCGGCTGTGGCTGATAACATATGTAAAATTGACTTCCGCCGGTGTTTCTTCCCGCATGCGCCATTGCCAATGCACCGCGCTCATGCTTATTCGGGTTAATTTCACAATTAATCGTGTACCCCGGTCCACCCATACCGTTACCATGAGGGCATCCACCTTGTGCTACGAATCCAGGAATCACTCGATGAAATGTCAGTCCATCATAGAAGCCGTCCTTTGCCAATTTTTCGAAATTAGCGACCGTATTCGGTGCATCTTGATCAAACAAGTTAATAATAATTTCCTTGTCATTGTCCAATGTGATTTTCGCTTGCTTTGCCATACATAACCCACTCCTTTTAAATACTTCGAACGCTTACTATTCTACTACAAAACGGCTTGTTGTCAAAATGATTGTCCTAATTTTGTTCCTTTGTTCACACTCACGTAATATTTTTATGTTTTAATGTATTTAAAAGTCTCGTTAGCTACTATATTAAAGTCGCTTTTTCTACTATAATAGGGTTCTACATCTTTGCAAAGGGAAATACTTTGATGAGATAGACTTATTTAGCAAAAAATAGGGAGGAAACACAATGAACAGCAAAAAGTTATTCCTAAACTTCTTCGCATTGCTGCTAGTTCTCGCTTTAGGCGTCAGCGCTATGACATGCTGGTACACCGTTGACCAATCAGAGCAAGCAATCGTCGTCACATTAGGAAAACCTGATCCATCGATCATACCTGCGGGATTGCATTTCAAAATGCCCTATCCGTTTCAACAGGTAGAAAAATTATCTAGAGAAACTTTCAGCTTAACATTTGGCTATGAGGATACGAAAGATGGAACTATCATCAATGAAAAGGATGCCAAAATGGTTACCGGTGACGAGAATATTATCCTCGCTGATTTAGAAGTGCAATGGCGAATCACCGACCCTGTCGCTTACCTTTATAACACCGAATCACCGCAACATATTCTACATAACGCCACATCGGCTGCCGTCCGCAGTATCATCGGCAGTTCCACAGTCGATGAAGCTTTAACGGATGGAAGAAGTACTATCATCAATGACATTCGAGACATGTTGACCAACCTGGTAAATGCATACGATATCGGTATCGCCATTGTCAACGTCAACTTGCAGGATGTCGATTTGCCTAACGAGGACGTCAGCCTCGCTTTCCGTAAAGTGACCGATGCTCGCGAAGAGAGAAACACAAAGATCAATCAGGCAAACCGTTATAAAAACGAAAAAATTAACGTCGCCATCGGTGAAAAAGATGCGATCATCAGCCGTGCCGAAGGACAGCGTATCATGCGTATCGAAGGTGCACGCGGGGATGTCGCCAAATTCAATGCTGTCTACGCGGAATATGTGAATAATCAGAACGTCACGGAACAGCGTCTGATTTTGGAAGTTCTCGAAGAAATCCTACCGGGCGCGCAAATTTACATTATGAATGAAAATGGTTCCGATACGGTACGATATTTGCCACTACAGACAATCCGTGGAGGTGCTCAATAATGGCTGACGACATCAAAAAAATCATCAATGCATTTAACTCAATGAAAAACGAGTCTGCCCAGCAACAGGCTCCCAAGCAAACAAAATCGGGAGATCCGCAGAAGTTCTTTCCGGCATTGCTGACAATTGGCGCAATCGCTATCGTCGCTTTTGCCATTATCAGCAACCTGTTCGTCGTCTATCCTAACGAGTACAAAATTGTTCGCCAGTTTGGGGAAGTCATCGATGCCATTGAGGAACCTGGTCTGCACTTTAAAGTACCTTTTATTCAAAGCGTCACGACATTCCCAAAACATCTGCTAGTTTACGATGTTCCGCCTGCGGAAATCAATACTTTTGACAAAAAGCGAATTATGGTCGACCATTACGCTGTATGGAGAATTACCAATCCCCAACAAATGATCGAAAGCCTGCGGACTGTTTCTGCCGCCGAAGGACGTTTGGGCGATATCATATATTCCAATATCCGTACGGAGCTCGGACGTTTAAATTACGACGAAATTATCAATGAAGAAAAGAGCTCCCGTGGGAACATCAATGAACTTGTTAAAAATCAAGTCAACAATATTCTGCAAACGAATAACAACGGCATCGAGATCGTAGATATCCATATGAAGCGTACGGACTTGCCGGAAAGCAATGAGCAGGCTGTTTACAACCGCATGGTTTCCGAGCGCGAGAGCACTGCCCAAGAATACCTATCCCAAGGGGATGCCGAAGCCAATATCATCCAAGCACAGACTGACCGTCAAGTGCAAGAAATGCTCGCCACAGCCAATGCTGAAGCGAAAATCATCATTGCCGACGGTGAACAGGAAGCTGCTAGAATTTACAACGAAGCCTATGGAAAGGACCCTGAATTTTACACCCTGTACCGCACATTAGACTCCTATCGTACGACATTGCAAGGTGAGCCGGTCATTATCCTACCAATTGACTCGCCTTATACAAGATATCTAATGGGAAAATAGAAACACAACGGGTGGAGTATGCTATCATAGACAGCATCTCCACCCGTTTGTTTGCTTTTCCAATCCATGCAACTAGCAAGCAATTCTTTTATGATCATTCGTTAGAAGTAGCTAGCGTTTGTTGTAACTTGACCAACATATCACTCAGCGTACTGACAATCTCCGGTAAAGAATCATATAATCCCGCTCCTTCATAGTCACAAGTAATCGCTTCCTTCATGAAAGGAATCCCCGCAAGCAACGGCAACTCCGGCAATTGTCTCTGTATCTCTTCTAAAGACGTATCAAACATTTTATTGACGACTCCGTATACATTCATCACACCTAAATCCCTTGCCAATTTAACAATTGTCCGTGCCGTAGCAATGCTCCTTTGCCCTTGCTCGATCACGATCAGCAAAGCATCCACACTTTCAGCCGTTCCTCGACCGAGATGCTCAAGCCCTGCCTCCATATCGACAACGACGGCAGATTGCTCGCGAACGATCAAATGATTCAAAAGCACCTTTAACAACGTGCTCTCAGGGCAAGCACAGCCTGCTCCACCGGAGGCGACCGCACCCATCTGCAACAATTTGATTCCTTGGTGCTCAACGATATAGCGCTCTGGAATATCTTCTACCGCCGGATTCAGCATAAACCACTGACCGGAGCTCCCCGGTTCAGCGCCCGTTTTTTCTTTGATTAATTGCCTGTCTTGGGCGATCGTCACCGCCGCCTCGAGAACTGGTCTTGGGAAAGTGAGCGCCATGCCCAAATTCGCGTCAGGATCAGCATCCACTGCCAGAACCTGTTTTCCCTGTCGCATAAGCAATTGGCAAAGAAGTGCCGAAATTGTCGTCTTCCCTACGCCGCCTTTACCGGACACGGCAATCTTGATTCCCTTTTTCACAGTAAAACCCCCTTTAGCCTGACTAACTTGGCGTAAGTCCCAACACTTGAAGTGGGAGTCTAACGCCAAGTAAATCATGCATTTGCAGTTCTACAATTCAGATGGAGTAGAAAGATCCTCCACCTGAATTAAGAACTTGCTTTAAAGCCCTAATGCCGAACGCTTCATTTCAATTCGTTCCAATAACTTTTCAGCCGCTTTATACGGATCTGCCTCGAAAATCAACTTCCCGCCGAATAATGTATCTAAGTTTGCTTGCCCATCATTTCTATCGCCCATCAACACATCCGTCACAAATTTCGAACCGGATACTTGCGGCGCTACCCCTACATGCACGTCAACACCGTGTGCTAAGAAATACGTACCGATCGATAATGCTTTCGGACTATGGGTTTCCGGACATGCACCGACAACCGGTAATTGTCCGATATGCACATCCAATTTGTCGGCAACCGCTGTAAGCAAGTCAGCCGGTCTGGAGTTATCGACACAGCTTCCCATATGCAATGTCGGCGGCAAACTATCTAACCCTACGGCATTTCCGATAACTTTCAAAATCTCTTTGATTCCTGCGCCGCAATATTCCAATCCCTTTTCATTCATCAGATTATGTTTTGCCAACGAATGTGCCGAACATCCGGTTGCCACCACAAGTATATCATTTTTCAAAAGTTCCTTCGCCACGACGACATTAGCATAATCTTGACGTTCCCGCGGACTCGTACAGCCTACGATTGCTGCAATACCGCGTATCTTTCCGGACGTAATCGCATCCAACAATGGAGCCAATGGATCATTCTGATTGACAGCGCTCAGCGCCTCCACGATTTGTTCAACAGAAAACCCTGCATATGCCTCTGTCCGTACTTGGGGAATTGCAATTTTATCTTGATTGCGATTGCTAAAATTGCCGATCGCTTTGCGTACAATTTCCTTCGCTGCCTGATCCGCACTTTCCGGATGAAATTCTACGTGACTCGCTCCAGGAATTTTTACATAAGGCAACGTCGTTATAATTTCCGTATGATAGCATTCAGCTACCTGCTGAATACCCGGCATGATACACTGTATGTCGACGACCATTGCCTCTAACACTCCAGAAACAATCACTAATTCTTGGCTGGCAAAGCTCGATGCCACCGATACGCCCTGCCTCATCAGCAATTCATTCCCTGTACAGCAAATACCGACGACATTAATTCCCTGGGCACCGACCGCCTTTGCTTCACTCTCCAGAGCTCTTGCCCATTCCACTACTTTCTCCGACATCAACGGCAAATGACCGTGAACGGCAATATTTATTTTATTCGCATCCAAAACGCCCATATTATACTGTGCTTTTACGGCTTTAGGAACTCCGAACAGAATATCCTGTAAATCAGTCGACATGTGCAGCCCGGCATATCCATCTACTAAGCCCATTTTCAGACCGCCCAGTAACAGATTCAACGGATCAGCGTCACATCCCATGGCGCCACGTGTCACTGCCTGCGCCACTTCCAAATGAGCATTTACCGGTACGAGACCTAGAGCTTCCCACTTGGCAACAGATTTCTTTTGACCGCGCAATTCTACCCAATTCATGACCCCAAACTGCTTTTGGAAATCTTCGAGTGCTTTTAGGGCGACTTCTTTAGCGAGCTCTTTGACCGACCGCCCTTCTATATCGATTCCTAATTTTCCGGCAATTGCAGCCAGTTTTTCTCCGCCCTTAATTTCATATGGCGCCTTTCCCTCCGCTGCCTCTAACAATGCCAACGCCACTTCCCTTCCATGCTCAGCATGGGGCGCCGCTCCTTCTGTCAACTTCCACAAAAAGTTTCGTGCGACAATCGTATCGACATCGGCACCACAAATACCACGCTGCGGTCCTTTACCATTGGGAGCAATTCTACAAGGTCCTTCCAAACAATGATTACAGCAAACCCCGGTAGCACCGAACCCGCACATGACGTGCAAATCTGCTCTGTCAAAAGCTGTTTCAACGCCCTCATTCCTAGCCTTCTGCAACAACTCTCCAACTGCCGGGTCCAAACTCACCTTCTCAATTTCACGTAACTGTTTCATCTCGACACCTCACCACCATCAATATAGTTATATATAACTATTTTAACAATAGTGATAAAAAAATACTGTCACCTAGCCGACAGTATGGAAAGTTATTAACCGTTCATAATCTAGCACAACCACTTGGCGATTTGCCATTTTTAATATCCCCTGATTTTCGAACTTTCTGCTAATGGAGCTCACAGTTTGGCGCGTACTACCGATTGCCGATGCGATTTCCTCCTGATTTAATCCCAACTCAATCACTGTCCCTTCCGGCGTGCACACACCTTCTTTTTGTATCGAACGCACAATAAAATCCACAAAGCGCTGTTCGACATCGCGAAACGCCAAATTTTCAATGACATCCAATGAGTTTTTCAGTGCATCTCCCAGCACTGCTACGACACTAGTCACAAAAGCCGGATTATCTTTCATAATATTCTGGAACACACGAATAGGGATAAACGCAATTTCTGTTTCCTCTATAGCCATGCCATACCCTCTGGCATGACCGCTATATGCATCTCCCTTTTTCAAAACGGTCAGCGTGAACTCTTTGCCATCTACATAATCTAAGAATACGCGAACACGTCCTTTCATAACCAAGTAGACGCAATGGGGCGATTCTATCGGCTTAAACACAATTGTCTTTTTGGGAAAAACACTAAGATTGCATTCATTTAAGTAGGGACGTACCGCCTGCAATAGTGAGTCTGCCAATTCCCGATGTGTATGAAACTTTCGAGCCTTCTTCAAACAAATCACTCCTTGCCGCTTTTACTTCTAATTACATTATACACTTTTTCACTAGCAAGTAAAAATTTAAAGTAATTGAGCAGGCAAATAAAATCAGCTTACTATCATATAAAAAAAGCATCCAGCAGCTCCTGCTATGGATACCTCATGTTTTTAGAATCTCTATGAACACCTCGACGATCATGCGAGTATCATTGATGTCTTTTTCTTTCCGCCGTTCCCGTATATGAGAAATAATCTGCGCCGAGCAGGCAACTCCAAACCCTACAACGATAAAACCGCATGCCTTAAGCATTGGGGGAACAAATTCCACATTCCCATTAGTACCTACAGCACCACTCACACCTGCCCCTGCAACTGACACTTCATTTACACCATTACCACTCGCCGCTAAAGAAATAACCGCCAGCATCAATCCGAGCATAATTCCCAACTTTGCCGCCAACTGCGCGCGACGAACAATCTGCGAACGACGTATCTCGTCCCTTGCGATTAGCAAATTTCCTATGTTTCTCATAGAATCCGTATCCAAATGCCTTTGCTCATATAAACCATTCATGATTCCGCGTTGGGCGCTGGCAACTACCACAGAATCTAAATTCTGCGGTAGGACGCTACCTTTTAAGTTACGCAATTGCATAACTGTATCTTGTACATCAAGATTCGTCCTTTTGCTGATAAATATTAGCTCTGCAAAAATATGCCCAAACTCCCAAGCGCACCAACCACCAAGTACGAGCAACCCTAGAAGTGACGGCAGCACCAAAACATCTGCTGCAATTTGAACCATTCTTTCAAACAGACCTAACATTGCTAGCGACACATTATTTCATCCTTCCGATGTCTCTGGTAGCTCTTTACAGTGCCCAGAGAGAATACCATTCCAAAGACAAGCACGACATATACCCGCCATACAAAATCATCTTTGCCGGAGAAGACAGGACTGATCCCATAGAAAATCAACGCGCCACAGATCAATCCGCCTAACAACAATATTTTTTTAAATATAGTAGATGGTCTATTCACGATTTTCAACTCCAAAGTGATAATATTGTCCATACGTACGATGCTTTTACTAATGCTACTTTAATATTTTCTATATTCTTATATTATTTGTATTATTATATTGTTCATATTTTTTTCATATTCATTGTAATGGACTTTCCTACAATTGTCAATGAGACGATCAAGGATAATTTAGCTATTTATAACTATACCGTTAATCATATTGCGTTATTGTTGGCTTTTGTTATGATATATTCGTTTTCCTTATGTCATATAACTATTTGTTATGGTAAATCCTCTCGAAATATGATGAAATTGCGAAGAAAAACTGGTATGCTTAGGTCGATATAAATAATACTTATAAAGGAGAATGAACAACATGGCAGAAAGAACGAATTGTTCAAGAAAAGAATTTATTAAAAATGCCGGAAAAGTTACCGTTGGTGCCGTTATCGGCGGACCACTTCTCAGTCTAGCTGGATGCGAGCCTGGATTAGATATGGGCATGGCTGTCAACACAGCAGAAGCTGCTCCATACCCATTCCCGCTGCCGGTATTCGATGCTGCAGAAGTACAAACTAGAACGTATGAAAAATATATGGAAGGTGGCTGAGGATTTGCTGTAGCCGAAGGTCTATTCGGCTTAGCTGCTGAGAAAATTGGCTATCCTTTCAACCAAATTCCTACAAAGAGCTTTTGGTCTTGTAGAAGTGGAACCTACGGATGGGGCTCTGTCTGTGGTGCTTTGACTCCTGCAATCAATTTCATCGCTACGGTTCTCGAACCTAAAGAAGCGCAACCTCTCATTGAAGAGTTAATGGCTTGGTATCAAGTGCAAGAGTTCCCAATCTATCAACCAGACGGACCAGTTCAGACATCTGTAGCTAACTCAACATTGTGCCACGTATCGGTCACAAAATGGTGCTTAGCTACAGGGGAAAATTCCGGAAGCGAAATGAAGAAGAAGCGTTGTGGTGGAGTTTCTGCTGACGTAACAGGCAAAGTTGTGGAAATGCTAGAAAAGCATTATTCACAGACATTCAAGCGCGAATATAAGCCTTCAGAAATCGTAGACAACTGCAACGTCTGCCATGGAAAAGAACCGATCCATGTAACCGGAAAAGAAGATTGCATGAATTGTCACACTGAAGACTACATGACTTTCCCACATCCAGCGAAAAAATAAATAAAAAAAGAGTGCTTTCTATTGTATTGAATACTTTTAGAAAGCACTCATCTTCTTAATGCGAAAAATGTACTTTTATATAAACGAACTTTTTATATAGGAAATACAACCTTTTACTTAGTTAGAGTCAATAATCGCATCAATTTGCTCATTCGACATTTCATATTTGAAAAAGTGACTATAAAAATACTTGATTTCTTCCGCAAGTTCATCGCGGGAGACCAACTCAGGATACAGCTTATGCATCGTCCAGAAAACTGTCAGCGGTTGCTCTACTGTTCTATTTCCCCACACATGTGCAACTGTCGGTACATAGTAGATTTGACCATCTTTCACAGCCTTAACTCCTGCAATCACATTATTCCCTTTAATTTCATCGATCATTGCTAATTCCGTAACAATCATAACTTCCGGATTCCACAGTAATAGGTCTTCCGCTGTATATTCAAAGCTCTTGTTAGAGTCCCTTCCGTTATCTGTGACGCTCTTACCGCCTGCCGCCTGTACCCACCATTCAGCGATCAGATGAGGTTGTGTATATTTAGTTATGTTTCCGTAAAGGACCGTTTTCTTTTGATCTTCATTGAGCGCTTTTGTAAGCTCTTGCGCTTTGATCACCATATCGTCAAAATATTTCAGATAATCAGCCGCTAGTTCCTGTTGTCCTAGAGCTTCTCCCATCAAAGAAACCGCAGTTTTTACGTCGTCAGTTTGTTGCCATTCAAAATACAAAACATTCATGCCTAACTTTTCTAATGGTTCAATCAAATCCTTTGACATTACAATGCATAAATCTGGATTCAAACGAATAATTTCTTCTGAAATTAATTCACCGTCGGCATTCTGCAATAGCGGTGCATCTTTAATTTGCGGGGCAAACTCATACTGCATCTTCCATTTATCGGATTTCGTAAAATTTGACGTCATCTGATTACTGATTTTATCGCCTGATCCCATAAGTTCAACAAATGCGTTAATAACACCGATTGAACCAAATGTCGCAATACTCTTAATCTCTTTAGGAATGGTTATCGTACGATCTGCCATATCTGTAACAGTCACTTCTGTCGGTTCTTGCTGCGGTGCTTTCGCTTCTTCCGCCGGTGTTTGTACAGGTGGTACCGCTGCTTCCTGCTCCCCAGGCGTGTTCTTGCTCTGTCCGCAACCGACAAACATCGTTACCAATAAAGCCAGTGTTAATGTTAAAGCGATGATTCTTTTCATCTTCGTCATACTTCCCCTCTTTTTATAATGTATTCATGACAGGAATACAAACCTTTGCATTACTGTAATGTTCATCTAATTGAATCTCAGCTCCGGTTACACAAACCGGAATTTCGTACAACCTTGTCAGATTTTCGCTTGTAACGACTTCCTCAGGCTGACCGCAATTCATCACCACACCATCTCGCATTAACGCAGCACGGTTACATGCCAAAAATGCATGGTCAGGAAAATGCGATGTCATCAATATGGCATATCCTTCATCAGCGAGCTTCTTCGCCGCCATCAATACTTTCACTTGGTTACTATAGTCAAGATTCGCCGTTGGCTCGTCCATAACGATATACCGCGATTGCTGCGCGAGCGCCCTTGCAACTAGTACCATCTGCTTCTGCCCGCCACTTAATTCCTGAAAGTATTCATCAGCCAAATGCCCGACACCTAATTTCTCTAATGCTTCCTCGGCAATCTGGACATCTGTATCTGATGCCGAAGAGCCGAAACGAAAATGCGTAACTCTTCCCATCAAGACCATTTCCTTCACTTTATACGGAAACGTCATATTCGACGATTGCGCAACATAGGCAATCAATTTTGCCCTTTGCCCTGCCGATAAACGGGTAATATCATTTCCGTCAACACTTATACTGCCGCCACTTGCCTTTTCTAGATTTAGGATGCATTTTAACAGCGTCGATTTTCCTGTCCCATTCGGTCCCAGCAGACAAAGACAGTCTCCCTGACTTAACGTAAATGATGCATCCCGCAATACCTGTGCCTTTCTCTTATATGAAAAACTGACATTTTCCACAACCAGCATCAGTTCCATCCCCTTTTCACACGCACTAACAACATGGCGAATACCGGGGTACCTACAAGAGCCGTCAGAACCCCAAGGGGTAACTCCACTCCCTCAACACCCCTAATAATGTTATCTATGCTGAGCAGAAACAGACCACCGATAAAAAACGATACCGACGATAGTTTAGCAAAATTAGCTCCGGTAATCATCCTCGCTATATGCGGAATAACCATACCGACCCAGCCGACAATCCCGCAGATGCTGACGGAAACCACAGTCAGCAATGTAGAAGTGACAATGACAACCAACTTCACCGCAGTGACATTCACGCCCATTGTCGCTGCTTCATGCTCCCCGGCAGCAAGTAAATCAATTTTGTGACGAAATAAGAAGAGCAGCACAAGCGATACGACAGATGCCGGTATCATAACTGCTATATCTGTTAGTGATCCTTTGCCAAGTCCCCCCATTAACCAAAACGTAATCGAAGGCAACTGATTGTCTGTATCCGCATACGTCTTAACAATCGATAATAGCGCTTGAAACAAACTCGATACAACAATGCCCGCCAACACGAGAATCGTCAATTGCTGTTTGCCATACACATTGCCAATCAAGTACGCAACCGCTACTGCCAACAGTCCAAATACGAGGGCACTCGTTTGTATCTCTATCCAAGTCCCACTGTTAAGCATCATTAACGCAGCGCCAAATCCTGCTCCCGCAGAAACTCCCAAAATATCTGGCGACACCATCGGATTTTTGAAAAGTGTTTGATAAGCAGCACCCGAAATTGACAGTGCTCCACCAATTAAAATAGCTAAGATAATCCTCGGCAAACGTACTTGAATGACTACGGTCTCTAAAGCGTCTTCCCAATACGGCGTTATTTCAAAAAATTGTGCCAGTATGATATCCAGAACTGTTTTCGGCGGTATAGGGTATCTGCCAATCAAAAACGATAGAAAAAACCCGGCAACAGTCAGCGCGATTAAGAACGAAAGTTTGAGCAAAAATTCCTTATTTTTCATATTCCAAATCCCTTATCTCTCATATTCCAAGTGATTTCATCTATGCTCTATGAAATATCGTCCAACTATTCTCTGGAGTGTTGCCAAATAACTACATTACCCCAGTTTTCTCTTCAATATTGTCCGTTTTGCTGATTTTCCGAAAAAGTGATATCCCGATCCACCTTCGCTGATAATATCCAGCACTTCATCGGGCTTGGTCACAACAATACCTCCGAGTTCCGTCACCCCATGCTTAAAGAAGCTTGTTGGAATCATACTAGCTGTCGGTCCTGTAACAATCACCCTCGGATTGCCTTTGATCATCGAAAGCAATTCCGGCAATGTGTCGTTAATAATCGTTACTCCCGTGATTACCAGCAAATCTGCATTAGGAACATACAAATGCGCATCCGTATCAGGAGCATAAAATTTTCTCTCGCGCTCTTTTAAAACTTCCGGTGCCATTTCCAACACTTTAAAATCTATATGCTCTTTGGTGAATTTTTTCATAATAGGAACAAGTGCACCAATGACGACTGGGTTGCTGTACTGCGTGACATCTACTTGATCAAAAGAATCTTCTCCTATGACAATTTCATAATCTTTCGGAGGATTTCTTTCCCAACATATCGTGCTTAACGCATTCACAGCCGCAATTCCGAGCGTTTTCCTGAGAATGTTATCAGAAAATACGTCCTTTACATATTCAATGACAGGACGTCCCGATAATCTGCCAGACAACGGCATCGCTTTTGCTGAGCTCGGGCAACATACCGCTTCCGGTATTTCTTTGATCGGCGTAAAACAAAGTCCGCCGTAACCTCCTGTCAATTTTACTCCTGAAAAAAACAATCCCAGTACCGCTCGCTCGACAACAATATTCTCTAATTCATTGCCTAAAATTGATTCTATTTCAGCAACCGTTTCCCTAAGCAATATATCCCTCTCTATCTTGGCAAGATTCCCTTCCATCGCAATACCGCTTATCATCATTACTCCTCCTTTTACTGCTAAAGCATTCTAATTCTCATTGTTCATCTTTAATATATTCTTCCGCACAACGAAGCTCTGCGGCGACAGTCTGCCCTGCCTTATATTCTAAGTTTTTCTCCGTATATAAATCAGCATTAAATCTATGTAGACTTTCTGCTCTTGTTAGCGTACCAGGACTGGCGGGTCGCGCATAATATCTACCATTTTGGCGAAATACATATAAGCGCAATACAAAATCTAGCCGCCTGACCGGCTTCACATCTTCGACCAACGTCACTTCCAGTGTCCGCGGCTTACACATCGGCTGTAGCAACATCGTCCTCAACGCATTTTGTACATAATATACTGCTGTGAGATCCGTTCCCATCGGTGGTCCCGGTAATCCGATCACAGGCTTGCCATCAATCAGTGCAAAGCTACAATGTTTTCCCGGTCCATGTCCTAATTCGTGTACAAGTACCTTTCCTAGTTCCTCAAGAATACCCATCGTAAAATCTTTAGTCCCTTTGGAGGAACCTGCACAAATGATAACCATATCGGACTCCAGCAAAGCTTTTGCCATTGCTGCCCGTAACTTTTGCCTGTCATCGGGAACAATCGGATACAAGATTGGATCGGCACCCCACTTCTTCAAATATGTACCTACCATAATACTGTTCGATTCGATATTTTTCCCGATTGGAACCTCCTGTCCAAAAGCAACAAGTTCGTCTCCTGTCGGTAAAAAAGCAACTTTAGGTTTTTGTAAAACATTAATAACTGCAATTCCCCCGGAAATTAAAATACCTATAATCGATGGTGTTATAACAGTACCCTTATGCACTAATATCTCATTCTCCCGAACATTTGCCCCTGGTTCGCCAACATTTGCTCCCATCGCCAATGGAGGTACCAAAATTTCTATTCGACCTTCTTCATCAAATGCTACCTTTTCTATAGCTATAACTGTGTCATAACCTCCCGGGAGCGCACAACCTGTGTTACTAAATGCGTATTCTTTTCCAAGCTCCCAATGCGACGTGTCAGGCGGCATTTCCGTTTGAAAATCAGCAAATCTCACGGCAATACCATCAAGGCAACTATAATGCGTATTCGGCAAAGTATGAACGGCAGCTACATCTGCAGCACATATTCTACCTTGGCTATTGATCACATGGATTGTTTCCGTCCTATCAAAAGGTCGAATATGTCGCCCAAGAATCTCCAACATCTCCTGTCGAGATGGTTCAAAATCTGGCTTTTTATACACTCCTACTCCCCCTTAAGTAGCTATTTCAGCTATCTTCATATACAAATCAGATTTTGCAATCATAAACAAACTAATTTCAACTAAATTTTAAAAATTCCCCTTTGCATATCAATTATGTTTGTTTTTGTGCATTTCCACCAATATAATACCATTCGTTTACTAATAAAACAATACATAATCAAACTTACATGCAAATATTACTGTTTACCTTAGAAAAAACGACAACAAAAAAGAGAGTCTAGATAAGCAACTACTAAGCTGCCTAACTACACTCTCTTATACTCGTTCCATAGCTTCCACCATGGATTTCTATTGCCTGGCAACGACCTAATCTCCCAGGGACCTGCGTCCCAAGTACCTTCGGCGCTGGAGGGCTTAACGG
>JAEWFW010000062.1 GCA_023388635.1 Bacillota bacterium
CATCGATGATTTTCTCCACTACAAGTACTTTCTTCAATTCTTTTCTGCTCAATGTCAATGTCTCCTGTCTCATAGTGACATTATCTCAGAATAGTTACAGGATGACATTATCACAGAATAATAACATAAATGGAAAATTTATGATTGACAAATGTATACAAATTATATATTATCTATTGTGATTTCAAATGCAGCAAAATTTTCATTTTTTTACATTTTAAGTCTTTTAAAATAAGAAGGGAGCTATGTAAATTTGCAAGTAGTAACACAAGAAAACTATTATGACCAGAATGGCGTTCTTTTGCTTGCTAGAGGAGTCATGGTAAGTGAGGCACTAATAAAGAAATTGAAACAGCGTAATCTTCTGGGATTAGCAAGTTTTAAGTCGTCGCAATATTCGCAGGCTGAGCAAGTACATATCATTACCGCAGAGCTCGGGGAGCGAATTGATGTACGTGACACACAGCTTTTAGAATATTCAAGTCAAATTTTAAGCAGTATTATTTTTAAATCGAAAGAAAAACCTTGGTGGGCTTGCGTTAACTCATTGAGTAATTATGTAGGATGGCTATACAGTCATTCAATAGATGTGGCGATCCTGTCATTGATGATGGCTATTGAGATGAAATATACTGATAAAGAGCTTTGGGATTTAGGACTTGGTGCGTTCTTGCATGATGTGGGTAAATTATTGATACCAAAGTCAATCATTCAAAAGGCAAGTCTGCCTAATGAAATGGATATGGTTTTTATTCAGCAACACTGCGAGTTAGGTATGAGTTCAATCATTCCATATAGCCTGCCAAAAGAATCTACGGATATTATTTTGCAGCATCATGAGCGGTTAGATGGTAGCGGTTATCCTTGGGGATTAAGAGGAAACACAATTAGCAGGAACGCACAAATTGTCATGATCGCTGATTTTGTCGATGAAATTACCTCAGGACGCCCGCATAGACCGATTTATGAAATAGACACGGCAATGAATGTCCTTAAAAACGATAAAGAAAAGTTTTGTCAGGAATACGTTATGGTGCTTAATAAATTATTAAAATAAGGATTGAGAAATATAGTTGCCGCAGTAAGGCAGCTATTTTTATTAATATCGTATCAAGTCATCAACCTATCTAGAATCATAGACTTGACCACCCGTCAGAAGAAACGCCAGAGGATTCCCTAATCCATCGACTACTGTATGAATCTTTGTTGTCTTACCACCGCGGCTGATACCGATGTGCTGATTTACTTCGTGTCCTTCTACATTTTTTTAGCACCGGCACTGTGTTGATGGGCTTTCACGGATGTAGAATCAATGCTCAGGTTTTCAAAATCAGGTTCAACCTGAAGGGATTGGAAGATAGTTACAAGTAAGCCGCTATCTCTCCATTGGCAGAAACGGCTATAGACCGTTTTCCATGAACCATAGCGTTCTTCCGGTAAATCACGCCAGGCAGCACCACTACGAGCGATCCAAAGAATCGCGTTAAACATGGTTCGATTACTGTATTTCGACGGTCGTCCTGTTCTATATAACGGAAACATGTCTTTAATTTGTTCCCACTGCTCATCGCTTATTTCGTACCGTCGTTGAATCATTCCTGATGCCCATTCGTTTTTCTCAAAGTATAACATATTATTCTATAGTTTTCAGACACTCTCTAGAGATTATTGTTTATATAAAGTACATAATGTTCCAACTATTAGATATGATAGAGTACAATAAAGTTCGCAAAAATAGAAAGGAAAAACCATCGGTAACTCCGAAAAAGGTAAGTGTCCAGCAAACCAGAAGGAGTGTATAACCGATGGCTTACTCAAATTCTAATCTACCTTTCGAAAAAATGCTAATGAAATTTTTATCCCAAGACGATCCTATGCTATCCATGCTTCAATGGCTCTGTGAAAAGCTTATGGAAGCAGAGGTCGACAGTAAACTGGCTGCTCAAAAGTCTCAACGAACTCTCGATCGTCAAGGATATCCGTTCGGGATACCGTGTACGTCGCTTCGATACACGCATGGGTACCATGTATTTAATGGTTCCAAAAATCCGAAATGGCGGGTATATACACAGCTCCTTTCGTAATTGAAATCACACAAACTGTGATCATAATTACAAAACGAAACTGTGTTTATAGTTTTATTCTCTCGGTTTTATTTTTTTCTAAAATCCTTTAAACGCTTATTTGGCGGGAGCGTGTGGGAATCGAACCCACCTGCGACACACTTGCCGCACGCACGGTTTTGAAGACCGGAGGAGACACCAGTACTCCATCCGCCCCCTCAATACAGTACTACTTATGATTTCAGCCTGAATATTAATATAACATAGTATATACGTGAAATGCAACTTCGAATGCTTGATCATATGGATATGTAGATCTTTTGGTATGGCAATGAAAAGTCTGCATAAAAAGCCAAAATACGTATATGATGTACCAAAGCGAATATTGTTCTATCTATGATATAGAAAAATTTTATATGCAGGAGGGAGGGTTTTCGGGTTGAATAGGAGGAATTTTATTAGTTGTATTGTAGTCATTTTCATCTGCCTTTTGCCGGGAATTGTACAAGGAGAAGAAGACGGACAAGTACAAACGAGTGGACATGCTGCGGAACGAGTAGTGCAGGAGTGGAGTTTGTTTCTGGAAGGAGTGAATTTGGAGCCTGATGTTCCCCCGACGATGACTGATCGGGGACTTGCTTTGCCGATTCGTTTCGTCGTTGAAGGAGTGGGTGGAAATATTCGCTGGGCTCCACATACGAAAGAGGTCAATGCCACTGTCGGTAATCAGAAATTATATATACATTTTACTGAGGCAGGTCTGGCTGACACGATTACGTTAAATGGCAAGGGAATAGGATTTCAGGACTATCATCAATTTACTATCATATCAGGTCGAACGATGGTTACCGGGAATATCGTGGAGAAAATCATCCAGAAAAACGTAAATCTTTTGAAAGAAATACAACTGGTTAACATCCATGACGGCGAGGAGCATGATCAATTGCTCGAGGAATTTCTTAATATAATCAATCATGCTGATCGGCATTTAGACGATGTGTTCCGCACCCACAAAAAAAGCACAAAACAGAAGCTGGAGATTTCTTTGCAGAAATACTATGCACCTGAAATTGCGCAAATGATTATTGAACATTATTATAATCAAAATATCGATGGAACATATACAGCACTGCCGACGGAAAAGCCGATAGCGCTCCTTCCCTTACAACAGGTTGAGCAGATCAGGTTAGACTCCGTCGTCCGTGAAGAAACGCCGTGGCAGATTCTGACGGTACATCGTAAACCGACATTGTTCAATGCCTATGAAGTGCATTCCATGTATCAATTTCGTCAAGTAAATAAACAATGGATTGTAGTTGAAATTATTCACCATTTAGTGGACAATGGTTATAAAGGAATTGCACATGATGGAGGCATAACGATATGAATGAAAAATACAGAAAACTTCCTGCTGTTGGGAAGTTATTGCAGCACCCGTCGGTCAAAGCATTGGGCAGCCGATATCCCCAAGGAAGAATTTCTGCTACTGCAGCGAAGCTCATTGACGACATGCGGGCGAACATAGGAGAATTGCCGGATGAAGCATTGGCAGAGTCTGCTGTCATACAGAAATTACAGATTCTATTAGAACGGCAATATCAGCCTAACTTGCGAAGGGTAATTAACGCCACAGGCGTTATTTTGCATACAAATTTAGGACGAGCTCTATTGTCTGAACAATCAGTTTCCGCGCTTCATCAAGTGGCGGAAGGGTATAATAATATAGAACTGAATTTGGATACAGGCAAACGCGGCTCCCGATACTCGCATGTTGAGCAGTTGCTTTGTGAACTTACGGGAGCGGAGGCGGCGTTGGTCGTCAATAACAACGCAGCAGCCGTGCTACTCGTTTTAAGAGAAATGGCGCAAGGCGGCGAAGTGATCGTTTCACGCGGTGAGCTTGTGGAAATTGGCGGCTCGTTTCGCGTATCGGAAGTGATGCAGGAGAGCCAAGCAATCCTCGTTGAGGTAGGTACGACGAACAAAACCCATGCATACGATTATGAGCGACATATTACAGAGCGCACAAAACTATTGCTTAAAGTGCATACGAGTAATTATCGGATTATTGGCTTCACGGAAAGCGTCAGTTCGGAACAACTGGTGCAAATTGCCAGCAATTGTGACATACCGGTATATGAGGATCTCGGCAGTGGTATGCTGTTTGACTTGAAACAAAGGAATATTGGTGATGAACCGACTGTTCAAGAAGTCGTCTCTTCTGGTGTCGATATCGTTTCCTTCAGTGGGGACAAGTTGCTTGGAGGACCGCAAGCGGGGATTATCGTCGGTAAAAAGCAGTACATAGACAGAATAAAAAGGAATCCGCTAAATCGTGCATTGCGCATCGACAAATTTACGGTAGCAGCATTGGAAGCGACACTGCTGCATTATTTGCAAGAAGATTATGAGCGTATCCCTGTTCTCGAGATGATTATGAAAACAGAAGTGCAACTGCTTGAAAAAGCGAATAAACTCGCCGAAGGAATCAGGCAATTAGCTGTTGCCGATCAATGCGTGCAACTAGAGGTTCAAAAAAGCTTCTCGCAAATTGGTGGAGGTGCGTTGCCACAAGAGCAATTGCCAACGTATGTCGTGTCCGCAATGTTTTCTGGCTGTCACGCTGCGCGTGTGGTACAATTATTGAGGGAAACGGAGTATCCTGTCATCCCGAGGATTGTACAAGAGCGTATACAATTTGATGTTAGAACGATTGCTGAGGAAGAAATTGCACTTGTCGTTAGCAGTATCGAACAAATACTATATAAATACAGCTCTCGGCACTAAGTGGAGCCGGATCAAACGATAAATTAGTCGAAGGAGGGATTGTTTGTGGAGACAGAACAGGTGAAGCTTACATCATTATCGACAAAAGCTGGTTGAGGCTGCAAAATCGGTCCTGCCGATTTGGCGCAAGTATTGCGCCATTTACCTCCAAACCGTGAAGATAAGAATTTATTGGTTGGGATTGACTACTCTGACGATGCGGGAGTATATCGTTTGACGGACGAATTGGCGCTGATTCAAACGCTCGATTATTTTACGCCGGTAGTGGACGACCCATACATGTTCGGACAGATTGCCGCAGCCAATGCTCTAAGCGATGTCTATGCGATGGGCGGAACGCCGATCACGGCAATGAACATTGTCGGTTTTCAAGTGAAGAAAATCGGGGCCCACGTATTGGCAGATATCCTGCGTGGCGGCGCGGACAAAGTTCGAGAAGCGGGCGCTGTCATAGTGGGTGGGCATTCGATTGACGATGCCGAGCCTAAATATGGGTTGTCGGTAACGGGCATTTGCCACCCAGAAAGATTCTGGGCTAATAAAGGAGCGAAGGTCGGTGATGTGCTTGTTTTGACCAAACCGATCGGCGTAGGTATTATGACGACAGCCATCAAAAGAGGACGAGCTTCCGCAGCAGACATAGAAACGGTCAGTAACACAATGGCAATGTTGAATAGGCAAGCATATGAAGTATTCAAAGACTATGAGATCCATGCATGTACAGATATAACGGGATTTGGTCTATTGGGTCACTGTTACGAAATGGCGAAAGCCAGTGAAGTGTGTATGGAATTACATGTAAACAGAGTTCCGATGCTTGAAAATACTGTAATATATGCGGAAGAAGATATTATTCCCGGTGGTACGAAAGCCAATCATTTATGGCTAGAAAATGTCGTTCGCTACGCTGA
Source organism: Bacillota bacterium (assembly GCA_023388635.1). Taxonomy (GTDB): domain Bacteria; phylum Bacillota; class Bacilli; order Desulfuribacillales; family Desulfuribacillaceae; genus JAEWFW01. Next base: position 5,762 of record JAEWFW010000062.1, read on the forward strand.
AAATGTGTCGGAGCCGATGCAGCACGTACTTTGTGATGCGATCACCTCCGGCGGATTATTAGCGAGTATGAGTTTCGAAGATGCGGAACAGGCAGTGCGCCGTTTGCAGGAATGTCATGTGGACGCGCGAATTATTGGCGAGGTCAGCGAACTTCAGGGAGCGACATATATAGACGTAGTATTATAGGGGGCAACATATATTGACATAATATCATGATGAAAAATAGACAGAGCGGAATGGAGCATCGAAAGTTGAACTATGAGCGAACCAATTAAAAACGTCCTTGATTTTTATGGAGTTACGCCATTTGCATATGTTAAGTGCCCCGTATGCGGAGAGATATGTAGTGTAAAATTGGATAAGGTAGATCCTAAGCTGCCTAAATCAACACTTCCATGGGTATTGTTCTACAAAGACCTGTATAAATTGCCGATGATCACATGCTGCAACGTCGAGCACTATCCAGAGTATATACATTTACAGGCAATTGGCGAACGCAATATAAATATTGATGAAGCAGATGCCGTACTCACCGATGAGCACAATAACCAAATAGGTAGCATCAAAACGCCGGTCGTTACGGACGATATCTTGGAGTATCCGATTACACGTACTTATCAAGAGCAATTGAATATTCAGAAGCAGATTGCACAGCAAAATAAGCTGCTTGCGAGAACGCAGGATGCATTTTACAAATCCTGTTATTCATATTTTTCTATTCATTTTGAGCAAATTATCCAAGAAATCGACGGTGAAGAAATACTCGATGTACTGAATGCGATGGCGAATACGCGCTTTGGTATTCATTTAAGTACTTTAAAGGTTCCCGACAGAATCAATAAAAAAGACAAAAAAGCGTATATGAATTGGATGAAAAAACAAATCCGCTTTATCGTCGAACAAAACGACGAAGAAAGCAAGCAAATTGTTTTTTATTTAATCGTGCGTTACTTTGCAGAATGGGAATTGATCCAGGGGATCTATTATTTGCGCTGGAATGCCAAAAAATACGAAAAGATGATCGGCAAAACCCTTTTGTATTATATGATTCTGCAGTTTCCACTGACAAATTACTTTTCGTATCTGCGCGAGGAAACGCTGCATAAATTGATGTATCGCAAAAGCAACAATAGGCATCAATCGTTACCTGTGTATATTATCCAAAAGGATTTGGACAAGGCATATAATCAGATCAACAAAATGCAGCAGCTGATCGACAGACAGAAAGAGACAATTTTGCAATTGGAAAATAAGCTGGCGGATCTTGAGATGAAAAACGCCTCTTTGCAAAAACAGGTGCAGGATAAGGAAGAAGTTTCAATTTGTCAAGTGCAGACGAAGAAAATCAAAGAGCTCAAAGGCATTATTGATGAAATGCGTGTAGAAATCAATTGTTTGAGAGAACAGAGAGCATCTGAAATGCTCGAAGATTGTACCGGTGGTGACAGCAGGTTTCATAATAACGATCAAGAAGTGGGTACCGGTAAACCTCAAGTGCTGGACGACAGTATTTTAGAAGGAAAAGTCATCGGTATTTTCGGCGATGTTCAAATAAGTAAAGAAGACAATGGGAATCATACGCCATATACTATCATCAATTCCAGCACGGTACAGGACGCTGAAGGCATCAGCGTAATGAATCGCAGCTCGATCATCGTCGTCTTAACACAACATATTGCCCATAGCTGCATGTGGACTTTGAAAAGCTATGCATCGGCACATGAATTGCCGATATTGTTCTCACGCCATACGAATGTTCAGATTATTATCGATCAGGTGATCGCATTACTGGCAAAAAAACAAAAAAGTGAGCAAAACTATAAAAAAGATCTTGACACTCCCCTTTTGAAATTATAAAATATAGGAAATTTAATACTTTAACTTCATAAAGCATTAAAGGCGAAAGAAGAGAGAGGGGAGCTTAGAATTATGAGTACAGCGAGGACAAAAAAGTTTTTAGTGTTGAGTTTGGTTGTTGTTATGTGTTTAGTTTTAATTACGGGTTGCAACAGTTCAAAAGAGAGCTCAAGCGGCGGGGAAACAGTAAAAATCGGCGGGAACTTCGAATTAACCGGCGGAGTGGCTGAATTTGGTAAAAAAGGAGAGAATGGTGCTAAGCTTGCTATCAAAGAGATTAACGACAAAGGCGGAATTCTCGGGAAAAAAGTTCAGTATGTCGGTGCTGATAATAAGTCAGAAGCAGGGGAATCAACGGCTGCCACAACGAAGTTAGCTACGCAAGATAAAGTTGTTGGTATTATAGGACCAATGACGACAGGAAATACATTGGCGGCGATTCCGGTCGTTACCGAGCATAAAATTCCATTGGTGACACCAACAGGAACCAATGCGACGATTACAGTTAACGAAAATGGAACGCTGAATGATTGGTTGTTTAGAGCATGTTTTATCGACCCATTCCAGGGAGAAGTAGCTGCTAACTTTGCGCTTGATTCATTGAACGTATCGACAGCAGCACTAGTCATCGACCAAAAGGGTGACTACGCGAAAGGATTGGCACAAAGTTTCAAAGATACATTTGAAAAAGCAGGCAAGCAAATTGTCGCATCAGAACAATATGTTGCCGGTCAAGATACAGATTTCCGTGCAATTTTGACAAATATCCGCGGCAAAAACCCGGATGTCGTATTCATACCTGGATATTACGGTGAAGTGGGTATGATTATTAAACAAGCACGTGAATTGGGAATTACTGCGATTATGCTTGGTGGAGACGGCTGGGGTACCGGACCAATTGTCGATATCGCCGGTGCAGATGCTATGAATAACACATATTATGTAGACCATGTAGCGGCAGATGATCCGGCATTGGCAGAATTCGTAGCAGCTTATCAGAATGAATACAATCAAGAAGCTGATAGCTTTGCAGCCTTAGGATATGACGCAACGAAATTGTTGTTGGCTGCCATTGAGCAGGCAGGCAGTACTGACGGAGAAGCGGTTCAGCAGGCGTTAGTTAATATTCAAGGCTTTACTGGTATCAGTGGCAAATTCGACATTGATCCTGCTACACACAATCCGAAGAAAAGCGCGACGATTTTGCAGTTTGTCGATGGAGAAAAAGTATTCTCCAGCAGAGTTGATCCGAAATAACCATATAAGTAAAATTTTTATCTGAGAGCGCTCAAATAAAAACTACTGAGAGGGGATGATTCCCCTCTCATTTTAGTGTGACTGCGTAAGTTATTTGAGAATTGATAGCTTGTATATTGACACCCCTACTAATAATATATACACTTATAAATATTTACTATTTATGCTTCACCAAAAAAACGCTTTAACTTTAAAAAGGAGAGAAAATCACACAATGAAGAAAAGAAAATTAATTACGTTTGGATGGGTAATGGTAATGTCCCTAGCATTATTGACGGGATGCGGGTCTTCGGGCTCTAACGATGATGTCATCAAAATTGGCGGTAACCTTGAATTGACAGGTGGCGCTGCTGAATTCGGCAAAAAAGGGGAAAATGGTTTAAAACTAGCAATTAAAGAAATCAATGCACAAGGTGGATTACTTGGAAAACAGATTCAATATGTCAGTGCAGACAACAAATCAGAGGCTGGCGAGGCAACAGCCGCTACAACAAAATTGATTACACAGGATAAGGTTGTAGGTATTGTCGGACCTATGACGACAGGAAATACTTTGGCAGCAATCCCAGTTGCCACTGAGAATAAAATTCCGTTGGTTACACCCGCGGGGACCAATGAAACATTGACAGTAAAAGCAGACGGAACTCTAAATGAATGGATATTCAGAGCATGTTTTATCGATCCATTCCAAGGAGAAGTTGCTGCAAACTTTGCGCTGGATGATTTAAAGGTTTCTCAAGCAGCACTTGTTATCGATCAAAAAGGTGACTATGCAAAGGGATTGGCACGTAGTTTCCAAGAAACATTTGAGGCGGCAGGAAAACAAGTAGTGGCATCGGAACAATACGTTGCCGGACAAGATACAGACTTCCGTGCGATATTGACAAATATCCGTTCAAAGAATCCTGATGTCATTTTTATTCCGGGATATTATGGAGAAGTGGGCATGATCATTAAGCAGGCTCGTGAATTAGGGATTGAAGCAATGATTATCGGTGGAGACGGTTGGGGTACTGGACCGATTGTCGATGTAGCAGGCAAAGAGTCGATGAACAATACGTATTATGTAGACCATGTTGCCGCAGATGATCCGGCATTAGTAGAATTTGCAAAAGCATATAAAGAAGAGTACGGACAAGACGCAGATAGCTTTGGAGTTCTTGGATATGACGCAGGCAAACTGTTATTTGCTGCCATTGAAAAAGCCAATAGTACAGATGGAGAAGCTATTAAAGCTGCTCTAGAGACTACTACAGGACTAAAAGGAGTCAGCGGGGAAATCAACATTGACGCTGCAACACATAATCCGAAAAAGAGTGCGACAATCTTGGAGTTTAGAGATGGAGAAAAAATATTCTCTACAAGAGTTGACCCTAAATAGGTCGTTCGTTGTAATATAGGACACGTGCGAGGCGCAAAAATCTGTTATAGCATATTGACACTGTCCTAAATAATATATAAAATTAAGGTACTTTCATACGTTATTGTATCAATGTTGATACCTTATCTTAACTAGTCGTATTGACAGGAGAGGGGGCGTAATCGCCCCCTAATTATGATTTTAGACGAATAGGAGTGAAAACATGGGAAGCGTTGAGTTGATATTGCAGCAATTCATCAATGGGCTTTCACTAGGGAGCATTTATGCCTTAATTGCTTTGGGTTATACAATGGTTTACGGTATCATTAAGCTTATTAACTTTGCCCACGGCGATATTATGATGGTAGGTGCCTATGTAGGTTGGTTTTCGACGACAACTCTCAAGTTAAAGTTTTTGCCGGCGCTGTTACTCGCTATGGTAGTCACAGCGGTATTAGGTGTTATTATTGAGAGAATTGCGTATAAACCATTAAGAAATGCTACGCGACTGGCAGCGTTAATCACCGCTATTGGGATGTCATTTTTCCTCGAGTACGGCGGTATTCTTGTCGTCGGACCACAGGTTCGAACATTCCCGCAAGACGTATTTCCTCAGGGAGTGTACAACCTTTTTGGGAATGTCACTTTCAAATATGGTGACATTGTCATAATCATTACAGCTGTTGTATTGATGACACTTTTGCACACAGTAGTCAAATACACCAAAGTAGGGAAAGCGATGCGTGCAGTTTCGCATGATAAAGCTGCAGCTGCCCTCATGGGAATTAACGTAAACAATACGATTTCTGCAACTTTTGCGATCGGATCATGCTTAGCTGCAGCAGCTGGAGTGCTTATGGGAGTGTATTTTAACACGATCAATCCGTTGATGGGTGTTATGCCAGGTCTAAAAGCATTCGTCGCAGCGGTATTGGGTGGCATTGGGATCATTCCGGGTGCTATGGTAGGTGGAGTTGCTATGGGATTGATTGAAGCGCTTGTCAGCGGTTTGGGGTATTCGACATGGCGCGATGCTGTAGCATTTTTCATCCTAATTCTTGTCTTGATTGTAAAACCGGCCGGTCTATTAGGCAAAAACACTCGTGAGAAAGTGTAGGTGGATTATATGAATGTATTAAATAAGAAGAACGGCATAATTCTCCTTGGCCTTTTAGTCGTCTATGGTATAGTACAAGGCTTGATCAGTGGCGGAATACTAAGTCCATACTATAATATGACATTGATTCTAGTGTGCATATATATCATACTCGCAGTCAGTCAAAACCTAATTACCGGATTTACCGGTCAATTGGCAATTGGGCATGCGGGTTTTATGGCGATTGGTGCCTATATGTCCGCTATGGTTGTTATGAAGTTCCAAGGGTCGCTCGTTATGGGGCTGATTTTTGGCGCATTGTGCGCAGCGCTCGCCGGGATGCTCATTGGTATACCGACGCTACGCTTGCGGGGAGATTACTTGGCAATTGCAACTTTAGGATTGGGAGAGATCGTACGTATTGTCTTTTTAAACACGGACTACCTTGGTGGAGCGACAGGATTTGCTGTTACAAAAACAATCGGTTGGACCTGGGCATTTTGGTTAATGGTTGCCAGTGTTGCCATCATTAGTAATTTTATTAATTCCTCACATGGTAGAGCGTGTATCTCAATTAGAGAAAATGAAATTGCAGCAGAAGCGATGGGTATTAACACAACGAAATATAAAGTTATGGCGTTTACAATTGGCGCAATGTTTGCTGGGTTGGCAGGAGGTATTTATGCCAATTACATGTATACGATTCAGCCCTTGACATTTAACTTCCTGAAATCATTCGAAATTTTGGCAATGGTTGTACTTGGGGGATTGGGCAGTATTACAGGTGCGATTCTTGGAGCATCGCTTATGACAATTGCTTCGGCTCTATTGGCAAATTATCCTGAGATACGTATGGTGGCAATTGCGATTCTCTTGATTGTCCTAATGATTTTTAGACCGAACGGTATTATGGGCAATAAAGAGTTCAAAATAGGTTTTCTAAACTCGAGAAAGAAAGGTGATGAGAATGGCGCTGCTTAAAGTTGAGAATCTGTCAAAATCGTTTAGTGGTCTCAAGGCTGTCTCAAACCTAGATATGGAAATCAATAAAGGGGAACTTATCGGTTTAATCGGACCGAATGGTGCGGGGAAAACGACGGCATTTAACTTGCTAACGGGTGTATACGTGCCGACGGAAGGCACAATTACATTTGCCGGGAAGAAAATGAACGGAATTCCGCCGTATAAAGTTTCTCATCATGGCATCGGTCGTACATTTCAGAACATCCGGCTGTTTGATGATTTGACTGTTTTGGACAATGTCAAAATTGCATACCATCAGCACGTTTCCTATAATACATTGACAGGAATCTTGCGTTTGCCTGGATATTTCAAGGGTGAAGCCGAGATGGAAAAGAAATCTTTAGAATTTCTGAAAATTTTTGATTTAGATACGAAAGCATATGAATTAGCGAAGAACCTCCCCTATGGTCAGCAGAGACGATTGGAAATCGCCAGAGCATTAGCTACACAGCCTGAATTATTGCTTTTGGATGAACCGGCTGCCGGTATGAATCCTCAGGAAACGCATAATTTAATGGAATTGATTCGTTGGATTCGCGAAAAATTTAATTTGACAATCTTGTTGATAGAACACGATATGCCTTTAGTCATGGGTGTGTGTGAGCGCATTTATGTTTTGGATTACGGAACAGTCATCGCTCACGGAACACCGGCAGAAATTCAGAACAACCCGAAAGTTATCGAGGCATACCTTGGAGAGGAGGCTCACTAATGCTGACAATGAACCAGGTTCATGTATATTATGGTGCAATCCATGCATTAAAAGGCATTACTTTTGAAGTAAACAAAGGAGAAATTGTCACGCTCATCGGCTCCAATGGCGCAGGTAAAAGTACATGCTTGAACACAATTTCCGCATTGCTTCGTCCGAAAGAAGGGGAAGTAACTTTTAAGGATAAAAACTTGAAAGAAGTGACTGCACCGGCTGTTGTTTCTATGGGTATATCTCATGTACCGGAAGGGCGTCGCATTTTTGCCAATATGACAGTTTCTGAGAATCTCGATTTAGGGGCTTTTATTCGTAAAGATCGCCAAGGAATTAAAGCAGATAAAGAAAACGTATACAATTTGTTCCCACGTTTGAAAGAGCGCCGTCGCCAAGTTGCCGGTACACTTTCCGGTGGAGAGCAGCAAATGCTGGCAATGGGAAGGGCATTGATGTCTCGCCCAGAATTGTTATTACTTGATGAGCCGTCGATGGGATTGGCGCCGCTTTTGGTCAAACAAATTTTTGAAATCGTTCAAGAAATCAATGCTTCGGGGACAACAGTACTGCTCGTTGAGCAAAATGCGAGAATGGCACTTTCCATTGCCCATAGAGCTTATGTATTAGAAACAGGAAAAATCGTTTTATCTGGTGATGCTAAGGAATTGATGGAAAGTGAAGAAGTGAGAAAAGCGTATTTAGGAGGCTAGCATAAGTAGGTGCTTTTGACATATAATTTTCAATAGTAAGTCCACTTTTGAGGAGGGCGCAACCATGTATGTCCAACAGTTTATGAATTCGCAAGTAGTCACAGTTACACCTGATGAAAACATCAGCAATGCTATGAATCTGATGAAGAACAAACGCATTAATCGTTTGCCTGTAGTGAGCAAAGGGAAATTGGTAGGCATTGTGACCGATGGCAATCTCCGCTCGGCACATCCGTCCGCCGCAACGACGTTAAGTAAGTATGAAATGAACGAACTGCTTTCAAAAATTACAATTAAAGAAATTGCTGTAAAAAATGTCATTACAACAACGCCTGATACGTTACTGGAAGATGCCGCCCTTGCAATGCGCGAGTACCGCATTGGAGCGCTTCCTGTTATGGAAGAGGACAGGTTGGTCGGCATTATCACGCAGAAAGATATTATGGATGCGTTTTTAGATATCATGGGCGTCCGTAGTTCGGGAAGAAGATTGGTCATAGAGGTATCAGACAAAGTAGGGGTATTGAACGAGATATCCTCGGTACTTACAGGATTGGATTTAAATATTATAAATCTTGCTGTATATCATATGCCTAACAGAAAGATCCAAATTTTCTGCCGTATAGACGGAGAACGTGTTGATGAGGCAATTCAGATGTTGAACGATAAAGGCTTTACTGTTACGGAATAGTTATAATAGTTGCGTTGGAATAACTTGCAGGCATTCTGATCTCGTATTGAGTATCAGGATGCCTGTTTTGGTGTATATATGATGATAAAAAAACTTTTTAAATAATCAGTTGACAAAGCAAAACGAGCGTGGTAAGATAATCATTGTCGCTGCGAACGAGCAACACCGCAGAGAATCAAACAAAAGTTCCTTGAAAACTATATAGAACAACCAAAACGAAACGTCAATCA
>JAEWFW010000002.1 GCA_023388635.1 Bacillota bacterium
TCTACTGAAAGTGGCAGGCATCCGCATCGCTACTTTTCTACAAAAACAGATGAGCAAAAAAGTTGGACGAAAAACAGTATGTTTTTCTGCCCAACTTTTTTATTTTAGGGACTTATTGGACAGCCCCATGAATAAATTACTAGGATAATTTTTGCAGTGTTACGTCAAGAGCCTGCAGCATTTGATCAATGTCAGATTTTTCAATGACGAGCGGCGGTTGGAAAGCGAGACAATTGCGATACAGACCGTTTTTACCGATGATAAATCCTCTGTCTTTCATCTCTTCCAAGATTGCATCTGTCAATTCAGGCTCCGGTTTTCCGTCAGTGACGAGTGGAACGGCAATCATCAGCCCCATGCCCCGAACGTCGTTCATGACAGGGTATTTTTTTTGTAGTGCTTCTAATTCTTGCTGTAAATGCGCTCCCAATGTAGCAGACCGGTCTTGTAAATTATGTTTCTCTATATAATCGAGTACTGCCAAAGCGGTCTGTGCCGCAACCGGGTTGCCGCCAAAGGTCGATGCTGACGGTTTCGTGAATTTTCCGGCAATTTCACTCGTGGTGGCAAAGGCGGAAATCGGGATGCCGTTCCCCAGTGCTTTGGCAACGGTCATAATATCCGGTTTGATATCGTAATGTTCTACGGCGAACATTTTTCCTGTGCGTGCAAAGCCTGTCTGGATTTCATCGACGATCAGCAATACGCCATAGGATTCTAAGAGCTGTTTCAATTCTTTAAAATACCAGGTCGGAGGCACGATGATGCCGCCGTTTCCTTGGATAATTTCGACGATCATCGCGGCAATACGTTCATGATGCTGTTCGAGAATTTCTTTCACTTCTTGCAATGATTGCCGTGCTTGTTGTTCTTTCTGTTCACCGATGCCATCCATATTTTGCACGAAATGAACATGGTTAGGCAAGTACGGATCGGTGCGCCACATAGGGATGCCTGTCGCGTCCATTGTCAGCTGTGTGCGTCCGTGCAGTCCTGTTTTCAAGGCAATGAAGTCAGGTTTGTTTGTGTATAGGCGGGCGGTCAGTAATGCCCCTTCGTTTGCCTCTGAACCTGTACAGCAAAAGAAGCTGTGCTTGATGTCACCTGGGTAGAGGGAAGCGAGGCGTTCTGCCAGATTGACCATAGGTTCTGTGAGATATAGAGTGCATGTGTGATGTAGTTCTTGTACTTGTTTCAATGTTGCTTCGACAATTTCAGGATTGCAATGTCCGCAATTCAGTACGGATACACCGGCAAAGAAATCTGTGTATTGTCTACCTTGGTCGTCGTACAGATATTGCATATGTCCTTTGACGATTTGTGGCGGCTCTTTATAGAAATGACTGGTGCACGGGAACATAAATTCTTTGCGTTTGCGCAAAATTTCTTCAGGACCGATGAATGTTGACAAGTTGATAACCTCCTACATATAGAAAATAATAGTTAGTTGCAGTCAAATTTTACTTTAAATATCATATTGTGAATTACTAAACACGTAATGAACGATTTAATCGTGTTGTAACGAGCCGTAGGTGAACTTTCCATTTGTTGGTGCCAGCTCGGCGGACGTTCGTGTATCGATAGTGTTTTTATAAGCGCTGATGATTGTTTCCAACTGTTTTTCTGTATAGATGTCCTCAATACGAATGCGCGCAATTCCCAAGTTTATCAAATCAGGAAGGATCGGCAGCAGATTCAATTCATAATTTGCAAGAATGTGGTTTCGCTCGTATTGATCCTTGTGTACTTCAAGCACACCCTTCTCGGTTTTCAGCTTCACCGTATGCGAGAAGGCACCACCGGTTTCTCGGTTAACTTCGAGCTCTTTTTCCGGTTCGACGTATTTGGGAATGTCATATAAATCGTGGTCGAGATACATGATGACCTGTTTACCGTGGGCAATAGCCTCTACCGGGAGCGGTGCGTCAGTGATCAGACTGAGAGAGTCGGACAGGGGTGTTTCCAGAGATAGTGTGTACTCGTCGAGTCCGAGATTTTTATAGGATTCTACAGCCAATGCGTTATAAATGTTGAGTGAGAAATCTCCGATCATCGGCAGGTTGAGCTGCCGGTAGCGATACAAAGCCCCCATGTTTGTGACGAGTAGCCCGTCGATTCCTAATTCTTCCGATAGCAATTGGTCATATTCGGCAAATTCTCGATCGAACATCATCCGCGGGAAGGCGAGATAGATTTCTGCATTGCCTTTGTGTGCCGTTAATGTCCGGATATCTTCGGCTGTAAATGGTTCATTCGGCTGGTAGACATCGCCGGTCAAATAAATGCGGTCAGCGCCTGCTTTGATAGCGGTTAGTGCTTGCGATATGGAATGTACGCGAACGCTGATGCCAATATCACCACGGATTTCGCTGCTAGCATCGCCGCTGGTGTCTTGCTTCACTTGCGGTGTACGTTCTGCGATTGCTTGTTTGATTTTTTCTGTGCGTGCTGGAGTGATCGGCGGTTCTTCTGTAGGAGTACTGAACATTTTACCCGTGCTGTAGAAGATGCCGGTTCCCTCATAGCGAGTGTTAATATTAGATAGACCCGGTTTGCCAAAGGCATAGGCAGTCGATAAATCGCGCTTCCTATTTTCCGTCAAATATTGCATGCCTTCTTCATAGTCATAGGATGAAGGATCTGCAATATAACGGTCGAGGGCTTCACCGTATAGATTAGTCTGATTGACGATGAAGTCTTTGTCGCGCATACGTCCTTCCAGTTTAAACGATATAATTCCGGCTTCCAGCATGTCGGGCAGGTGTTGGTACATACACATGTCTTTGACTGCCAATGGGTATGTTTCGGGGAATTGATATTTGTCATGCATCGGCGTGTACGCCCAGCGACACGGTTTGAGGCAGCGCCCGCGATTGCTGCTCATACCGAACAGCATACTGCTGTAGATACATTGCGCACCATGGGATACACACATGTCGCCGTGGGTAAAATATTCGAATTCCACCGTTGTCTGCTGGTGCAGTTTTTTCACTGTAGCGAGGTCCATATCACGAGATAGTACGACTCTCGTAAAGCCCAACTCTTCCAGTTGGCGAATCATTTCAAGATTGTGCACGTTCATCATTACAGAGGCATGAAGTTCCAGTGAGAGACCGAGTGACTGTATGATATTGTGTATAGCTAGATCTTGAACGATTAAACCATCGGGACGACATGTTTCTAAAAAAGTCAAGTATTCTTTGGCTGTATCGATTTCTTCGCCGCTAATTAGGTTGTTGACAGTGATATAGACTTTTTTTCCTTTGTCATGGGCAATTTTCACTGCTTCTCTAAGTTCGTCATTTGTAAAATTAAAGCCTTTGCGAATCAAACGCATGTTGAGAATTGAGCCGCCAAAATAGATGGCGTCGCATTTGGCATCTACAATGGCTTTAAAAATATCGAAATTACCGGCAGGCGCCAACAGCTCGACGGGTTGTCCGTTGAAAAATCTCATAAATTCAACTCCTAAATAGTATGTGTTTTGCCTGTGACACGATGTACTGTTTGAAATTTGCAAATAATTACCTATTATACACTATTAATTAATGATTTAGGTATAAAATACATATGACAAATACAATGACAGATTGACAGCATGTTAGGTGCGTATTATTATTGATAGAATGATTATCAGAGTGACTATTCGTCTGAATATCTATTGAAGATAGAATAGATATTAATGATAGTAGAATTATAGTTTAATAATGTGAAAGAAATATGAATACAGGGGATTTGCTGGAGAAATAAACGCGCATGTACCGGAGGAAGGGAACAAACGAATGTCAAGCGAGAAAATTGCTATAAAGCAATCGCATTCCGATATACAAACAACTGTATATCCTATTTTATTTGCGGTGAGTCTGGTGCATTTATTGAATGATACAATGCAATCGGTGATTCCAGCGCTATTTCCAATTTTGAAAGAAGCCTTGTCGTTGAGTTTTACACAAATTGGCTTGATCTCCATGGTGAATAATGTGACGGCTGCTATTTTACAACCGGTGATCGGAACATATACTGACCGCAGACCGAAGCCTTGGTTATTGCCGACCGGTGTTGTATCGACGATGGTCGGGATGATGGGGATTGCGTATGCGTCCAGCTTTGAGATGGTACTTTTAGCGGTGATTTTCATGGGAATGGGATCGGCAGTATTACATCCCGAATCATCGCGTGTCGCGTATTTGGCGGGCGGAAGCAAGAAGGGCTTAGCGCAATCAATTTTCCAACTCGGTGGGAATGTGGGGCAGGCGTTGGCACCTGTGATGACGGCTACAATATTTGTGCATACAGGTCAACGGGGGGGCGTCTGGTTTGTGTGTATTATGGTTATCGGGCTGGCACTGCAAACGCGGGTGGCATCATGGTACCGAAAGTATATTGCTAATGTGCGTATGAAAAAGAAGACAATGAAGCAGGCCGCGTCGTCGGTTCTTCAATTGTCAAGGGGACGCGTCATTTTCAGTATTAGCATTTTAATGATACTTGTATTTTCAAAGAATGTGTATAGTGCCTCGATTACGAATTATTATGCGTTTTTTGCGATGGAGCGATTCGGAATCACGATGGGACAGGCACAGATGATTCTGTTTGTGTTTCTTGTTGCCAATGTGATCGGATTGATGTTCGGAGGGGTTTTGGCAGATCGATTCAGCCGCAAAGGGCTGATTTGGTTTTCGATCCTCGGAACAGCACCATTCGCTTTGGCGTTGCCGTACGTAAATCTGACGCTTTCAGTGATTTTGATTTTCTTTGCAGGGCTGATTTTAGCGTCCGCTTTCTCAATTATTCTGGTCTATGCCAATGAGTTGCTGCCGGGAAGGGTCGGTCTCGTATCGGGGATTTTCTTCGGTCTTGCCTTTGGCATGGCGGGAATCGGCTCCGCCTTTTTAGGCAATTTAGCGGATTCAACAGGAATTACCTTTGTCATGCGCTGTGCAGCCTATTTACCGTTGATCGGTTTGTTTACAGTATTTCTGCCTACGGAAAAGCAGATGTATGGTGAGAGTTGAAAAAACAAGCGATCTTATGACCGCTTGTCATGAACACCTAGGTGATGCTTTAAAGCATCTTGTAGGATATGCGAAAAATTTACTTTATTCTGGACTGCCAGATCGTCCAACCATTTAGGAACTGTCAATGTCTTCTTAACTGCTTTATTTTCCATCTCAGAACGAAATGGTGGCATCCATATTTCAATCATAACGACGGATTGATTATTATCATGCTTTATATTGCGGATATCTGTTGGTTCGGGAATAAAATCGTTATCCTTTTCCATGCCGTACAAATGTAAAGCTAATGCTTCTTTAGCGTTATGAAATGCTTCTTCCGTTGAATTAGCGCACGGTAAGCATCCAGGTAAATCAGGAAATTCAATAGAAATACCATCATCTGCATAATCAAAAATAGCCGGATATATATAAGTATTTTTCAAATGATTCAACCCCTTATTTTATTATGTTATTTTAAAAAATTGAGAAAAGAGAGAGGCTAAAATTTAACGCCTGATTGTTTCTCAATACTTTTTTATGTTTTTAATGGGTATATCTTTTACGGGATATGTTACAGTTATAACACGTATTAAAATACGTGTCAAATAGTATGGAATAATGTAGGGATATTTAGGATTAAGCTCGAAGATGGGATAAAGAAGGCATTCGGTATCACCGAATGCCTTCTAGTTATTCTTGGATATTTAGTTCTGAGATCAAAGCTGATTGTAATATCTGAGAGTAGTTGATGTTTTCCTTATCGGCGATTGTGGCGAGCCACGCTGGAATTGTAAGATTTTTTCTGATAGCTTTATTTCCATGTTTTTCGGCGTATGAGTCCATGTCCAAAACAATTAGGCTGACGAATCCAGTGGGATTGTCAAGTGTTATTGATTGCACAGCAGAGGCGGTTGGAACTTTATTCCCATCTTCAAGCTCATCAAGTACCCAGCCGGATGCTGCATCAACAGCCATTTCAATAGCGTGTGCGAGGTTGTACCCTTGTGTTACACAACCAGGAAGATCGGGGACGACAACACAATATCCTTCTCGTTGTTCTTCGAGCGGATAAAAGCAAGCAGGATATACAAGTTTCAACTTTCATTCCTCCTTTAAGGTAAACTGGCAGGAGCTATTTTAATCTAGCCTGCTCTAATATAGAATTTATCGTTCGCTTATCAAGGTCACCCAGATGTTTAGGAATTGTGACTTTGCCAGGCTTGGTTGGGTGTTTGTAATGATTGTGAGAGCCTTTAGTATTTTTATAATACCAGCCATCGTTTAATATTATTTTTTCTATTTCTCTAAACTTCATTCCCCCACCACCCTAACTATATGATAATACGCATAATGCGCATTGTCAATAAATTTGTGAAATGTATTTTCTATGTTATAATCGTTCTTATAATTAAAACTGTATCATATGGGTTGCAAACCCTATATGAATCAAATTTTACATAATTTGCGAAGGAGAGATAGTCATGGAAATTAAAGAAAAAGTATTATCTGTTATGCGTGAGGCAGGAAAACCGTTGTCAGCCGGTGAGGTTGAGAAGCTATCTGGATTAGACCGCAAGGAGATAGACAAGGCATTTAAGGATTTGAAAAAAGAAGAGGCGATCGTCTCACCTGTTCGTTGCAAATGGGAGCCTACCAATAAATAAATATCTTTTAAGCATAAAAGCCTGTCGCACACCAGAATTGCTACTTGTCAAACGATGAGTAACAGCTCCAGTGTGTACAGGTCTTTTTTATTTTGCCAATATTTCGTTATACAAAAATTTTAGGAATCCGTATGCCGACGCGGCTGAGTATTTCGTTGTTAATCGTGTTGTCTAAGCGGCTCCATTGATCGACAGATAGGGTGTTGCCCTGATCGTCACCGAATAATGTCACATTGTCACCGGCGTGGATGTCATGGAGGTCGGTGATGTTGACGAGCAATTGATCCATACAGATGGCTCCAATAATTGAGGCGTACTGCCCGCGAATCAGCACTTGGCAGTTTTGACCGGACAGGCTGCGGGGGATACCGTCTGCATAGCCGATGCTGACTACAGCAATCGTCAGCGGCGTATCAGCGATAGCGTGCGTACCGTATCCGATCGTTTCGCCCGGTTGAATGTATTTTATTGACGCTATTTTGGCGTGTAGGCTCATGACGGGCAACAGATGGGCTTCGGTGACGGGCGTATGAGAACCGTCAGACAGCACTCCGTATAAAGCAATGCCCGGTCGTACCAAATCATAGGATAATTCCGGATAATTCAAAATTCCATAGCTGCCTTGCAAATGGGTTTTGCCAACTTGTATACCGTTGTCTCTGAGTGTTGAGAGGATGGTATCGAATGTGCGAATTTGCATTTTTGTGAACGCAATATCCTCATCTGCCAGGCTGTCAGAGCGCGACAAGTGGCTATAGGTGCCGGTGATTGTCAAACGGCGCTGCTTGTATATCGCGAGAATGTTCTCGATGTTTTCCGAACGTTCACCGTTGCGGTGCATTCCCGTGTCAATTTTCACATGGGCGAGCACATTACCCGGTGTATGGCAGAGTGTTTGTGCATAAGCCAAGTCGACGACTGTCTGGGTCAGCCGATGGCGAATGAGAGATTGTTTGCAATGGACCGGTGTGTAGCCGAGAATGAGAATGTCTCCTCTAATTTTCTGTCGGCGCAATGCTATGGCTTCATCTAATGTTGCTACGGCAAAACGCTCAATCCCTAAATGTTGCAAATGTTTGGCGACACTAGCGGCTCCATGCCCATAGGCATCTGCTTTTACGACTGCCATGATTCCGCAACTAGGAGGAATATGGCGCTGCAATTCAAGCAAATTGTGCGTCAGCCGGTCTTTAGAAATGACCGCATATGTACGCAAATTTTCCGGTGAGCTTTTTTTGCGTTGTATACGCTTGATACGAGTGAATAGCCATACGAGAACGACAGAAAAGCTGATCGAAAGACAGGCGACAACTAAGAAGTGGATCAGACTGTTTTCGATAACGACCTCGGTGGTGCCCGTCAGTTTGCCGAGTCCACGGACGACAATAATCATTAGCGGGTGAAAAATATAAATCCATAGGCTCGTATCACGTAGGTATGGAAAACTCTTTCCCTGTTTGCGAAGTAAGATCAGCAACAAAAATAGTATGGTTGGTGCAAGAAAGACTGTCATACTGTCGTGACGTGGCAAATCGTAATGGTGTATAGCGATAGATTCGCAGATAAACGCGATCAAACTGCCGACGAATAGCAACCGATACCACTTCGTATGCGTACGTCGGTCTGCATCTGATTTGCTGTTTTGGTACGTAGCAATCCATGCTCCTAAAGCGATGAATAGAGGAGCAAAAAATAACCCGTTTCTCGTGTAATCGAAAAAGGAAAACAGTTGATTGTAAGCTGCGGCAAGCCATGGGATATTGGCAGTGATGCCGAAATAGCTGTCACCCAAGAGTCCGATTGCGTACAGGCAGGAGGTTGCTAAGATCACTGTTTTCATCGGCAAGGTTCGAAGCAGCCGATAGACGATCCACGTTCCCAGTATCAATGCCGGCAAATACCACAGGTGATAAAAGGTCCCGTCAAAAATCACTGCTTTTAATAGTTTTAATAGAGAGTATACGGAGATACCCTCGGAGAAATCGCCTTTATACCAATTGATTGGCAGGTATAGCACTATAGAAAAAAGGTAGATCCAAGCGATTTTCTTTATATAACGGTACATGACCGTGATGGAGCTGTGATGTGGCTTATTTGGTATGACTGGCTTGCTCGGCATGTTCAGTTTGGAAAATAGAAAATAGCCTGCACAGATAAAAAAGAAGGGCACTGCCAGACGACCGGCTAAACGAGTGAGCGCGAAGTTACCGGCTTCACTGTAAGTCGTTAGGGGATCGGTGTGTATGGCGATGACTAATAATGCGGCGACGAATTTGCCGATGTCGATCCATGGGTATGATTGTTTCTGCCCCATATACTGTTGCCCTCCTTGGTTGAATCATTTGCTTAATTGCTGTGAAAGACGGTGACGATGAAGCCGTCACAGTTGTTGCCGGATATCTGATAGTTTGTACCTTGAGGTAACGGTATTTCCGTCACATCGGCGGATGATTCGATATAATAAATTTCCGCCAGTCCTTGACGGCAGTAATGCCATAAGTGTTTTTGTTCGTATGTGTAGCTGCGAAGAAACTCCATGTATTCCTCTAAACAGAGATTGTTCTCTTCAATGATTTGGGCGTGGGGAATTCCGACGTAACGGAAATGCCACGGCTCTGCGGAGATGCCTGTTAGATATTGCTTGTTGTGCCGATATCGCTCAATGAACCCGAAGGAAGAAGCCAGTTGTTTAAATGTGTGGCAGATGCCTTGGTTTGGGAAAGATGGTCGGATAAAATCGACTGACTCTGTCTGTTCACTGAGATCGATTGCCAGACCTGTCTGGTGTTCGCTTTCCATCGGGCGTGCTACGTATTTCGCTGTGAAATCAGCTCCGTTTTCTTGCAGAGACGTGGAGTAGATTTGCCGCTGTTCTGCCACATCGCGGTAGCCGCTGACGGCAATTAATCGTTGCGTCGCTCCGATTGTATGCACGAGGCTCGTAAGCTGCCGGCAGCAATTTTGTTCGAGCAGGATTTCCTGACCTTCGTATAAACAGAAATCAGCAGATGACAGCGGCGACAAGGGTGTCCTTTGTATTGAATGTTGGTGCAGAGGATGGTCGCGATTGACGAGAATCAAGTGTCCGTGATGGATATCTTTTTTTGTTTTTTTTATGACTGTTGTTATCATCTGTAACCCTCCATACTATAGGTTTGCAATTTGTTTTTCCAAAGCGAGTTGTAGTAGACGGTCGATGATGTCTGCATATGACAGCCCTAATGCCGAGAGCATTTTCGGATAACGGCTATTGGCGGTGAAGCCGGGAATCGTGTTGACTTCATTGAAGACGATCTCTCTTTCAGGAGTGACAAATAAGTCGACACGCGCCATTCCTTGGCAACCGAGAACGGTATAGATTTTTAATGCCGTGTTCTTGATTGCATCAGCCAACGGGTCGTCGATTCTGGCTGGCATATGGATTTTTGAAGTTTCCAGCGAATATTTTTCATGAAAATCAAAGAAGTCGCCTGTCAGTTCAATTTCATCTACTGCACCTATAACAGGGGAAGCGTTGCCCAGTAAGGCACAGCCGACTTCGAAGCCTTCAATCGATTGTTCGATGATCACTTGATCGTCATGCAGCCAGGCTTGTTCGATAGCCGGTATCAGATCCTGTTTGCGAAAAACTTTGGTAATGCCGATCGACGAGCCAGACTTTACTGGTTTTACATACACGGGAAATGGCAGGTCGTCGAACTGGGGATCGGTAAATACGGTATGTTCGAGAGTAGGCTGCTGATGGCGCTCGATCAGTAGGGCGGCAGGAACTTGGATACCTGCCAATGCAACTAGTTGATGGGCTACGTGTTTGTCCATACAGATGGCAGATGCTTGCAGATCGCATCCGACGTAGGGAATTTGTGCATTTACCAATACGCCTTGAATCGTACCGTCTTCACCGTTTTTGCCATGCAATATCGGAAACGCCACATCAATTCTTGTCAGATCGTAAGACGCGTTATGTAGTTCGGCCAGATATTTGCCGGTGGGCAGACATGTGAGTGCCGCCGGTACATTGCGCGGGTCTGCTTGCCAGGTGTTTTGGCGAATCGCATCGGTGTTACCAAAATATCGATACCAGACGCCTTGTTCCGATATTCCCACGAGTATCGGTTCGTATAGACAACGGTTCATATGATCTATTACGGCAGCGGCAGATTGCAGAGATACGCTGTATTCATTGGAATTGCCGCCAAAAATTATTAGAACATGCTGTTTTCTCATAAAAAGACACCCTTTCAATTATATTGGATGTTTGCATTGACTATGCATACTAGCCGCACTACTTTATATAGTACAGTTAAATTATACCTAGCTATTTCATTTTTTGCAAGACTGTTTTGTGGTATACTATGCAGATATGTCAATGATTAAAAGATAAGCAATTATGGAACATGGAATTATGGAATACTAATTGCAAAGATTGCTTATGGTATAGGGTTATGGAATGCTCGCGAATATTTGTTTATGAATATGATTATGGAATGTATGTTTATGGTATAGGGTTATGGTATAGGGTTATGGTATTGGAGGATTTGGAATGAGATATATTGTTTTAGTATTCTTGGGAGCTACGAGTTATGGGATTTTATCGACGATTGTGAAGTTTGCTTATGGTGATGGTTATAGTTTGGGGGATGTTGTCGGGATTCAACTGCTGGTGGGATTCTTAATTACGAGCGGTTTTACGTTCTACATTAAAATGCGCAGAAAAATTAAAATACGCGGCAAATCTTCATTGGTATCTTCAGTTGACGAACATGATAAGCAGTATGTCGCACCGACATGGAAGCAAAGAGGAATCTTGATGGCGGCTGGATTGCCGATGGTAGTCACGTCGTTTTCTTATTATGGGGCGCTTCAATATATATCGGCTTCGCTGGCGATTATTTTGTTGTTCCAGTTTACATGGATCAGTGTGTTGATTCAAATGATACACAGACGCCAGCGGCCGCATAAAATTATTCTGCTGACGTTGTTCATATTGTTCGGTGGAACATTGTTGGCAGCAGGGATTGCTGAGCAGGGAGTAGGGCATTTCCACTGGTGGGGTATCACTATGGGTCTGATTTCTGCCGTCTCCTATTCGCTGTTTATTTTTTTCAACGGGCAGGTTGTAACGACGGTATATCCGATGTACCGGACGCAGTGGATGCTGACAGGGGCATTATTGGTAGCTTTTTTGATTTACCCGCCGAGTTTTCTGGTTGATGGACGGTTATGGGAAGGGCTGTTGTTTTACGGATGCTTGCTCGGCTTCTTTGGGTCGTTTATCCCTCCGGTTTTATTTGCCATAGGGGTACCGCAGATTGGTGGGGCTATGGCGGGGATTCTTGGTGCCGTGGAATTGCCGGTGGCGATGATCGCTTCGGCATGGATATTGTGTGAGCAAGTGAGTTTGCTGCAGTGGACGGGCGTTATCTGCATTCTTGCAGGGGTTGCATTGCCGGAGGGCTATCGCCAATTGAGAGTACGCAGGATGTTAAGGAATTGACCTTTTACACGTGTCTTTGTTAGCTACCATGTTTAGAAAATAGTTGTGCACACGTATGTCATCGGTCAGTTCTGGATGAAAAGCAGTAGCCAGCATAGTATCTTGTCTTGCGGCGACAATCTTCCCATCTAATTCTGCTAATATATCTACATTGTCTCCGGCTGATATGATATAAGGTGCACGAATAAACACCATAGGTATCTGACCGATGCCTTTGCAATCTGCATACGTTTTAAAGCTTCCTAACTGGCGTCCGTAACCGTTTCTTTGCACGACTGTATCCATGCAGTCAATGTAGGCTTCAGTACCAGCAGAAATTTTTTTAGATAATAGAATTAGACCAGCGCAAGTGCCGAATACAGGCAGCCCTTTTTTGACCGCATTTTTTATAGGGTTTAGTAATTGAAGTTCTGTTAGTAATTTGCCAATAACTGTGCTTTCGCCGCCAGGTAAAATTAACCCGTCCAAATCATCAGTGAAATCTTTGTTTTGCCTAATTTCACAGCAGTCCACACCTAATCGGCGTAATAATTGAATATGTTCAATGAAGGCACCTTGCAGTGACAAAATACCAATTTTCATATTCCGCGTTCCGCCATCAACAATTCGATTTCTTGTTCGTTGATTCCGACCATTGCTTCGCCGAGGTTCTCCGAAAGCTTGGCAATTAACGGTGCGTCTGTATAGTTAGTAACTGCCTGTACGATAGCGGCTGCACGTTTTTCAGGATTGCCAGATTTGAATATTCCCGATCCGACAAAGACCCCCTCGGCACCAAGCTGCATCATTAATGCCGCGTCAGCAGGAGTCGCTATACCGCCCGCCGCAAAATTAACGACCGGAAGCTTTCCATTTTCATGTACGTATTTTACTAACTCATATGGAACAGCCAGTTCTTTTGCGACGACATATAATTCGTCTTGTTGTTTTGCGACAATGGAACGAATGTCACTAGTGATTTTTCGCATATGTCGCACAGCTTGTATAATATCTCCTGTACCAGGTTCGCCTTTCGTACGGATCATAGATGCGCCTTCGTTTATGCGACGTAGAGCTTCGCTCAAGTTTTTTGCTCCGCAAACAAAAGGTACATTAAATTGGTTTTTATCAATGTGATAAACATCATCTGCCGGGGATAAGACTTCACTTTCATCGATGAAATCAATTTCGATCGCTTGTAGAATTTGTGCTTCCGCAAAATGTCCGATACGGACTTTGGCCATAACAGGAATCGATACGGCTTTTTGAATACTTTGAATCATAGAAGGGTCGCTCATTCGGGAGACGCCGCCTGCTGTCCGGATATCGGCTGGAATGCGTTCTAACGCCATGACCGCGCAAGCACCGGAAGCTTCAGCTATTTTTGCTTGCTCCGGCGTAGTTACATCCATTATGACTCCGCCTTTTAGCATCTGAGCTAGATGTTTGTTTAATTCATATCGTTTCTGTTCCATTTAAAAAACCTCCGCTATTTAACAATAGTATGTGATTATGTGTGATATATTATATGATATCTGTCATATATTAAATAGTCAGTTGTTTAAATTTCGACAAGTACAGTTTTGAAGAATTTGATTCGAGAAACAAATGAACTAATAGAGAGTATCGTGTCTCAGGCAGAAATACGCCTCACAGATGTGATACTCTTTGTTTTATTGCTATTTTTTATTGAACTTTTATACTTATTAGTTTTTCCAATTGTTCAAGTACACCACCGGCTCCCGAAAGTGATATGGTTCCAACACGATCGCAGATGCGTTCTAGGTACTCCAATTCTTTCAACTTATAGAGTGTCTGATTTTCGTCCATCAACTTTGCTGTGTTTAGCAAGCTGCGTGTCGAAGCGACTTCTTCTCTGCGGGAAATGACGTTGGCTTGGGCTGTTTTTTCGGCAACTAAGACAGTGTTCATAATGTCGCGTATTTCACCGGGTAAAATAATATCTTTGATGCCGGCGAAAGAGAACTCTACATAAAATTCCGGTTGACGAATGCGCAGTAATTCCAATATCAGGTGCCCGATTTCGTCTTTTTGCTCTAAGAGTTGATCGAGGCGGAGTTTACCGACATATTCGCGTACAGCCATTTGTACATATGTATATAGCTGTGCTGTGAGATTACTGATTTTCTCCGTCAGTGCCACGGCATCGGTGATGCGGTAGTTGCAAGTGACGTTGAGCCGGATACCGACTTTGTCTGCGGTAAGGATTTCTTGACCGGCAATATCTAGTTGTTGTACTTTTAAATCAAAGAGTTTGTGCGTCACCTTTGTCTGGTAGTTCCAGTAGTAATAGGTACCGCTGGTCAATTGTTTTTGCAGGATATTGTCATAGTATAGCAAGGCGACTTCGCCGTTTTGCACATCGATTTTGTGGTAGAGCTTGCCTGGGACATATGCCATTAAATATGTTGGGACGCTATCGCCGACTTCCGGTTGTGTGATATTGATTAGTGTAAATGTATGTTTCTGGTGGATGTTCCAGAAGACATGTTCATTTTGCAACAGGACATTTTCAAACATGCCGTCAATGTAATGCAGTGCAATCGAATCGTCGGGTATTTGCACGCGGACGGTGGATTTTGCAAATGTCTCGTCTTGCATGAGAATTTGTAAAGGAATCTCTTTCGTATCGACGAGTCCGGCTGTATTGATGATTTCTACTTGATAGCCGAGAATTTGTGGGAAGCGGTATTTCCCGGCGCCTAGTAGTTTTTGAAAGCGTCCGTTTTTAATTAAATAGCCATATTGATTTTCATAAATTGTATATTTCATAGAAAAGCTCCTCTCATTCTCTCTAATAGTTTGTGACTGAAATATGTCTGCATCCACGCTGTTTCGGCGGGACGTCAGTTGAGTATTTGTACCGGAACTTCGTAGGAATTAGCAGTACCGAAGTACGTATTCCTAGGGAAGTCGGAGCCAATACGGTATCCCCGATGTCGCAGAGCAGTGACGCGTTTGCCCTTGGTCGAGCGTGTTCTCATATTTCCGAATGGTTTGCCGATCTGGCTGGCAAAGGTTCGGTTGGTAGGTCTCGCTGACGCGGGCGGGATGCAGAGGATATTCCAGACATTACTAATCTGCGGAGTTGCACCACAACGCTTAATAGGCGTTTGATTTTAAATAGATACTCTACCCACTGAGTTACCTGTGTGTACAGGGGAGGATTCGAACCTCCGACAGTCTATACCATGCGTTCCACTTCCCCCGGTATACCTGAGAGGCAGAGCCTGCGGCACCGCAAAGGAGAAATATCCTTTAGCATCAGGAGGGGTGGATCTATAATAGAAGGAAATCATCCTTTTACTACCCCGATAGTTTTTAATTTTTTGACCGGTAAGACGAGGTCTGTTTGATGACGCATCACTTCTTCGATGTCTTTGTAAGCGAAACGGCTTTCTTCGGCGATATCGGATTTTTTTGTTTTCCCCAAAGTCACTTCCTGTTCCTTTAGATCGAGCATTACTTGTTCGCATGTAAAGGCTTCCATCGCTCCTTTTCTCGAATAGCGCCTTCCGGCTCCGTGGGAGCAGGAGCAAAAGCTCTCTCGATTGCCCAGTCCTTTGACTAAATAACTATAAGAACCCATCGCGCCCGGTATGACAGCCATTTCGCCGTCAAAGGCTCTGGTCGCGCCTTTTCTGTGGACCCAAACATTTTTACCGTAGTGATTTTCTAAAGATGCATAGTTATGATGGCAATTG
Organism: Bacillota bacterium; assembly: GCA_023388635.1. Taxonomy (GTDB): domain Bacteria; phylum Bacillota; class Bacilli; order Desulfuribacillales; family Desulfuribacillaceae; genus JAEWFW01. Next base: position 15,863 of record JAEWFW010000002.1, read on the forward strand.
ACGTAATCGCTATAGACAAGTGGTTCGTCAATATATGGAGCCAGCCATTTTTCCAATATCGATTGTACCTTTGCCAACATAGAGTCGCGATTTTCCCGTGCAAAATCCAGAGATAAGTTCATCCAATGGATGTACTGCTTTCCGACGGGCGAATCGACCGGCAGGAATGCTAAGCGGTATTCTTCGGGAACGGCACTGTGCCATTGTTTGTTCAGTTGTCGCGCTTGATTATGGAAATAGTCGCAGACTGTTTTGCCGACATTGCGGCTGCCGGAATGGATCATAATGTTGAGATAACCCTGTTCGTCTTCCTGCAATTCGATAAAATGATTGCCGCCGCCGAGCGTCCCCACTTGGTATCGACCGGCTTCCAGCAGTCCAAGCAATTCTTTGTCCGGTGCGTATTTTTCGATTTCTGCCAGAGCGGTGTCCATCGTACGGCATGGCTGTATGGTTTTATGGCGATGGAATCCCAACGGTATATTGCGTAGGATGTCGCCGATAATTGCTTGGATCAATGTGCCGTTGGCTGTTTGAACGCTTCGAAGGATTTCGGCGGCAATATTGGTGCTGACAAAAGCCATGCCGCATCCGATATCGACGCCGACGGCATTGGGGATGATCACACCGTCGGTGGCGAGTACACCGCCGATCGGCATGCCCATTCCCATGTGGGTGTCAGGCATCAGACAGACCCATTGATGTACAAAGGGAAGTTGTGATAGATTGTATGCTTGCTCAAGACAACTGTCTTCGATCTGTTCGCGACTGTCCAGCCATACTTTCAGCGGGAATTTTGTGTGTTGATTGTCAATGGTAAACATGGTTATCCTCCTAATCATGCCGATATGTATTCGTATCATGCAGACAATCTGTGTTATAGAATCGATTGGTTCGATGCGGTTTATTGCTCTATCAGCTGAAATTGTATGTTCGGCATATTTTCTGCTATAAACATACCACGATTATTTCATTTGATCATATAAAAAAAGTTGCGAGATCATTGCGTATCGGGAAATAACCAATCGTTTGGATAATAATCAAATAGTATTCGCTATATTTGTTTGTTACAATCAAAAGTAGGATAAACGGACGTTAGAAAGTGTATGCACAAGTGGGAGGTAGAGCAGTGTCGGAATTTACGGAATTGATTAAAAGTTTTGACAAAATCCGTGAGTACATGCGTGACTTCTATATATACGGATTTAAGCGGCGGGATGAATTTACTTATAAAAGTAGCCGAACTTATGATAATGAGCGGAGGCGGATCGCCAGTTGGCTTGCCGATCATGTTAGCTGGGACTATTCGACGAAAGGTAAGCGCGTATTTCTGTCGGTCAATAGTGGACGAGTTCCCCAGAATCCCCTTTACAAAGCGTGGAAATCGAAAAGTTTTACTAAAAATGATATTATGCTGCATTTCTTCCTTTTGGCATGCCTCAATGAACGTACTGCTTGCGGTGTGGAGGAGCTGACGGAGCATGCTAGTCAATATTGCCGGCAGCCTTTTGATATACAGACGGTGCGAGGAAAGCTGCGTGAATATGAGCAGCAAGGTATTGTAAGAAAACAGAAAGCCGGCAAAAAATTGCTATATTCTATGGCGGAGGAATCAGTTGTCGGCAATCCTGCGTATGCATATTTGCTGGATGCGATTAAATTTTATCAGGAAGTGGCACCGTTCGGTTTCGTCGGCAGCACGGTGCTGGATCGTGAGCGGATCGGCAATGATATGTATTATTTTAAGCATCATTTCATTGTTCATACGTTGGATGATGGGATTTTGGCGGAACTTTTGCGGGCGATGGAGCAGCGGAGGGTCGTGCTTCTAGAGAATTCCAGTGTGCGCACGGGCAGGATCAGTATGTTGACGGGTATACCCCTGCGGATATTGACGGGAACGCAAACGGGCAGAAGATATGTTTGCATTTACGATATTGAACACCGCAGATTCCGCTGTGTTCGCCTCGATTATTTGACAAAAGTGTTCATGATTGATTCGCGTGCGGAGACCTCTATGAGGATCAGTGATATAGGCGCTATCGGAGATGAAATCATTGCAAGGAATGAAGTCGCCGTCGCAGATGAAGCATCGGCGAGGAACGAAGTAGCTGCAAGAAATGAAGGTATACCTGATTATGAAATACTACAGCAGAAGTTAGATAAAGCTTTGTCGATGACTTGGGGAGTTTCTTTCAGTGGTGCGCAGCGGCAGGAGACACTGGCTATTACTTTGGCGATTGATGAGCAGCGGGAGCGTTACCTGATTGACCGGGTGCGGAGGGAAGGTCGCGGAGGGACTTTACAGAAGGTCGGTGAAGATCGTTTCTTGTATACAATTACTACCTATGATACGAATGAGATGTTGCCGTGGATACGGACATTTACCGGACGAATTTGTCATATTGAGGGGAGCAATGCAGCCGTCGTGACTACGTTGCGAAGAGATTTGCAGAAGATGTATCAAATGTATGGTGTGGGGGCAGATAGATGAAAGAGGAGCTGTTTTCCGAAGTTTATAGTTGTTATTATCAGGTCGTATCGGAGATTTTGCGGCGCGCAGCTCAGGAACCCGTATCTGTGGCGGAAATGACGGAGATCATACAGGATAAAGGGTTTGCAGACAGTTGTTTGTATCTCCTGCCAAAGTTGACAGGCGGTGAGTGGGAACTGCTGGAGCGGCATCAAGGGCAGTGGGCTTCGAAGCTTAACCGCAGTTATGACATGCCTTTGACAAATTTGCAAAAATCTTGGATCAAGGCGATTCTGCAAGACTCGCGCATTCGTCTATTTATGACGGCAGAACAGGTTGTGTCGTTAGATGATAAGTTACAGATAAAACCGTTGTTTCGGCAGGAGGATTTTTACGATTTCGACAGTTTTAGAGAGGGTGATCCCTATGATGAGCCCGAATATCAGGAACGCTTTCGTCATATCTTGCGCGGCATTCGCGGGTCTAAGGTACTGTATTTACAGTTCGAGTCCTCGAAAAACGGTGTGCGGGAAGGGACATTTTTGCCTTGTAAAATAGAGTATTCTCGCAAAGACGATAAATTTCGGTTGTATGCGGCGAAAATCCGCAACGGACGGTATCGGGGGATCAATACGATTAATATGGGACGGTTGACGCGTGTCGGTGATACGGACATTGTTTATGAAGGGACGATTGATCTGCAAGCGCATTTTGACAGAAATATATGTGGCTCACCTGTACATTTGCAAATTTTCAATCAGCGGAATGCTTTGGAGCGGTGTATGCTGCATTTTGCCAATTATCAGAAAACGACCGAATATGAAGAGGCGACAGACAGCTACAGGTGCGTAATTTATTACGACAAAAATGATGAGACGGAGCTGTTAATCCGCATCCTTTCTTTCGGTCCATTGGTACAGGTGGTAGAGCCCGAGTCGTTTATCATGCTGATCAAAGAGCGCTTGCAGCGGCAGTGCAATTTTGACTCACTCTAAATTTCTTTACAATTCGTTTACATTTCCTTAATAAAGTTTTTACACGATCATTATTGTAGCTTCATAAACGTGTGTTACATTTATACATGTACAGAAGATTATCAAAAAACTATTAGGAGGATTCAATTAATGAAAAGGGGAATTATTCTTGTTGCAGTCATGTTAGTCTTGAGTTTGACTTTTGTTGGCTGCGGAGCAAAATCGGAACCGCAACCATCTTCGCCGGATGCGAATCAAGGAACGGCGCCAAATGCAAATCAAGGGTCGGCAGAACCGAAAAACTTGAGCGGCAGTATTACAATTGCAGGATCTACATCGGTGCAACCGTTAGCTGAAGAATTGGCTATGATGTTTATGGAAGAATACAGAGGCGTCAGAATTAATGTTTCCGGCGGGGGATCCGGTGCAGGTGTTGAATCAGCCGGTAATGGTGTTGCAAACATTGGAATGGCTTCCCGTGAAATTAAACAATCAGAGTTGGATCAATATAAAGAATTAAAGCCGATCGTCATTTGTAAAGATGGTATCTCTGTAGTGGTGAATCCTAAGAATAAAGTCAATGAATTGACGTTGGAACAAATTCAGGGTATTTTCAGTGGTGAAATTACAAACTGGAGTCAAGTAGGCGGCGAAGACGGCAGTATTATCATCGTCAATCGTGAAGAAGGATCCGGCACACGCGGTGCATTTGAAGAATTAGTTCTTGGAGATAAGGATTTTGTCACAAAAGCAATTATCCAGAACTCTACAGGTGCGATCAGAACCGCTGTTGCATCGGATGTGAACGCGATTGGATATGTGTCAATGGGTGCTATGAGCAACGATGTGAAAGCAGTCGTTGTTGATGGAGCAGATGCTACGGCTGAGAATGTATTGAATGGTTCTTATAAACTAGCACGTCCGTTTAACTTCCTGACATCGGGTGAAGCTGATGAAGTGACACAAGCGTTTATCGATTGGGTTCTGTCTGACGGACAGGAATTTGTAAAACAAGAAGGATTTATTTCTGTTCAATAGTTAAAATTAAATAGTGATAATCGCTCATAAATTTTGTACAAACTATTTACTGTTTTATAAATGATAGTATATACTTTTAAATGGTGCTTACGAAGCGAAGGGTGGATATAATCCACCCTTAAGCATGCGTAACAGGAGTTCTTGAATTGGAGAGTGATATTTTTATGCAGACAACAATGCGGCACAAGCCGAGTGGAGGGAGCAAAGTGTTCCGGAAGCCCAAAGGCGGTCAAGAGGGGATTATCCATGCGCTCTTGTTGCTGGCAGCAGTTTGTGCAGTTATCATAATTTTCTTAATCACGTATTTCATTTTTCAAACAGGACTTCCTGTATTTAAAGAATATGGAATCTGGAATATTCTGTCGGGTGAAGTTTGGCAGCCGACTAAAAGTGTTTTCGGCATTTTACCGATGATTACGGGGACGTTTTATGTGACGCTTTTGGCACTCTTGATCGGTGTTCCTTTTGGGATTGCGACGGCGATTTTTCTGGCAGAGATGTCGACCGAGAGAACATCGAAGATCATACGTCCGGCGATTGAATTGTTGGCGGGGATTCCTTCGGTCATTTACGGTTTGTTCGGGATGGTCGTCATCAATGAAATTATGCGTTATATCCAAAGGAATGTTTTCGGCAATGTTCTGCCAAGTGAATATCAAATGGGCTACAGTGTGCTGAGCGGCGGAATCGTTCTTGCCATTATGATTCTTCCGACGATTATCAATATTTCCGAGGATGCCATTAAGGCGGTTCCGAAATCGTATAAACAAGGCGCGTTAGCATTGGGCTCTACGCATATTCAGGCGATTTTCAGGGTGATTGTTCCTGCGGCAAAATCCGGTATTATATCCGGAATCGTCTTGGCAATGGGCAGGGCTTTAGGAGAGACAATGGCGTTAATCATGGTCATCGGTAACATGCCGATTATTCCGGGGCATGGCTTATACAGTATTTTTGCTCCGATCAGTTCATTGACGGCAACAATCGCGTTGGAAATGGGGTATGCGGCGCCGGAGCATCGGGCTGCGTTGTTCGCCTTGGGAATTGTTCTGTTCTGTATCGTGGCATTGTTGAATACGTTCGCCATCTTATTTATACGTAAGGGAGCTCGGAGATGATGAGGCAGAAACATCAAATGAACGACAAAATTGTCAAGGGATTGTTATGGGTTTCCGCGTTCTCGACTGTAATCATTTTAGTTTTAATTCTGGGCTATATTATTCTTAGAGGAATTGGACATATCAATTGGGAGTTTTTAACACAGTCACCGAGAAGGATGGGGGCTGAAGGTGGAATATTTCCAGTCATTGTCGGAACATTGTATTTTGTATTTCTGACGATGCTGATAGCGACTCCCATTGCTGTAGGAGCTGCTATATACTTAAATGAGTATACACGTGATAATCCTTTTACAAGGGTGATTCGCTTCACGACGGAGTTACTTGCCGGAGTTCCTTCTATTATATTTGGATTATTCGGTTATGCATTTTTCGTTTTATTATTAAATGACATTACAGGGGGTTGGTCGTTAATCTCTGGGGCGTTGACGGCGACATGTATGATTTTGCCGACGATGATCCGCACTTCGGAAGAAGCGTTGAAAGCCGTACCGCGTTTTTATCGAGAAGGAAGTTTGGCGCTCGGTGCGACGAAATGGCAAACAGTGTATAAGGTTGTATTGCCGACTGCCATGCCGGGAATTCTGACAGGAATAATTCTGGGGATCGGCAGGGCATTTGGAGAAACGGCAGCTCTTTTACTGACATTGGGCGGTTCGCTGTTGATGCCGTTATCGATTATGGACGGTTCGAGAACACTATCGATGCACTTATATATGGTGGCGATGGAGACAGGCAATATGGATGCCGCATTTGGAACGGGAGTTGTACTTTTGGCTGTAATATTCATTATCAACTTTACTGCAAATTTTGCGATTAAAAAACTTGTCGTTCGAAATCGATAAGGGGGGTGCTTCAATGGAATCGAATAAAGAGACGAAAATTTTGTCAAAGCAATTAAATTTGTACTACGGTCATTTTCATGCATTGAAAAACATAGAGTTGGATATGAAGCAAAAGGAGATCACGGCGCTGATCGGTCCATCCGGCTGTGGAAAGTCAACATTCCTGAGAACACTAAATAGAATGAATGATTTAGTTCCTTCTGTTAAAATTGAGGGGAGTGTTACGCTTGATGGGCAGAACATCTACGAAAAGAATGTCGATGTCGTTGATTTGCGCAAACGGGTAGGCATGGTATTCCAGAGCCCGAATCCTTTTCCAATGTCTATTTTTGAAAATGTTGCCTATGGTCCAAGAATTCATGGGATCAAGGATAAGAACAAATTAAAAGAGATTGTAGAAAGAAGTTTGAAACAGGCGGTCCTTTGGGAAGAGGTCAAAGACAATTTGAATAAAAGTGCACTCAGTCTTTCAGGAGGACAGCAGCAGAGACTTTGTATTGCCAGAGTCGTTGCAGTGGAACCGGAAGTTTTGTTAATGGATGAACCGACATCGGCGTTAGATCCTATTTCGACGATGAAAATCGAAGAATTGGTCAGAGAATTGAAAGAATCATACACGATTGTCATAGTGACACACAACATGCAGCAGGCAGCAAGAATATCCGATAAAACGGCCTTTTTCCTGAATGGTGATGTAATAGAATTCGATGATACTACGACTATTTTTTCCAATCCGGCTGACAAGCGCACAGAGGATTATATTAGCGGAAGATTTGGCTAAAGACATTGAAAACTATTATTATTTAGAGAAGGAGACTTGATAACGATGGCTAATCATCGTAAATTATTTGATCATGAGTTAAGTGAACTGAAAGAGCATTTGCTAAAAATGGGTGCTTCCGCTGAAAACGCGATAAAGAATTCGATCATTGCATTGGTGGAGAAAAATGAAGAATTGGCCAAGGAAGTTATTGAGCAGGATTATAAGATCAATACGATGGAGAAAATCACTGACGATACAGTTGTGCGTTTGATTACCCAGCAACAACCGGTGGCTAAGGATTTACGCAGATTGATTATCGCATTTAAAATGAATGCCAGCTTTGAGCGCATGGGAGATTTGGCGAGAAATATCGCCAAAACAGCGTTGCGCTTGGAAATGAAGATTTCTGACCAGACGGCAGAACGGCTTTTACAGATTTCTGATTTGGTACAAAAAATGGTGCATAATATTCTTCAAGCCTATGCAGATGAAAATGAAGACTTCGCTAAAGAGATTGCTTTAGAAGATCATCGTGTCGATGCTCTATACAAGAATTTCTTGAATTTTCTGTTTTGTCAAGTTGACAACAATGCGAAATCTGCTGAGCAAGCGACGCAATTGGCTTTTGTCGGACGTCACCTCGAACGGATTGGCGACCACGTGACGAATATTGCTGAATTGTTAGTGTATTTAGAAGAAGCAAAGCGGCTCAATTTGAATAAATAGCTTGCTGATCGATTTTCAGCAGCACATGGCAAAATAAAAGTTGACAGAAAACATCGGAATAATATAGTATAAAAACAATCAATCAATTAACTTTTTGATTGATTGTTTTTATATGTTTAATCATACTATACAAATCGGAATAATAAATATAATACAATTGCGATTGCAAGGAATATAGATGGGAGAGTTGGTCAATGGGAGAACTTACTTCAAAATTACAGAAAAACAAATTTCCTAGTAAACAGCAAGTTATAGAGCAGACACCTGATCCTGCAGTGCGGGAGATGCTCAAGCATATGGAAAAACATAATATTGAAACGGCATTTGACCGATTTGATGCGCAAAAGCCCCATTGCAAATTCGGCTTGATTGGCACTTGCTGTCGCATATGTCATATGGGTCCCTGTCGCATTACTCCCAAATCACCGCGCGGTGTATGTGGCGCCGATGCTCATGTGATCGTCGCCAGAAATATATTGCGCTGGGTAGCAGCAGGCACATCAGCACACGGTGCACGGAGCCGAGAGGTCGTCCTCGCCTTAAAAAAGGCGGGAACGGGGGAGCTTGATATCCCAATTCGTGGTACAGAGAAAGTCAAGGCAGTCGCCAAGGTCTTGGGAGTATGGGAAGAAGATAAAAGTATTCAGCAATTGGCAGAAGCCGTTGCGGATGTGTTATTAAGTGATATTGCACGTGTTGTGCCGGAAAATCACCGAACATTACATGCGATGGCACCTCCTGAACGGATTAATGTCTGGGCAGAGCTTGATATCTTACCTGTAGGTGCGTATCATGAAGTATTTGAATCTCTGCATCGTACGAGTACCGGAAATGATGGAGATTGGGAAAATTTGATGAAACAATTGTTGCGCTGCGGACTCGCTTTTGCATGGACCAGTGTTGTAGGGAATACTACAGCGGCAGATTGTTTGTATGGGTTACCGGAACGAAGCACAATATCAGCAAATTTTGGTGCTTTGCAAGAAGATTATGTAAATATAGCGATCCACGGGCACTCTCCTGTTATGCCGGCAAGTGTAGTGCAAGCAGCCGCAGACCCAGAGCTTGTGGAACTTGCTAAAAGTTATGGTGCGAAGGGAATCAGATTGTATGGAATATGTTGTTCCGGACTTTCGGCTTTATATCGATTTGGCAATGTCCACCCACTGAGCAATGCGATGGGGGCGGAGTTGGTCATAGGTACGGGAGCGCTTGATGCATGGGTGGTCGATGTACAGGATATCTACCCTTCCATTGTGCAGGTTGCTGAATGCTTTCACACGAAGATCATTACTACCAATAATTCTTGTCGGTTACCGGGCGCCACCCATATCGGTTTTGATCATCAACATTCAAACATGAAGTCGGCAAATGAGTTGGCGAAAGAAATTATCCGTCTATCTGTTGAGAATTATCCTCTGAGAAAACAGGAAAATGTCTTTATACCGCAAACAAGCATCGATGCTGATTTGGGATTCTCTGTGGAAAATATCGCTGAAACATTTGGCGGAATTGATCAAGTTGCTGAATATTTACGAAATGGCACAATTCGTGGAGTCGTCAATTTGGTCGGATGTAACAATCCGAAAATTGTTTACGAAAAGGCAATCGTACAAGTAGCGGACATACTGCTGAAACATCAAATCATTGTACTGACGAATGGCTGTGCGTCATTTCCTTTATTGAAATTGGGCTATTGTCGCAAGCAGGCACACGTCAAAGCAAGCGGCGCGTTTGCAGAGTTATTAAAGGAAAAAGATTTACCGCCTGTATGGCATATGGGTGAATGCTTGGATAATGCGCGAGCTTCGGCATTTTTTCGTGCGTTGGCTGATAAATTAGGTCAGGCAATTAAAGACATGCCGTTTGCTTTTGCCAGTCCTGAGTGGTCCAATGAGAAAGGCGTCTGCGCGGCACTCAGCTTCCGCTTAATGGGGATTAATTCATATCACTGTATTGAAGCTCCGATTTCCGGTTCGGAAAAGGTTGAAAAATTTTTTACGCAAGATACTGCGAATTTCTTAGGTTCTGTCATGGTGACGATAGAAAATCCTGATTTACTGGCGGAAAGAATAGTTAGTGATATTGAACGGAGCAGAAAGCAACTTGCATGGCAATAAAATACTAGATAAAGATATAAGATTATTGTATATTAGATATTAGATTTAATAATGATGGCGTGCTATAGGGATAAACAAATTTTTTTTGGCACCAATTACGACTAATTCAATTGGAATAATGAAAGGGGAAAAGAGATGGCACTTACAAGAAGAAAATTTGTTAAATTATCAGGAATTACGGCACTTGGACTGGCAACAGGGGTAGGGCTGTTCGGATGTGGAAAAGATGATAAAGAAACGAACCAATCTGCCAATGGAAGCGGTTCTGAACAAAGCAAGCAAAAAGTGAAAATTGCATACTTACCAATAACACATGCGCTGCCGCTTTACGTTGCCAACGAATTGGGGAAAGATACGTTTAAAAATGTCGAGTTAGAGTTAATTAAATTCGGCTCGTGGCCTGAATTACTCGATGCATTAAATACGGGCAATGTAGATGGAGCTTCTCTACTGATTGAATTGGCGATGGCAGCTAAGGAACAAGGTTCAGCAATTAGTGCCGTAGCGCTGGGACACCGTGACGGCAATGTCGTTGTTACATCACCGGATATCAAAACACAGGATGATCTAAAAGGAAAGACATTCGCTATACCGCATAGATTATCAACACACAATATCCTCTTGTATCAAACATTAAAAAACGCGGGACTGACATTTGACGATGTCACGGTAATTGAACTTCCACCACCGGAAATGCCGGCTGCTTTGGCAGAAGGGCGTATTGCCGGATATGTGGTGGCAGAACCGTTTGGAGCGATATCGGTAGCGAAAGAGCACGGAAAGGTGTTCCATCAGTCTGAGGACTTATGGCAAGATTCCGTATGTTGCGGTCTTGTATTGCGCGATGAATTTATCCGTGATAAACAGGAAGCGGCATTGGAATTATTGGGTGAGTATGTGGCTGCCGGGGAATATATCGATGGAGAAGGCGAGAGAGTATCGGAGATAGCAAAACAGTATATGAATGTTGAGCAAGAAGTACTCGATTTGTCATTGGGTTGGATTTCATATAACGATTTGAAAATTTACGAAAAAGACTATGGAAGTTTGGGACAATATATGGTCGATATGGGATTGTCAAAACGACCTCCGACATACGAGGAGTTTGTAGATAATTCTCTAATTGACAAGGTGAGAACTGTATAATGACTCTTAGGAGAAAGTTGTTGAATACCGTTATCGGGTTATCAATTTTACTGCTTATATGGCAGGGAATCGTTTTAACGGGTAGATATCCGCAATATTTGCTTCCGTCTCCACTGGATGTATTCGGAAGTATGGCGGAATTAGTGTATAATGGAGCGCTATGGAAGCATTTGATTGTCAGTTTGTACCGTTTTTCTGTGGGGTATTTGTCAGCAATCACAGCAGGCGTTGTATTGGGTTTGGTATTTGGGTGGTTTCGTAAAATATGGGGGATTGTCGATCCCATCGTACAAGTATTGCGTCCGATTGCGCCGATTGCTTGGTCGCCTTTTATTGTACTGTGGTTTGGAATCGGTGATTTGCCGGCCATTGTAATTATCTTTATCGCTGCATTTTTCCCGGTTTTACTTTCAACAGTGGCGGCAGTCAGCAAAGTAGACCAAGTGTATCTGAAGGTAGCTAAGAATTTCGATATCAAACAGCCGTATGTTTTGACAAAAGTCATACTGCCTGCCATCTTTCCGTACATTACTTCAGGATTGCATATTGCCTTGGGATCAGCATGGATCTTTCTCGTTGCCGGAGAAATGATTGGAACACAATCGGGACTCGGATTTATGATCATTGATGCGCGGAATACATTGCGCTCGGATATGTTGCTTGCCGGCATGATTTTTATCGGTATTATCGGTCTGTTGCTCGATAAAGCAATTCAGTTGTTTGAAAAGTGGGTCGGCAAAAAGTGGAGCATCGTACCGAATGAAAGAGGAGTTTAACCGAATGATAGAGATGTGTAATTTGATATGGATGAGACGTGAGAGGGGCAAGGACAACGATGTATATTGATGTGACCAATGTGAGTAAAGTATACCAGCAGCAGAATACGAAGGAAGATCTCACTGTTCTCGATGATGTGTCGTTAGGAATCAATAAAGGGGAGTTTGTTTGCCTTCTCGGTCCGTCAGGATGCGGAAAAACGACGATGTTGAATATGATTGCGGGATTTGAACATGCGACATCAGGTCAGATTAAAATTGACGGGAAACCAGTAACGGAACCTTCTATTAAATATGTGACGATTTTTCAGAATTATGGTCTGCTTCCTTGGCGAACTGTACAAGGGAATGTTGAACTCGGTTTAGAATCACTAGGCTACGATCGTCTCACAATAAAAACAATTGCCCAAGAATATATTGAATTGGTAGGTCTATCGAATTTCCGCAAACATCATCCGAATCAATTATCGGGAGGAATGCAGCAGAGGGTAGCGGTTGCGCGAGCATTAGCTGTCGATCCGGATATTCTGTTTATGGATGAGCCTTTTGGGGCGCTTGATGCGATGACACGGTTAAAAATGCAGGATGAGATATCGAATATATGGGAAGCGAAAAAGAAGACAATATTATTTGTGACACATGATATAGAGGAAGCAGTATTTTTGGCTGATAGAATTGTCATCATGAGTCCTCATCCGGGAAAAATCAAAACAATAATCGATGTACCGATGCCTAGAAAACGCGACCGGACAGGTGCAGATTTTCTGGAGATTCGTGATCAAGTATTTCATCAGTTTGAACATGAATTCGATGGATTGAAGGAAAAAGCAAGTGTCTGATAAAAGCAAAAGAAGAATACAGATCAAGTATAGCACTTGCGGCGAATATGCTGGCAGGTGTTTTTTTCTACAAAGAAAAGCGGCAGCTTTGATCTTTGCTTCAAAACCGCCGCTTGGTTGTGCTTTCTAACAGTTTTTATCTTAATCCCAAAGAAAACATTGTTACTAATTTTGGGAAAACATCTTTGCAGCAGCAAAGATGTAATAACTGAGACCAGTTTGGATGCTTTCATACATATTGCGATGGAAATCATCTTTCAGAAAAAACTCGGTTTCTTCAAAAAAGGATTTTGCATCTGTAGGATAAATCTTTTCGTTGACATAGGAAATGTGCTTTTTGATGGCTTCCTTAATGCCGTTATCATCAGGGCGAACGCCCTTTTTCAACGCATCCGCCATGAACAACATGAACTTTGTGGATTGCTCGGAGTGCTCGTTGAGTTCGTCTGGTTTTATGTCGCTTTCGGACAACATATCGTATCCATACTCTTTTTTAAGATACTCGTTTTGCTCGGAAAGCGTTTCTTTCCACTCCTGCTTGTTCAGTCCCGTAAACATTTTTTCTTTGCTCATAGTAACTCCTTTCTCCGTATGAATGATAGTTTCTTCAAGTGTGCGCAATATGCTGCTTAGTCTC
>JAEWFW010000010.1 GCA_023388635.1 Bacillota bacterium
GCCAAAGCTATTGCTGAAAATCTTTTAAAATATTTGCCAAATAAAAGCGATCGATAAACGTTATGTTTCTAACATATATAAAAAATACAGATAACATTTGATAAATGTTATCTGTATTTTTTATATATGTTGAATTTATTGTTGACAAAGAGCGCGATTTCGCGATAGAATATTTTTAAATTGGAAAGGAGTGGATGAAAATGACTACTCAAGAAACAAAACGCGAGAAATTTGTAAGAGTTGTTGAGTCTCGAACAAACAAAATCATTGATATGATTCAGTTACTTGGTAACTGTTCGAATACTTCTGCATATGAGTATACACCAGCAGATATTGATAAAATCTTTTCTGCTATTGAAAACGAACTAAAAGAGGCGCGTAAAAAATTCAATAAAATAGAGAGCAAAAAAGGTACTCGTTTTACGCTTGAATAGGAGGTAATGCTATGAGGTGGTTGTTTCCATCGAATAATAGAGGTGATATTAACGGCATTGGTAATTCGGGGATTGAAACTTTTCGAGGAAATTCTTTAAAATCACTTGCCCGCGAAATTTGCCAGAACTCCCTTGATGCAGCGCTCGAAGATAAAACCGTAGAAGTAGAATTTATGCCTTTTGTCCTTGATATCGGGGAATTCCCTGATGCAGAATCACTCGAAAAAGCGTTCAAGGCGTCCTTAGATTTTTGGAGTATCCAATCAGTAAAGAAGGCTACCGATTTTTTTGAACGTGCAATTAAGATGCTGGAGTCGGGAAGCATTCCGTTTCTTAGGATAAGTGACTTTAACACTACAGGGCTGAGGGGCTCAAAAAGTGAATACAATACACCCTGGTGTAATCTGACTAAGTCATCTGGGGCATCAGACAAAGCTGGAACCTCGGGTGGATCATTTGGTATTGGGAAGTTTGCTCCATTTGCCTGCTCTGAATTTCGAACTGTGTTTTATAGCACCCTGGACATTGATAATGTTTCGGCTTTTCAAGGCATATCAAGAATAACCAGCTTTCGACGTCAAGACGATGAGATTACTGTAGGAGTCGGTTACTATGGTGATACAAACAACCAGCCTGTTTATTCGCAACTATACCTTGATCCTCGTTTCAAGCGCGAAAAGAATCAAACGGGAACTGATATATTTATAGCGGGTTTTAGTTCTTATTCAACAGATTGGAAGGAAATTATTATTACTTCCGTGCTGGATAGTTTTTTGTATGCTGTCTATACCGGTAAACTTGTAGTAAGAGTTTCCGATATAGTAATAAATAAAGATACGCTTTCAGTGCTGATTGCAGAATATCAGACTTCTCTGACTGAAAACGCTGATAAATATTATACAGTTTTAACTTCTAAAAACACTGTTTGGTATGAGGTTGATTTTAAAAATCACGGGACTGTGCGCTTAGGTCTTACCATACAATCAGATAAGCATCAAGTTGAGATGCATCGAAAAGTTGCAATGATAAGAAAAACTGGTATGAAGATAATGGATCGCGGCAATATCTCTGGCAACATTCCTTTTGCTGGTGTAATGCTTATTGAAGGTGAAAAGATCAATGATTTCCTGCGTAATCTTGAAAATCCTCAGCATACAAAATGGGAACCTGAACGTATAGAACCTAAAAGCCAAGTACCTTTTGCCCGTACCTACATTAAAGAATTGATCGACTACATAAAAGATTGCTTGGAGGAATTGAAGCAGGACAGTGACATTGATGAAATCGATCCTGATGTAGGGGAATATCTACCCGATGAGAGCGACATGGACTCTGGTGATGATCCTCATGAAACTGAATCACTTTCTGATGCTATTAAATCGGTCGAAGTGACCATTCCACCACACAAAAGCGCTAAAACGAATACGCTTTCTGATGGTGATGAAACTACAACAGATGATACGCTGGAAGATATCATTGAAGAAAATGCTGATTCAGGCGCCGGGCACAGAGATGGTGACGATAGCTTCGGTGGTTCCGGTGGTGGCTTTTTTGAAGGTGATGGGCGTGGCAAAAATCCAAAAGAGCACTGCAAATCACTTGTTGGTATCCCCGCTTTAAAAGTAAGGATTCTGTGTTTAAATAAAGATGCCGGCGAATATTCTATAATATTTGTACCTACATTTTCTGCAAAAAACGGACGGTTTGATTTATTCTTATCTGCAGAATCTCAGGATTATGATGCACCGATAATCTCGGCTATAGGTATGGGACAGCCATTATTAACCGTAAATCAGAATCGCATCTTGGGATTGTCGCTTATTGCAAACACCCCCGTTCGCCTTAAAGTAACTATTGATTACCGTGATTATTGTTCTATGGAGGTAAAAGCCTATGGAAATAAGGTCTAAGCTTTATCCATACCCGGTATTATCATATTATTCTGATGATTATGTGGACAGTAATTTTGAGACAGTAATTGCGTCAGTGCGGGATGGTTATAATATCCGCTTAAACTTTCTTGCAGAGGTAAACAATACCGGGCTATTAGATTTGCTCTCCTCCGGGAAAACAAAAATCGTTTACCATCTTGAATGTGCGCAAACAGGATTTCGGACGGCAATATCGACATCGAAGAATGAGTTTTCTCACATTATAATGGATAAAATGATAAGCGGCAGACTGCAGGTATGCCCGTTCATCGTTGCTGAAACAGAAATTTTGGATTATGTAAATCCAAAATTTCACGAAGATTACCGTGGATTTAAGTTTACCATCGAAGAAGGTTGCGTAATGGCTGTCGGAAAACAAGTCAATATCAATATTGATAAGGATATCAATAGCCTATTAAATACCCCTTCTGTTTTCAGCATAATAAAAAATGATGATGAACTGGCATCGGGCATGGTGGTTGAGTTAAATTACAAAAAAATAGTTATCAAGTTACCTGAAAGGGAGTTTTTTAATTTCAAAAGTTTAAAAGGTCAAGTTCTTATTCAATCGATACTTAATTCTTTAGTCGTAATACCCGCACTTACATATGTGCTCGAGGAAGTGTCAAAGCGAGAGTCTAATGAAAGATATGAGTATAGCTCATATGCCTGGTATCGGGCTATAAAAAAATCATTAGCTAATAAATTCAGTTGCGACATCGAAAGTGACAAATTCTCCGACCGCAATATGCTTGAAACGGCACAAAAATTGATTAATGTTCCCCTTTCAGATGCTCTGCAGACGCTATCAAGTGGATATGGCAATACCAATGAGGAGGAAGATGAATGAAACTTACTTTTTTAGAGGATGACAGCCTGATTGCACTCAAAAGTAATCTGCCTAAACTTTACACCCAATTTGCTTCTCCTGATGCAGAGTGGATCACGGAGTATTTTGGTCGTTCTCCTTTCGTTGAAACCAAGTATTCTGTTGACAACTTCTCTCTTGATATGTCTCAGGACAAACCTTTTTTAACCGAGTTTGAAAATGTACAGCGAGTCTACAACAGCCTTAGTTTTTTATCAGGCTCCCAGGCTTCAGATGAGCGGCTTTGGGCAGGACTTTGTTTAAATCATTTTTGGAAATATACCCAGTATAGATGGAACGTTGTGGAAAAATGTACACTTGAAAGCGTTAAGAACCATTTCTTTTTTGGGCAATCAGCAAGACGTTCTCTGACAAGAAATGCTATTTCCCGATTATGGTGGATAGGACACCTGACATATGATCCTTCGAGAGAGAATCCTTATCAGCTTACACGTTTTGTATGTGAAAACTCAGATTATATTATGCACATTCTTGAGCGAAACACATCGAACAGTCCTATGATTACAAAAGCATTTATATCCGCGCTCTTAACAGCCAGAGAGGACGGATGCGCCATTAATACTAATACTGTCGGAGAATTGTCAAAATACCTTAATCTCCTTGGTGGTACATACATACTGGACTGCCTGCCGGAATCAAAAATTTATGATAAAATACTTGCGAAAGCTAGAAGTTTAAAAGTTTCTTAGCCGAAAGGGAATTGATGTTTGATGTCAGAATCGATCGTAACTCTTTACAGAGATGAAAGATTTGATAAAATATTGTATTATCTTAAAGAACGAGGCATTATCACTCTCGAAGCTTTAGCATGCTTTGATTTCGATGAATTGCTGTTTGTCCCTGGTGTTTCAGAAAAACTGATTTCAGATGCTAAACAGCTTTTTTCTCTTTGCGACATACCTTCTTTAATTGCCCAGGACACCTCGAACACTGCAGGACTTGCTTGTAAAGATGCAGTCGCGCTCCTTGAAATTGCTAATATCAGTGAAGCTGATAAGCATAGTGACGAAAACGAACACCCGTTGCAACAAGCTGTTAAAGCAAAAGATGCCTTAATAACTGATGTCTATCTTAATGTACCTCGAAGTGCACCATTTATACTGAAATGTAACACTGACGGGAAATCATTTATGAGTCAGCTTACAGAGGCAGATTTTGATAACGCCGTGAATTTAAAAGGACTTGGCATTGCTTCGGTTGAGAACCTCAGAAGGATCTATATGGAATTTATTAATTCTCCTTCAACTTTCATCCGCTACTCTGAAAGTGATGAGTTTTTGCATCCTACAGATTTAATATCTCCCCTCCCACTGTCAGTCAGAGCCAAAAACTGTCTGAAACATGCCGGTATTTCTTCTCTTGAAGAGTTATTATCTATGGCAGAAGAAGATTTAATGAATATAAGGAATACGGGAGCAAAAACCTGTCAAGAAATATTAGCCTTTCGTAAAACTGCTGCTTTCCCGGAATCAAATTCTTCCAAACTATATTATCTCGAAAATGTAGCTTCCGAAAATAGACAGATACCTGTTTCCTTGCTTCCCAAGATCGGAATATCTAAACAGGGGAGCGATTTATTTCTAAAAAACAATCTCTTTACTGTCGGTGATCTTTGCGATAGGGGATTAACCCCACGTGAATATTCATACGTCCGTATGGTTAATGGTTATTTATCTATTCCTGCAACTCAGCATTTTGTTGATGCTATTGAAGCTCTGAAAGAAAGTGAAAAAATAAGTATGATAAGGCGTTGTAACGGAGCAACTTTGAAAGAAATTGGGCAAGAATTAAATGTAACTCGTGAAAGAGTACGGCAAATACTTGTAAAAATATGTCGCAAACGCAAGCTTTTAGGTGCTGCAGAATTAGTTGCAGGTATTTTACTTTCATCAAGTAAAGTATCCTTTTCTTTTTTGGACCTCACGAATCTTTTCCACTCCGAAGAATCAGCCATGTACTGCAAACTTATTTTACAGGAATCTAAATATGTGCGTTATCTCAAGTTTTCCAATAGCTTTATAAAAGCTTCCGTCTGCGGTACTGACATCGAAGGCAGACTTAAAGAATATACAGATGAAATCATCGGAGAAGGAATTAATTTTTATGACAATCTTGAATTAATAGAATCTGAGCTTAAAAAGCATAACCTAGATTGTTTTGATGCTATAGATATTATGAATTTCCTTATACATAACGGGTATCGTTTCTACGGCGATTATGTCGCGAAGCGTAATCAGCCATATGTGATAATCTGTCACGATGCTGTTCGCAAATTTTTCAGGTTTGATATTAAATTGGATTCTGATGAAGATAACAAAGATATGCGCGCACTTAGGCAAATTATAGCCAAACACTATCCTGGATTGCCCTTGCCTCTGAACAATAGGACATTAACTGCCGGGATGACCCGTGACGCTTCTATATTGGTACTTTCCGGTCGCGGTCGATATTGTCCGATTGAAAAAGTTATATATAGCGTTCCTTTGTTTGAAGAGGTTTATAAATTTATTATAAACAGCCATCAGACCTCATTTTATTACTCAGAACTATTTTCTCATTTCAAAGGACGTTTTCTGGCAGAGACAAATATTGATAATTCAAATTTTCTGCACGGTATGCTTAAATGTTTATACCCCAATGAATTTAAGTATGAAAGAGATTTAATGTATAAAATCGGTAAACTTAGGCGAGATATAGATGACCGCTTGAGTCAACTTTTACTTGAAAATGGTCATTCTATGACAAGAGCCGAAATTAAGCAATCAATTCCCGGTATAAATGATTTTGTTATTGCATTCTCTGTAATGAGGTTACCAGAGGTTATCCAGTGGAGTTATAATGAATTTAATCATATTAGCAATATCAAAATTACTCCTGATGAAAGGCATGCTCTGATTAAGATTATAAAAATACAAACAGAATTACATAATGGCTATTCTAGCGATACGTTATTATTTAATGCTTCTAAAGATATTTGTAAAGATTTTTTTTTCAAGAACGGAATTACAAATCCACAAAATCTTTATTATATTTTTGCATATCTCTTTGGGGATGAGTATCGATTCAGAAGACCGCATATTCTTTCGAAAAAATTTCCCGTACAAGAAATAACTGCAGCTAATATAGCTCAAATTCTACTTGATTGTGAAATCAATTTAAACTATGAAAAATACTGCCATCTTGCCTCTAACCTTGGATGGGCAAGCGGAACATTATATGCAATCTTTTCTGATTTAGAAAAGGATTTTGTAAGGGTTTCTGAAAATGATTATATACGAAAGAATTATTTTTGTATTTCTCAATCTCTGATAAATTCAATTTCTGAACTGTTACAGGGTCTTGTCAGTAAGTCAGGGTATTTTGCTTTCAGTAGCGTATTCAATTATGAATCGTTCCCTAAATGTTCGCACAAATGGAATGGCTTTCTCTTAGAAGCTTTAATCAACGAATACGATACTGGATTTCGCATTATATCTCCGCAGATCCTAGATCGGCGTTATCAACGAGGTATCATAGTGTTTAACGATAGCCCTTTTATTACTTTTGAGGACTTGGTCTTAGGAACCCTTCTATCAGATAATATATCAACCTTATCCGAAACTGAGCTTTTAAAATATCTTAGACTACGTGGTCTAATTATTACAAACGCAATCCCACAAGAACTATATGAATGCCCGAGAATGCCGTTTAAAAATGAAGTCTTCATAGTTAAGAGGTAACCACTAAAACAATACCTGAACTTGTTTATTGGCTCAGGTATTGTTTTTCCGTATTCAGTTTACCTTAATATAGATTTACAACTTGTTTTTATTACTATCCACCATTTGTATAGAAGTACTACATTAAATATTTACGAAATTTGATCTACCAGTCTTGTTCACCATATTTCTTACTCAAATTGCACAGTACGGATATGCAGTTCTCGCAATTGCGCACGGTCAACTTCACTCGGCGCATTTGTCAAATGGCATGTCGCACTCGCCGTTTTCGGAAATGCGATGCAATCGCGCAACGATTGGCGTCCTGTTAAAATCATCACCAATCTGTCAAGCCCGAATGCCATACCGCCGTGTGGAGGTGCTCCGTATTCAAAAGCATCTAACAAATATCCAAATTTCTCGTGTGCTTCTTCATCCGATAAGCCTAACAGTTCAAACATTTTCTTCTGAACCTGTTTTTGATAAATCCGCATACTGCCTCCGCCGATCTCATATCCATTGAGTACCATGTCGTAGGCTTTTGCCTTTGCTGATTGGGGTTCCGAATCAAGCAAGGCGACATCGCTGTCTAAGGGCATCGTAAACGGATGATGTAGGGCAACGTAACGCTTCGCTTGCTCGTCCCACTCTAATAACGGGAAATCCGTGACCCATAAGAAATTGTATACCGATGAATCAATCAACTGTAATTGCTTACCCAACAGCAAGCGTAAATTTCCTAATGAATCATAGACAATTTTCGGTTTATCAGCGACAAACATCAGCAAATCGCCAGGCTCACCTTGGAATGCTTCGACAATTCGATTGATCTCATCTTCCGCAAAGAATTTAGCGATCTGGCTCTTAATTCCGTCTTCTGTGACAATTACCCATGCAAGCCCTTTCGCTCCATAGCGTGCCACATAGGCAGTCAAATCATCAATTTCTTTACGGCTAAACGTTCCGCATCCTTTGGCGTTGATTCCTTTGACGATCCCTTTATTCGCTACCGTATCCCGGAACACTTTAAAGCTGCAATCGGCGGCGATATCGGTAATATCGACCAATTCCAATCCAAAGCGTGTATCCGGCTTATCAGAACCGAATCGATCCATCGCTGCTTGATATGTCAAACGAGTAAATGGCAATGGAATATCAATCCCTTTGACTTCCTTCATGACTTTCGCCATCATCGTTTCCATCATCGCCTGGAATTCATCCAAAGGCAAAAAAGACATTTCAATATCGACTTGCGTAAATTCCGGTTGGCGGTCAGCGCGCAAATCTTCATCTCTAAAACAACGGGCAATCTGATAATAGCGTTCAAAACCCGCTACCATCAACATTTGCTTGAATAACTGGGGTGATTGCGGCAACGCAAAAAACGATCCCGGCTGCACACGGCTGGGCACGAGGTAATCCCGTGCTCCCTCAGGCGAACTTTTCGTGAGCATCGGTGTCTCCACTTCCATGAACTCGTGCCCATCAAGGAAATTGCGCATAATCTTCGTCACATTGTGGCGCACTTTAAAGTTATTTAACATTTCCGGTCTGCGTAAATCGAGGTATCTGTATTTTAAACGCAAATTTTCATCGACATCAAGATCGTCTTGGATGAAAAATGGTGGATTCTTCGCCGTATTAAACACTTGCAGCTCCGATACCTGTACTTCAATCGTACCTGTCGGCAAATTCGGATTGACCGTCTCTTGATCGCGCAAAACGACTTTCCCCTTTACGCCAATCACAAACTCTGAACGCAATGAATCTGCCTTTTCGAATGCGTCTTGGGAAAAATCCTGATTAAACACGACCTGCATAATACCGGAACGATCACGCACATCGACGAAAATTAGCCCGCCCAAATCTCTGCGCTTACTGACCCAACCATTTAACACAACTGTTTCACCTATATTGGCTTCTGTAATAATACCGCACTGATGCGTGCGTACTAAAGACACTGTCATAATCAATTTCCTCCTGTTAAATACTCTGCGATATTTGCAAAGTCAACCGCCGCCTGTTCGCCGGTTTGCATATTTTTAATTTGTGCTTGTTTTGCTTCCAGCTCCGACTCACCAATAATCAGCGCATACTTCGCTCCTAATCGATTGGCGTTTTTCATCTGCGCTTTCATACTGCGTTTTAAGAAATCACGTTCGCAACAAAGTCCTGCTTGACGCATCGCATACATCAGCTCTGTGACAACGACGTCGGCAGCATCGTCTAAAACGATCGCATACACGTCAATCCCCTGCTCACCGGGAATTTCAACCTGTTGTTTTTCCATTGCCAGCAATAAGCGTTCCAGACCGATGGCAAAACCGATACCTGGTGTATCTTGTCCCCCCAACTCTTCCACAAGCCGGTTGTATCTGCCGCCTCCGCAAATCGTACTCATGGCTCCAATACTATCTTCCATAAATTCAAACGCTGTCTGTGTATAATAATCCAATCCCCTGACAAGTCTCGGGTTAATATGGAAAGGAATGTTCATCACCGTTAAATGCTGCTTCACCTGCTCGAAATGATCTTTACACGTATCGCATAAACAATCGATCAGCAGCGGCGTATCTTTGGTCACTTCTTGGCACTGTTTGTTCTTGCAATCGAGTACCCGCAACGGATTGCGCTCTAACCTTTGATTACAGTCTTCACACAAATCTCCGCGTAACGGAGTCAGATGGGCAATCATCGCTTCCTTATGTGCCTGACGGCAGACCGGACATCCAACGCTGTTAATTTCCAGACGGATGTTTTTCAAGCCTAAATCCGCGAACAAATGATTAGCAAAGGAAATGACCTCCGCATCGATGCTCGGCTGATCGGTGCCAAAAAATTCAATGCCGAACTGTGTAAACTGTCTGTTTCGTCCTGCCTGCGGGCGCTCATAACGGAACATCGGTCCCATATAATACAATTTCACAGGCTGCGGCAGAGCATACATTTTATGAGCGACAAAGGCGCGTACGGTCGACGCCGTACCTTCCGGGCGCAATGTGAACGATTTCAAATCCTGCTTGTCCTGATTCGCTTTGTTCTGAATAGAAAACGTAAACATCTCTTTCTGGACAATATCCGTCGTATCTCCTACGCCGCGTTGAAACAGCTCTGTATATTCGAAGATTGGCGTACGCACTTCAGAAATCCGGTAGCGTTTGCACCATTCACGGATCTTCTCTTCTAAGTATTGCCACTTAACCGATTCTTCCGGTAAAACGTCGTATGTCCCGCGCGGTGTACCAAGCACTTCACTCAACGATAAAACCTCCCTCAATAATGTAAATCAAAAAAACAATAACAAAAAAAGCACCAATCCCCGAAAACATATAGGGACGAGAGCTTATAACCCGTGGTGCCACCCTAGTTAGTGCTTTAAAACCAAACACTCACTTTATGCCATGTAACGTATTGGCGACGGCTCTGGAAGAGCAACAAAATAAAAGAGATGTTAGCGCAATTCATTGCAGATAGGTGTTTCAGCCTCGCACCTACTCTCTTTACAGCATGGAAAAACTGCGCAGTCTCTATGTCGATTTCATATGCATTTTTTGCTATAAAATATAATATCAATCGCTATCATACATGTTTCGTCGTTCGTTTGTCAATATTTGCGGCAATTGTTTTTGCTTTTTTTCAATGACTTCCGCAATCGAACGAATATAAAAATTCGGATTGACCGGATTCGCCAGACGCTCCAGCTTCCCTGAATCGGCGTCAATCATTTTGCTTACTGCCCCGCAACCGATGCCGATGATCGGCATTGACTCTTCCATGCTGAAAATATTATATAGCGAATGCTTGCCCGGCAAAGCATATCCGACATTCTCCATATTTCCGGCAATATTTTTTTGCCTGTATAAATAATACGGCAGATAACCATTGGCTTTCGCCCAAGGCTGTGCGATCGACAACATATCATCAATATTCGTGCCGTGTTTAAATTGCTCCAGTTCCCACTGCCTCTGCAATGTCGACTTCGTTTTCAACGCCAGGGCGTGCATCGTAATCGCCTCCGGGCGCAGATGCTCCAATTGTGCCAGAGTGAATGCCACATCATCGACCGTTTCACCTGGCAGTCCCAGGATTATATCCATATTAATATGCGAAAAACCGATTTGTCTGGCGGTCTCATACGCGCCTAGCACATCGTCCGTCGTATGCCTTCTATTTAAAGCACGCAATGTGTGGTCACGAAATGTCTGGGGATTGATGCTGATGCGTTCGACGCCCATACGTTTCAGCGTCAGCAACTGTTCCCGCGAAATGGCATCGGCTCTGCCTGCTTCAAACGATATTTCTCCGCAAGCCAACGGCATCAATTCTCCAATAGCTAATGCGTACTGCTCAAATTCCGCAAATAACTGTTCAATTTGCCCGACAGTCAACGTAGACGGTGTACCGCCCCCGACATAGACTGAGGCAATCCGCAGTTGATATCGCCTGATCCATGACAACACGGAACGCAATTCATCAAGCAGCGCGGAAAAGTATGCACTTTGCTCTGCTTCTCCCGAACAAATATGACCGCCGAATGTACAATAACTGCATTTTGACGGGCAATAGGGAATACCGATATATAAACTAATCGATGACCGATCGGCGTATTGCGATAAAACAGGGCGCTGAATGTCATAGACTTGCTCTAATAGCCGTATTTTATTTTCTTTGATCAGATACAATGTATTGGCTATTTGACGTGTTTTCGCTTGCGAATGCGCCTCATGAAGTTTTCGGTACAATTTCTGCGGACGTATACCCGTGAGGATTCCCCAGGGTAATTCCACATCACGCAATTGCTCGATCGAAGACACAAACAGATGCGCTACAAATTGTTTCATTGTGCACCGATCCTGTGAAATCGTCAACCGCCTGCAATAATTTTCAGGCAAATACCGAAAATCGCCTACATATAATAAACCATCCATTTCCACATCAATGCAATATGCGTACTCACTGTATACATCTAAAAATTCCGGTTGCATACCGAATACAGCCAGATGCAGATGTGCGACTTCTCTGGTTGCTGCTTTAGCCGTTTCATTAAGATATACTGGGATAACCATGTTCAGCCTCCTGTTGTCCACCATACATCTTAATGATAGAATATTTTCCGTCGATTGACTATTGCTTTTTCACAATACATTCAACCCATTGTCTATTTTCGTAAAAATCAGGTCCCAATTTGTCGTGAAAAAAAGTTTCAAATGTGTTTGTACTCTGCTGTTCCATATTGTTAAGTGTTAAATTTTTCCTAGCAACATCTTCATGTTTTTTTGAAATACGCATAGATTGTATTCTCCTTATATAGTAAAATAAAATAAGACTTGATTAGGTGGATTTTTCACCACAAACTGTTTGCTTCAAAACAAATAGTTGTCAAAAACAACTGAGAGGATGTCTTCAATGTTGCGTCAATTGCGATATCTGTTTTTCTTCACCAGCTTAATAGTAGTATTTGCTTTTCACGGGCTTGTTGATGCAAAACAAGCGATCATTAATGTCGATGTCATAAATGTCCGGTCCGGTCCCGGCACCGAATACGATTTAATACATAAACTTTCCAAAAATGCTGCTTACCCGATTGTTGAGGAAAAAGACGATTGGTACAAAATTACATATGATACGAACAAAACAGGTTGGATTGCCGGTTGGTATGTCACCGTACAAGAATCTTTGCAAAATCAGCCGACAAATTCCGGCAATAATGCTTCGCCAGGTAATACTGCACCTGGCAACGCTACGACTGGCACTGCCGGTAATACTACCTCCGGCAACCCTGCTCCCAGTAATCCTAGCAGTGCTGTTCCCGGTAATGCCGCTTCCGGCAATGCAATAACAGGTGCTGGGAAAACGCAAGTAGTTGAATCGACAATCCAGAACCTAAATGTGCGCAGTGGACCGAGTACGACTTTCTCGATCGTCAAGGCAATTCATCCCAATGAATTCTACCCTGTAGTCAACGACAATGGAGAATGGATGGAAATACAGCTCACCGAGCAAATGAACGGCTGGGTCGCCAAGCAATTTGTCAAGGTGACAACTCGAAATACTGAAACTGTCGTAAAAGCAAAGTCTGTCACCGTCACGGTCGGTATCCTTAATTTACGTGCTGAACCCAATACAAGCAGCACGATTCTCGACAAATTGACCCAAGGGCAAAATGTCGAACTGCTGGAAGCCAAAGATAACTGGTACAAAGTCCGCACCAATGGCATAACGGGCTGGGTCGCATCTGAATATGTACGCCAGAATGTCACCGATGCCGTTGCGCCACCGGGTGCAACAACTCCGAATGGTACTGATTCGGCAACACCGGCACCTAACGGATCGAATACGTCTCCACAACCGAACAATACTGGAGATACTAACACCAGTGGACAGGAAAAACCGACAGAAAATCAAGCAATCATCAATGCGACTGTTTTAAATATTCGTTCCGGTCCCGGAACGACCTATGATTCGATCGGTAAGTTACAACAAAATGACGTCGTCAAAATATTAGAACAAAAAGACGAATGGCTAAAAATCAGTTTTGGCAGTACCGAAGGTTGGGTAGCCGGTGAGTATGTAACTGTACAAAAAGCTACTCCGTCGGTCAGTGAAGTGCCTAAAGTGATCGTTCCAACGAATGGCATCAATATTCGCAGCGGACCGGGTACCAATTTCGACGTCGTCTTGAGCGCCAATGAAGGAGATACATTCAATATCACTAAAACCGACGGTGATTGGTATGAAATTGCGTTGCCAAATGCCAAGAAAGGCTATATAGCCAGTTGGGTCGTAAAAACCGACGGCATCGTCAGCCAAAACAATGACAGCTCGGTTGCCGGGCTGCTCAAAGGAAAAACGATTGTCGTCGATGCAGGACACGGCGGCATTGATTCCGGCGTCATCGGCAGTTATTACAAAACACTGGAGAAAGATCTGACATTACCGACAGCATTGCTGCTTGAAAGCAAATTAAAAGCTGCCGGAGCAAACGTCATCATGACGCGCAACAAAGACGTCTATCTGAACCTCCAGCAGCGCGTCAACGTGTCTGTCAATCACAAAGCGGATGCTTTTATTAGTATTCACTACAATTCCAACCATAATTCGTCGATTAACGGCACAATCGTCTACCATTACACGGCAAGCGGAGAAGATGCCAAACTGGCAAAAATCATCCAGCAAGAAATGGTACATCGCAATGGTATGACAAACTTGGGCGCTCGTCAGGATAATTTTTACGTTTTGCGGGAAAACCCTCAATTGGCAGTGTTGGTAGAAGTGGCTTTCCTCAGTAACAAGAACGATGAACAAATTTCACGCTCAAGCTCTTTCCAAGAAAAATCAGCCGAAGGAGTGTTCCAGGGAATTCTCAAATACTTTAACAAGTAATAACGACTGAAAAGCAAAACGGCGCAGCCTCGGCTGCGTCGTTTCTTATATCATAATTATTGACGATTTAATTCACACTATTGACAATTGATCTACATTATTTAACGATTCGATATTTTTTGTATCCGAGAAGTCGAGCATCCTCGAATTGGCTTTGGTATGATGTAACTACGGAAAGGAGGGAACAAATGCTACACGAATTAAACCATGTAATTGACTATATCGAAAACCATTTGACCGATGATCTATCGCTTGAAAAAATTGCCGAATACGCCGGAGTTTCCGACTATCACTTTCGCAAGATATTTTTTTATCTTTCAGGGTTGACCTTGAATGAATACATTAAGAACAGGAAATTGTCGGAAGCAAATAAGGATTTGTTGCACGGAGAAAAGGTGACGGACATCGCTTTCAAATATGGTTACCAGTCAATAGACGGCTTTACGCGGGCATTCAAGAAATGGAGCGGCTTCTTGCCATCGGATGTAATAAAAACAGGCATCAGTAAATCGTTTCCCAAATTTTCATTCATCATCACTGTCAAAGGAGGAATTTCTATGGAATTTAGAATTACAGACAAGCCGGCATTTCATTTAGTCGGCGTCAGCAAACGTGTTCCAATGCAATTTGAAGGAGTCAATAACGAAATTGTCAAACTTGCGGAGAGCATAACAGACGAACAAAGAAAAGAAATGCGTTCCCTGCAAAATATCGAGCCTTATGAAATTGTCAACGCTTCTTATGACGCCGACGCTAATTTCATGAAGGAAGAGGGAGACTTAACTCACTTAATAGGTGTTTTAACGACCGAAGAACAAGTGAGTGATTTATTAGAAAAAGTGCCGGTGGAAGCCTGCACATGGGCTATATTTCCGAATGAAGGACCATTCCCTTCTACATTACAAAACACAATGGCAAAAATATATGCGGAATGGCTGCCCGTGTCCGATTACGAAGTAATCAACGCACCTTCTTTTTCTTTCACAAAAATGAATCAGCACAAAGACGCCTACGCTTATAGTGAAGTATGGATTCCTGTGCGAAAAATCGTCACTAAGGGTTAACAGCATACGCCACTATTAACACCTACAGCAGCATAAAAATCGCCGTTTGACTATGTTCCTCTACACGTATAGTCAAACGGCGATTTTAAATTTTTGTACCTTACTCCACGTAATCCATACACATACGGTTACAAACAAATCCCCGGATAAATTGACCAATCCGTACATGTTCCGGATGTGCCTGGTATTCAGCCAATACCTGCTCATCGGCAAACAGACTCGTAAGCATGATATCGGCATTGCTTGTCGCCAATGGAGAAATGATAACTTCTATTTCGATCACGCCAGGTATGATTCCCCGCAGTTCCTCCAATTGCTCTTTCATTGCCTGGGCATTCTCCTGCTTCTGTTGTTCAGAAAGCCCCTCTTGAAAATTCCACATTACAATATGTCGTATCATCACTTACACCCCTCATTTTAGATAAAAAAATCAATTAACATTTTTCCCAAAAGCAGCACCATCACAACCAGCATCATCGGTCTGATGAACTTCGCGCCGCGTTTGATCGCAAAACCGGAACCGATATAGTTACCGACGATGCCACAAATCGCTGCCGGAATCGCTATTTTATACAGAATCGTTCCCGCAAAGGCAAACGTAACTAAGGAAGCGTAGTTCGAGGCAAGATTGAGCACTTTGGCATTGCCCGAGGCAGTACGCAGATCATATTTCATGATCATCGTATAAGCAAAGATCGCAAATGTCCCTGTTCCCGGTCCGAACAATCCATCATATCCACCGATCAAGAAACCGATCGCCATTGCCAAAATCCAGACTTTCACGCCTTGCAATTGCGCCGCCAGATTTTCCTCACCGTAATTCCTCTTGAACATGATAATTACGGCGACAATCGGCAAAATAAATACCAACATACCTTTTAGTACTTGCTCATCGAGCAATAGGACGATTTTCGAAGCAATTCCCGAACCAATAAAAGAGCCGACTGCGGAAACGAGCGCTACTTTCAAATCCAACGTGCCGTTGAGAAAAAAACGCGCCGCCGAAAATGTCGTTCCAAAGGCAGAAGAAAATTTATTGCACCCGTACGCCTGATGCGGTGGCAATCCGACAAATATGTATGCCGGCAGCGATATAATTCCACCTCCGCCGGCAACAGAATCGACAAATCCTGCAAGAAAAACCATTACACAAACAAACAACATGGATTCCCACGTCACGCTGATTAACTCCAAGACAACCTTTTCTCCCCTCTTTTTGTAGGTTCATTAAAGAAAAAATAACCATTTTCACCTCTATGAGGTATAATAACACTAGATACATGGATATACAGCAATCATACATGCGTCTCAGGAATCTGCATCTATTTTACCACATGGTAGCAACCCTGCGCTGAAAAATAAAGTGTTAGTCAGCGGATAAATTTCTGATAAACATTCCAGTGAAACTCTAATACAATTCTAATCTTTTGTTAATTACATTCAAAGACGGCGTCGGTATACTGAACTTAACAAAGTAAAGGAGGTAATTGACAATGATCACATTAGAACAAGTAGAAAAATTACGCGATCGTACGGGAGTTTCTTGGGAAGAAGCAAAAAAAGCCTTAGAAGAAACAAACGGTGACCTATTGGAAGCCGTGATTAACTTAGAAAAACAAAACCGCATTAAGCCACCGCTAACAGGAGGCTATTATCATTCACAAGCAGATGGGCAACAAACGAACCAAGGGAGCTCTCAAACATCCCATGACAAAAAATCTCACGGTTCCAGCTTCCGTGAATCGATGGAGCAGTTCCTGAAATGGGCAGGCAGAGTATTGCATAAAGGCAATACGAATAACTTCAAAGTGACGAGATACAGTGAAAAAATCATGGCGATTCCTTTGACAGCTATGGTACTGCTGTTGATATTCGCCTTCTACATTGTCATTCCATTGGTGATCGTCGGTATGTTCTTCGGTTATCGTTATGGATTTGAAGGACCGGAAATTAACAACCCCTCAGTCAACCGCGTCATGGATTCTGTAGCGAATGCAGCGGAAAACTTAAAAAAAGACATTGCGAACGGAATGAACGACAATCCTAAAGATGAATAATAGCAAAGGTGAATACTATGCCCGAGAAAATTCTAATCATTGAAGATGAAGAGAAAATAGCGCGTTTCGTCCAACTGGAGTTGGAGTACGAAGGCTATGAAGTAGAAAAAGCATTAAACGGAAGGGACGGACTTGAGTTAGTAAAAGTCCGCCCCTTCGACCTCGTTCTGCTCGACATCATGTTGCCTGGGCTGAACGGCATTGAAGTCCTGCGCCGCATCCGGCAATTTTCCGATATTCCGGTCATTCTATTGACGGCACGCGATACGGTCATCGACAAGGTAACGGGACTCGATGGTGGGGCGGACGACTACATTACGAAACCCTTTGCCATTGAAGAACTGCTAGCGCGCATCCGTGTTGTTCTTCGGAAGAAAACCGTCAAACATGCGGAAACTCCTTCAACTGTACTGCATGTCGGTCCGCTGCAACTCGATCCCGAACGCCGGGAAGTGAGAGTGAACGGCATTTTATTGGAATTGACCAAACGAGAATTTGATCTGCTTCTTTATTTACTAGAAAACAAAAACATTGTATTGCAGCGCGATTTGCTTTTGGAGCGCATATGGGGATATGATTTCGCCGGCGGTTCCAATGCCGTCGACGTATATATACGCTATCTGAGAGCCAAAATCGAAGAACCATTCAACATCAAATTGATTCATACCGTTCGAGGAGTGGGGTACGTGATCCGCGATGAATGAACAACAAACCGATAGACAAACACATAATACCTGGATTAATAAAATACGCTCTTCGCTCGTTCTCAAATTAAACCTCAATCTATTGGGCGTGCTCTTATCTACGTTCGGTGCCATCAATTTCCTGATAGTTATCATCATCACCGGCACTGCATTTTATAAAATCGAACAAGGCACACAACTGATGACGGAAATTATCAGTCGAGCAGAAGAAGACACGCAATCAACAAGATATTATACAACGAACTACAAAGCGATACCGTTAGAATACCCCGGTCAAGGATACGTATTTCCCGGCATTTTGCAATACTTGCTACCATTGGAATTTCCCAATGCCGCACGCAGCATCGATATTCCCGGGCGCGACCTACAGATTAATCTGCCGGAACAGATCGAGCAAATAACCTACCATACGTATCTCGATATTAACGATCAGCCCTATCAGATTACATACCAAATCGGTGAAGATATTTTACGGCTGATCATCATTTTGGCAGTCTTATTCGCCATCGAACTGCTATTGCTGTTGCGCAGTCTGGTGAAAGGCTCTACATCCTTTCGCAGAACTTTGAAACCGATTTCTGAAATGGCTGAAACGGCAAAAACACTCAACGCGCAAGTAGGTAGTGACGGCATCCAGAACCTCACTGGAGCGATCAGCCGTATCGACGCTAACCAGCTAGATAACCGCATCTCGGTCGATGATTCGCAAAAAGAATTAAAAGACTTGGCTGTCTCGATCAATCTTATGCTGAACCGCATCAGTGCCTCTTACCAATCGCAAGTGCGGTTTGTTTCCGATGCGTCCCACGAACTGCGTACACCGATTTCCGTCATCCAAGGGTACGTAAATTTGCTTGACCGTTGGGGCAAAAACGATCAGAAGGCATTGCAAGAATCGATCGATGCCATTAAAAGCGAAACAGAAAACATGAAACTTCTGGTGGAACAACTACTTTTCTTGGCACGCGGAGATAACGACACCATGCAACTGCATATAGAAGCCTTTGACGTCGGTTCGATGGTCGAAGAAATTGTGCGTGATGCTCAGTTGATTGATGTTACACACCGCTTCCAAACAGAATTTGCCGACTCTATCATGTTAGAAGCAGACCGCCAGTTACTAAAACAAGCGATTCGTATCCTCGTGGAAAACAGCATTAAATACACGCCGGCAAATGAAGCAATTATTCTCAAAGTGTATCAAGCGGACGGACAGGTGAAAATTACTGTACAAGACAACGGCATCGGCATCCCTGCCGAAGATTTGCCACACATATTTGACCGTTTCTACCGTTCCGATGAATCTCGCGCCAGAAAAACCGGCGGCTCCGGTCTGGGGCTGGCAATTGCCAAATGGATCATTGAACGCCATAACGGTCACTTTGAAGTCCTCAGCCGCGTCGACATCGGTACACGCACCACAATCATACTCCCGGCTTCCCCGGTCTACCCGGGTTCGACAGTGGCAGCGGAATAAGGTGCGCCTTCACCAGCTCGTGACACTAATCATTTAAAAAATAAGAAATACGCTAACACCAGAATACCTAAAATAATCCGATACCAACCAAATGCTTTAAAATCATGATTGCGAATATACCGCATTAAAAATTTAATCGACAATATAGAAACCAGAAAGGCGACAATCGATCCCGTCAATAAAACGGCGACCTCCATCTTTGTAAAATCCAATCCGAACTTCGTCAGTTTTAATGCGCTGGCACCAAGCATAACGGGAATAGACATAAAGAATGAATATTCCGCGGCAATCGGGCGTGATGTTCCCAACAATATCGCGCCTAGAATCGTTGCCCCTGAACGCGATGTTCCCGGTATTAAGCTCAACACTTGAAACATTCCTATCCCAAATGCCGTTCCGTAGGACAAACTTGCAAAATCTTCAACCTTTGGCGCTCTATGTTTATTTCTGTTTTCAATAATGATAAAAAAGATCCCATATACGACCAATGTAATCGAGACAGTCAGATAGTTATAAAAATGAGCATCCAGCCAATCATCAAATAGGAAACCCAATACCCCCGCAGGGATTACACCAACACCCACCTTAAACCAAATCGATAGGGTATCTCGCTTTTCTTGGACAGACTTTTTAGATGAAAAGGGGTTGAGCTTCTGGAAATACAGTAGAACGACAGCCAGAATCGCTCCGAGCTGTACCACGACCAAAAACATCTCTTTAAAAGCACTGCTGACGTTCAACTTGATAAATTCATCTGCCAAAATCATATGACCGGTACTGCTGATTGGCAGCCATTCCGTAATACCTTCTATAATACCTAAAATAATCGCTTTAATAATATCCATGAACTCCATGATTGTTGTTTCTCCTTAATGAATTTTATTTTATGTAGATAGCCTGCGTAATAATTTTCAAAAGCGAAATGCATTTTTCAGTACAATCGTACTGCCATCCCTAAGTAATTCCATGCCACAATTAATTTCCTCAATTACATCCCATGTATCAATATCTCTGATCCTGACGAATTCTCGATAGTTTTCTCCTTGATCGTCTTCATCCCACACATCGTTTATGGCGACTCCATCACCTAGAAACAATAGATGTTCTCTGCCCTCCCCTCTCTGTGTGAAAGACTTTGGATAATACATACGAATTTCGTCGCCGTCTTCTAAAAACGTATGCTTTACAATGCTTCTAGGGGTAATCCCCGCAATTAAATTGCATGAATTCAGGTAACCACAATAACTGACTTCCGCTATTGTTTGTCTCACTGCACTCTCGATAGAATACGCGAATAACGTAAAGATTTTAGAGTTAAACGAAGTTCTCGTATAATAAATCCACCCTTGATCATAACCGATATAAGCAGATGCGGTATCATAATCTGTTGCTTGAATGACAATAAAAGATAATCTTTGCGATTGACTTTGCACCTCACGCACAAAATCGTCTAAGGGCATAAAATTGATACTTGTCAAATGTCCCTTGTCATAGATTTGTTCTTTGGGAATGTGTGCTTGATAAATATCTTCCAATTCATAACTATCCATACTTGCCCGCTCAAAAATCAAATACGCTACTCCGCCGTGTTTGACCACTTCTGTCTTATAATGGTTTGACAGTACTAAACGCTCGTCAACAATTTCTATCACTGTCATCAGATTTCGATCATAAAAAAATAGCCGCTCTTCATTTTTCAACAATAGAAATTGCTCACAGACAAATTCTAAAGAGTATTTCCCAATCATTCTCGTATGAATAGTGCCTGTCTGCAAATTGGCTTCTATCAGTTTCAAAATCCCATCACTTTCAATCGGATAGATCAACACGTGCTCGTTAATAAAACACGCTGCCATACAATAATTTGTCTCTGACTGCAACATCTCCGAATCGAGTTCCACCAATGTATTATACGTTTGCGTACTGAGGTCGTAATGATAAAAAATAACTTTTTCATATTTGTCCAGCTCGTTGT
This sequence comes from Bacillota bacterium, assembly GCA_023388635.1. Taxonomy (GTDB): domain Bacteria; phylum Bacillota; class Bacilli; order Desulfuribacillales; family Desulfuribacillaceae; genus JAEWFW01. Next base: position 21,613 of record JAEWFW010000010.1, read on the forward strand.
AAAATGCGGCGGAAAAATAAAATCCACGTTCATAGTGCTTTATAATTTCAACGTATCCTGCAATGTCTCGCAAATCAATATATGCAAATCCGTATTTTCTCAAAACCCCACCTCAAAGCTTTTTGCTTAAATAGCGCTGCTTGTATTTAATTCTCGCTAACTTACTCACTTTACTGATAATCGTGTAATTTGCTAACCCGCCAACAACACCGACGATCGGCAACCCTTGAACAAATTTTGCCGTGAGCATCGCGTCACTGAGCATCTTCGCCGCTTCCTTCATGGCTGATTCCCGATCCAACACCAATGTTTGACTGCTGTCCTCATTAGCATTACCACGATCAATACTAATAGCAAGCTGGTCCGCCTGGGAACCGTATTGCGCACGCTGCTGTTCCGGAGCGACCGCACATGCAATCAGCAGCAGCATATATATTTGTTCTTCCTCATTGGCGTAATCAAAGCCATAGCTTAACGCAATCTCATACAATGTTTTTAAAATCATACCAATAAACACCGGAATATCAGGAATCCCGATACCGAGCAGACCAAGTCCAACTCCTTCAAGGGAAGAAAGCGACTGGTTAATCCATTTGCTTTTTCGCGAAATGCTGTCCATAGAGCGCAATGTCTTCTTTGTCGTACTCCTGTCAATCGCATAATTCCGCACATCATGCTCTAGTTTAATATTCTCTTTGTCAAACATCTTTTCTATATACTGCGTTCCTTTTTCAAATACGACGACAAACCCCTTATAAAAGGCTGCGTCTAACGTCTCTCTAACCTTGGATGGTATCTTGTCTTCCACAGATGAAATTACAGGCGCGACCTTTTCTTTAAAAAAGCGCCCCTGTTGCTTATCGAGGAATTTCACTTCCTGTGTCTGTAGTTTTTTCAAATGTTTGAGCAGATGTTTTTTCAAACTGCAGTCCTCCATATTAAGATGACGTTATATGCATGCCAATGCTTTCAGATCCCCCGCATACACTACATCCCCATTGACATCGAGTAAATTTTGCGGTCTGATGAGATTTGCCGGTTTATGCAAATCTGTGATACCGCTTTCTTTTATAATATAATAAACAAACTCTGAACACAAAAATCTATTTTCGCAATATACTTCCTGTTCGAATAAATTATAGACAAGTCCCTTGTAATTGTACTTCAATACATCCTTATTATCCATGAAATGCTCTAATAGCAACTCTGCCCTTTGATACTGTTCTTCTGTCACGTCAACCCGTATAATGACGCCTGGCAATGTCTCGCATAACCGATAAATCCCTTGATCCAATTGTTCTCGGTTGAACCCTCCAATAAACGGATTATATATGCGCTTTCTTCCGAAACTGTACATACGATTCAGTTCCTTGTCCAATGAAATTGCCGCATGTGTGTAATGATCTCGTGTAAAGAAGCGAATCATTTTAGAAATTACTGTGTTCGTTCTCGTCAATACTATATATATTGAATGGTTGCTCATCGTAAAACCTCCACGAAAAATCTCTGATGAGCCCATTATCACGCAAAAAACTTAAAAACGAATTACAAAAGTATTAAAGAAATCTTAAAAATCATCCATTGCATTATTGTGCTTTTGCTTTATGTAGTAATATCCGCGAGTTGGTACGGTATGACTTTACGCAGATTCTCTAAGCTAATTTCAATTTGATATCCAATCTTTCCCGCACTGCATAAAATCGTTTCATGCTGCTGTGCCGATTGGTCAATCGTCGTCACAAATTGCTTCTTCATCCCTATGGGAGAACATCCGCCGTGAATATATCCTGTAAGTGCCAGCAAATCCTTCGATTTAATCATTTCGATCGATTTTTCACCGATGCTGCTCGCCGCTTTTTTCAAATTCAATTCTTCAGCAACCGGAACCATAAACACGTAATACGTCTTCGACTTCCCAAATGTAACCAGTGTTTTGAATACTTGTGCCGGATCCTGCTGCAGCACTGTCGCTACTTCAATACCGCTAATAGCCTCTGTATCCGCATAACTATAACTTTTATAGTCCACTTTACGCTGATCTAAAATCCGCATGACATTCGTTTTGTAATCCACTCACTTACCCCATTTCAATTTACCCTAGAATCCACCCTTACTTCGTTTCATGTAATTGCTGCTGTAATTTACTCTTTTCTAAAGACTACCTATGCACGAAATGTCTGCTTGTGATGTGCACCACTTTTCCAATAGATGAAAAGGACGATCAGGAACGATACCGTCTGAGCAATCGAAATGCGAATGACTTGTAGTTCATCTGCCCCGGAGATAGTCACAAGATGTAAAATATTAATGATCGTATTATTAAAAAAATGATCAGCCATCGGCAACCAAAGCGAACCGGTAATTTTAGTCAGCAGACAAAATTTTATTCCAGCGATTCCTGTCGTTAAAACAAGCATAACGGCTGACATAATTGCCGCCGTTGCACCCATCTCTCCATCCAATAAGTTACGCATAGGAGCCGCAATATGCCAGACTCCAAATAGAACAGATGATAAAATAACTGCTTTTACAAATGAATATTTTGTTTCTGCCAGTTTAATAAACAAGCCTCGAAAAATACCTTCTTCCATAGCTACATTGATAATATTTCCAACAATACAAAAAGCAAAAAATATCAAACCGGTCCGCATTCCGTAATTACCGTCTATCGCATAACTAGTCACATAGATTTGCAGAGTCGGACTATTACCATTTGACATCTGTACAAAAAACTCTGTTCCGTAAGCAATTACAAACGTAGCTAGACCGAGCAGCAGTCCATAGAGTATATTTCTCCCTGCTGAATTTCCCACAATCCCTATTTCCGACCACCGAAGTGACAAATACCTCATTACTAGCATGAGCACAAAAATACCTGCTAGTTTATGTAAAAACGCTTCCCCGAAGATGCTTTGGTCCGTACGGATAACCATATATTCAATCGCTCTGAATACATAGCATACTAGATAGATGCCCATGATATATTTTATCGGATTGAAAATTTTATTTTCTTCTATCATTGACATTCCCCCCATTTTGACTCTAGCGCCACTCGCGTGCCCATTGGGTATACCCTTCATTGCAGCAACAAAGGGAGTTTTAGTGGCATCGGATAAATAAAAGTCAATCGCACTCTGCAATCGACTTTCTTTGGCAAAACATTCTATGTAGTATCATAACATTTAGTAATAGTATTTAATATATTTAATAGCATTTTATATGATGACTTTGATCCGCGTTACACACTAGCGCTTGCGGCATACATAAACAAATGCAGGCGGTACGTTCAGCGGCACGAAACGGATATGTTCCACTTCAAATACATCCTCTAGTTGTTTTTTCATTTGCAGCGAATACTGAAATGCGATAAAATATCCCCCGGTCCTTAATGTCTTGAAAACCTCATCCATAAGTCGTTCCCGCAAAGAAACTTCAAAATTGAAAAACGGCAGTCCGCTTATAATGCAATCTAAATGTTGCACACCATGGCACATTAATACATCTGTTAAATGACATGCGTCCGCATAGCAATTAGCACGTGGAAATCTCTGATTTAGTTTTTCCCTCATCTGCTGATCTTGCTCAAACAAAAAAATTTCAGTCGACCTATGCGCCCTTGCATTGATAAAATCAGTAACCGCACCTGTACCTGAACCCAATTCAGCGACATAACTAACTTCATGCCAATTTACCGATTGAACCATTTGCTTTGCTAAAAAGCGAGAGCTTGGGGCTATACTGCCGATTTGCTTAGGATTCTGCAGATATTTTTGCAATAAAACATTTGATGACAAAACATTTCACTCCCTTATGCATCTCTATAACTACTTGTATTGCCGGCTGGGCGCTTCCTCTGCGACAAGATTCCAACTGACTCCGAATTTATCTATAAGGGCTGCGTGAAATGTACTGTAAAAAGTCTTCGTTGGCGGAAGAGAAATGTGGGCATCCTCAGCAGATAAAGCATCGTAAATCCCCTGTGCCTGTTGTGCTGTCGGTACTGTAAGCGTCAGCTTCACCATATTGCCTTGCGATACCGGTTCCGCTATTTCGTCAGCAAACCAAAAAGTAGCTCCACAGATTTGCATTTCAGCATGTAAAATCCAATCTCGCAAATTTGACGGCGCATTTGACACACCTTGCGGCACATAATTACCGTACGGCTGTGACATTTGTATTTCTGTATTAAATACGATTTTGTAAAATTCCAATGCTTTATTACAATCTCCGGCAAATGTAATATAAGGAATTACCATACTTATCTTCCTTTCAATGCGCGTTATAGGTTGAAGATCACGTGTAACGTACTTACATGTTTGTCTCACAATAATATTACAACACTATTATAATACTCTCACGATATTCTTAAAATATTCTTATAATGCTCTTTCAAGACCCTTCCTAACACTCTCATTACACTCTTAACACTCTTGTGATACCCATAAAATACCATATGGATTTGTCTCCGTCAAGTATCTCCAAACCTTCGCAGTAATCGAAGCAAGTTCCTCATATTCATCAATCCAGAAATAATCATAAAATAAAAAATAGACCTCGGATAAAAACAAAAGGCAAGGTCTATCTACCATAAACTAACTAAATTCTATTATTTAATTTTATAAGTTATAAATACTGGTACGCCATCATCTGGCAACACATCCTGGTTACCTATAAATTCCGACGAACCATCAGCAAACCCATAGGTACTATTACTAACAATACCGATTGGACAACTTTCCATGCATAACATACATCCTGTCGCATATTCCTTTGCAAGAGCATAATTACCACCAAATTTGAAAGCAAACGGTTTCCCTTGTGAATCTACAACGACTTCGCTAATATCATATACTTTATCAGTTCCATCCCAAGTAATCGTTACTTCCAAATCTTGCCCTTCAACCGATTTCCCTTTCGAACCATCACCCAAATCAAGATTATTTCCCGGAGTGGATCCTAGGCTAATAAGTGCATCATGAAACTCTAGTGTATCTGCATATGCAACAAATAGCGCTTTTGATGCATTTGATCCTTTATGGAAATTTAGTCCGTGAATTGTTGACTCAACCAAATATTTTCCGTTTACTGTAGCATAAACAGAGATTGTTTTATTCTCCTCGTTAATTACCATTGGGTTTTCTTTGCTTACCTGTACTGCCGCATCAATATGATTGCCTTGATTCTCGTTGCTTCCAGTATTATTGATTTCCCCACTGCTGACATCACCATTACTTGCTTCATTATCACTACTATTACTTCCTCCACATCCAACAAGAAGTAAACTCACCATGAATATAGTAATAACCAATAATAACACCGTTTTTTTCATTACCCTCTCCCCTTTCTATACCCTTATAATTTTTTTTTATACTTGTATTAAGTATTTTTTATATCGAGAGTGTATCATCTAGGACAGAGGCAGTCAATACAAAAATTTCTGCGAAATCTTCTTCTAAACGCAATACTTCACAAACCGGTGTCACCACGACAATATATTTTTCTAACATCCAATTTTCCAAGTCAATCTCCTCCCTATTGACTTTTTATTTGCAGGCTTTTTGTTTAAAAATGAAATACCGCCTCTATAAAATCGACGGCGGTATCCGTATTTACTTTAGCTCTAATTCCAATTTTTTGATTTTTGTTTCAATACAACGAATTGTATCCACAAATTCCGTATCATCTTTGCCTGTTGGGTCATCTAATCCCCAATTCTCACGATGCTTACATGGTAAAAATGGACACTGAACATTACAGCCCATTGTTATCACAATATCGACTGGGGGAATATCTTTTAACAATTTACAATATTGGCTTTTTTCCATATCAATGCCATAAAGTTGCTTCATTAGCCTTACTGCATCTTGATTAATTTGTGGTTTTATTTCTGTTCCGGCAGAATAGCTTTCAAACACATTAGAGGCAAAGTGCTTTCCTAATGCCTCTGCAATTTGACTGCGACAGGAGTTGTGAACACAGATAAACGCTACCTTTGGTTTGCTATTTTCCTTTTTCATCAAATTCCCCTTTATAGTTCTTTCAGCTTATCGCCTTGAATATCATCAGCGCTCCAAGCAATCAAAGCAAAATTGCCATTTGTATGTTCTGCAACTTTGTTTATCCAAGGGATTTCATTGCTGGCTTTTGCGGCTAACATAGCATTGGTCGTTTGGGTATGATAAAGCGAGGAGTTAACGACCCACCACTTAGCAGAAATATCGGCACGCTGTAAATCTTCATCTAAACGTAGCGCTTCATAAACCGGTGTAGCCTCCGGCAATGTCACAATAATGACCTCTGTTTCGGCACTGCGCAACCGTGGCAACAGTTTTTTAACAGATTCCGGTGTATTGCCCTGTGTCCGCTGTACTTCTTTGTGATAACTCAAGGTCGAATCCAAGAGTAATAGAGTGTGCCCAGTTGGAGCCGTGTCGATAACAACAATCTCATTTTCTGCACGTTCTACAATTTCGGCAAAAGCCCGGAATACAGCAATCTCCTGTGTACAAGGAGAGCGTAAATCTTCTTCAATATAAGCAATATCTTCTTCTGACATGGTTTCCCGTGCCTTTGATAAAACTTCCTCTTGATACCTAGCGAGTTCCTCATGTTCATCAATCTGGCTCATAGTAATGCCGCTGTTTTCATCAATAACAAACTTCAAGTGTGCCGCCGGATCAGTCGTCGTCAAATGTACTTTCTCTCCTTTTGCGGAAAGCCCTAACGCAATTGCTGCCGCAATCGATGTTTTACCTACCCCGCCCTTGCCCATAGTGAAAATAACCTTTTTGCCGTTATGGTACAGATCGTCAATGACATCCTTTAATTGGGGAATCTTTTCTGCTTTCATTGTTTCGTTGCTGATGACATAGCTAGCCTTTGTAAGCAGTGCACGGACATTCTCCATGCCGGTAACGTTGTATGCTCGCAAAGGAATCATATATGTTGTAATGGACTGCAACGTTTCCGGCATATCAGCAAGTGCCTTTTGCTGTTTACCATACAGACTTTCAGAGATCATATCGTCATGATCAATCAATACGCCATTGATCACCATAGACTGGTTAAGTACACCAAGCTCCGCTAACTCTCGGGAAGCTCGCTCTACCTCTTTCAACGGGGCAGTTTCGGGACGAGTCACAAGGATTAATCTAGTTTGCGTTCCATCTGTCAGCGTTTTGACCGCAGTTTTGTACATCTCCTTTTTGCTTTCAAGTCCAGACAATTGCCCTAAACAAGACGCTCCATGTGTACTTTCGCTGATGAAACTACTCCACGCAGAAGGAAGTTGCAGCATTCTGAGCGTATGTCCTGTCGGCGCGGTATCAAAAAGAATGTGGTCGTACTTTTGTTCGATCTCTTTATTTGTTATAAAATTGGAAAATTCATTGAAAGTAGCAATTTCTATCGTACATGAGCCAGAAAGCTGCTCTTCCATATTAGCAATAACGGCATCCGGCAATTTGCCACGGTAAGGAGCAATTACACTTTCTTTGTATTCTGCCGCTGCTTGAATCGGATCAAGATTTGCCACATCAAGGTTTGGCACTTCCTGAATAGGAACGGCCTTACCTGTAAGCTTCGTATTAAAAACATCTTGTAAATTGGAGGCGGGATCTGTGCTTACAAGCAGAATCCTTTTCCCATTATCTGCAAGATTGACAGCTGTTGCACAAGCAACTGATGTTTTCCCCACACCGCCTTTTCCTGTATAAAATAAATATTTTGTTAAAGTAATATTTTTAGGGTCGAAAATTTGCATTATAAAGCCCCCTTTTTCAACTTAACAGCAGCTTCCATCGGAGCAACCGCAACCACTTTGTGATGTAGATTTTACTTCGGTCAAATAGCTTTCTGGCACTGCAAGTAAAGCAATAAGTTCTTCATTGGTTGGGTAGCGACCTGTGATAATAATTTCCTCGTCCAGCATAACGGCAGGCAGTTCTTCAACGCCTTTTTGATTGACAAAATCGTTGATGACTTTGTTATTCACAAACGCCATCGGTGCACTGCTCAAATTGAAGCGATCAACCGCTACTCCATTCTTTTTTAGCGTGTTCAGAACAGTAGAAATACGAAGCAATTCTGGGTCAACACTCACGCCACAAAGTCCTGTATCGCAACACATAGCTGGTTCATAAATAGACATTTTTCTCATAATAAAATCTCCCTTAATTTTTTTATTTTGATAAAACAATCTCAAATTTTCCGGCATGATATAATCATTAGATATGTCATTTTGTGTGCAGGAAAACAATGTTTGTAAAATGGCATTTGCTAACATTTCTTTCTGTGGAATATCATAGGTTTCATTTTCATATCGAAATACACGACACTCGATATTTGTTCCAGCTATATCACTACAACAGGCGCAATCGTTTTCCTCAACAGATAGGCAAATATCCTTGCCGTTTACGCGAATAGTTGGAGAAGATAAAAACCCATACTCAACCGCAAGTTCTGATGTAGCCATTTCAATTTTACGCTGAATAACTTTATACCCTGCCAATTGCAATGCCGGTTTTAAAATGGCGACCACTTCATCTAAGACCCCATCTGTTCCAACGCAGCGGTCGCAGGTATTTAAATCGAGATAAAGATAATCAATTGCTATTTCTTTCTTAGAAAATATTTCTTTATATTTATTAAATGTTTTTACGATGTCAGGGTAACAGCATGTTCCTTTGGGGTTATTTACCGCACAGTTACTATTCTGCATGGCTCCAGTAATCTTGATGACATCATCTACATTTTTTGCACCCTTTTCTGTGATTGCTTGCATAATATCTGTTTCTTTGACATTGTTGCAATAGCTTATATACATTATTTAAGCCTCCTGTTCAAACCAATGTCTTGTTTTGTTTACAAACTTAACAAGCATAAGCATAACAGGCACTTCGGTAAGAACTCCAACAACACATACAAGAACGACCGGAGAAGTCGGACCAAAAAGGGCAATCGCAACCGCTACGGATAATTCAAAAAAATCTGATGCACCAATGAGAGCGGCAGGAGCCGCAACATTGTGAGGCTGTTTTGTCACTTTGCACATCCAATATGCAAAAGCTGCGGTCAAAATATTTTGTAATGACAATGGTACAGCAATCAAAAGTACGTGCAGCGGATTTTCCAGTATGGCATCGCCTTGGAAAGAAAAGATGATAACTAATGTCAACAAAAGTCCGGTTGTTGTAATGCTGTCAAACTTAGGAATAAATTTTTGGGTAAAGTATTCTTCACCCTTTTTCTTTATCATAAAATATCGTGTAAGGAACCCACCAACGAGTGGAATAACAACAAACAAGACAATAGAAAGAATTAACGTATCCCATGGCACAAAGATGTCCGTAACTCCCAATAGAAAAGATACAATCGGTACAAATGCAACAAGGATAATAAGGTCATTAACGGCTACCTGTACGAGAGTATGTGCAGGGTCACCTTTGGTCAAATTGCTCCAAACAAATACCATCGCAGTACAGGGAGCTGCTCCTAGTAAGACTGCTCCTGCAACATAGCTTTTTGCAAGCTCGGTGGGGATGAACGCCTTAAAAACGACATAGAAAAAGAATGAGGCAAGCCCGAACATGAGGAATGGCTTAATAAGCCAACTTGTTCCACTGGATATAAGCAATCCCTGTGGATTTTTACGTACATTTTTAATAGATTGAAAATCTACTTTCATCATCATAGGATAAATCATTATCCATATGAGTATCGCTATTGGAATGGATATTTGCGCATACTCAAATTGACCTAAAAAACCAGGAATACTCGGCAAGAATTTACCAATTAATATCCCTGCCGCCATACAGATTAATACCCAGACTGTTAGATATTTTTCAAAAAAACTAATACCTTGTGTTTTTTCCTCGTTCATTGTGAATCCCCCATTAAATGCAGTTTGTTAGCCAATCTGTACAAATTTGTTGCCTTATTTTGCACATTTTTCATTCGCCAAAATTTCTTTGCAAATGCATGTGTCTTGCTCTGACGTAATACAATCCAGAAAATCTTTTATAACAGAAACTTTTTCTTCATTGATATTGTATCTCATCCAAGCTCCATCACGCCTGCCGTTTATCAAACCGCATTCTGTTAAGATTTTCATGTGGTAAGATAAAGTAGGTTGCGTTATGCTAAAAGATTCAAGAATGTCACAGGCACACATTTCACCACAGGAAAGCATCTCCACGATCTTCAATCGTATTTCATCGGCTAATGCTTTAAAGATTGGCACATATTCAGCATATACGTATTTCATTATTTCCATCACCTCATATAGACTTTTTTGAATGATATTGATATTTATCTATATGAATTATACTCATTACATAGATAAGTGTCAATGTGTTTTGCAGTAATGATTAAATGCAAATAAACTGCTTGCAGTCACTCCAAGCAGTTTATTTATAATTCAATATTAAGTATGAAGCATTATAAGCTATCTATAAATAATTCCCTTAATATACACAATTTTTCAGAAATTAATTCATTTGCATATCTGATGATTCTGACGATATTATTTCATTTAATGCATTTGCCAAGGCTAGATAGAATTGCGATGTATTTTCTTCAATGATCTTTTTTGCAAAAAGAGGTACCCACCGTATCAAATGTTTATCAATAAAATGACTGATTTGCCGCAAATGCTGTTGTTCATTTTTTTCGCGATACAGAAAGTATAAATAATAAATAAATTCTAGTTCCACAGAAATATGGTCAGGCAAATCTTTAAATTCCTTCGCCATTGCCACCCCTGCCTCACTGTACATTTTCATGGCATCGTACGTTGATTCTCCATATACATTTCGACCTTCATGTAAATAAATGCTACTGTATGGCGGCGCCAATACATCAAAGGGTCCGATAAATAATTTCGCATGTACTGCTTTCAAAACCGTAATATTTTGTTTATATTTCATGAACTCTTGCTCAAGTTGTATGATATGCTTCGTCAAATGCGGATACAATGCTTCAACACTTATTTTCAGATGTTCTATATAATATTCAATATCACTGTCTGGCTGTTTAAACAGCATAGATAAAGTTTTAAAGATATTCGCTTTATGCTCTATTCGTTCGGTGGCTAGCTGTTTCTCCATTTTCCTGCCCCTTTCAATGTTCATAATTCTAATGCAACTCTGCAAACGAAAGGCTATCATGCAGGATTGCAAGTAGCCTTCGTTTTGCATTATAGATAATTTAAAAACCTCTTACGTAAAATACTTTTGGCTTTGTTCCCCTGTCAGGTTGCAATTGTCGAGATGGATACTTGCCCAACAAGACATTAATTTCATCAGCGGGGTCATTCAGGTCGCCGACATAGCGACACTTAGCCGGGCATGCTACGACGCAATAAGGCTTTTCACCTTCTGCCAAGCGATGATCGCAAAACGTACACTTTTCCACAATTCCTTTATACCGAACGCCTTCATACGTCTTTTCCCGATCTTTATTATAATATGGTATCGGCGTTCCCGTCTTTGCGATAACTTCCTTCGGCGACGAAGTCATTTCACTAATAAAATGCTCGTTGTTATTCCAGAATTCATGCGGATGTGTCTTATTAACATGGATCACACTGTATGGGCATGCAAGTGCACAAGTTTTACATCCGATACATATATCAGGATTGTGTAATGTCAACCCATTCTCATCTTTATGCATCGCCTTAGTCGGGCAACATTTGACACATGGTGCATTTTCACAGTGATTGCACAGTGTCGGAATATATTCATATTTTACATTCGGAAAAGTGCCTACCGTTCTCGTAATGCTTGATGACCAATTCTTTTTGATATCAGTGTTGTTTTCATTTTTACATGCGATGGAACAAGCAGCACAACCTACACATTTTTGCAAATCGATAACCATTGCATATCTTTTTACCATAATTGCTCACCTCCACGCTTACTATATTTTTTCAACCTTAATTCGAGTTGATCCGCCGTGTCTAGCGGTACTGCCACTTAGCGCCTCATAGACATCCGCTAAAATGACGTTATTATTACCCCCACGCGGCATACGCTTTTTATAATCAAGTGAAGCTGTTCTTCCATATGCCCAGTGCCCCTGACCATAGCACTTCGAGATAACTCCAGGGCGTGTTCCTTCCCAAAGTTTTGCCTTTACAGTGACTGACCCGTAATCCGATGTAAGTCTGATTGAATCACCGTCTTTAATTCCCAATTTCGCAGCATCAACTGGGTTGATCTTAGCCACATCATCCCAAGGTTCATCGCCAGGATCAGCATTTTTAAACTCCTGATACCATGTGCAGTTCGCCGAACGCGCTTCTCTGTTCAATCGTGAGCGGTGCTCTGAAAAAATAAACGGATATTCATTTTCATCACCCATACGTAAGGCAGGTTCATAATGCGGTACAAATGACAATTCCCCGCGGGATGTATAGAATGTCGCCTCCATAACTTTGTCAATTGTCACATTATGTTTTTCAGCATGCTCTACCAACATTTTTTTCAGTGTTTCACTGTAGAATTCGAACTTTCCTGTTTCAGTTCCGAAGTTGCCGCCCCATTTTTTCTTGTATTTATATGGTTCAGAGTTCCAGACGCCGATCTTCTTAAACTCCTCCCAACCGTTAATCGTATCTCCGTTTTTCCTTTTTTCTGATAAAGGATTCCAACACGGTTCCGTAAAGCTTTTAGTAAAATATTCGTTAAATTCCTCTGGGGTAGTCGGATTTTTACCTGTTTGAGGATCTTTAAATTCCGATGTATAGTAATCGAGTAATTTTGTAAAGCCGCGTTCTGCTAGAGCCTCAGCAATCAAAAACGAAATTTCTGTTTCGTCAATCTTTACATCCCACAAAGGCTCTATCATTCGCTGTAAAATTGTCATTGTCGCATGTTTATTACCGCCTGATCCCTTAACGGCCCCAAGGCGCTCATACAATTGGTGGGCGGCAGGTAATACAATATCCGCAAAATGTGTCATTTCAGCTGGATTTACTGTTATATGGACAAAAAACGGCAACTTTGCTAATGCGTCATCCCATCTTCCTGTATTCGTGACACTAAAATTTAAGTTATTCCAGTAACTAATCACCATTTTTAAGTCGTACGGATCTTCTGCAAGAATGGCATCGGCAATATATCCAGTAATCTTATTTCCACCTGACTTCTTGTTTAGCGCTGGAAATTTTAGCGTTCCGCCGTGATCTATACGTTTCTGTTTTCTTCCGGCTTCGGCAACATCATCTATATATGCATCGTAATTTGGAAGACCGCCATCCGGTACGCTTGACCATGATAATGTTCCACCTTTATTGTCCACAGAGCCGACCAAGCCATTTAATACGTGTGTCGCCATGGATGCATATGCGCCGCGAATCTGCATAGTCGCACCGGGTGATACGAACGATATGGCATGAGGTGCAGCATTTGCAAATTCTATCGCAATTCGACGAATCTGATCAGCCGGGATTCCTGCCCGTTCGGTAGCCCACTCAGGCGTCGCGTCTTTTAATGCTAAATTCCACCATTGAACTAAACCAAACGTTTCAATTTCTTCAAAATCTTCTTCCATCACAGTCGTGCCTGTTACAAACTTATTAACCCCATCTATAAAGTCACCGACAAAGGGCTTATACCATAATCCCTCTGTCAAAATAACATGGGCAAAAGCTACTGCCAATGCTCCGTCTTCCCCCGGTATCACCGGCAACCATTCATCGGCTTTAGCCGCACTTGTCGAAAGCCGTGGATCAATACAGACAATTTTGGCTCTTTCCTTGACATCTCCCCATACGTTACACGTGTGCGGTACTTGGCGATTGGAAGCAACAGGGTCCCCTCCCCATAGGATTTCATAGCGTGTTTCCATATGATCATAGTCACGATATCCCCACAAACCTTCTGAAGAATACGGACCGAATTTTTCTGCCTCGGCGCAAATAGAGCTGTGAGAAACGTTATTAGGCGACCCTATGATTTTCGGAAATGCATCGTACAATGCTCCGGTTAAGCCAGTATAGCGCCCGCGTAGCAATGCAAACTTGTGTGTTTCATTGTTATTGCGAAGTTCCATAATTTTGTCGGCAATTGTATTGATCGCTTCCTCCCAAGAAATCGGCACAAATTGAGGATCTTCATCCCTGCCTTTTTGAGGGTTCGTGCGTTTCATTGGTTGCTTGACACGATCCGGATCGTATACTTGTTGAAGTGAAAGATGGGCACGTACACATACTTCACCATGATTTGCCTTTGAATTGGGATTACCCCTAACTTTCGTCGCCCTTCCGTCGACAACATACACTTGCACAGCACACCATGTCGTGCATCCTTGACATGTAGATGCTACCCATTCGCCTTGTACATTAGCCGCCGTTGCGCCAACCTTTGATTCTGTAAATGCCATTAATATAGGAGCTGTCTGTGTAACTCCCGCCACGAATAATCCACTGACAGCCGATAGTTTAATAAAATCACGTCTATTAATTCCCATGATACTCCACCTCCGTTTTGTAGAATTATAACAATTGAATTGGGATTTCAATTTGACCTGCTTCAAGGATAATGAACTTTAAAGCAAAACTACCAACGATTACCGCTGCAAAAATCACTGTAGCCAGTCCTTTGGGTATTGTACGATTTGCCCCTGTCGCAAGTTGGTATAAAGATATGGCTAAGGGGAGTAGTCCGCCAATAATGACTGCTACTATCCAAAATGCAATGCCATACTCAGCTAACATAGTCTGAATTGATTCAATCTGATAGCGGGTACCTCGATTCATAGCCATAAACCACGAAATAATCGCTAACATTTGTACAAATATTAAAGTAAATAGGACTCCATTAAAATTAAATGTTTTATTTTTTTCAGTTGTCGCTGCAACTTCTTTGTATGCCTTGAGTAACTCTGTCGATTCTGCCGATGATTCTTGTGACACGACCGTCTCACGCAATAACACTTTCAGCAGCAGGACACAAGCAATTCCACCAGCCATTGAAGCTGTTAAAAACAAGACCACAATAGAGCCATCAGCCCATAGTGGACGCCCGAGCGAAGTCAAAAGCAGCCCATGATATACGCCCATTGCCACAGCCAAAAATGCTCCGGCAATTCTTACTCCATTATAGAGTGATCCATCATCCTTGTTCATGTACAGTAACAACGCGTAAACACATGCAACCGTAACAAATGCCCCTTGTATTAATCCACCCCATGACGTTACGGACTGTGGATTTATCAGAAAAAAGCTCAGAACCATTCGAAATGGTTTGCCTAATTCTGTAGCTAATGCAAATAAACCAATACCTGCAATTATAGGCGCAAGGTACGCAGAAACTCTTATCAATTTGTGATACAGACCCTTATTGTAATAACTCAGAATGATTGAAAAAAGAAATAACGCAATGCCAACTCCACCAAAAAACTGATCAATGACAATACGAATATCCCATACTACACCTTCCATTCGACTACCTCCCTTGATTTTAAATTTTTCCTTTAGCAAAATTTCTGCCGTTTGTCTATTTATTTTGCTACTTTTATACTCCCCCCTTGTAAGATAAATATAGGGTTAAGGTCGTGAGACCTACCCGAACGTTCCTTGATAATTTATACTTTATTGTTCAGATGAATCAGTGACACCCTTGGGAACAACCACTCACCTTCGTGCTATAATCGTTCTTGTCAGAGAGATAGATGTGCGTCCCCCCTGGATCCCTTCTTTTTGAAGGCTTATCCGTAATATAGCGTGTCACTCCGCATGAACGATTCGATGGTTAGCTGGTTG
>JAEWFW010000015.1 GCA_023388635.1 Bacillota bacterium
TGTCAGTTATTATGACAGGAAAGAGTCACTCGGCTGGCGGACATGGAAGCGTAATGGGTTCGAAGAACTTGAAGGCGATTGGAGTCAAAGGAACGAATCCGGTGCATATTGCGGCAGACCGTGCAGATTGGATTAAATTAGATGAGTATATGATGACATTGATCGGTGCGAACAACAACCACGTTGTACCGAACAGTCCGCAACCATGGGCTGAGTATAATGCTTCAGGTAGCCGTTGGACAGCTAGCGACGGAGTATATTGGGGAGCGGCGAATCCACCGATCAACACAGGAACTTGTGAGCCAAGCGATATGAACAGCGTCGGCTTAAGAACCCAAAAAGGATTGTTTGATTTAGGTAAGGTTGGTGAAGACAGTACAGTGAGAATGGGTGGATGTCACGCATGCCCGATCCGTTGTCACTCTCAAATAAGAGATCCGAGACTGAAGCAGTATGGATACTCTGAAAACATCGCCAATACTTGCATGGGTTATTCAGCTCCTAAGGGTGTCATGTTTAAAGGCTTTTCTGATAAAGACGCGAAAGGTCCAGTAGCAATGTTAGGAGCAACATTGGGTGCTTCACTTGCTGATGATTACGGTGTATGGTGTAACTACGGACAAATCGGAAGAGATTTGAAGTACGCCTATGAAACAGGTATTCTTGAAAAAGTCCTTCCAAAAGAAGAATATGCAGCGTTGCGCTTTGACTTATTAGAAGAAGGTAATCCAGAGTTTTTAATTGAGTTTTATCGTCGGGTTGCATTTAAAGAAGGAGAATTTGGCCTAGCATTCGGTCTTGGAACGGGTCATCTTGCAGAGAGATGGAATTTCGGGCAAGATTTCTATCATGGAGCTGCCTATAATATTTGGAACCCGAAATTGGGATATCCGAAACACCACAGTAGTGAAACGAACGGGCAAGTTGGAGCATTGACTAACTGCATGTTTAACCGTGATGCACAGTGTCATACCTTAGTTAACCTTACAGGAAGCGGATTACCTGTAGAAGTGCAGAAGAGAAATGTCGCTAAAATTCCGGCAGTTGGTTCTGCTGACGCTTTGGATGCACCGAAAAATTATACACCGATTAATATATACAAAGCGAAGTTCGCTAAATGGAGTATTGTACGGAATATCGTTCATGATTCCACTACTATATGTAACTGGATGTGGCCTATGACGGTATCGCCGTTACAGTCTCGTGATTACCAAGGTGATACAAGCTTGGAAGCACAGTTCTTCTCATTGGTAACGGGTCAGAAAACGAGTGAACAGGAACTCGATTTCATGGGAGAACGAATATTTACCTTGCACAGAGCGCTGACAGTCAAACAAATGGGCACTGTTGACATGAGAAATGAGCACGATGTCATGGCGGATTGGATTTTTGATAAGGATCCTGATAAGAAAGCATTTACAGAAGGTACAGAAAAACTGGATCGTGACGATATGCAATTAGGTTTGACGATGTTCTACAAAGAAATGGGCTGGGATGAGAAAACTGGCGCACCGACAAAAGAAACATTAATTAAATATGGTCTTGAAGATGTTGCGAAAGAACTGGCGTCGCTGAATTTGTTGCCATAATGACATAAAGTGAGTGTAATCTTATACGAGTAGTTGTAAACAAGATAGGAGGTAAAGCGGGACTGCCCCCTGTTTTGGAGACATTGATCAAAACACCTTCTATGAAGCCAGTTCTCGATATTCTATCGGGGACTGGTATTTTAGTTTCGCTTGAATACGAAAATGGTTATAATAATAAATGTAATCTCTGACTGTCTGTTCTACGATTGCCGTCGTCGAACAGGTCAAACAGTCGAGATAGAATGTTTCGCTCTTTAGAGAGGCGTGAAACGATTCGATCGGGGCATTATCAGCGGGCGTACCTTTACGGGACATACTCATGGTAATGCCTTTCTGTTTAATCGTTTCTTGATACACATTTGAGGTATAGACCGAACCTTGATCGCTATGTAACAGGCATGATGAAGACAGCCTAGGTAGTTGATTTAGTGTATCTAATACACAGTCAATATTCTGTCTATCACTAATGGTGTAGGCTATAATTTCTCCGTTATATAAATCTTGGATACTCGAAAGATACAACATTTTACCTCCATAGGGCAAGTAAGTAATATCCGTAACTAGTTTCTCAAGCGGGCGTTCAGCATGAAATTCACGGTTTAAGCGGTGTTCGGCAACTGCTGCTGGTTGACCTATTGCTCTGCATTTCTTAGGCTTTACACGACACTGTAAGCCATATACTTTCATGATTTTTTGTACAACCTTGTGATTAACTTTTCGTACTCGATTAACTAATGCAGTAATTTTCCGATAGCCTAACCTAAATTTATGTTGCACACAAAGCTCACGAATGAGTATAACACTCTCTTCTTTTGAAGGTCTTTCTTTATGCTTTAGCCAACGATAATAAGTCGCTCTTGAAATACTTAGCAGATCACACATGAACTTGACTGGAAGTTGACGATGATGTTTTACAAAACTTATTGCAATTTCTCTATCCACATCCTTTCCCACGCCTTGAGCTTTTTTAGAACATCTAGTTGTTGTTTTAAGAACCGATTCTCGGCTTGTAATCTTTCTGTCTCAGAAGTAAATTCAGGTCCCTTTCCAAAGGAATACTGTTTACCAACAGGTTGTTCTAGTCTATGAAACTCGCCATTACGATACCAGCGCATCCAGGTCCATATTTGTGACTCATTTAGAATATTTAATTCTTCCATGATGCTTCGAGCAGGAACACCATTTATTCGCATTTTAATCGCCTTCATTTTAACTTCTGATGGATAACTTACTCTTGTTCCCAAAACAAAACACCTCCAAGTTGTAATCATATCTTACGACATGGTTCACATTTCTTAAAGATGCTTTGATGTGTCTCACTTTATGGGGTCAGTCCCAGCCTTCCTATCTTGTTTTTATGTGCGCCCAGCATGGGCGCAGTCTAATGGGTTAAATACTCGATTAGAGCAACTTGTTTTCCAAAAATGGGCACTTTCACAATAATAACCAAATTCTAAACAAAAGTGGCAAAATAGGCACTTGTGAAAAAATGTGAATTGATAGACTTGTTGTGAACATAAAGGTGATTTAATTCACTAAGTGGTTCACGAAAAATAACTCAAGGGGTTGAAGAGGTTTGATGACTATGTTGAGTGAAGAAAGAGTAAGTTTTTGGGAAAGAATTGTGAATCGTCGTGAGTTTCTTAAGCAGAGTGGTAGAGGAGTCGCTGGAATTACAGTGTCAATGACCGTTGTAGGTCTGCTTGTGGGAAGCATTGGGTGATGTAACCGCAATGGCATTGGCTACAGGTGTTTTGATTTCAGAATCCCATCGCTGTACTGGGTGCAGACGTTGCGAAACGTTATGCACGATGACAAATGATGGAAAGGCGCATCCTTATACAGCAAGAGTACAGGTCGGCAGAAACTACTTTTGGGGACCAAATGGAGCAGGTATGGCAGGCAATGGAGCGATCGTACCGGAAACGTGCCAACAATGTGATAATGCACCTTGTGTAAATGCATGCCCGGTAAATGCAATAGCTCCGCAGGAAAAAGGTTTTGGGGTCGAAGGAACGCGTGTAGTCGATGAATCAAAATGTATAGGATGTGGAGCATGCGAAGCAGCATGTCCGTTCGATATGATCGTAGTCGACAAAGAAACCGGAAAATCGAAAAAATGCTTCTTATGCAATGGTGAACCGACATGTGCGAAATATTGTCCTTCAGGTGCATTGAAGCTCGTTCCATGGAAAGATGTATATGCGATTATGCTGAAAAACGAACATTTATTTGTATAATAATTGAATCGGAAATTACGGAAAAGTACAGAAAAGTACAGATTTATATTAAATAATGAAACGGAGGAATCGTAACATGTCAAAAACAACGGGTTGGGCAGGAAGTATACTGCGTGTAAACTTGTCAAACGGTTCAATTACTACACAAGATACACTTTTATATAAAGATTTTGTCGGAGGTATGGGTGTCGCCTATAAAATTATGTGGGACGAAGTGCCGGCAGGTACTCGACCGTATGATGAAGCGAATAAAATTATTTTCGGAGCAGGACCGCTGACCGGTACAGGGGCGCCATGTAGCTCAAGAACAAATATCACCTCATTGTTGCCGACAAATCCTTATAATTTGGTCAGTGATAGCCATATGGGAGGTCACTTCGCCGCATCGATGAAATACGCAGGCTATGACTTAATTGTTATTGAAGGAAAGTCACCGAAACCAGTATGGTTACGCGTAGAAGATGACAAAGTGACATTAGAAGATGCCGCTGGGTTATGGGGCACAGGAATTATGAATACAACAGACAGAATTGCAGAAATTATGGGCGGAGATACTCACGTAGCCGCTATTGGTCAGTCTGGAGAGAATATGGTCAACATGTCGACGATCATCACAGAAAAAACGCACTCTGCAGGTGGACATGGTGGAGTTATGGGATCGAAAAACTTCAAGGCGATTGGAATCAGAGGAACGAAATCTGTGGAAATTGCCGTTGATCGACAGGAATGGAACAAAGTAGACCGCCATATGCTGACGGTTATTGGAGCAAACAACAACCACGTTGTACCGAGACATCCACAACCATGGGCGGAATACAGTCATCCAAGCAGTCGCTGGACTGCATCAGAGGGATTATACTGGGGTGCAGCGAATCCGCCTGTGGAGACAGGTACGTGTCATCCATCCGATTTAAACAGTATTGGTTTAAGAACACACAAAGGCTGGCAGGACTTAGGTGAATTGGCGGCTGAAAAATACGTAGTCAGAATGGGTGGATGTCAATCTTGTCCGATACGCTGTCAATCGTTTATACGATATGAAAAAATGAAAGATTATGGCTTCGATGAATTCCACGGTAATACTTGCTTAGGTTGGTCTGGTGGTGTCGGGGCGATGAACTGGAAGAAAAATTATGACAATGGCTCTACTTTTGAAGATGGCGCAAAAGGGGAGACATACATACATGCTACTGCTCTTGGGACATCTCTAATCGACGATTATGGAATCTGGTGTAACTATGGATTGAGAAACCGAGATTTCCGCTATGCATATGAAAAAGGCATCTTAAAAGAAAAACTTCCGAAAGAAGAGTATGATCGCTTGCGCTTTGATTTATTGGAAGCTGGTGATCCAGAGTTTTTGATTGAATATTACCGCAGTATCGCTTATAAAGATGGGGTATTCGGTACAGCAATTGGAAAAGGAAGTTATTATATTGCGAAAGAATTTGAGTTTGGCGATGATTATTATCACGGCTCAATGCCCGGAGTTTGGAATCCGAAACTAGTATATCCAAAACACCATAGCAATGAAACTGCCGGTCAAGTCGGAGCATTGCAATCTTGCATTTTCAATCGTGATTCCCAGACACATTCCGTCGTTAACTTTACGGGAAGCGGACTGCCGATTGAAGTACAGAAAGCGAGAATTGCAGAGATTGTCGGTTCCCCGGATGCATTGGATCCAGTGCAAAACTATACACCGATGAACGAGTACAAAGCGAAATTCGCTAAATGGGGCTTAATTCGCAACTGCTTGCATGATTCGTTGACGCTGTGCAACTGGATGTGGCCGATGGCACTTTCTCCATTAAAAGAGAGAGAGTATCGTGGAGATACATCACTAGAAGCGAAATTCTTCTCTATGGCAACAGGATTTGAAACAAGCGAAGCAGAATTGGACTTGATGGGTGAAAAAATCTTAACATTGCATCGGGCATTGACTGTCAAACAAATGGGAACTATCGACATGAGAAAGGAACATGATTTAATAGCCGATTGGGTCTTTGACAATGATCCTGATAAAAAGCCGTTCACAGAAGGAACAATTAAGATGGATCGCGACGATATGCAATTGGGCTTGTCGATGTTCTACAAAGAAATGGGTTGGGATGAAAAGACAGGGGCACCAACGAAAGCAACGCTTGTAAAATTAGGATTAGATGATGTAGCAAAAGATTTGGAAGCATTAAAGCTACTTCCATAACAGAAAGTAAGGAGACTGGAGCCTAACCCAGTCTCCTTTTTTAGTGCGTAATTATAGTTCATTTCTCGCAATTAGCATCTTTCGTATTAACCTCTTCGTTGTATTCTTCGCTTTTACGATCCGCTTTCTCAATGCCTGTCAATATCCAATCAGTCGATACATTGAAGAAATTTGATAATTTAATGATTATATCGATACTGGGCAAACGAGCGTTTGTTTCATACTTACCTAAATTATCAAACTCCAACACTCTCATCAACTCGGCTTGTGACATATATGCATTTTTACGTAGCGAAGCTATACGTTGACCGATCGTTTTCATCAAATAACACACCCTTATATTGACACTATTTTTCCAAATATAGTACACAATAACCATAATTTGCTTGACTTGATGTCGAAACGACATTATAGTTGAGAAGAGTGATATATTGGAAAAAATGGTAAGAAATCTTATCATTTTCCATATTGTATCTCAATTTGTGTCTATGTCAATCAGACATTATGATGATTTACCCAATAGGGAGGTGGGCCTATGACCGAGAAAAACCCCTCATCCAAATATGGCATTGAAGTCAAGAAAAAACTTTTGGAGTTAGGAATAACACAGAAGCAATTCGCGGAACGGATAGGGGTTGGGGAGAATTATTTGACAATGATATTGACAGGAAGGAGGAGCGGTAAGAAATACCGCGATAAAATGCAGCAGGTTCTGGCAGAGGAGCAACAACGCAGCATCCAGGAGTCGCAAATGCACAGAAAATTAAGAGAGGCGACAGAGTAACGCATTTAATTGAAAAGGGAGTGTAGCGAGTGACAGGAAGAGGAATTTGGAAATTGCCAATGATAGTCGCTATTGTTTTCATGCTAACAGCAATTTTATCAGTAAATACTTATGCAGCCACGCCTTTGTCTGACATCGGTAATCATTGGGCAAAGGAACAAGTCAGCTATTTAACAGAAAAAGGTATTATCAGCGGCTACCCCGATAACACCTTCAAGCCGCAAAATAACGTTACCCGAGCAGAATTTTATCGCATTATTAATGGTGTCATAGGTTACACGGAACTAGCGGAAATCAATTACACAGATGTCCGGAAAGGCGAATGGTATTATAATGAAATTGCCAAGGGGGTAAAAGCAGGATACATTTTCGAGAAAAGCGGCGGGAAAATTGAGCCTGACAAGGCAATTACTCGCCAAGAAGTGGCAAGAATTATTAGTGTGACTTTTGGTCTGGTTGAAAACGCAAAAGCAGCAGAAAAATTTGCTGATGCTGGACAGATTGCCGATTGGGCGAAAGGTCATATCGGAGCATTGCAAGGTAAGAAATTTATCCTAGGCTATCCAGACAATACATTTAAGCCGCAAGGACTGATTACTAGAGCGGAAGCCGCGACAATGATCAAAAACGCCAGTGGCGAAATTGTCAACCAAAAAGGTCAGTACAAGCACGAAGTAAAGGGTAATTTACTTGTCAACACAAAGGATGTTACATTAAAAGATACGGTCATTAAGGGTGACTTATATCTTGCCGAGGGCATTGCTGATGGCGATGTCACACTCGACAATGTGACTGTCGAAGGAGAAACATTTGTACGTGGAGGTGGAGAAAACAGTATTGTCTTCAAAAACTCCAGATTGCAAAACGTTTTTTCCAATAAATCCGCTGGTAAAGTTCGTATTGTCTTTGAAGGAAAAGTAACTGTTCTAAAAATTGACATTCAGAACGATACGGTTCTTGTGCTTCGAGACGGAGTCACCGTTGCATCGATTGCCATTAATGGACAAGCCGACATTCAGATGCAGAAAGGTGCGGTCGTCCAAGCAATTGAAGCCAATTTCCCTGGAGCCGTCATTGACTCCCAAGGAACTATAGAAATTATAAAAGCACTAGAAACATTAAAGCTCAACGGAAATAATGTCGCCAAAGGTAGCGAAACGAAAGTCACGAACGGCGCAGCTCCACGACCGGCAACTGGATCATCAGGCGGAGGCGGTGGTGGCGGTGGAAGCAGCACGCCAATTTCAGCAGCTCCCGATGTCACAAAAATTAAAGTGCAATATTTCGATGGGGATATGTACCATTATAAATTTATAAAATATGCACTCAAAGAGGGCACTAAGATATCAGTCTATGCGTCTGCTAGTGGATCGGAATTGCTTCATCCGCATGTATTGCGTCAGGATCAAACAGGAAGTGGTGACTTTGGCACCCTTACGAAGCATAAAGAAGTACAAAGTGCAAAAGTTTTCATTTCCATTACGGAACCTGGTAAGCGAGAAAGTAGTCGTGTTGGAGTAGATGTAGAGGGCTATCCTCTCAAGGAAGAACAAACTAGCATAGGAAAATATGATGTAAAAATTAGAAAGATCGGTAATGAATATAGAATCACCACGGTAGGAAACTGGGATAAGGAAAGTGATAGAGGTACTCCATATTTATTGCTTGCACATCTTTATGATCAAGAGGCAAAAATGAGTACGCTTACAAAATTATCAGCTGATGGTAAGTCTATGGATTTTACATTGGATACGGCAACTGATATTAAAAACGGAAGATTTTGGATTATCGAGTTGGGGTATAAGATAAGTGACTACCAAAGTTTTACGGTTGAAGAAGGATCAAGCGTTGACAGAGCAGTAGAATCTCTTAAACCATTGACTGTTATTAATGTTGTCTATGGCACTCCGCAAGAAGAGATCAATTTACCGGATAAAGTCACATTAGTATTGGATGACGAAAGTGAAGTCGAAGCAGATGTTACATGGGATCAAGGTGAATCGGAATACAATGGATACAAGGCAGGAACGTACACATTTACAGGAACAATAACATTACCTGAAAATGTAACAAATCCTAAAAATCTAAAAGCAACTGTGAACGTCGTCGTATTGGCTCCGGGAGAATTGGTAAATGTAGAAGGTATTGTCATTAATGAAGCTGCTCAAGAGTTAGAAGTTGGGGCAACACTTCCGTTGACGACAACAATCACTCCTGCAAATGCTACAAATCAAGATGTCACTTGGACAACAAGCGATGATACAGTAGCAACTGTAAGTGAGAGTGGATTAGTAGTAGCAGTAGCTAAAGGCGAAGCGACTATAACAGTAACAACTGTAGATGGTAATAAGACTGCCAATGTTGTTATTACTGTGGTTGGAGACGCGGAAGAGCCGGAAGGTATGTTAGCCTTAGTACAAGAAGGAACTACGATAAAGGCACGTTGGGAAGGATTTAATCACTCCTACTACGGTTTCAGAATTTTAGACTCAGAGGATAAGGTGCAAGAGTACGGTATTGTACAGGATGGAAGCAAAAATGAAACCAATAATCTTGCACTATACCTCCCAAGGTTGGAATCAGGCGAGGGGACTTACTCCTTCGTGCTTTACGCTATGAACAGTAATAGTGATGGAAGTCGTTCGTGGGGAAGTCAGCTTGCAAGGCTGGATAACGCAATAAAGGTTACTGTTTCTGGAGAGCCAGTTGCATATAATATGGAATATAATGTGGAATATAAAGATCAGAGTGATTGGCATCGAATTACTTGGGAGAATAATGAGAAGCCTAATGGTATTTGGCAGATTCAAGCATGGTATGATGACAGCAATGCCGTACGTCGTGGAAGTGGTAGTATTTCAGATAGCATAATGGAGAATAAACCTATTAACGTAGGTGATATTTTTGACTTGCGCATAGTAACCAATTATACGCTTGATAATCAAACACTTAAAGCGACTATAACTCCTCCTTCTACGAAGAAATATGCTCTGGAAGTAGTGGATGGCGAGTTGGTAGGTGCAACAGAATATTCAGGATATGACAATTGGAAAGAGGCAATCACAACTGAAGGCATTGATTTTCGTAATATCACACAAGCTCAAGCAATTAAGATGGGCATAGCAACTCCTGACAACTACGGTATAGCTTTAGCTTTAAAAATAGGTGATGACATTGTAGAATTAAACTCCGAGAACTTAGCTAAAGTGGAAAGAGTAAAGCCGGACGGAACAGTTGAAAGCCCATTGGTGACAGATAGTGGCACAGTCCAATTTGTCCACGATGGTTGGGGAGACATTGGCGAATATGCCATGCGTTATACTCTAAAAGATGGCAGAATAATAGAAGCTAAGATTAATGTAGTTAGCTTTGAGTTAAAAGATGAAGCGTCTTCTGTAGCCATTACAGCTGCAGATATTACAGGAGATGTAGTTGGTGAAGTAACAAAAGATGGACTTGCAACATACCTTAACGAAATGTTTACATTCACCGGTACGGGAACTATCTTATGGAGCGATAACATGCTAAAAGTAGAAGGATATACAGTAGCCCATGACAAAGATTCAGAACCTGCAGAAGGCTCCGGAGCATGGTCAATTTGGACAGGGCGCATTATGGATGGTTATAACCTCGACCTGTCCGGTGTAACGGCATTCAGCCTTACATCTGATTCATGGTTGCACATTCAGAGTGCGGCGACATTGACGTTGCCTGATGCAAATAAAATGACATTAAACAACGGCATAATAACACAGGACGGTACAGATACAGATACAGCTTGGGGTTATAAATCAAATGGCGAACCTAAATATTTCAAGGTAATCAAAGGAACGCTACCGGAATACAGCTATGAAGAAGGTGTTACTGGATATCCAGATCCAATAGAAATAGGGAAAAGAATGTCCAATGCAGAAACGGCATTTAAAAACCTAGGAGTATCTGAGAATAAGATAGAAGGTGTTACTTGGAGGGAGTTAACAACAGCTGTGCACTATTTCAATGTAGCTAAAGACACAGTAGGAATAGACTCGACTAAATTAGGGAACTTAGACTCTCAATTTAGAGCAATTAAAAAACTGAATATGTCTGGCAAAGAATTGACAAGTCTAGAAACAGATATGACAGAACCTGCATCTGCAACAGGAGTATTAGTGCCATTCACAGGACTAGAAGAATTGAATATATCGGGCACAGGTGTGACCAATATAGGCGGGTTAGTTGGACTTGCAGAGATTAAGAATTTAGATATATCAGATAATAAGTTTACAGATGAAAATGCTAATAATTTAGCTGCTTTAGCAAAAATGCTAGATTTAGTAGAACTTAATATTTCAAAGACAAGTATTACCGATTTGAACATATTAGTTGACGAAGAAAACGAAACCCGTTTCACAGAGCTTACAAATCTTCAAGCGACTAATCTAGAGTTAACGTCGATATTTGGATTAACACATGTTGCTGGAAAAGAGCTTCCTGAGGGAGTTATAACATGGAATTTAGGGGGTAGTACTCTTACTAATGATGGAGATAATGCAAATCATCTGAGTATATTAAACACTAGGGCTACGGAAAAAAGTATTATATTCACGGCACCAACAATAATATTAGAAGCACCGTCAGATGGATTAACTGAATTAGATAAATTAGATGGCGTAACCGCAGAAGGGGCTAAATTTTTAGTCTATGGCTTAAATACTGAAGACAATGGAGGTCCGGAATATGGCCCTCAAAAGCCTTCAACTTTAAGTGAGATTAAGAATTTCATAGACGGAACATACGCTGTTACTTTTAACTCCGAGAATATCGTAGTAACTGATGGTAAAATTGAAATTACAGGAAATGTTTTGAGCACTGCAGATTGGAATAAGGTAAAAGCAGCCGGTGGAATACCTGGAACTGCTTACAGAATTACTTTAGTAAAAGATACTGCGACAACCAATGGAAACAAAGGTGTGCCAGCAGAAGATAAGGTAGCAAAGATTGCTATCTATGAGGATGGCGTAGCGGTTATTGAAACAATGTAGTGGTAATAACGCTACAAATTGTAACACAAGAGAGCATGTCTTTTGTGTAAAATGAAGTATTGACTTCTTAAGCCCCCCCGCAGGAAAGCAGGAAATTTTGCTCTCTTGCGGGGGCTTTTTTTCGGGGTGGAGTTTTTTAATCGCCGTTTCTCACTGAGGGAGGCATCCTGCATTAAGCCTTGATCCAATGCCCTATAAAAGTACCTTGTAGCTATCGAAGAATACGGCTTCCACGGAGCACATTTTTGCTTTATTGATGGGGGTTTTATATCATCTGTTCCGTAGAGCCATTTATAGACCTGTAAAAAGGCACCATCTTCATAAGGCAAAACATCTAGCCTGTTCAGGACAAAAATCAGATACATTTTTGATGTCCAAGCACCGATACCGCGGCTTGAGGTGAGACATTTGATTACTTCCTCATCCGGGGCTTCAGTTAAATCCTTAAAATAATCCGGCTGTTTATCCATAAGAGATGCAAAGCCTAATATATAGTCTGCCTTTTGTCCGGATAATCCTATGTTTTTAAGGGCAGTAGTATCTAGCTTTAATACAGCTTCACCGGTTAGTTCCCCACCGCATAATTTATACATACAAGCGGCAATGGCATCAGCGGCTTTATTTGAAAGCATTTGTCCTATAATTGTTTCAATGAAGAAAGAAAAGACATCAGTGTGCAAGGAGTAACTTAAGCTTCCATAATGCTCAATCAACAGTGATAACCTTTCGTCCGATGCACATAAGGCTTGTACTTCGGGAGAACTCGTCATATATATATATATAATTTTGTTATTGATGGTCTCCAAGATAAGCTCCCTGCCTATAAATCACTGACTTCTCTTCCAGAAGTCCCACTCTGGTTGACCAGATGTACCTCTACATTATAATTCACTGCATTATCCTTGCAAAAAGCCGCCACTTCCGTGACGGCCTTTGCCTTTTCGATTTACAGCAAGCTGCGGTATTCCCGTGCACCATACAGGACACGCATGATGATTACTTCCTTTTGCGCTTCATGAATGAGATGAAATGCCAAATAGTTTTCAATCACCAGCTTTCGGTATCCCTTTGAGGCGAGGTAGGCGTCGTCCACCATGGAGCCGATTTGTGGAAACTGCCGCAGATGGTTGATAGCTCGCTCCATTTCCGTGAGCAGCCTTTCCGCGGCAGCCTCATTACAGAGCGTGTCGGTGATATAGGCATCTATTTCATTCAGATCCGAAAACGCCAGAGGTGTGTAACGATACGGTAGCCTTTACTTTTCATGCTTTTCTCTGAGACGCCGGAACACTTCATCTCCGTCCAGAAGGGGAACGCCATCCTCTAATTGTTTTTCCGCAGCCCCAAGTTTCCGATAAACGTCCAACAGCCCTATCTGCTTATCGTAGGTATCCATACTCATAACGACGAGGTGTCCGGTGCCGTTTTTGGTGATAAACACCGGCTCCTGTTTTTGATAGCATAATTCCGAGATTTTCCCGGTGTCTCGCAAATCTGCCATAGGGCGAATGGTTGGCATAAGCTCAACTCCTTTCGTGCCCATAGTATATCGCAAATGATGGACATAATTCAGTCATAATTATGCCTGAACTTTTCCGGTTTAGCACAAAGGGACGGTGCTTTTTTGTGGGGAAGGTTAAGTAGATTATTTTCCAAGGCAGCAATTTGAAATAATATGGCTAAAAATAAATGCTTATTTCAAACAATGCTGGATAACATGAAACAACTGTTATAAATTGGAATAGGGATGCCGCTTCACTTTATATAGAAATAAAGATATAATAATATCAATAAAACGATATGAGGGATGTGGAAGCTATGATAATTAAACCATCAGCAGCATTGCGAAACGATTACTCCAAGATATCAAATCTTGCAAAGGAAACAAAAGAACCTATCTATATTACAAAAAATGGCGAAGGGGATTTGGTTCTTATGAGTATTGATACTTTTGAAAAAAGGGAACAGATTTTACAACTCCGTGCAAAAGTTTTACAAGCAGAACAAGAAAGAATCAGTGGAGCACAAACCCTTAGTATTTCAGAAGCAAGGAGAGGGCTAAAGGAGCGAGTTGATGAAATGTAAAATTGAAATTCTACCTTCTGCTTGGGAGGATTTAAAGAAAATTCAGGATTATTATAGGATACAATTTGATTTAAAAACTGCAATTAAAGTCAGTGAACATATCCTGTATGCCATTGAACGGTTGGGGACTTTCCTGGATTTGGGTTCTATGACACCAGATACGTGGTTGAATGAGCAGGGGTATCGTATGGTTATTTGCAAAAAACACGTAGCAATTTTTCGTCAAATCAATGATTCGATTTATATTTATCACATCGCTGATACGCAGACGGAATACACAAAGCTATTCTATTAACAGTGAATACAAGCATCTACCTAGCCACCTTATAAGTTGTCACATGTAGCGTTTCGTGTTAAAATTATAATATATTAACTAAGACATAATGCAATAACTTTCATGGTCAAAGCAATAAACTCATGGTCAAAAGTAGTAATTTCATGGTCAAACTACAGGGAGGGGATCAGGATGACGGAAATGAATCAGGGGCATGAACATACAGAGACAATGACGAAGATTCATTCACAACAGCAATGGGACAGGCAGCAAATTGTCGAACTTTTAAAAGGAAAATCGGTCAATAATCGAATTGGTTGCGCAAAGTTGCGCGAAATTGCTCAGGAAAATGGTTTGCAAAGTAGAGATTTGGGAAAAATAGCAAAAGAAAACAACATTAAAATTGTTGCATGTGAGTTGGGATGTTTTTAGAATTATAGGCATTTTTTTAGAGTATATATAATAAGTAGGTGACGATGTGAGAAAAGTATATTTAGACAATAGCCCACGTATAGATGCTTTGGATAAATGGCTTCATGCGTGTGCTTTTTTTATTGGAACAGAAAATATTGATGTGGGAGATGCCTTGCATCGCGTCACATCCCAGGCGGTATACGCTCATAATTCCAATCCGAATTTCCAGGCATCGGCGATGGATGGGATTGCGGTCAGTGCGTACAAAACGTATGATGCTTCAGAGACAAATCCAATCGTATTGAAGAGAGATGAGGATTTTATCGTCGTCGATACCGGAGATCCGATTCCCGATCACTTTGACGCTGTAATTATGATTGAGAAAGTGAATTATACAGATGCAGGGGATGCCGTTATCATACATTCCGTGGGACCGGGTCAGCATGTACGTGCCATCGGCGAAGACATTGTATCAAAAGAACTCATTATCACTTCCAATCACCAGATTCGCCCGATAGACCAGGCTGCGATGTTGGCCGCAGGAGTGCTGGAAGTTGATGTGCTTAAGAAACCGCGGGTAGCGATTATTCCCACTGGCGATGAAATCGTAAAACCCAAAAAAGACCCCAAACGCGGCGAGTTAATCGAATTTAACAGTACGATTTTTAAAGGACATTTAATCGAATGGGGTGCGGAAGTCACTGTTTATGATATTGTAAAAGATAGGCTGGAGTTAATTGAACAGACCCTGCAAGCAGCCGTAAAATCCCACGATTTTGTCATCATCAATGCAGGATCTTCAGCGGGGTCTGAAGATTATACGGTACACGCCATCGGCAATATTGGGCAAGTAGTTCTGCACGGGATTGCCACGAAACCGGGTAAACCGACAATTCTTGGTGTAATTGACAATGTACCGGTGCTCGGTCTTCCGGGGTATCCAGTGTCGGCTTGGCTGTCGTTGGATTGGTTTGCCAAGCCAATGGTACATCATATGCAAAAAATCGCCTTGCCTGAAAGGGCAAAAATAAAAGGAATATTATCGAAGCGAGTAAATTCTGTGTTTGGTTCCGAGGAATTTGTCAGGGTCAAAGTTGGTTATGTCAACGATAAAGTCATTGTCACACCGATAGGCAGCGGCGCCGGTGTTGTCATGTCTTTGGTGCTGGCGGACGGGATCATAACGGTACCTCCTGAATATGAGATGTTCGATATCGGGACTGAAATAGAAGTAGAACTTCTCGCTGAGCCTGAAATGATCAAAAGTACAACGGTGTGTATCGGCAGTCATGATCTATCGATCGATATTTTAGTGGATGAAGCGAAGCAGAGGTATGTTAATAAGAGAATTTCCTCCGCGCATGTCGGAAGTATGGCGGGGCTTATGGCGATTGAGCGAGGAGAATGTCATGTGGCGGGTATTCATCTGTTGGATTCCGCGACGGGTGAATATAATACATCGTATGTCCAGAGATTCGTGCGAAATACACCTGTACATATCGTGCGTTTCGTTTATCGTGAACAAGGGCTGATTGTAGCGAAGGGCAATCCAAAGAATATTAAGGACATACACGATTTGATGCGTGAAGATGTAGTATTCATTAATCGTCAAAAGGGCGCTGGAACAAGAATGCTTTTGGACTACATGTTGCAGCAGCATCAAATCGATTCGAGTAACATAGTCGGATACGCGCGAGAAATGTTCACACATAGCTCTGTAGCTGCATCAGTAGCGTACGGTGCCGCGGATTGTGCTATGGGAATTCAGTCCGCAGCAGAGGCAATGGGATGTGATTTTATTCCGCTTTATGAAGAACAATATGATTTTGTCATCACATCGGAGTTTATTGAGAGTGAGCAAGGACAGCAATTTATGAGTTTAATTCGCGATCCTGAAATTCACCGACGAATTGAAAGTTTAGGTGGCTACTCTTGTCGTGATGCCGGTCAAATTAAAATGTAACGATGGTACATCCGCATTTGCAGATTTTTACTTGTCAATTGCGGGTGTTTTCATTTATAGTAAAAACATGAAAAACATGAAAAACAGAGAAAATATGCGCAAAAAAGCGTTTGGTAGGAATAATTTGTTATATTGAATAAAAATAAAATAAAAAAATAGACTGTTTTAGTTGCATTTTTTGCGACAAATGACTATTATAATAATTGTTAGCACTCGGCGTCATCGAGTGCTAACAATTCCAATAACAAAGAAAAAATTTACAATATTTCAGGGAGGTTTTTTTACATGTTAAGACCTTTAGGTGATCGAGTTATTATTAAAGTGGTGGAATTTGAAGAAAAAACAGCTAGCGGCATAGTACTGCCTGATTCTGCTAAAGAAAAGCCACAACAGGGAGAAATATTAGCAGTAGGAACTGGTCGCATCGAAGACGGCAAGCGCGTAGCGTTAGACGTGCAAGTTGGCGATCAGGTAATCTATTCGAAGTATGCAGGAACAGAAGTAAAACACAACAACGAAGAATATTTGATTTTGCGTGAAAGTGACATATTAGCAATCGTAGAGTAACAAAAATACTTAACAGTTTGACTAGCACAGCAGGATTCTTAGTATCCGCTGGTGCGCATGAGGTACATTAATTACGGAAATTTAAGGAGGAAATAAGAATGGCAAAAGAGATCAAGTATAGAGAAGATGCAAGACGCGCGATGCTTCGTGGTGTTGATGCATTGGCAAACGCAGTAAAAGTTACATTGGGACCTAAGGGGCGCAATGTTGTTTTGGAGAAAAAATTTGGTTCTCCATTAATTACAAATGACGGTGTTACCATTGCGAAAGAAATTGAATTAGACGATGCTTTTGAAAATATGGGAGCGCAGCTTGTTAAAGAAGTTGCTACAAAGACAAACGACGTTGCCGGTGACGGAACGACGACAGCAACTGTATTGGCACAAGCGTTAATTCGCGAAGGCTTAAAGAACGTAACAGCTGGTGCTAATCCAATGGTACTAAAAAAGGGTATCGAGAAAGCAACGGCTGTGGCGGTAGAAGAAATTAAAGCAATTTCTAAACCGATTGAGAGTAAAGAAGCCATTGCGCAAATCGCTGCTATCTCTGCTTCCGCTGAAGAAGTGGGCGAAATTATTGCAGAAGCAATGGATAAAGTCGGCAACGATGGAGTTATTACTGTAGAAGAATCTAAAGGATTCGTGACGGAATTAGAAGTGGTTGAAGGGATGCAATTTGACCGCGGATATATCGCTCCTTACATGGTCACAGATACTGACAAAATGGAAGCAGTCCTCGATAATCCGTACATTTTGATTACTGATAAGAAGATTTCCAACATCCAAGAAGTGTTGCCTGTATTGGAAAAAGTCGTACAACAAGGCAAACCGCTATTGATGATTGCAGAAGATGTTGAAGGCGATGCGCTTACAACATTAGTTGTTAATAAATTGCGTGGTACATTTAATTGCGTGGCAGTCAAAGCACCTGGTTTTGGTGATCGCCGTGAAGCAATGTTGCAGGATATCGCAATTCTGACTGGTGGAGAAGTTATCACAGAAAAAATTGGTCTTGATTTGAAATCTGCGACTATCGAGCAACTTGGTACAGCTCGTCAAGTCAGAATTACAAAAGAAAATACAATCATTGTCGATGGAGCTGGCAAAACAGAAGAAATCGGCGCTCGCGTAAAACAAATTCGCGCGCAAGTGGAAGAAACAACATCTGAATTTGATAAAGAAAAACTATTGGAAAGATTGGCAAAATTAGCAGGCGGTGTAGCTGTCATTAAAGTAGGAGCTGCTACTGAAACTGAGTTGAAAGAGAAGAAATTGCGTATTGAGGACGCTCTGAACTCTACTCGCGCAGCGGTAGAAGAAGGAATGGTCGCCGGTGGAGGAACTGCGTTGATTAACGTCATTAAAGCCGTTGAAAAACTCGATCTTGATCCAGAAGAGCAAGTAGGTGTTCGCATCGTATTGCGTGCCCTTGAAGAACCGATTCGCCAAATTGCTGAAAACGCAGGTATGGAAGGATCCGTTATCGTTGAAAAAATTAAAAATGAAAAAGTCGGCGTGGGAATTAACTTTGCAACTGGCGAATGGGTTAATATGATCGAAGCAGGAATTGTAGACCCTGCAAAAGTTACTCGTTCTGCATTACAAAATGCTGCATCTGTAGCGGCTATGTTCTTAACTACTGAAGTTGTTGTTGCCGATAAACCGGAAGAAAGCAAAGGAATGCCTGGTATGGACCCAATGGGCGGTATGGGTGGCATGGGCATGGGCGGCATGATGTAATAAGCCGCTGACCAAAAAATAAGTTAGCACTTTAAAGGGGATATTGCTCAACGAATTTATTTCGTTAGGCAATATCCCCTTCTGCGTTGAAGACTACAATATGAACTTTACTCAGGATTATCTGTCGGCTGTTCGGCGGAACCGCCATTATTTTCAGATTCTGCTTTTGTAGCAGCACCCTCCTCAGATTCTTTTGCAGCATCTTCGGTAGCCTCTTCTACTTGTCGCTGTGCATACACGAGCGTAGCTACAACGGTATCCATATCGCTAAGGATTTCAATGTTTTGATCATTGGCGATATTCAGGTCGGATAGCGTTATACTATCCTTTTCAAGTAATAGAGCGGCATCGGCAGTAACAGATTCGGGCATGTGGCGCGGGAACATTTGAATTTCTACTTCACCATTCTGTACCTGGAGAATTTTATTGCCTTGTTCAACGGCTTCACGGTTTGTTATATGAATCGCTGTTAAGACCTTAATTTTTTCGTTCTCATTTAAGGCTTGCAAATCGATATGGATAAATTTATTTTTTAGCGCATCTTTTTGGTAGTCTTTAATGATGACAGAGGTGTCGTTACCATTTAATGAAGTTTTTATTTTGCGCTTCGTTCCATAGGTTGACAATAATTTCAGCAAATCACTTTCATTAGTAAAGAATGTCTGTGGTGCCGTACCTTTGCCATAAAGAACACCGGGAATATAGCCATCTTTTATGGCGGACTTAGCATTCCTATACGGTTTTACTTTTCGATCAATGAGCTGTAATTGTGGTTCAGACATGGTTGTACACTCCTTATTATAATTAGCTAGTACGTCTAGTGTACTTCAATCAGTTTGTAAATATACAAATAATCGATGATCATCAAATTTATAGAAAGGTTTACATAAAATACATAAACGGCTACCGTACTTGCCATAAAGCTGTAATGACTACATTCTATATAGTACTAAATAATTAGTTAATTGGAATTACACAAAAACTATTGAATCATTTTAAAAAATCTTGTATAGTAGGGATAGTGAAAGTATAGTCATAATGGTCGATGATTATACTGAGTTTTTATCACTTTGGTAGGATATTTTAACGTATCCTACAATTTGTTCACTATAAAGAAGGAGGGGATCATTATGGGAGTGACAAGAAGAGATTTCTTGAAACTTTCGGGGGCGACAGCAGTTACGTTGGCAGTAGCAGATTTGGGATTTAATGGTCAAGCTGAAGCAAAGAATTACAGTCATTACAAAATCCAGTCCGCTAAAGAAGTCCCAACAATTTGTCCGTACTGCTCCGTTGGCTGCGGGATCATTTGTCACGTGGAAGACGGCAAATTGATCAATACAGAGGGAGATCCAAGAAACCCAAATAACAGGGGGTCACTATGCAGTAAAGGATCTTCATTGAAACAAACCCATTACAGTTATAAGCGCGTAAAGAATCCATTATACCGCGCGCCAGGTTCTGACAAATGGGAAGAAAAAGATTGGGAATGGATGTTAGATACCATCGCCCAGCGTATTAAGAAAACCCGCGATGAATCTTACAGAGAGACATTGAACGGGGTAACAGTGAACCATAATACAGCCATAGCTAGTTTGGGTGGAGCATCATTAGAGAATGAAGAATGCTACCTGATCTCCAAATTGATGCGTGGCTTAGGTGTAGTATGGTTAGAGCATCAGGCTCGTATTTGACACAGTTCTACGGTTGCCGGTCTGGCACCAACGTTTGGTCGTGGAGCAATGACAAATCACTGGGTTGACTTTAAAAATGCGGATGTAATCTTCATCATTGGAGGTAATCCGGCAGAGAATCATCCGATTTCATGGAAATGGATCGAAGTAGCACAACGTGAGCGAGGAGCGAAGATAGTTACTGTAGACCCACGCTTCACTCGTAGTGCAGCACGTTCGGATATATACGCGCCGATACGTTCAGGTACTGACATCCCATTCATCTATGGGTTGATGAATTACATTATTGAGAACAACTTATACCATCATGATTATGTGCTTAAGTATACCAACTCAGCATTCATTGTTGGCGATGATTACGAATTCGTAGATGGAATGTTCTCAGGCTATAACGAAGCAAATAGAAGCTATGATGCATCAAAATGGGCATACAAGCGTGATGAAGAAGGAAATGTTTTGAAGGACGAAACTCTTCAAGATCCACGTTGTGTATGGCAATTATTGAAGAAGCACATGGAGCGTTATGACATAGATACAGTGTGTTCTGTAACGGGAACACCGAAGGAAGACTACTTGAAGGTAGCAGAAGTTGTATGTTCTACAGGAACTCCTGATCGTTCAGGTAATATCAACTATGCAATGGGTGCTACACAGCACACTGTTGGATCACAGAACGTGCGTATTTATGCCATGTTCCAATTATTGTTGGGTAATATCGGTATACCAGGCGGTGGAGTAAACGCGTTGCGCGGTGAGTCCAACGTACAGGGATCGACAGACTTTGGACTTTTATTCAATAACTTGACTGGATATTTGCCATCGCCAACATCAGCAGCTCATCCAACATTGGAAGCATATCATGCAACGACACCAGGTGGATATTGGGCAAATCGTCCGAAGTTCATGAACAGTCTGTTGAAAGCTTGGTATGGTGACTATGCACAGCCTGAAAATGATTTTGCATACGATTTATTGCCAAAGGCATTCGGCAACCACTCCTATATCTCAATCTTTGATACTATGTATGAAGGTGAGCTCAAAGGTTTAATTTGTTGGGGTATGAACCCGACAGTTGGTAGTCCGAACACTAATAAGGCAAGAACTGCCATGGCAAATCTCGACTGGTTCGTAAGTATCGACTTGTATGAGACAGAAACAGCAGCATTCTGGCAGGATACAGAAGGTTCTATGGCAAAACCAGCAGATATACAGACAGAAGTATTTCTCTTGCCGGCATCGGCATCCATGGAGAAAGAGGGTTCGATTGCTAACAGCGGACGTTGGACTCAATATCGTTGGAAAGCATGTAGCCCTAGAGAAGGCGTTCATTCTAAATCAGATTTATTTATCTGCAACGATATAGGATTGCGTGTTAAGAAGTTGTACGAAGGAAGTACAGCTGCGAAGGATTTACAAATTACTAAGTTGACATGGAATTACAGTGATGGCATCGGTGAATATCCGAAGATGCAACGGATCGCTAAGGAGATCAATGGTTATGATATCACTACAGGTAAGACTGTAGGATTGTTCGGTGAGTTGAAAGATGATGGTACAACAGCTTGCGGTAACTGGATTTACAGTGGTTCTTATGTAAAAGGTGTCGATGTGACTGTTGACCAAGATGACGAACAGTTCTATAAAGATTATAAAGTATGTAACCGTGATGATAATGATTTAGGTCCTGATGGCAAAGAAGGGATCGGTAACTACTTGAACTGGTCTTGGGCATGGCCTGCGAACCGACGGATTATTTACAATCGCTGCTCTTCTGATATCAACGGTAAAAAGTGGGCAGACGATAAAGCCATTCTTTGGTGG
The DNA here is from genome assembly GCA_023388635.1 of Bacillota bacterium. GTDB lineage: Bacteria > Bacillota > Bacilli > Desulfuribacillales > Desulfuribacillaceae > JAEWFW01. The sequence continues at coordinate 22,401 of JAEWFW010000015.1, forward strand.
GATGGAAGCGCGTGGGTCGGATATGATATACCGGACTTCGCGGCTGCAAATGGCACAGCTGCAGTACCGTATCTGATGATGAATGATGGAGTTGCGGCTTTATACGCACCTACAGGCATGGCAGACGGTCCGTTCCCAGAGCACTATGAGCCATATGAAGGTCCACTTGAAAATAAATTTAACTCAATCCAACTCAACCCAGCTGTACACATTTACAGCGATGAGATGAATGGAAAGAGTGACTTTGACAAATATCCGATTGTTGCGACAACGTACAGAATGTCTGAACATTGGCAGTCGGGAGTTATGACGCGTAACTTAGCTTGGTTAGGAGAGCTTGTGCCGCATATGTTCATCGAACTCAGTGAGGAATTGGCTGCTGAGAAGGGTATCAAAAATGGCGACACAATCGTTGTTTCGAATGTTCGTGGTGAAGTAAAGGCATATGCAATGGTTACTAAACGCTTTAAGCCATTTACAATTGCAGGCGGTCAAGTTGTTCACCATATCGGTATGCCTTGGAACTTCGGTTACAAAGGTATTGTCACAGGGCATCAGGCAAATCTTTTGACAGCATTTATCGGATGTCCAAATACAAGAATTCCGGAATATAAGGCGTTCTTGTGTGACGTTAGGAGGGCGTAGAGATGGCTAAAACAAAATATATCGATACGACTAAATGTACAGGCTGCCGTGGATGCATGGTCAGCTGCAAAAACTGGAACGAGCTTCCAGCAGAAAGCACAGGATTTACAGGAACGTACCAATCGCATCCAGAATTAACAGCAAACACTTGGTGCTTAATTAAGTACAAAGAGCAAGAAGTTAACGGTAAGATGCAGTGGCATTTCATAAAAGATGCTTGCAAACATTGCGTTGATGCAGCGTGCGTCAAAGCGTGTCCGCAAGATGCTTTGTACCATAACGAATGGGGAGCAGTACAACGCGATTGGGATAAGTGCGTTGGGTGCGGATATTGCGTAACACATTGCCCATTCGGCGTTATTCAAATACAAGAATTTACAGCAGATGGAAGAGTGTTAGTCAACGATGCAGACAATCCGAGATTTGTCGAAGAAGACGGTTGCCAAAAGGCAGTACGTAAATCGCAATACAGCGGAAAAGTCGTGACAAAATCGACAAAATGTAACCACTGCGAAAGCCGTGTCAACGCTGGTAAGAAACCGGCGTGCGTGTCAGCTTGCCCGAGCGGAGTGTTAGATTTCGGAGAGCGCGAAGACATGTTGGCAAAAGCAGAAGCAAGACTTGCCGCAGTCAGAGAGAAATATCCGAATGCGAACATTTACAATCCGGAAAGTATAGAGGGAACGAACGCAATCTATGTATTAGCGGAAACACCTTCCTATTACGATTTGCCAGAAAAACCGGTTGTTCCAGTATCATTGGCATTGTGGAAAGACATCGTGCAGCCATTCGGTAAGTTGGCAATGGGTGGAGCGCTGGGAATGGCGGCAGTCAGCTTATTCTTGACTACAAGAGCGCAGAAGAAACATCAAGCAGAACACGGACACGATGACGAGAAAGGAGCTGATGTATAATGGCGAAAAAGATTCAGAAAGTCAAGGGCGATAAGATATTCCGTTTGGATAAACCGACGAGATTTGCGCACTGGCTATATGTTGGATGCTATGCCGTATTGCTCTTAACAGGATTGTTGCTATTTGCTGATGCATTTGACTTCTTGGCACCGTTGTTCGGAGGATTTGAGATGGCGCAATTACTTCATCGTATATTCGCAGTCGTATTCGTATTACCAATCTTCATCTTGATCCTGTTCACACCGAAAACCTTCTTCGGGTGGATGAAAGAGATTCTGCATTTGAGAAAAGACGATTTAGCGTATTTCCCAGCATTGGGTAAAGAGTTGTTGGGATTGCACGCAGAGTGCCCGCCACAAGGATTCTTAAACGGTGGGGAAAAGATGAACTCCTATGGAGTGCTTTCGTTAACGCTCGTAGTTATCTTGTCAGGTTTCGTAATGTGGTTCCCAGATGCGTTCAGTATCACATTGGTACAGTGGGCATATGTGGCACACTCCGGAGGGATGGCACTGTTGACAGCAGCAGCGACGATCCACATCTACCAAACGGCATTCAACCCATCGACGAAGCCGGCATTGGAAGGTATGTTGACTGGATACGTACCTGCAAAATACGCAAAAGATCACCATACTCTTTGGTATGACAAAGTAATGGCTGAAGAGAAGAAGAGCATAGGCAAATAAATATTTTTCAATAACCTTAACAAAATAATTAGTGCTGTAGATAGAATTAGAGGAGGGGACCATAAAAAGATCAATCTTTATGGTCCCTTTTTTACAATGTCCAAGTCACTGGATGTATCACTTAATTTGCATACACAGAAAGACTTGTGATATACTCAACCAAACATAGATTCTAGAAGGAGTTTTATAAATGAGCGATTCGACAGTAAATCAAGAATATTTCAATATGCATAAAGAAATTATAGCCGAAGTTAGTCGATTGACTGATGAAGTTGAATTTAACGATTTAGTGTTAGTCGACAGTGAATTGCAAGAACAAATTCGCCAGTTGCATCCACTTTCATCGGTGATTGATGTACCGGTAAATACTGAGCAATATCGAATGTTTATAAATAAGATTGCCGATATTGTATTATCTCATCAGCAGCAATTACAAGAGACTGTTACGTCAATTTTAGAATCATTGAAATCGGACGAGCAGATGGTTCTCTTAATAGAAGCGACGAAACAATTTAATCATTTTTATTTTGAGGACTTTTCAAAAAAACATAATTTAAATGCTCCAATTTTGCAATTTTTGTCGGAGTTGGCGTATAGACCATATATTAAAGCGTTTGCAAAGCTGGTAAATCCGAAAATTAATTTGGCACATTATAACAACAATAAATGCCCAGTTTGCGGGGAACTCGTGCGAATTATACGAAGTGTGGATGAAGGCGGAAGAGAAGCATGTTGCGTGCGATGCAGTACGGTATGGAACGCAAAGCGATTGCAATGCCCTCATTGTAAAAATGAAGATCATGAAAAACTTCGCTATATCACAGTTGGTGAAGATGAAGACCGAAAATTATATGTATGCGAAGTATGCAAAGGGTACGTTAAATATATCAATACGCAGGAACTGCTTGTCCAGCCAGATTTCTTTTTAGTTGATTTGGAGACAATTTATTTGGATATTGTGGCAGACCAACAGGGATACGGAATCGATGTGGAGAGCGGGAATAATAAAGTTATGTAGCGGGAGGTGAATCGATTGCATAAAATGAAATCGAAGTCGAAAATATGGCTTGGTGTGGAAGACGAAGTTGTGTATGGAGATGGAAGACAAGTTCTATTGAAGGCAATCGAACAGACAGGGTCTATTCGGCAAGCGGCGAGTAAATTAGGGATGTCCTACCGAGCAGCATGGGGAAAAATCAAGGCAACAGAAGAACGGCTAGGTATTGAACTTGTCAGTAAAAAGGCGGGCGGCACCGATAGCGGTACAGTACTTACAGAAAACGGAAAAGAGTTTATGAGAAAATTTGATGCTTTTAAGCAGGAAGCCAACCAATCCGTCGATTCGATCTACCAGAAGTATTTCGGATGATCATAATTATAATTTAAAGTGCAGATATCTGCACTTTTTTTATTTGCACATAAACAAAAATACAAATTTTTCATATGCTATTATCACGGATACTATTATAAAAGCGGATTGCGATATCAATCCAATCTTAGCAAAAGGAGATAAAAACAGTGGCGTATAGTAAAATGAGAAACGTATTTTTTTTGTTTATGGTATTCATTGCAGGAATTTGTATACTGGCAGGCTGTGGAGCGACGAAGGCAGGAGTGACAGAGACAGAAAGTAGCCAATCGCCTGAACAAATAGAAATCGCTTTTGCGTCCTGTTGCGTGACGGAAGATGTGACGACGAAGGTGTTAGTTCCGATGTTCGAAGATCAATGGGCGGAACGCACAGGAAATAAAGTGAAGATTTTACCGACGTTTGCCGGTTCAGGCACATTGACGAACAATATTGTCGGCGGTAATGATGTACAGGTGGCACTCCTTTCATCGGAGCTGTACGCACAGCAACTGCGTGACAAAGGGTTGACGGAGACCGATTGGCGCACATTGCCTCATGACGGTGTGGCGATTAAATCGACGATTGTTTTTCTCGTGCGCGAGGGAAATCCAAAGCAGATTTACAGTTTTACAGATTTGACAAAACCGGGCGTTGAAATCATTCACTCCAGCCCCGACACATCGGGGGGCGCTCAATGGGCTATTTATGCGATCTATGGTTCTGCTCTTCGTGAGTCGGAACTGCAAACGGGAGTGCAAGACGAGCAAAGGGCATTTCAATTATTACAGAATGTAGAAAACAATGTCATCGCTATGCCAGAGTCAGCAAAGCAGGCAGCAGCACAATTTGATGCCGGTCAGGGTGATGTCATTATCACTTATGAGAATGAAGCATTGTTGGAATTACAGAAAGGCAAACCATATGAGATGATCGTGCCGCAGCGCACCGTAGAGACAGGTTGGACTGTAGTTAAACTTGATAGTAATATTCAAACGAGTCAGGAAGAGATTGTCGATCAATTTATTACGTTTTTATACAGCGATGAAGCGCAGACTGCATATGCGGAGTATGGATACCGCTCCATTAATGACGACATCACGGCAAAATTTGACCAATATGCGGAGATTGATGACCCGTTTACATTAGACTATTTCGGTGGTGTAGAACGAGCGAGAGCAGAAATTATCGATCATTTATGGAAGCAAACACAAAAGAGGTGATGACATGAAACGGCAAGAAGCAATTGAGGAGAATCGAAAGCAACAGAAAGCAATTGAGGAGAATCGAAAGCGACAGAAAGCAATTGAGGAGAATCGAAAGCAACAGAAAGCAATCGAGGAGAATCGAAAGCGACAGAAGGCAATCGAGGAGAATCGAAAGCGCCAGAAAGCAATCGAGGAAAGTCGACAGCAACGGAAAGCAACTGGGGAGAGTCGTAAGCAATTGAGGGATATGAGATGAAACCTGCTAGACGTGATGGAAAGCCTTTTGCGGAATTACTGCAACCGCAAGTTGGCTATTCCATCGAACGTAATATCAATTTGACACTCGCCGCTTTAACAATGATTATTTTCTTTATCCTGATCATGATGCCTTTAGGCGAGTTGTTTATGTATTCTGCAAAAGAAGGATTCTTCATATTTTTTGACCGGATTTTTCAGCCGGCGACATTGCACTCGCTGTTACTGACCTTTCAAATCGCGCTGTTTACAAGCGTAGTCAACATCGTTGTCGGTACGGCTATGGCGTTCGTTCTCGTAAGAACGAGAATACCGGGAAAGCGTATTATTGATGCCATAGTAGATATTCCGTTAGCGATTCCAACCGTCGTTATTGGTTTTGCGCTGTTGCTATTATACAGTCCCAACGGATTTTTGGGTCAACATATTGTAGATAGTGGTATCCGGTTGATGTTTACGTTTCCAGGAATCTTGTTGGCGCACATATTCGTGACATTTCCGTATATGGTGAGACAGGTTGGAACGGTGTTAGAAAGTCTGGATAAGAATTATGAGAATGCTTCAAAAACATTGGGGGCAAACAGTTGGCAGACATTTTTCTATGTCACATTGCCGTCATTGAAAGCGGGGATCATAGCTGGCGGTGTGCTCGTCTTCGCTAAATCTTTGGGGGAATTTGGCGCGACCATGATGGTGTCGGGCAACTTGATGTTCAAGACGCGAACAGCACCGCTGCAGATTTATTCCCTATTTAATACAGGAGATTTGGAAGGAGCCAGTGCTGTGGCGATTGTCCTGGCTGTGGCGTCATTTATCATACTATTTACGCTGAAAATTGTAACTTCGGGCAATAAGAGGGGTGGTACATTTGAGTAGGGGCATTGAAATTATCGATTTAACGATGGAATACGGTGACATCATTGCGCTCGACCATGTCTCCCTGAAAGTAAGAAACGGTGAGATGTTGGCGGTGCTTGGACCGAGCGGATGCGGCAAATCCACTATGCTGTCCTTGATTTCCGGCTTGCAAACGCCGACAAGAGGTCAAATATATATTGACGACCAGCGAATCGATCATCTGCCGGCACAGCAACGGGGGATTGGATTTCTGTTTCAAAATTATGCATTGTTCCCGCATATGACGGTGCGTGAGAATATTGGCTATGGGTTGAAAATCAAGCGTATGCCACGCACGCATATCAAGCAGCGTGTCGATGAATTGTTAAAAACGATCGGTCTGTTTGAACATGTTGACAAAAAACCACATCAACTCAGCGGCGGTCAACAGCAGCGCGTAGCCTTGGCACGAGCGCTCGCACCGAAGCCGGACATTATACTGCTCGATGAGCCGTTGAGTGCTTTGGATGTGAAAATTAGGCAGAAATTGCGCAGTGAATTAAAACAAATTCAGAAGGAATTAGGAATTACGACAATTCTTGTCACACACGATCAGGAAGAAGCATTTCAATTGGGTGACAGGGTCGCCGTAATGAATCATGGAAGAATTGAGCAAATTGGTACACCGGCGGAAATATATGAGAACCCGGCAAGTGAATTTGTCGCGTGCTTTGTGGGAGAGATCAATGTTTTAACGGGATTCGTAAAAGCCGGGCAGGTACACGCGGGTAACCTGGTACTGGAGTTGCCGGAATCTTTAAAGGCATTGCCGTCGTATACACCGCTAAAAATCTTAATTCGTCCGGAGAATTTTAAATTAGTAAAAGCTGAGAGACAAGAAAATGCAGCTGGGACGGCATCGGGAATTCTCTGCGGTACGACATTTCTTGGTTCGCAGTTGAAACTTGAAGTTTTAATTGATAATGACCAAATTATACAAGTTACGATGCCGAAAGATCAGGCAACGCACCACAAGCTGAGCACAGGGGATCAAGTGACGGTGTTCACGCTGGCAAATCAAGTAGTACCGGCATAGCAGTTCGCGGAGGTCGCCGCATGTGCGATGAAATCATATGCGGCGATCTTGTCTTGACGAAAAAAAATACTGCTGATAAAATAACCCTTAATGTTATTGTTAAGGAGATGCTAAATGTGCAAAAGCCCGAACAAAAAGTGTTAGTTCTTGACTTCGGTGGACAATTCAATCAATTAATTGCCAGAAGAATACGTGAACTAGGTGTATACAGCGAGCTTGTATCGAATAAAACTTCCATCCAAAAGTTACGGGAGCTCAATCCG